>JAZKZH010000001.1:0-190527 GCA_045612545.1 Eubacteriales bacterium
GCAATATATGCCTTAACGTCTGCGGGCAGGTTAGCATCCAGCTCTTCTGCGGTCCAACGGCAGTCCAGCATGAAGGTTCCGCCGGGCTTAACGTCCTGAACGATGCGGTAGCCCTTGAGGATATAAGAAGAGTTGTGGCAAGCAACGAAGTCAGCCTTGGTGATGTAGTAGGGGCTCTTGATCTGCTTGTCGCCGAAGCGGAGGTGAGAAATGGTCACGCCGCCGGTCTTCTTGGAGTCGTACTGGAAGTATGCCTGGATATACTTATCGGTATGGTCGCCGATGATCTTAATGGAGTTCTTGTTTGCGCCAACGGTACCGTCGCCGCCCAGACCCCAGAACTTACAAGCGATGGTGCCTGCGGGAGCAGTGTCCTCAGCCAGAGTCTCAGGAAGGGAGAGACCGGTAACGTCGTCCACGATGCCGATGGTGAAGTTGCCCTTGGGGGTATCCAGCGCAAGATTTTCATAAACTGCGCAGATAGAAGCGGGAGTGGTATCCTTGGAGCCGAGACCATATCTGCCGCCTACAACGGTGATATCGGTTCTGCCAGTGCGGCTGAGGGCCGCAACCACGTCAAGATACAGAGGTTCGCCAAGGGAGCCGGGCTCCTTGGTACGATCCAGAACTGCAACCTTCTTGACGGAAGCGGGAATTGCCTCGGAAAGCTTTTCGGCAACGAAGGGACGGTACAGTCTTACCTTTACCAGACCAACCTTCTCACCCTTAGCGTTCAGATAGTCGATAACTTCTTCGGTAACGTCGCAAACGGAGCCCATTGCAACGATCACGCGCTCTGCATCGGGCGCACCGTAGTAGTTGAACAGCTTATAGTCAGTGCCCAGCTTAGCATTGACCTTGTCCATATATTCTTCAACAATGCCGGGAATAGCTTCATAGTAGCTATTGCAAGCTTCTCTGTGCTGGAAGAAGATATCGCCGTTTTCTGCAGAACCGCGGAGAACGGGATGCTCGGGGTTGATGGCTCTTGCACGGAATGCGTTAACAGCATCCATATCCACCATTTCCTTGAGGTCTTCGTAATCCCAAGCCTCGATCTTCTGAACCTCGTGAGAGGTACGGAAGCCATCGAAGAAGCTCAGGAAGGGAACTCTGCCCTTAATGGAAGCCAAGTGTGCAACAGCACCCAGGTCCATAATTTCCTGCTGGTTGGTCTCAGCCATCATAGCGTAGCCGGTCTGACGGCAAGCATAGACGTCAGAGTGGTCGCCGAAGATGTTCAAAGCGTGAGAAGCAACGCATCTTGCGGATACGTGGATAACACCGGGCAGAAGCTCACCGGCGATCTTATACATATTGGGGATCATCAGAAGAAGACCCTGAGATGCGGTATAGGTGGTGGTGAGAGCGCCAGCGGCCAAAGAACCGTGAACTGCACCTGCAGCGCCTGCCTCGGACTGCATCTCGGTCAACATTACGCGGTCGCCGAAGATGTTTCTTGCAGGTTCGCCAAAGATGTTCTTATCGGTAGCGGACCAGGTGTCGGTAGCTTCCGCCATAGGGCTGGAAGGGGTGATGGGATAGATGGCTGCTACTTCCGTAAACGCGTAAGACACGTGTGCGGCAGCAGTGTTACCATCCATGGAAACTTTTTTTCTTTGCAGAAATGCCATGATTTATAGCCTCCTATTTATTATCGTGCCTTTTATCATACCACTTTTTTTTGCTTCTGTAAAGAGATAACGTCAATTTTTTTCAACTTTTTTAGAATTATTTCATAAAATTCCTCCTTTGCACATATTTTTAACAGAAAATTTATTCAGTTTGCGCTTTTTCGTATTGAAAATAAAAAAATAATGTGTTATTATAAGGATGATTTTTCTAAAAGACGGAGGATTGGAGCATGGTACACACCTATTATTCCGCCGCATTGCGGGGGATCGAAGGACAGATCGTTACGGTCGAAGCAACCTCTGTCCCCGCCGGAGAGTATCATCTCGAAATCATTGGTCTGCCGGATACTGCCGTCAAGGAAGCAGCCGCCCGGGTTCGTTCTGCGGGCCGTGCTTTGAATTTGGCCATGAAGACCGGCAAGATCACGGTGAATCTTGCTCCTGCGGATATCCGCAAGGAAGGTACCATATACGACCTCCCCATTCTGATGTCGCTTTTGAAGCCCGAGGAGGTGCGGAATGCGGATTTCTCCGGCTCCGTATTTGTAGGTGAGCTTTCTCTGTCCGGCACTCTGCGTCCCATCAACGGAGCGCTGCCAATGGCGCTTTCCGCCGCGGGAAACGGGTTCAAGCATTTCTTCTGTCCCAGCGAAAACGCCGCAGAGGCTTCTGCCGCACCGGGCATCAACGTCTACCCCGTTCACGACGTGCGGGAGATCTTATTGCATTTCCGTGGGATATTGCCAATTGAGCCCCTGCAATTTTGCGGCGAGACCATTCTGAATACCTGCTTTGACGGCGCACCGGATTTCTGTGAGGTAAAGGGTCAGGAAACCGCCAAAAAAGCCTTGGAGGTTGCCGCGGCGGGTATGCACAACATTATGCTTATCGGGCCTCCCGGCTCCGGTAAGAGTATGCTTGCCTCCCGATTGCCCCACATTTTGCCTCCCTTGACCTACGAGGAAGCAATCGAAAGCTCCAAGATCTATTCCGTGGCAGGACTTTCCGGGGAATTGAAGCCTTTGCTTACAAGGCGTCCCTTCCGTTCGCCGCACCATAATATTTCCTCTGCCGCTTTGGCGGGCGGCGGTTCTCATGCCCAGCCCGGAGAAATTTCTCTGGCACACAACGGCGTGTTGTTTTTGGATGAGTTCCCCGAATTTGCCCCCAAGGCAAGAGAGACCATCCGCCAGCCCTTGGAGGAACATAGGGTGACCATTTCCCGCGTGGCGGGGTCGGCTACCTTCCCCTGCTCTTTCATGCTGGTTTGCGCCATGAATCCGTGCCCTTGCGGCTTTTACGGACATCCCACCAAGGCATGCACCTGCTCTCCCAAGAGCAAGAGCGCTTATCTGAATCGTGTATCCGGCCCAGTTCTTGACCGCATTGATATCCAGGTAGAGGTGGGAGCTTTGGAGTTCGATGATCTCCATTCCGCCGTCGCCTGCGAAACCAGTGCCCAGATCCGCGCCAGAGTTGAAAAGGCTCGCAGCTTTGCCCTAAGCCGCTTTGACGGCATCCGCCTGCGAAACGGCGCTCCTCTCACCGCCAACTCCTTGATGGAGCCTCAGCATTTGGAGCTGTTTTGCAGCTTGGACGAGGATGCCAAGGAGCTGATCCGCAGAGCGTTCGATAAGCTGAGCCTTTCCGCAAGAGGGTACAACCGTCTGTTGAAGGTTGCCCGTACCATTGCGGATTTTGAAGAATGCGCACACATCGGCAAGCAACACGTTGCCACCGCTATCCGCATGAGGAGTTTGGATCGAAAATACTTCGGCTCCATATAAATTCCCTCATTTTTCGCCCTTTCCGCCCTGTTATCTGCACCCATTGGTTGACATAAAAGCAACCGTTTTTTGTGGATAACTATGTGGATAATGTGGATAAGTTCCAGCAAAATCTAACGTTTTCAAGTGGAAAACCGAAAAGTTATCCACCGAATGCAAAAAAATCGGTGGATAAGTCAAGTTATCCACCAAGAAATAACAAAAATTATGTCACCCGAAACGAGGACTAAAAATGAGTTTTTCCGACCAAGATTTTGACGATGTAAGAGACGAACGGGAGTCAAAAACCTTCCGTGTCGTGAAGAATATTTTCAAGGGAATTTTATACGGCGCTTCCGCTTTGGTGTGGATCTTGATCCTCGCAGTACTGTTTACCACCAGAGAATCCGACCTTTACACGGAAAAGCGGTTTACAGAGGCTACCCAAAAGATAGCGGCAGAAACCGAGGATTACAAGGTACACCAAGTGATCATCATGGATTTCATGAACGATCAAGGCAGCATTACCATCTCCTCCTCCACTTGCTTCTATGCCCCCGAAACAGGAGAGCTGGAAATGGGCATCAAGTACAATAAAAAGCTTACCGATTCCGATACCGAGGATGCCATCGTTTACAAGCTGGTGGACAACAACGGCAAGGAATATCCGGTTTTGCAGATCAAAGAGGACGCCATAGGACGCTATGGGTACGCAAGAGTGTGCTTTGGAGATATTCACATTCCTTTGGACGATAAAGGAAATCTGGACTTCACAGGAATGGGTATGCATTTGACCATGTACCGTAAGGACAACGGGGAACTGTTGGCTACCTATCAGCAAAAAGACGGTCAGGAGTGGATCACGGTGAACGATGCGGAGTTCGTGATCGTCAGTGAGACCACCCCCACCGCACGCAAGGATTTCGAAGACTGAATACTACATGGATATATAAGGAGAGTTTCTTATGGTTAAGAACGACAACATCCGCATCAAGCGCAGAAAGCCCGACTTTATGCTTTACGGCTTTTCCTATTTGTTTTTGATTCTGGCGGGGATCTTCCTCGTTGCCCTCCCCTTCCTGCCCATCGCTCCCCCCTCGGAGTTGATCGGCTACGTCTTTATGGGGATCGGCGCGCTCTTTTCCGTCAGCGGGCTGATTCTGTACATCGCCTTGCTGTATCGGGGAATCCGTCCGAAGGACGCCCTGGTGATCACCAACAAGGGCTTTACCAACTATTTGGTGGGCGGCAAGGAAGGCGTATACGTGGAATGGGTAAACATCGCTTCCATGAAGGTATTCGGCCTTACCAAAGCACCTATGCTGGGCTTGACCTTGAGTGATACCGACACATATCTGGATAAGCTGGACGGAAGACACGCCAAGATTGCAAAAAACAATTTGGAGCTGGGAATCCCCGTCATCGCCATCTCTCAGAGAGAGGTTGCCGTTAAGATCGAAGAGCTGAAGCCTTTGTTCTCCCGCATGATCAAGGGTGCCATCTCTTGGGAACAGTACGCCGCGCACAACAAGAAGATCGAGGCCAAAGAAGCTACCCCTGCCGCACCCCGCGGCTTTACGGTAGAACCCGACCATCTGACGGAAACGCGGGAGCAAAGAACCCGCACGGTGGAAATTCCTCCCGTGGAGACTGCAGTCGAGACGCCGGCGGAAGCTCCCGTTGTGACTCCGGTGGAGACTCCTGCGGAAGCTGTGGCGGAGACACCCAAGGAAGCGGTGGAAGAATCTGCCATGGACGAATTGACCCGCTTGCTGATGGACATGAAGAAGGCGGAGAAAAAGGACGTGCCTGCAGAAGAATCCGAGGCAGAAGTTACCATGTTGAACATGGATGATTGAGTTAGAAATAGGACGCAGAAAAGGCTTTCGCAGTATCAGCGAAAGCCTTTTGTGATGCAAGAGGAACCTGATTCCGGGTCGTGGCGGGTATGCTTTGCAGAGTAAGGGCGCAAAAAAAGGAGCCGGGGAGGCTCCTTTTGGTGGATTTACATTTCGGTCATGACGCCGATGAACAAAGGAAGGTTGGTTTTGGTGTCTAAGATCATATACACGAAGGGACGGTTGAGGTAAACATACGAAGGGAGAGAATCATATCCTCCCACGCCCGAAGCGGCCGCCGCCTTGGTGCCGGTGGGAGAAAGCTCGATGGCGGTCTTCTGCACCGCTTGGCTGATATCGAGGGCGTTGGGACTCATCCCGGAAAAGTCTGCCAAGCCCTCCATAAACGCGGTGGGCATACCCATATCACTGAGGATGGGTTTCAGGTTCATAGAATACTCAAATTTGAATTTGGGCAATTGAGCACGGACTTCCATCCCCCACATATTGGACAAGAGGCTTTGCAGAGAATCTCCTGTCAAGGAATCGACATATTCAAAAATGTCGATTCCCCGGTCGGGGAGGATGGCGGCGAAGGCGTAGTCCTTGCCATCGTAATATTTGAGGAAGCCCTCGGCGGTTTGGTCGGAAAAATACACAGACTCGGTGGAACACATCATCTCCACGGTCTGTTCTTTTCCGCTGTAGGAATAGAAGGTTCCGTTCACCACGTCCTTGTCGGCGTAAGCGGTCTCCCAGGTGCCGTCGAAGAGGAGGGTGTTGATCAGTACCATTTTGGTGTTCAAGTCCAGATAGTCAAATAGCTCGGGGATCATGCCGTCGGTATTGATATTGACCCAGTCGTTGATTTCCTGCAAGGTGGTGCCGTCGAAGGGGGCTTGATACAGATCTGCACCATAGTAATCGGCGTTGGTCTGGAGGAAGTCGGTATAGAAGGGATAGCCTTCCTTGAACCAAACGGCGTTGTTTATGAGCAGCTTGGTTTTTTCGGTGGAAGGGAGGCTTTCAGCATAGGCAGAGAGGTATTGGTTGAGCTGCTCCAGGGACAGGTCTCCCCCGAGAACCTTTTCCATTTCCCCGAGGGTCTCGCCGTCGGCACCGTTGGCAACCATTGCCAGACAAAGCTGGGCAGACAAGGGGGACACCAAAGCGCCCTTTCCCCCGTCTTTCTTCAAGCTTTGCTGCAGGAGCTTTACTGCAAAATCGGTTTGGGCGGTGATAAAGGCGTTGTCGGGGTTCCGTTTGGTAACGGACATAGGAGTGATGCCTTCCATCAGATTCTTGGAGCTTGTCATGTGGATGGGGCGGGAGGTCTCCCCCGGCTCCTCGGAAGGTGTCTCCAAAGAAGATTCGGAAGAGGTGTCCACCGAAGGCTGCTCAAGAATATTGCCTACGGAGGACTCCGAAAGAATGGAGTCGGAGGTGTGATCTTCGGGAGTTTTGATGGCAAGGCCCACGGCCAGCAGGGTCATTGCCAAAAACAGTGCTAAAAAGCCGCCGCTTTTGAATAGGCGGTTATTCCTTTTTTCTTTGGCGGCAAGGCTTGCCCGGTAGCGGCGGTCTAATTCCGCCTTGGCTTGCTCGGTGGTTCTTCTCATAAGTTCATTTCCTTTCCCAGGGTGTCCCGCAGGATCGCTTTGGCGCGATACAGCAGGTTGTCGATCTGCTTTTTGCTCTTCCCCATGACCTTGGCGGTGTCCTCGTAGGAAAGCTCCTCGAAGTACACCAAGTGGATAGCAGCCTGCATTTCCTCGGGGAGGCTTTTCAAAGCGTTGTTCAAGGCGTGCAGGTCTTCCCTTTTGACCAACTCATCGGCAAGAGAGGCTCTGTCTGCCAGCTCCCCTTCCGCCTCCTCGGGGGTGATGGTTTCCTTACGGTGATCACGCAGAAAATTCAAGGATTTGTTGCGTGCGATGGCGAAAAGGTATGCTTTCAGGGGTGTGCGGAAGTTGTACCGCTTGGGGTGCAGCAAAAGTTCTAACAAGGTGTTGATGGCGATGTCCTCCGCATCGTGAACGTTCCCCACATAGCGGTTTATAAAAAAGGTCAGCGGGGTGTAATACAGGTCGAATACATCGTCAAAGGCGTTTTTGTCGCCCTCCAGAAAACGGCGGTAGCTACTTGCACCGTTGTCCATAGCGGACACCTCCCTTCATCTACAGATACACGAAAGAAGTGGAAATTCCTTACAGGTTTTTCAAATTTTTTCGATTTTAATGCCTTTTAGGTGCATGAAGTGGTTGGAGAGGCGGATCTCCTTGCCGCTGTCGGTATAGAAGGAGTGGTTGTAGCCGAAGGTATCGTCGTACACCGCCTCGATCTGTTTGCCGTCGGAGAAGGTGATACGCACCCGCTGGTTGGTCTTGGAGTCTAAAACGAGAGTGCCTACTAAGTAGTTCATAGTTGTTTCCTTTCTTTTTTGATAAAGAACAATACGGGAACCTTCTTTTAGGAAAAAGAAGGTTCCCGTACCCTCCAAGAAAACCTGATTGCCAAAACCGACGAAATCGGTTTTGGAGGAAAAGTTTTTGGGAGGTGCGGAACCCTTTTTTCGAAAAAGGGTTCTGCATTCCGTTCTCAGTTTTGCTTGCGGACGGTCTTGTATTCGTCGTAGAGACGGAACCAGGGGCAACAGCGGCTTCCCGAGGATAAGAATTTAATCTCCTCGTCCTCATCCAAAGAGAGATCGCAGAAATCCTCGTCTGCCTCCTCATCGTAGACGTAGTAAACGCAATGCTCGCAATCCATGGGGGGAAGCTGAGAATCGGATTTGGTTTTATCGGAAGGCTCGAACATCTGTATTTCTCTCCTATGGTTGGTTTTCCTATATTTTAGCGTAGTTTTTCTATCTTGTCAATATTGCAATTCCAAAAAGATTATGCTATACTCAAGACAAACAAAAAAGTTCAACAAACAGGAGCGAAAACAACCTATGGAAAAGCTGAAGATCGGTATGATCGGCGCCGGCAACATTGCCAGCAATGCACACCTTCCCGCATACGAAAAGTGTCACAACGCCACCATTGTGGCCATCATGGACTTGGACAGAGAACGGGCTGAAACCGTTGCCAAGAAATACGGCATTCCCAAGGTATATGATACCATTGAGGAAATGCTGGCTGACGAAGAAATTCAGGCTATCGATATCTGCACCTGGAACAACGGTCACGCACCCAGTGCCATCGCCGCCGCAAAGGCAGGCAAGCACGTGATGTGCGAAAAGCCCCTCACCGTTTCCGACGAGCTGGCTTATGAGATCAAGAAGGCTGTTGACGAAGCGGGCGTGAAGTTCTTCTTGGCAGTTCCCGGCAGATTCGGCCACAAGAACGAATTCCTCCACGATCAGGTGGCGAAGGGTGAGTTCGGCGAGGTCTACTATGCCAAGACCAGCTATATTCGCCGCAGAGGTACCCCCTCCGGCTGGTTCACCGACAAGAAGGCCGCAGGCGGCGGACCTGTTATTGATATCGGCGTGCACGGCATCGATGCGGCTTGGTACATCATGGGTTGCCCCAAGCCCACCCGTGTTTCCGCTTTCATCTCCAACCACATCGGCGATTACCAGACCAAGGGTGTGGGCAGATGGCATGGTATCCCCTGCCCCGACAACCAGTTTGATACCGAGGACATGGGCGCAGGCGTGATTCACTTTGAAAACGGTGCTATGCTGATGTTTGAGGCCTCCTGGGCGATCAACGGCCCTGCGCACTCCGACACTCAGATCTTTGGCTCCAAGGCGGGCGCTGACGTGACCTCTGCTACCATCTACGGCGAAAGAGACGGTTATCTTTCCGATGATCACGTAAGCTTGGACGACAACGACAGATTCCTGGCAGAGATCACCCATTTCGCGGACTGCGTTTTGAACGATAAGCCCACCCGTTACCCCATCGACATGGCTGTGACTATGCAAAGAATGCTGGATGCCATCTATGAATCCGCAGAAACCAAGAAGGAGATCGTTCTTTGATGAAAACTTGTATCAGCACTTACAGCTTTTGGCAGGCGTTTTGCGGGGGACGGATCTCCTACCTCGAAATGCCCGCGAAATGCAAGGAGCTGGGATGCTCCGGCATTGAGTTTGTGGTAGACGATCTTGCTCCCGATAAGACAAGCGACTTGGAAGCCTTCTGGACGGCGGTCAAGGATGAAACGGAGAAGCAGGGCTTGGAAACGCCTATTTATACCACCGGGGCAAACTTCTTTCAAAAGGACGTGCGCCCTGAAATTGAGCGTGTGAAGAAGCACGTGGATCTGGCTTCCAAGCTGGGTATCAAGCTGATGAGACACGACATTGCTTACGGCTTCTATCCCGGCTACGAGGGCGTGCAGACCTATGAGGCTGTTATTGAGGTTTCCGCTCCTGCCATTCGCGAGGTGGCGGAATACGCCGCTTCCAAGGGTGTGACCACCTGCTCCGAGAACCACGGCAGACTCATGCAGGATTCCGATAGAATGCTGGCTATGTTCGGTGCGGTGGATCATCCCAACTACCGTTATCTCTGCGACATCGGAAACTTCGGCGGTGTGGACGAGAACTGTGCCATTGCAGTTTCCAAGCTGCTGCCCTTGATCAGCCACGTACACGTGAAGGATGCCTTCTGGAGAGACGGTATGTATCCCAATCCCGGCAGAGGATGGGGTCGTACCCGCGCGGGGAACTACCGTCGTGCCACCATCTTCGGACACGGTGACGTACCCTCCAAGCAGTGCATTCAAGCCATCCATGATTCCGGCTACAGAGGATATTACTCCTTGGAGTTCGAGGGTATCGAGGACAATCTGATGGCCATTGAGATCAGCATGGAGAATCTCCACCGTATGCTGAAGGAGATTGAAGGATGACTACCCTTCTGCGAGGAGGAAACATCCTCACGGAAAAGGTAGGCTTGATCCCGGGCGATCTGCTGATTCGTGACGGTGTTATTGACGCCATGGGGGAAAATCTTCCTTCCGAGGGGGAGGTTTTGGACATCTCCGGACTCACGGTGGTGCCGGGTCTTATTGACACCCACAATCACGGGTGTATGGGAACGGAATTTGCCGCCGAGGATGAACGGTTTGACAAGGGCTTGCAATTTTTAGCAGGGCGGGGCATCACCACGGTGGTGCCTACCATCCGCTGTCTGCCTCACGAAAGGCTGTTGCGCGCCATTGAAAACATTAAGCGGGAAGCCGCGCGGAAGCCGCTTGGAGCAAAGATCGGTGGGATCAATATGGAAGGCCCTTTCCTTTCCCCCAACCGCATAGGCTCCATGCGTCCCGAAAATCTGGCAAAGCCGGAAAGAACGGTTTTGCGGGAATATCTGGCCGCTTGCGAAGGCTTGCTGCGCTCCATTACCATGGCACCTGAGGTAGAGGGTGTTTTGGAGCTTGTGGAGGACGTACTGACTGCAGGCGCTAACCCTTCCATCGGACACACCAACGCCACCTATGAGCAAGCGAAAGCGATGGCAGACAAAGGCGCCACCCTGGTGACCCATTTATTCAACGCCATGAGTGGATTTACCCACAGAGCGCCCGGTGTGGTGGGCGAAGCATTGACGGACGATCGCTTGAGCTGTGAGCTGATCTGCGATTACGTTCACAACACCCCTGCGGCGGTGGATCTTGCCATTCGCAGTAAGGGTGTGGAAAGAATTTTGATGATCAGCGATACCGGCGTGATGTCCGGGCTGGGCGACGGTGAATATATCATCGAAGGCCACAAACGGATCGTAAAGGACAACCTTTGCATGACACCGGAAGGGGTGATCGCAGGAAGCGTTTGTGACCTGTTCTATGATTTCAAGAATCTGTTGCAGAATGGATATGCCTTGGCAGACGTATCCCGTATGGCTTCTCTGAATCCCGCAAGGGCAATCGGGATGGGACACATCACGGGAAGCATTGCCGTTGGAAAGGCGGCAGATCTGATCCTGCTGGACGAAAGCTACGATTTGAAGGGCGTTTTCGTGGACGGAAAGCGGGTTTGACGATTTAACGAAAAAGGAAAAGCAGAGCATTGACGATGTGTCGGTGCTCTGCTTTTTGCATATGGGGACGCTTAAGGGGGCTTTCTTTTGAGAAAGTCCCCTTAAGAATCCCCAAAGAACTTTATTTTGAGATAGGTTTTCACAATAGCCATCGATTAGTCGGGGATCTCCACCACGGCGAAGAGGGGACGGTGGTCGGAGACCTCCATCTGGGGAATGGTGGCAAATTCCGTTTTGATGGTGGAAGATGTGAAAATATAGTCGATCTTTTCGTAGGGTCTATCCGAAGGATAGGACATCAATCCGGGGCAACGGAAAGAATCCTCGGTGTCGGTGAGCCGCTGACGGATGGGATCCAGCAGAGGGTTATCGGGACGAAGATTGAAGTCCCCTGTGAGGATGACAGGAGTCTTTGCATTGTCGATAGCGGCGCACACGGTGTCTGCGGCGTTCTGTGCTTCGTCGGGGTTCAAGCCAAAGTGGGTGACCAGAACGGTCAAACCGCCGCCCAAATCGAACTCAGCCTTGGCGACACAACGGGTCTCGTAGTACTTTCCGTTAGAATCGCGGACGGGATCCGGGATGGAAATGATCTCTGCATTTTTGATGGGATGCTTGGAAAGGATGGCGTTGCCGTAGGGGCCGTATCCGCCGATGGTCAAGGCAGGAGAGAAGAAGTAGTGGTACCCCAGCTTTTCCGCCAAGATCTTCGCCTGGGCGGTATAAGCAGGGTGTGTTCCCTCTCCCCGTACCTCGTTGAGTCCTACGATGTCAGGATCAAAGCAGCGGATGGTATCTGCGAACAGATCGAAATCGATCCGATCCTCGTCACGATAGATGTAGGAACGGCAATGCTGAATGTTAAAGGTAAGAACGCGAAGTTTCATAGCAGACTCCTTTTTATATCATGAAAATAACGAAGCAAAGAAACGGAAGAGAGCAGGATTTTGCAGGTAGATACCGTTGCGCTCATTGGCAAACAGCAAGAAAAATGCCATTAAGCCGGTAAGAGCCAAAACTCCTGCCGACAGCAAGAAAACACGGTAGGAGGTGCCGTCGGAACAGCGTTCGTTGGCCTTACCCTGCAGCTCTGCCAGCACCAAAAGTCCCAACAAAATCAAGGGGAAGAGGATATCGGAAAGATAACGGATGTTCACACCGCCCAAGCAAAGGTTCGCAAACGCCACCACAAAGGGCAACAGCAGAAGCAACAGATAGACCGCTTTCTTCACGGGCTGCTTCTTGGTGGTGAAGCCCTGGGTCAAGCCGCACCAAGTCAGGGGGAAGGCCAAGGCGCCAATGCTTCCCACAGAATAGAAATAGGTACCATAGGTATCCAAGGCAAGGTAGGAGGGGCGGAGGTAGGGGAACAAGCCGCTGATTTGGGGATATTGCAGGAAATAATGGAAGAAGGTCTCTCCCAATAAGGCGGGAGCGATCTTATTGTAGGAAATGTTGCTGAAGGTAAGCTGGTAGGTAGCGCCGAATTCGAAGGGAGAATCGAAACGGATGGCGTTATACCACAGCACGGGAATCACCGCTATGATCAGGGGTAGCAAGAAGGAGGCGGCGTCTATCAGCTTGGCTTTGACTGCTCTCCCTTTTTCGAACAACACCGCTAAGAAGGGCGGGATGAGAATGGCGGCATACAGCACAACGGTGGGGCGGGCTGCCAAGGTGACGGCAAGGAAAATACCGGACAAGCCAAACAGCACTCTTCTCCAAACAAAATGGGAAGAACACAAGGCGGAAAAGCCCAAGAACGCTGTCAACACAAAGAAGGAGATCCCGCTTGCCACGGCAAGGTAATACATATCTCCGCACAGGGCGATCATGGGAAGCAGGGAGCCGAGAACCAGAACGGGATATCCTATGCAAAGAAGAAGCAACGGAACCTTCAGCTTAAAATATCGGATCATCTTCAGCAAAAGGCCAAAGAGAGAGGCAATGCCCACAGCGGATACGAACACGGTGGTCATTCCCGCGCCCGGCATGACTCCCGTAAGGAAATACACGGGGAGCATGAACAAGATCACCGGGGCGATGCCGAAATAGCAATAGAAATTACCGTTGTAGTAGGCTCTGTCCCAGGTTTCGTTAAACACAGAGAAGCCTAGCTTTTCGTATACGTTTTTACGCTCCGTGTAGTCGTAGGGATCCTCCATGGATTCCAGAATGGAGGTATCGAAATCCACGTTCAGCTCTGTTTTCCCTTGCAAAAGAGCTTCAAAAAGCTGTTCGTAGGCGTTTAGTCCTTTACGATCCTCGAAGGGATAGACACGCCCTCCCGCGCTTGCCATTCCGCAGATGCAGAAGGTAAGGATGCAAAGCAAAAGAATGGCTGTCAGCACCGTTATATGAGAACGGTTTTCCCTATCGTATACCACCAGCCAGAGGCGAAAATGCCACACCGCCCAAAGACCGAGGATCAAAAGGAATACCAAGACCACCCGCAGGAAGGAAAAACGTACGTCGGGCAAACGGTTTAAGGTAACAGAGGTGAGCAACGCGGACTCGCCCTCGTTGAACTGCACCCGCAGGTCCCGCAAGTTGCCAAAGGAACGGATACGAAAATAGGCGGGTTCGTCGGTATACACGTCCCCATCCACATAGGTGCGGTAAGCGTTTTTGTCCGCATCGTCGGAGGTAGATACGGTGACGTTGATAATCTGCAGATCCTTGCGCTCAAAGGCGAGGCAAACGTTGATGATCTCCTCCCCTACGCCGGAGAAGCGGATGGAGGAGCCGGATTGCATGAGGATGCCTTCCTCGGAACGGGTGGTCTTCCCACGCAGGTCTGCTTGGTTCAGGTCAAGAGAAACTTCGGTATAGGAGGCGGTTTCCAATCGCAGGCCGTTGGAAAAGAAAAATTCTGCAACGCACACAAGGGCAAGCACCAACGTAAAGATCAGAATATATTTGAGTGGCGGAGTTTTCAGTTTTCGGAAAAAGTCTTTTACGCCCATGGAAGATCTGCTCCTGAATGTTCTTGGTTTCATTATAACAGCCGCGAAAAGAAAAAGCAAGGGTTTCCTGCCAAAAAGACGGGAAACCCTATGTAAAACAAACTTACTCTCCGCAAATAGCTTGATGGATGGCTTTGGCGGCAACCTTGCCTGCACCCATGGCGGAAATGACGGTGGCGGCACCTGTGACGGCGTCCCCTCCTGCGTAAACCTTATCGCGGGAGGTCTTGCCCGTGGATTCCTCCACGATAATACCGCCTCGGGAATTGACGTTCAGGCCCTCGGTGGTGTCCTTGATGAGGGGGTTGGGGGAGGTGCCAACGGCGATGATGACGGTATCCACGTCCAAAACAAACTCACTGTCAGGGATGGCAACAGGACGACGCCTTCCCTTTTCGTCCGGCTCGCCCAGCTCCATGCGAATGCACTTCATACCGGAAACGAAGCCGTTTTTGGGATCCCGGGGATCGGCGGGATTTTGATAACCGATGATCTCGGCGGGGTTGGTGAGCAGCAGGAATTTTACCCCTTCCTCTTCAGCGTGCTCCACCTCTTCCTTACGGGCGGGAAGCTCCTCCATGGAACGGCGGTAAACGATGTAGACCTCTTCCGCACCCAAGCGCAGGGCGGTTCTTGCGGCATCCATAGCCACGTTGCCGCCGCCTACCACCGCTACCTTGCCACCCTTCATAATGGGGGTATCGGGAGTTTGGAGGTATGCCTTCATCAAATTGGAACGGGTGAGGTATTCGTTAGCGGAGTAAACGCCCTTATAGGCTTCTCCGGGGATGTTCATAAAGTTGGGCAAACCTGCACCGGATGCCACGTAGACAGCCTCGAAGCCATCCTCGAAAAGCTCATCGATGGTGAGGGTTTTGCCGATGACCACATTGGTCTGCATTTCCACGCCCAAGGCCTTCAGAGTATCTACCTCTTTCTTCACGATCTCCTTGGGGAGACGGAATTCGGGGATACCGTATACCAATACACCACCTGCGGTATGCAACGCCTCAAACACGGTAACGGCATAGCCTTTTTTGGCCAGATCACCTGCACAGGTAAGACCGGAGGGGCCTGAGCCTACCACGGCAACCTTGTGACCGTTGGCTGTGGGGCGGGTGATGCTGCCGGAGGCGTAGGTATTGTGCCAATCCGCCACAAAGCGTTCCAATCTGCCGATGCCCACGGGCTCACCCTTGACACCGCGGATACACTTGGACTCGCACTGGGTCTCCTGGGGACAAACTCTGCCGCACACGGCGGGAAGAGAGGAGCTTTCGCTGATGATCTGATAAGCACCCTCGAAATCCCCTTCCTTGATCTTGGAGATAAAGGCGGGGATATGGATATTTACAGGACAACCCGTAACGCAGGGCATATTTTTACAGTTCAGACAGCGATTTGCCTCGTCGATGGCGGTTTCCTCGGAATAGCCTAAGGCAACCTCCAAGAAATTATGGGCACGAACCTCTGCCGCTTGACCGGGCATGGGGTTCTTTTTGGGATTCATATTAGCCATTGTTATCAGTTCCTTTGAAAAGATTACAGGTATCCTCGTGAGCCTTGCGCTCGAAGGGGAAATACATTCTGCCGCGGGACATAGCTTCGTCAAAGTCCACTTGGTAGCCGTCAAAATCGGGGCCGTCCACGCAAGCGAACTTGGTCACCCGTTTGCCGTCCTGCACCAAGGTCAAGCGGCAACCGCCGCACATCCCGGTGCCGTCGATCATAATGGGGTTCATGGAAACAGTGCAGGGAATGCCCGTGGGACGAGCGGCCTCCACCACGAACTTCATCATGATCAGAGGACCGATGGTGATGATCTCATCAAAGGTCTCCCCGTTTTCGAACATCTCTTTCAAGGGGATGCATACGTTGCCCTGTCTGCCGTAGGAGCCGCCGTCGGTCATAACTGTCAAAGACTTAGAAACAGCACGGAATTCATCTTCTAAAATCAAGAGCTCCTTGGAACGGAAACCGATGACGGAGGTAACCTCCGCACCCATTTCGTGAAGCGCTTGCGCTACCGGGAGCGCGATGGCACAGCCAACGCCGCCACCAACGATACATACCTTCTTCTTACCCTCCAGATCGGTGGGTCTGCCAAGGGGGCCTACGAAATCGGAGATGAACTCCCCTTGGTTCTTACGGTTCAATTTCTCGGTAGTGGCACCTACGATTTGAAAAATAATACGTACAGTGCCTGCTTCCCGATCATAGCCTGCCACGGTGAGGGGAATACGCTCCCCTTCCTCATCTACACGCAGGATAATGAACTGCCCTGCCTTTGCTTTGCGGGCTACCAAGGGGGCGTGGATATCCATCAGCGTGACCGTGGGGTTCAAGCTTTGTTTATAAATGATCTGATACATAAGCAATAACTCCAAAAATAAAAATCGGATGGTGCTATTATATGCCATTCTCCCGCAGTTGTCAAGTTTTTTCTTTGTTTTTGAAACCCTCACAGACATAAAATTGCAAATTTATCGAAGTTTTTCCGTTATTTGCGCTGTGTTTTGCAAAATGCGACAGGTATGTATGGCATAACGAACCCGAAACGCACATAGGATGGAATGCAAAAAAGTTTTACGGAAAGGATACCACCCTATGGCTGAACAATCCATTTATAAAGACATTGCGGAACGGACAGGGGGCGACATTTACATCGGCGTTGTGGGCCCTGTACGCACGGGGAAGTCTACTCTGATCAAAAAATTCATGGAGCATTTGATCCTGCCCGGCATTTCCGGCGAACACAGCCGCGAGCGTGCCAAGGATGAAATGCCCCAATCCGGCTCCGGCAGGACGGTGATGACCACGGAGCCGAAATTTATCCCGGAGGAGGCGGCAGAGGTTCACCCCGATGAAAAGACGGTGTGCCGCGTGAAGTTGATCGATTGCGTGGGATATATCGTTCCCGGCGTGATGGGACATTTGGAGGAAGGGCAACCCCGCATGGTCATGACGCCCTGGTCGGAGGAACCTTTACCCTTTGAGACAGCGGCAGAAATGGGTACGGAGAAGGTGATCCGCGAGCACGCTACCATCGGCATTGTAGTAACCACCGACGGAAGCATCGGAGAGATTCCCAGAGAGAACTATTTAGAGGCCGAGGAACGAGTCATCAGTGAGCTGAAGGCCTTGAAAAAGCCTTTTGCGGTGGTGATGAATTGCACTCGTCCCAATGCCGCGGATACTTTGGCGGTGTGCACCGAGCTGGAGGATGAATACGGTGTGCCGGTGATTCCCGTGAATTGTCTGGAAATGGGAGAACGGGAGATTTTGACGGTACTGCAGAACGTGCTTTACGAGTTCCCTTTGCGAGAGGTACGGGTACAGCTCCCCTGCTGGCTGGATATGCCCCGCGGTGCAGAAGCGTTGAAGAAATCCTTGCTTTCGGACTTGGGGACGGGGATCTGTTCGTTGGAAAAGATGGGCTCTGTACGGCGGGTGTTTGACGGCGTTCCCATGGCAGATGGGGATGCAACCGCCACGGTGAAAAGCGTTTATCCCGGAAACGGTAGCGCCACGGTGGAGCTGCAGATCCCGGAAACGGTGTTCTTCCGTATTCTTGGGGAAAGCTGTGGGTATCACATTGAAAACGAGCAGGATCTGATGGAGATCATGGAGACACTTTCCGAGGCCAAGAAGAAATACGATAAGGTTGCCTCCGCTATGGAGGACGTGATGGCAACGGGATACGGCATTGTGATGCCCACGGTAGAGGATATGCGTTTGGAGGAGCCGGAGATCGTGAAACAGCCCGGAGGTTACGGGGTAAAGCTGAAGGCTTCCGCACCCTCCATTCACTTGATGAAGGCGGATATTCAGACGGAGGTCAGCCCTATGGTGGGAACGGAAAGCCAATCGGAGGAATTGGTGAAATTCCTGCTCAAGGAGTTTGAAGCCGATCCCGGAGCAATTTGGAACTCCAATATGTTTGGAAAATCCCTACATGAGTTAGTCAGCGAGGGATTGACCGGAAAGCTTGCTCATATGCCCAAGGAGGCAAGAGAAAAGATCTCCGGGACAATCGGACGCATTGTGAACGAAGGAAGCGGCGGGTTGATCTGTATTTTGTTATGAAAAAATTTCACACGTATTTCACCACGTTGAAAAATAAGGAAGTTGTGAACGTTCGGGACGGAAATGCTTTGGGGTGCATTTGCGATCTGGAGATCGATCCCTGCACGGGGCAGGTTTTACGGTTGATCCTACCCGGTGAGGGGATCACGGGGTTCTTTTCCGCCAAAAAGCGGATTTTCATTCCTTGGCGGTGCGTGGAGCGTATCGGAGATGACGTGATCCTGGTACGGTTGGAGCAGTTGCCCGAGGGGAAGAAGGACGATAAGTGCAGTGAAAGAAAGGATTGTGGGGAGAATTGAAGGGGACGCCGTCCCCTTCACCCCTGTTTGGGGGGACTCGTCCCTTGGAAAACCCGTATGCAGGAAGGGAATAAGGAGTCTATTGACAAATGAAGAAACATATGGTGGTTGAGCGTTTCCTAACCGCCGGGGATCTTCTTGACGAAAAGGCACTGAATAGTCTGTTCGATAAATTTGCAGAATAAGATCGATCGGGATAAAAACAGTTCTTTATCTTTGGAAAGGTAGATCAGACTCCAACGAGATCCCGCCTGCGGCGGTTTCTGCCGCTCAGCTGCGCTTCGACTGCAGAAACTTCGACGGTTTGCTTGCAAACCTGAGCTCAAGGATGACGAGGGGCAAAGCGATCGAAAAAGCGGGCTTTTGTCCGCCGACGTCAAAAACGGCAAAGCCGTTTTTGGGAGAATAGGAACCTCATCCACCATCCGTTTTGCGGATGGTCCCCCTTCCCCGCAAGCGGGGAAGGCGAGGCTCGCCTACGGCGAGCGGGAAATGATTGTATACCCCTTCGGGAATTTTTTCTTCATGATCCTTTAGGGGGAAAGTTTTTGGAGAGAGCACGAGAGGACCTTTTGTTCAAAAAGGTCCTCTCGTTGTTTTATTATTTCTTAAAAAAAGCGTCCAGATCCAAGGTGGCGAAGTAATCTGCGGGAGTTTCGGCGCGGCGGATCTGCTTCACGGAGCCGTCCTCGCACAAGAGAAGCTCGGCGGAGCGGAGCTTGCCGTTGTAATTATAACCCATGGAGAAACCGTGGGCGCCGGTATCGTGGATGAACACGTAGTCGCCCACCTCGGTTTTGGGGAGGGGACGGTCGATGGCGAACTTATCGTTGTTCTCACACAAGCCGCCGGTAACGTCGTAGATGCCGTCTGCGGGGGCGTCCTCCTTGCCCAGGACAGTGATGTGGTGATAAGCACCGTACATGGCAGGGCGCATCAGATTCACAGCGCAGGCATCCAAGCCTACGTATTCCTTCCATATATGCTTGTGGTGGATCACCTTGGAAACCAAGCCGCCGTAGGGGGCAAGCATGTATCTGCCCAACTCGGTATAGATGGCAACGTCATCCATGCCCGCAGGAGTCAAGATCTCCTCGTACGCCTTGCGGACACCCTCACCGATGACTTGAATATCACTCTTGGGAGCGTCGGGGAGGTAAGGTACGCCAACACCGCCGGAAAGATTGATGAAGGCGATGTGCACACCGGTCTCTTCTTTCAGCCAGACCGCCAGCTCAAAGAGGATAGAAGCAAGCTTGGGGTAATAACCGTTGTCGGTGGTGTTGCTGGCCAGGAAGGCATGGATGCCGAAGTGCTTCACGCCGTAGGCCTTCATTTTCAAGAACGCCTCACGGATCTGGGGACGGGTCATGCCGTACTTGGCGTCCTTGGGGGTATCCATGATGCGGTTGCCCATGGTGAAATCCCCACCGGGATTGTAACGGCAGGACATGGTATCGCCAAAGGGAGCAATGCCTGCGTAGTAATCGATATGGGTAAGATCGTCAAAGTTCACGATAGCGCCCAGATCAGAAGCCAGCTTGAAATCCTCCACCGGGGTCACGTTGGAGGAGAACATGATCTCCTTGCCTCCGAAGCCAACGGTATCGGAAAGCATAAGCTCGGTGAGAGAGGAGCAATCCACGCCCACGCCCTCCTCCCGCAGGATCTGCATCAGGAAGGGGTTGGGAGTTGCCTTGACGGCGAAATATTCCTTGAAGCCCTTGTTCCAGGAGAAGGCGGCTTTTAAGCCTCTTGCGTTCTCGCGGATGGCTTTTTCATCGTAGATATGGAAGGGGGTGGGGTAGGTCTTAACGATCTCTTCCACCTGCTGTTTGGTGACGAAGGGGGTCTTTTTGTTCTGCATGGAGTGTCGCCCTTTCTTAAAAAGCTTAAATCCTTTGTATTATAGTCTATGAGAGAGCATCTGTCAACGGTTTTTTATAAGTTTTAGGCAGAAAAAAGCAGAAACGCCCTTGACAAAAAGGAGGCGCTTGATTACAATAGTAGAAAGGTATATTTTGTTTACGTGAGGTATTGCTGATATGGTAAACATTCCCGAGATCTTCGGCAGCATGGTCTTTAATGACTCTGTCATGAAGAATAAGCTCCCGAAGGAGATTTATAAATCCTTGAAAAAGACCATTGAGAAGGGTGAAGACCTGGACATTGGTCTTGCAAACGTGGTTGCCGCCGCAATGAAGGACTGGGCATTGGAGCTGGGCGCGACCCACTACACCCACTGGTTCCAGCCTTTGACGGGGATCACTGCGGGTAAGCATGACAGCTTTATCTCCCCCACCGGCAACGGCACGGTGATCATGGAGTTTTCCGGCAAAGAGCTGATCAAGGGTGAGCCGGATGCTTCCTCCTTCCCCTCCGGCGGCTTGCGAGCTACCTTTGAAGCGCGGGGCTACACCGCGTGGGATCCCACCTCCCCCGCTTTTGTGAAGGACGGCACCTTGTATATCCCCACGGTATTCTGCTCTTTTAGCGGACACACGCTGGATACCAAGACGCCCCTATTGCGCTCTATGGAGGAGATCGGAAGAGAGGCTTTGCGCATTGTGCGTTTGTTTGGCGATCACATCACCACCTCTGTTTCCACCACCGTTGGTCCGGAGCAGGAATATTTCCTGGTAGACAAGGAGCTTTACGAGCAGCGTAAGGACTTGATGTTCACCGGCAGAACCTTGTTCGGCGCTCCCGCACCCAAGGGGCAGGAGATGGACGATCACTATTTTGGCGCCATCAAGCCCAGAGTTGCGGCGTTTATGAAGGATCTTGACGAGGCACTTTGGCGTTTGGGCGTGCTGGCAAAGACCAAGCACAACGAGGCTGCTCCCGCACAGCACGAGCTGGCTCCTCTGTATACCACCACCAACATCGCCGTGGACGGCAACCATCTGACCATGGAGCTTATGCGCTCCATCGCTCCCAAGCACGGTCTGATGTGTCTGCTTCACGAGAAGCCCTTTGAAGGGGTCAACGGCTCCGGTAAGCACAACAACTGGTCCTTGGCTACGGATACCGGCAAGAATCTTCTCGACCCCGGCAAGACCCCCGGTGAGAATGCGCAGTTCTTGTTGTTCTTGGCGGCGTTTATCAAAGCAGTGGATGAATATCAGGGACTTTTGAGATCTTCCATCGCTTGCGCGGGGAATGATCACCGTTTGGGCGCTAACGAGGCGCCTCCCGCCATCATCTCTATTTTCTTGGGAGATGAGCTGACGGCCATTCTGAAGGATATTGAGAGAGGACACCGCCACGAGGATGCTCCCGTTTCCGCCATGGAACTGGGTGTACACGTGTTGCCCTCCTTCCCCAAGGATAATACCGACAGAAACAGAACCTCTCCCCTTGCGTTTACCGGTAATAAGTTTGAGTTCCGTATGCTGGGCTCTTCTCAGAACATTGCACAGCCCAACACCCTGTTGAACACCGCTATGGCGGAGGTTTTGGGGCAGTTTGCAGACCGTCTTGAAAAGGCGGAAAACGTAATGGAGGACGTCTTCTCCATTGTGCGTGAGGTAATGCATGACCACAAGCGGATCATCTTCAACGGCAACGGATATTCCGAGGAATGGGAGCAGGAGGCAAAGGAACGGGGACTTTTGAACTTGAAGTCCACCGTGGCAGGTTTGTCTCAGATGTTGGAGAGAAAGAACATTGCTCTTTACGTGGAGCATGGGATCTACTCCGAGCAGGAGATCCACTCCCGCTACGAGATCTCTTTGGAAAGCTACAGCAAGAACATCAACGTAGAGGCATTGACCGCGTTGGAAATGCTGAACCGTGAGATCCTGCCCGCCATCAACGCTTATATCGGCGTTCTGGGTGAGCAGACCAAGTATGAAAAACAGGTAAAGGCGGAGCTGATCCAGCTTTGCGACCGTATCTTTGACAGCACCCGCGTTTTGGAGGCTGTGACCGCACAGGCGCGTACTATGAGCGACGTTCACGCTCAGGCGGAGTTCTACCGCGACAAGGTGGTTACCGCTTTGCAGTCCGTCCGCGTTGCCGTAGATCTGGCAGAGGCAAAGATGCCCTCCGATTACTGGCCCATGCCTACGTATACGGATCTGTTGTTCAGAATTTAAGAGAATGATTAAGAAAAGACTATGCAACCGTAAAAGTGCATAGTCTTTTGTTATACATTCGTCTTTGGATTATCCGTCCGATTCAGTAAATAATCAACGGAAACACCGTGAAAATTTGCAAGTTTAATTAAGACAAGGGTTGGAATATCAATGTCTCCCCTCTCGTAATTGCTGTATACTCTTTGACTGCAGGAAAGAATCGTTCCCATTTCCTTTTGTGTAAGGTCTTTATCTTCCCGCAAATCGCGTATGCGTTTATAATAAGGCACGCTAAAACTCCCTTTTGAAATAATCTTTCGCATTTGTGAAAATATTATACAATAGAAAGTTTTTCGCTATTGACTTTTAGCGAATATTTCGCTATAATGTCGATGTAGAGAAGGGAATTTGAGAGAGCGAGGTAAAAAATTGAGTGTTTCTTAAGACATTAAGTTGAAGGTAGCAATACTTCGATTATCAAAAAGCGAAATTATTATAAGAGAAACGCATCTTTCTAAAAAGCAAAAAAAGGAAGGACAAAAATGGGATTCTTTTACTCACCGACGAAACTGATCGAGCTTATCAAAAACAGCAATTCGATTGCAAGCGAACTAAAAGAGAATGACGCTGATTGGTATTTCTCTAAAGAAGGCGAAGCCGCTTACAAAAATGCCACATCCCCTGCTCAAAAAACAATGTATTTCTTTGATTATTTACTGGCTATATCCAAGTCAAGGGACAATCGTGACGTGCTCTACAGAATCGCTTATATAATGGCGAATTCAATGGATTCCTCGTCGTTAGAGTTTGCGGGACATCCCAACATTCTGGATCCTGCAAAAAATCCATTGGTCCATTATATAAAAAACAACTACCTTAAGTCTAAAGATAAAACCGTGTACGGGCTTATAATGCTGTCAGAACTGAATGGTGAGGACGATGCCACAAAATACCTTAATGCGGAGCATAAGCCTTATGATCGTTTGACATATTGTGAGTCAGATGGCAGTATGACGGACAAATATAAAATCGAAAGAGATATTATAGGTGCGTTTTGCGTTGATTACTCGGGAAAGTATATGCCGCCTTACATATATGAAATCATTGAGTCTGCTAATGACGTCGAAAATGATTAAGAAAGGAGCGTAGGACCATGAAAAATGAAATGAATATCAGTGAAACAATTTCTGAGCTTGATAGAATCAGTTCGTTATATAACCATTATCAGTCACTGCATGCGGCGATAGAAAACATAGTGGACGAAAAAAATGCAGAAGACGATGATTTTGCAAAAGAAATTGTTGCAACCCTCCATGAATTCAGAGAAAAACAAGACCAAATGTTTAGTGCAAAGAAACCCAATATTTCCCCTGCTTGTTTAGTTGCTCCGCCGGAACCGCCGCAAAAACCCAAAACATCTAATCCTGTTAAAGATATTTTCGTTGCAGCACTTTCCGGTTTAATTATGATGTTCTCGGTTGCTCTTTGGATACTTTTAGCGATCATTAACCCGGACAATGGTGCGTATGGATTGGCTTTCTTTTCTGTACTTACGGTATTTGGGTCTCTCGGTTTTTGGGCTTTAAAAGGTGCAGCCAAAGTAACCATGTTCATTGATTGGCAGACGAAGCAGAAGGAATGGAAAGAAAAACAGCTGAAGTGGGAAACAGAATTCAACAGAGGTGCAACCAAAGAAGAAAAAGAGCGTTTTCTTAATGAGTCCATGGCATACGATGCTTGCTTTCTTAACCTTGTAGAAGCTTGTTCTCAAAAATATTCTGATGAATTGAAACGCTACGAAGTAGGTCTTGCGTCAATCCAAGAGAAATATCTTGACAAATTAGATCGGTTAAACCATGAACTTTCGGAAGTGTCGGAACAACTCAATAACGTTACACTGATTCATAGTGATCTGTTTGGCAATGCAGGGAGAATTTCCACTATGCTGAAAACGGGACGCGCAGATTCGTTAAAGGAAGCGATCAATCTGGCACTTGACGAAGAAAGAAAGGATATGGAGGAGGCCGCCAGACGAGCAGAGGCTCGAAAGCAGGAAGCCATCTTAGAGCAACAAGCCAGAGATAACCGTATTCATAATGAGGCCATGCAACGCGCCGCAGAGGAAGAAGCTCGCGCAACACGTGCGCATAACGCAGCAATGGAAAGAGCGGCACAGGCTCAAGCAAGAGAAGCCGCAAGGCAATCAGAAATTGCTCAGAAACAGGCTCGCGATGCTCAAAGGGCTGCGTCGGCACGTTGTGCAAATTGTGCCAATAGCACCAAGTGTACTTACACGGCAAAACAAAATGCAGGCTCATGCGGAGCCTACAGACCGAGATAATGTCAATATATCGAAACTATAAACGACTAAAGAAAAAAATAGACTTCAAGTCTTTCATTGAAAAACAACAAGACCAAATCTTAATACAACTCAAAGGAGATTATTATGGGATTTTTTGATAAAATCAAAGATTTTTTCAAACGCTTAAAAGAAGAAAACAAATACATGGCAAGAACTACTGCTCGTATCAACAGCAGCAACTTGTATGGTTACGTTAATTATAGGCCGGGCAAAGTAGACCCTAATGAAGATTTTAGAAATCTCAGCTATGTTAACGTAGAAAACGGGACGGGTATTATTTATAATACCGGCGACGAAGATTATAACTTTGCGCCCGGAGATATCGTTACTTTTAATCATATCGGTGACGGTCATCCGGTTAATGGCGGCAAGGACTCTGCAGGTAATCAAATTAAGCTTCCTACTTGGAGATTCGAAGTAGCGTTTAAGGATGGTAAAAAAACCACCATGGATATCAACCTCAAAAAGCTGGAGGCTTTCAAATCTATTTTCCTGCTTTAATTATCAATTTCAATAACGTCGCAATTGGTCTTCTTGTTTTTTAAGCAATAGAATTTTGTGTGCCCGCTGTTGTAAAATACAGTGTGTATTCACTGTATCAAGCATCACACCGGAGCCGAGTATCCCACTAAAAAATCAGTTTTTAAGTCTAAAAGCCCGTTGCGAAACGGGCTTTTTCGAGGAAAATTTCGGAGCGGGAGTATAAGAGAAATCAGGTAATTTTTTCAATAAAGGTATTACTTTTGATGCTCGTAGGCTCCTTCCACCACCTACGGTGGTCCCCCTCCCTCTCGGAGGGAGGCCATAAAGAAAAGTTTTGAGGGTGGGAGCATGAGGGAGGGGACTTTTTCAAAAGTCCCCTCCCTCATAATGTTATTATCCGATAAATGCGCCTGCTTTGGTCAAGGTGTCCTGGAGGGTTGCAACGTCAACGTCCTTGACGTTACAGCTGTTCTTGCAAGCGATGGCGGCGGCGGTGCCGGCGGCCTCGCCCAGGGTGCAGACGATGGGCAGGATACGGATGGAGGCCTGCGCCTCGTGGGTGGTGGAGATACATCTGCCTGCCACCAGCAGGTTCTCTGCATCCTTGGGGATCAGGGAGCGGTACGGAATGGTGTAATACTGTCCCTGGGGGAAGAAGTAGTGGGAGGTACCGGAGCCTTCGGGGTTGTGGATATCGATGTCGTAGTTACCTGCGGCGATACGATCCTCGAACTTGATGCAATCCTTCAATTCCTCGGCGGAGAGGATATGCTCACCGTCGATCATACGGCTTTCGCGCACACCGGTCTGGGGAGCAGAGGCAACGATCTTGCTGTTTTCAAAGCCGGGAACGTGGTTCCGCAGGAAGTCGTAAAGCTCTACCACCTGCTCTCTGGCGATCATATCCGCCTGGGTGATCTCCCAGCAATCGGTGGGGTTCTTCTTGACGATACGGGTAGCGTTGAGCTGTACCACGCCGGGAATGGGAGTGCGGAAGACCATGATCTCGGTCATGGGGTTCTTGATATAGCCCTTGGCGTGCTCAGCCTGCCAGAGGGGGATGATGTTGTGCTGTTCCTTGCAGAACACCTCGTGATCCACGTTACAGATCTGGAAGCACAGGGTCATGGGCTGGCAAAGCTGATCCCCGGGTCTGCCCAGACGGAAGGGGAAATTTGCCAGGAAGGCTACGTCGGCATCTCCGGTACAATCGATGAAGTAGGAAGCCTCCAGCTCCACCAAGCCGGATTTATTGGCCACGGTGACAGAGGTAATGCGGTTACCCTCGCGCTTGACGGAGGCGGAAACGGAGTTAAAGAGAAGCTCCACGCCGGATTCCACCATCATGCGGTTGAGGATGATCTTCAGCCACTCGGCGTTGAAGGCATTGTTGTACATGGCACCTGCTTCGCGGAGATTGTTTTCGATCTCGGCAAAGATGCCGCGGGACAAGGGGATCACTTCCCCTGTTTCGGGATCTCTGGTCTTGTAAGGCATGAAGGGGTTGACACCCATGGTGCAGGGGGCGCCGCCCAGAGCGTTGATTCGCTCCACCAAAAGAGTCTTGGCACCGTTTCTTGCGGCGGCAAGAGCCGCGCCGCAACCGGAAAGACCGCCGCCAAGGACGATCACGTCGTATTTTCTGTTGCTCATAGAGATTCCTCCGATTTATGGTAGGTTTTTGATTTTCAAAAAGTGTATTTTTCCGTAAAAGCCCTCTCCGATACGCCACAGCGGAACAGATAAGGTGCTGTAACGACCTTTGGGGAGATCGGAATTGCCGATCTGTTCCCAACGGGCAGTATAGGCGGGGTAAGACTTCCCTTCTGCGTAAAGGGTGGTGCGGAAGCGATCACACACAAAGCGCAGGTGAATCTTTTCTTCCGCAGGGATGGAATACCCAAAGGTGTATAGGTAGCTGTCCTGCTCCGTGACCTTGGTCTCCATGGTGACTTCCCCGTCGGGCATGATGAAGATAGTTGCGCCAACGTCCTCCCCCTTAAAAAGTGCCTGCTTGCACGCGGGTAGATGGGAAAGGGTGAGGATACATTCCAGCTCACACGGGAACCCAACGTAGGGGCGGGTGTGAGAAAGGTACGCATTGCCATCCAAAAGAAAGGCCTCCTCGGTGTGCCCGTGAAAGGTAAAGCCGTGGGTCAAACGGCCTGCGGCGGGATTCGCCTCCACCGCTTCCCCGGGAAGCAGAGTGCCGAACAGATCGGCATCGCCGCAGTAGCGAAAATGCTGCTTCATGCGGCGCTCGAAGGAGGAAAAGGGGATCTCACGGGTATCCTCCCCGCACCAAGTCTTCTCGGCAGTCAAGCAGGTCGCCTCCCGCACGCGGTCCAAAACGTCACGGTAGGTCAGCCCCAAATGGGCCGAATGGCTGTCGTTCCAGATAGAAAAGCTTGCGCCCAACAGATTGGGATGGTAGGGCGGCAAGAGATCCTTCTTTTGAGCATAGAGGCTAAACAAATTGGTCTGCCATTGTTGGTAGATCAGCTGCAGATCCTCCGGGTGATAGAAATCGGTATATCCACCCAGCTTGGCTTCCGCATTGCCGGGAACGGTATAGAGATAAGCGTTGATGCTGTTGATAATGGGAAAGCCCGCAGCCACCGTCTCGGCAGGGCCTGAGGTACCAAAATCCCAATAGTTCAACTGAACCGATGCGTCATCGGGCAGAGAAAGGGGGTGCATACAGCCATCCTTCCCCAAGCCGGACCAGAAGCGTGCGGTATAGCCCAAGGAATTAACGTACTTTGTGATCTCCTGTACGTAGGCGGTCATTTCTTTTTTCATCACGGCGGGATATTCATCCATGCCGATATGCACCACGGGAGAAAGAAACACGGGAGAGTCGCCGCTCAAATATTCCGCGAGAACGTTTTTGACAAAGGAGACTGTATGCTCACGCCGAATATCCAGACATAAACCTTGGCACCAACGGGGAACCCCATCGGTTTCGTCCAGCATACGAGGCGGATCCTCCTTGACCTTGGCAAAGCAAGAGGCGTGATACGGGGTATCGATCTCCGTGATCACGGTGACCCCGTAGGCAAGAAGCTCCTCCTGCAACGCGCGGTATTCCGCTTTGGTGTAAAAGCCATCCGAGGAGGTAAGACCGGGAGCTTCGCTTTCCAGACGGAAAGCAGAATAACCGTGCTTTCCGGTATCGTTGATATGCAGGTGCAGCTCATTGAGTTTGAACCAAGCCATGTATCTGCCCAGCTGTGAAAGCTTCTCTATGGGGATATACGCCCTCGCTACATCCAGCATACCCGATCGGATGGGATATGCGGGAAAATCAATGGCTGTTCCGCAAGGGAAAGTGCAATCAGAGGAGGCAAAAAGCCCCTGCACCAAGGTGATGCCGCCATATAACAAACCTATGGCGTGGGAAGCGTGAACTTCCGCAAAGGATGGCGCTACCACCAGACGGTAGCCTTCTCCTCCCCAATCGGAATCCTCTAAGACAAAGCGGATCTCGTTGTATCCGCGGCCTTCTTCCGTTTGCTCAAGGCACAAGCCCAAAAGGTTTTGAAAATATTCCGACAGCTGTGCGGGAGGAGATACAAAAACCGTATCTCCGTTGGGGGAAAAGCACCCCTCGCTCCCCTCCCAGCTTCGTAATGCCGGAAGTATCTCGGGAACGACGTTCATTTATAATATTCCTCTTTTTTGATGATGAAGTTCTGGACGATCATCACGACAAAGCCCACCGCCAACGCCCCCACGATCACCCAAAAGAACCAAGGGGTGCTCGCCTCTGCGGAAGAAGCGGGAGACTGCGAAGCGGCAGTGAGAAAACGAAGCAGATTCATGGGCGGATCCCTTTCCTCCGAGAGGACAGATCTGCTTTTGCCAGATCCATCACCACTTCCCCTGCCATCATCAGCCCTGCCACAGAAGGGACGAAGGCCAAGGAGCCGGGGACACCGGAAACCAAAGGAATCAATGGAGGTTCCTCGGAATAGACCACCTTCACATTGGTAATGCCTCGCTTACGAAGCTCTACCCGCATAACCTTTGCCAACGGACAGACCTTGGTCTCCGAAACGTCTGCCACGCGAAAAGCAGAGGGATCTGTTTTATTTCCCGCACCCATGGCGCAGATGATAGGTGTGTTTGCCTCCTTGGCCTGAACCACCAGAGCGATCTTGCCGGAGACGG
The DNA here is from genome assembly GCA_045612545.1 of Eubacteriales bacterium. Lineage (GTDB taxonomy): Bacteria > Bacillota > Clostridia > Oscillospirales > CAG-382 > Coliplasma. The sequence continues at coordinate 29,683 of JAZKZH010000001.1, forward strand.
TATCAATGGCATCGATGACGTAATCGTATTGGGTAAAGTCGAAGAGGTGCGCCGTTTCGGGAAGGTAAAAGGTGTCGTATACGTTCACGGCAGTTTCCGGACAAATGTCGCGGATCCGTTCTGCCATGACCTCCACCTTTTTGCGCCCTACGGTAGAATGCAAAGCGATGATCTGACGGTTGAGATTGGAAGCGGAAACGGTATCGTGGTCGATGAGATCCAACGTCCCCACACCACTGCGGGCAAGAGCTTCCGCAGCATATCCGCCAACACCGCCTACACCAAACACCGCCACGCGGGCTGCCTTCAGACGCGCCATGGCTTCCCTGCCCAGCAGGGATGCGGAACGGGAAAAGGTTTCTTCCATTTTCACTGCCTCCGATACCTGTTTTTACGGTTGCAGTATAGCACGTTTTCCGTTTAAAATCAAGTTCTTCTTGACTTTTTGTATTTCATAAGTTATAATAAGTCGAAACTTGTAAAAAGGAACGGTGGAGCGTATGAACGCGATGCATGAAGATATCAAGGAGATCCTTTATACCGAGGAGCAGATCCGTGCAAGGGTAAAGGAGCTGGGACAACAGATCACAAAGGATTTTGAAGGCAGTATGCCCATCGTCATCGGAATTTTGAAGGGCGCTATTATTTTTTACGCCGATCTGATGAGAGAGCTTGATCTGGCGGCACAGCTGGAGTTTATGATCGTTTCCTCCTACGGTGCGGGAACGACTTCCGGTAAGCTGGTGTTCAAGAAGGATACCGATGCCAATCTGGAGGGCAGAAACATCCTCATCGTGGAGGACATCATCGACAGCGGTAATACCCTGTACCTGCTGAAGAACGAGTTGGAAAAGCGCAACCCTGCCATGGTTAAGATCTGTGCATTCTTGGATAAGCCCGCAAGACGTACTGCCGCAATCAAAGCGGATTACGTAGGCTTCGTTTGTGCAGACGAATTCGTGGTCGGTTACGGATTGGATTTTGCGGAAAAGTACCGCAATCTTCCTTATATCGGCGTTCTCAAGCCCCACGTTTACGAAAAATAATCTTTTACCCGCAGAGGCCTTGGCTTCTGCGGTGTTTTTTGACAATGACAATTTTCTTGCATTTTTTTAAAAAACTATTGCTTTTTTCTCCGAAATCCATATAATATAATTGTCGAAAATTGAAATTCTTTTAACTCTACTTTTCTATTAGGGAGGAACCCTCGTATGGATCTTTTTGACGTACTGAATCTGATAGGCGGCTTATGCTTGTTCCTATTGGGTATGAACCTGATGGGTGACCATCTGGAAAAGTTTGCGGGCAGCGGCTTGCGTTCTTTGCTGACCAAAATTACCAACAATCCCGTAAAAGGCTTTTTTGTGGGTTTGGTCGTTACCGCTATCATCCAGTCATCCTCTGCTACTACCGTTATGGTGGTGGGCTTCGTCGGTGCGGGCATGATGACGCTGCGTCAATCCGTCAGTGTCATTCTGGGTGCCAACGTGGGCACGACGGTTACGGCGTGGCTGGTTGCCATGGAGGACATCGGCGGTGCTTCCGACTTCCTGAAGCTGTTGAAGCCCTCCTCCTTCACGCCCATTCTTGCGTTGATCGGTATCATCTTCATCATGATGAGCAAAAGCCGCCGTAAGAAGGATCTGGGTATGATCTTCCTGGGCTTTACCGTCTTGATGTTCGGTATGGATACCATGTCCGGGGCAGTTGCCGGTTTGCGCGAGTTGCCTGAATTCCAAAGCATTCTCACCGCCTTCTCCAACCCCATTATGGGCATTCTGATCGGTACCGTTTTCACGGCCATCATCCAATCCTCTTCCGCCTCCGTAGGTATTTTGCAGGCGCTCAGCTCCACCGGAGTTATGACCTTCTCCGTGGCCTTCCCCATCATTCTGGGGCAGCATATCGGTACTTGTATCACGGCTATGCTCTCCACCCTGGGCGCTTCCCGTGATGCCAAGCGTACCGGCTGGGTGCATTTGTATTTTAACATTCTGAACACAGTTCTCATCGCTATAGCCTTCTATGCAGTCCATGCATTCGCTTCCTTCGGCTTCTACGATATGGTGTTGGACAAGATCGGAATTGCAGTTGTGCATACCGTCACCAACTTCGCGGGCACTTTGATCTTCCTGCCCCTGTGCGGCCTGTTGGAAAAGCTTGCCGTTGCCACCGTACGGGACAAGCAGGACGAGGACGAGTTCCGTCTGCTGGACGAGCATTTGCTTGCCAGCCCTGCCATTGCTCTTGCCCAGGGTGAGGCTACCGTTCGTGATATGGCAACCATGTCCATGACCGCCATGAAGGACGCCATTACCCTTCTGGATCATTATGACACAGCCGTTGTTAAGCGTATCGAGGAAGCGGAATCCAAGGCGGACCGCTATGAGGACAGAACCGGTTCTTACCTGATGAAGCTTGCTTTAGGGACCCTTTCCGAGGATGAAAGCGCCGAAGCGGCAAAGCTTCAGCGTGTGATCGGTGACTTTGAGCGTATTTCCGACCACGCGGTAAACGTGATGGAATCCGCGCAGGAGCTGAAGGACAAAAACCTGAAATTCTCCGAAACCGCTACCGCTGAGCTTAGCGTTATGACCAATGCGCTTTTGGAGATCATGTCTCTTGCGGAGAAGGCATTCTGCGAAAACGATCTGGCAGCTGCCGTACAAGTAGAGCCCTTAGAGCAGGTGATCGACGATCTGCGTGAGCGGATTCGTTTGAACCATACTCTGCGCTTGCAGAAGAACGCTTGTACCATTGAGAACGGTTTTGTGCTGTCGGATATTCTGACCAACTTGGAGCGTGTTTCCGACCACTGCTCCAATATTGCAGGCTGTGTTTTGGAAACCAGCAAGGACGAGCTGGATATGCACCATTATCTGGCAAGCGTACGCACAGAGAGCGAAGAATACCGCAAGCTGCTGGCGCAATACAGAGAAAAGTATAGCTTGTAATTGAATGTGGCAAACATAAAAGCCGATACGGAATGAAAACCGTATCGGCTTTTTGTTGGTTTGTTACCTTACTGCGAATTGACTGACCTTTTCCCCGCCGGTGGAGCTTGGGTACACGCCGCCTACCGCCTCTCCTTGTGTGGAGACGTTTGCATAGAGGGTATATTCTCCGGAAGAAAGAGAGGGTGAAGAGAAACAAAGGGTCAATGCATTTTCTCCGGGGGCGAAAGTAACCAGCGTATTGCCATCTTTGTCACGCAAAGCGTAAGCCGTATCCTTCTTCAAAGAAACAGATGTAGCCAAGAAGCTCTGAGAGGACTTCTCCGAGGGATATTGCACTGCATTCAACGATCCGTATGCCAACAAGGTTCCGCCGTCTACGAGGATCTCATAGCCTTTCGGAACATCCATGGGCGCATAGGCGTTGGAGGGAGAGCCGCAGATCACCGTAGTTCCGCCCTTTATATAGATATTGCCGCCGCTGTCCAAGCCATCCCCGCCGGGAACTACCTGGAGAGAACCGCCCTCCACGGATATGGACGCACCGCCGCTGATGCCGTCCTCTGTAGCATGAATCACCACTCTGCCGCCCAAAATACGAACGGAGGCATTTTTCGACTCGATGCCTTCAAACGCCTTGGTGATCATAAGAGTTCCGCTTTCCACGATAACTTCCCCATCTGCCTTTATGCCTTTGGCGTCGGAATCCTCTCCGCCGCTGTATGCTTGGAGGCGAATCATCGGTGTTCCGGCAATAGAAACGGTTCCTTCCGTAACGATGGCGTGATCCGTGCTTTGTATCTGCAGGTTACCGCCCACGATGCGTACGGTTTTGATGACGTCTATGCCATCCGCTTCGGTGTTGATCTTCAAGGTGCCGCCTTCCATGGCAAAGAAGCCTTGGCCTTCTTCGTCAGCTTGGTTGACCTTGACACCATCATCTGTGGAAGCGATCAGGATGTTGCCGCCGCGAATAGCGACGGATTCCTTACCCTTGATGCCCTCCTCCACGGCGTTTATCGTGATGTTACCGGAAACGATTCTAAGGTTGGAGTTGCTGACAATGCCGTGACGGAAATTGGCATTCACGGTGAGAGATCCGCTACCGTTGATGGTAAGGCCCATTTTGGCGTGAATAGCGCCCGCATTTCTGCCATCGGGAGTGTTGGCGCCTTCCACGTATGCATACTCTACGTCATTGATATAATTTTGGGTTCCCTCAGCAAGGGTGATGACCACCTTATCTGCCCGTTCGCAAAGAATGGGAGACATTTTACCGTTGATAACGGTAAAACCATTGAACACCAAATGGATCTTATTTTTTTTGTCCGTATTGATAAAGATCTGACCTTTCAACGTACCGGAAAGAACGTAGGTACCCTCGGCACGGATATACAGATCGCCGCCCATCAGCTTGGCGCCCTTCCACTCGGTTTGAGTGGTACCCTCAGTGAGATGGATGTGGGTATCCTGCTCTTTCCAAGTATCGTCAAGATCAAACTCCGACCACGTAGCGGGAGTTTCTGCAGGAGGTGCCCAAGGCGTGGAAATAGTATCCTCGGAAGAGGTATCCGCAGAGGGACTTCCAACCTCACCGGTGCAGGCAGTTAAAATTATGCTTCCTACCAGAAGAGCAATCAACAGAAGAGTAAATCTTTTCATTTCGTATTTCCTCGTAACAATGGATGGAACGTGGCTTTAGTATACCACGGCAAGACAAAATTGTCAAGGACGTTGGCAAGATTCAAAAAAAGAAGGAGGGACGGTAACCGCAGTTGCGGCGCCCGTCCCTGTTTCTATACAATACGAAACAAAATTGTTCGTAGTTTAGCCCTTCATGTTGGTCTCGTAGCTCTGGATCATCTTTTTGACCATCTGACCGCCAACGGAACCTGCCTGCTTTGCAGTAAGGTCGCCGTTGTAGCCCTGCTTCAGAGTTACGCCCACTTCGCTTGCCGCTTCCATCTTGAACTTATCAAGAGCGGACTTTGCTTCGGGAACAAGAGTCTTGTTGCTTGCCATGTCTATTCTCCTTTTTTCTTGTTTGAGAGTTTTTGTCAGAGGTTTTCCCTCGCCTTTAGTATGAGAAAAAAGAAGTTTTTTATGTTTGGAATTTTTTGGTAAAATATTTCTTTTAAGGAGAGTTTTGCAAAAAAAGCAAGCAATCTCCAAAAGATGGAGTTGCTTGCTTTGCAGGTTCGAAAGGGGTCACTTCCCTGTCAATTGTTCTTTGACGTAATCGGTGGTGAGAAGTTTTTGGGCGACGGACTCCACGCTCAGGCGAATGGTGTTGTGGCTGGTGTAGGATTCATCTGCCATGGTTTGAAGGCTGCCTTGTACGGGCGATTGGTCGTAATTCAAGTCTCGGTTGTCTGCAACGACGCGGAAATAGTTTCCCATATCCTCGCTACGCAGACGTTCCTCGTGGGTCATCAGGGTCTCATAGAGCTTTTCACCATGGCGGGCGCCGATGATGTTGGTTCCGGTGTCGCCAAAAAGGGTTTGGATCGCTTTCGCCAAATCGCCGATGGTGGAGGCAGCCGCCTTCTGGATGAACAGGTCGCCGGGGGAGGCGTTTTCGAAAGCAAATTTGACGAGAGATACGGCTTCGTCCAAGCTCATTAAAAAGCGGGTCATGTTGGGGTTTGTGATGGTGAGTGGGGTGCCGGATCTGATTTGATCGATAAACAAAGGAATCAAGCTTCCGCGGGAGCACATCACGTTGCCGTAGCGAGTACAGCAGATCACCGTCTCCCCTCTCTCGGCGGCCATGCGGGCGTTGGCGTAGACCACACGTTCCATCATTGCCTTGGAGATGCCCATGGCGTTGATGGGATAGGCGGCTTTATCCGTGGAGAGGCAGACCACCTTTTTGACACCGCAGGCAATGGCAGTGCGTAGGACGTTATCCGTTCCTTCTATGTTGGTGCGGACAGCCTCCATGGGAAAAAACTCGCAGGAGGGCACTTGCTTCAGTGCGGCGGCATGGAAGACATAGTCCACTCCGTACATGGCGTCTTGCAGAGATTGTATATTGCGCACGTCTCCGATGAAAAATCTAACCTTTCCTGCATACTGAGGATAACGGGCTTGCAATGCATGGCGCATATCGTCCTGCTTTTTCTCATCGCGGGAGAAAATATAGATTTTTTCCACATCTGTGGGGAGATAATGCTTCAACACCGCGTTTCCGAAGGAGCCGGTACCGCCGGTGATCATCAGGGTTTTGCCTGCAAAAAGGGACATAAGTGCCTCCTTTGGGGTTCTGCTTACAAGCAGTATATCACGAAACTCCTTTTTCGTCAAGAGTTCAGATCCATAGGATGCAAAAGAAGAGGCGTTACAGCCTCTTCTTTGTCGTTGGATTGGTTACCAGTTAAAAAGATCCTCAAGGGAATTTCCGGTGATCTGCTCTACCAAGGGGTTGATGAGGTCGATGATATCTTCCAAAACGCCTTCCACGTTCAAAATGCAGAGGAACAGCAGGCAGAGGGTGCGGAAAATGATCTTTTTCTTCCAAACCTTTTTCTTTGCCTTGAAACGCAACTCGTCGTTTTCGTCATAAGCGGCAGACAGGAAGCTGTAACGGTTGGAACCATACAGCTTGTTGATCTGCGTTTTGATCTTTTCGGTATCGAACTTATCGATAACGAGGTAGCTGCGCTTTGCGGCGGGAACGCCCTTGCAAAGCTCGTCGGTCAGGGTGTGGGTTTGCGCCAATTCGCCTTGGATAGAACGGAAGTATTCGCGAAGCTCCTCCAGCTGACGGCCCTCGAAGCTCTTGATCTTCATTTCGAGCAGCAGCACCTTAATTCGAATGATACCCCAGCGGATATAGAAGATCAAGGTCTTGATCAGCTTGATGACCTGGAAAATCAAGAAGAACAGCACGATGAAGTTCCATACCACGTGGAAAATGTACTTATCGAAGAAAGCATAGTGGTCGCCATCTCTGGAGTATTCTATGATCTTCCGAATAATGTCGTTTTCAACCAAGAAATTCAAGCAGACGAACAGGGTCGCAATGGTCAGAATTGCCTTGATCAGGTTGGTAACGTGGAACAAAACCTTGGTCTTGAAGACGTAGGGTCTTTCATCCTTCATTTCGGTAATGTCACCATTTCTTTGCAACAGCTTTTCCTGGCAACGAATGGCAAACATTTCTTCTTGGCCGCGAATCACGGTTTCGATATACTTGTCTACTTCCGCCTGGGTTTCGTAGTCATCCTCGAAGAAGTCTTTCACAAAGCCGATGGGCAGGATCTCGCCATTATACTTCATGAAGAAGTTTTCGATGGAATGGGCAACAATGTACTTTTTTCTGCATGCCTTGAAGCCGCGCATCATGACCTCATAAGGACTATACACCACTTTGGAAACAAAGTTCAAATAACTGTCTTCCGTGATACAGCCTTCCTTTTTGATGTCAATGACCAATTTTTGGGCTTTTCTGTTGTTACCAACATCGTATTCATTCTTGACGATCTTGTCAAAAAGCCATTTATACGCCTCTTTTTTGACGTAGGTAGTAATTCTTCTGGAATTAGAATTTACTGAATACATTTCTTATTTCGCCTCCCATGTATTTTTAATTATCCCCGGTGCTTTCGGATGCGGCCTCGGAGGTGGCGGGCTCGGACGCCTCGCCGGATACTTCGCCGGACGCTTCCTCAGAAACTTCGCCGGATACTTCACCGGATACTTCGCCGGATACTTCACCGGATACTTCACCGGATACTTCTTCATCGGTGCTTACCGATTCTTCCGTAGAGGTTTCCAGATTCTTATCGTCATCGGGCTTGTCGTTTCCGCCGCCGAGAATACCGGTGGCAAACAAAACGGAAAATGCGATGGCGATTGCAGCAATACCGGCGGTAACAGCCAGGAGAATGTTCTGCAGCTTGCTTGCAAAATCCAGATCGGGCGCTTCTCCGTTGTTGCAAATGTACAACATGCTTTGCACCAAACGATAAAGGTTGCTCTTCTTTTCGCATTCCTTGCGAAGAGCCAGCAATTTTTTCTTGCTAGCGCCATTGTAGATAGAAACCTGCTCACTCTTGTTTGCGGGAGTTTTCTTTCCTTCGTCTTCCTTCTTTGCGGCAGCAGGCTTTGCCTTGGCGGCCATAGCCTTGCATACAGACTCGATGAGCACACGCAACTGGCCGGCAGTGAGCTTATTGATTTCAGCACTGTGAATCTTAAGACTATCCACAGTGTCTGCCAAAGCTTTGTTGGCCTCCAAAGAAGAGGTCAGTTTCAAAGCAAAGAATACCGAAAGGTCGTAGTTTGCCACGCGATTGATGATGGTTTCCCCGCGGATAGGATCCTTCAAGGTGTTCACGAGGAAATGTTGAACGGCTTTTGCACCGTTGGTGCGGAACAGCTTCAGAACATACAAAGCGATCAGATTATCTACGGCATAATGGTGTTCCTTGGGGAATGCCAAAATTTGACCGATATAAGTGTCGCAGCCTCTCAGGTTACCGGTGTTCAGTTTCTCGTCCATTTTTGCAAGGTTTTCCAAAACGGTCTCCAGAGGATAGCGGGCAACGCCGTCAACGGCGCCGGATTGCAAAGCTAGGTTATGCTCGTTCATCAGTTTGACAACCAGATCAGAGAAATAGCTTGCCAAATCTACCTTCGGATCATCTTCCAGAAGCGCATTGATTCCTTTGGCAGTAATTGTCAGCAGGTTTGTTTTGATCTCACTGCTCTTAGAAGGTTCAATGGGTCCCAAACCGGAAAGCTCCTGCTTCAGCAGGTCTTCCACCCTAGTTTTGATTTTCAAAAGTCCGCTTGCGCGAACATATAAAACTTCGTAATACGCAGGGTATGCGATGGTTTCGTAGAAATAACGGTCCTGCACACGCAGGGTGGAATCCGCTGTACGGTCGCGAACAACAGCGAAAGCCTCAATGGCCGCTTTCACGTTATTAACGGAAAGGACTACATCACGGCAGAGATCGATGAGCTGCCCTTTAATGTATTCATGTCCTATTTCGGAGAATAGCATCAGCTTATAGAAGAAAAGGTTATTTGCCGCAAGCAATTTTTCGGGCTGGAAGATATCTGCCTCGGTGATGGTAATGCGTTTTGCCAGCTCTTCCTCTTGGGTATAGATGCGAGTCAGCAAGCAGGCAACAGCGGTGGTCTCCTCTTTAGCAGTGACGGGATTCTTCTGCAGGAAACCATCCACGATCTTTTCCAGCTTGGCAAAGTCGCCTTCGGCAAGAACATGGTACAGCTCTTCCGCATTCTGCTTTTTGTAGGTGGAATCAAAGCCGGAGAACAGCTTTTCAAAATTTTCGAAGAAGAGCTCCAACTTCTCTTTCTCCATCAAGAAGTCAGCCAGCTTGTGGAAAACGGTCTCGCCACGGGAGGCAAAATTGGAACCGTCCAAAAGCAAATAGGGCTCACGAACGCCTGCCACCATGGACTTGGGCACAATGCGCAACATAACTTCCGTACCGCCTACATCCACCATCGCGCTCAGGAAAGAGGTGGCTTTGCGGAGAGAGGGGGTCAAGTAAGTGTAGATCTGCTTCAGGATCACTTTTACCAAGTTGTCGGTATAGATCTCATCATCAACTGCCAGCAAAACCTTATTTTTCTGGTAAAGCTGGGCAATGATCTCACGGAAAACCTTTTCGTCCACGATGGCTTTTTGATCGGCAAGGGCGGAAAGCTCGTGGTCAAATGCCAATGCAGGCACGGTGGTTTCTTTACCATCGCGCAGAAGATCGAAGGATTCCTGGTCGATATACTTGGTAAACAGATCGTTCAGGAATTGCTGGGAGCCGAAGTATGCAGGATCTGCCTCACGATTGAAGCCGTGGGTGAAATAACAGCTTCTGGGAATGCTCCGGTCCTTCTTGATCTCGAAGAACAAAGGGCAATTGGAGTTGGTACCATAGGTAAGGAAGCCCAGCGTATTGTACTGTTCATTGGGAGTGATGGAAAAGCGCACAAGTCCATTCAGCTTCAATGCTTCCTGTTCCGACATTTCCGAAGAAATGATCGCATAACGGTGACGGTTATCGCCAAATACGTATTGCATAGGAAACCCTCCTTACTTGATCTTTCTCTTGGTCAACGGAGCGTCCACCTGCAGAATTCTCAAAAGAGGCAGGCCGGACAGACAACCGCGGTGAATAACGATATCGCCGGAAAGATTGTCGGAAGCACCGTAGGGGGCTACGGGCAGGAAGGTCTTTACCACCTGCTTGGAGGGCACAACCTTGGCAAGGCTGGTCATCAATGCAGGATTCTGGGAAGCGATATAACTATCCTTGATGAGATGCTCAATTGCCTGGAATTCCTCGTTTTGCCAACGGCCGTTGCTATAGAAATCGCTTTCGGGCTTGCCCCTGAACTGCTCGTAAATGGGCGCGGTGTTTTCGTTTTGGGCAAGCATATCCGCCTTATTGACAATGTAAGAGATGCTACGAAGCTTTTCGCCGCCGTTTGCCAGATACTCCAGATGGAGCTTCAGCATATGGGCAAGCTTGTTGGGCGGGAACTTTACGTGCTCTTCCCCGGTCTGCAGGGTATTGTCGATCTGGGAAGGCTCCAAGAACAACAAAATATGTCTGGCGTAGGTCAAAACGCACTGTTTGTCCACAATAAAGTCGGTATGAGCAGCAGCGTTTTCATCAATGAACTTCTCGCCGGGCCAATCAATAAAGGAATAGATCACGTTGTTGACGCGCAAATTCAAAACAGGAACGTCTACGAAGTCGGTCTTGACGGGAGGAAGGCCTTGCTCAAAGCGTCTTACGTTCTTGTCAAACGCTTCCAGATTTACGTCGTTTCGCAGAACATCGGCACTTGCGGGACCTTCCAGCGTGAAGGGCTCGTAGCTGGTAACCGTGTGATACAGCGCTAGCAAGAAAGAGGTCTTACCTGCAAAGTGCGAGCCCAGCAAAACTACGGGCATCATCTTGTAATAACCGAATTCGGAGGGGAACACGGTACCGCAGGAACGGCAGCACTTTCTGATAAGCTCGCAACCTAAGCCGTCCTGAACGAAAAGAATATCGGGAACGTGACAGCCGTTGCTTTCTTCGCTGTAGCAACGCAGTCTCAGGGTGATCTTTTCACCGGAACGGCGGCTTCTGTTAAGATGGATCAAAATCTTAATGGCAATATTAACGTTGTTGTCATTCAAGTCAAAGTAGCCGCCGGACTGCTTGGCAACATCGAAGAAGGTGTAGTAAAGCTGGCGAATGGTTTTGACTTGGTTGGCGTTGCAATTGTAGTAGCCGTTGTTATCGGCGTTTTCTTCGTAAATATCATCCAGGAAGCGCTCCATATCGATGGACTTCTGACCGCTTTTTTCGCAGATATACTGGAAAAGAGTATCGGCAGTTACCACGTAGGGGTAAAGCGGATCCAATGAGCTGGGGCCGATGGGAGTCTCCCATGCCAAAGGAACATCGTTACCCGGCTCCGTAGAGTTCAGAATGCTTTCTTCATCAACGAAGAATTTGAATTTTACGGAAAGAACGTCTTCTTCGTCTTCCGGAGATTCGTGCAAAAGCGGCGTAATGTACTTTGACAAATCAAAGGCCACGTCACTGGCTAAAAAGCGGTCGCCACAGTTAGGACAAATAATATCATGCATACGCTGGTCTCCTTTTTCTTTGATGTACTTATATAAAATCTGTCAAATATTTGATTCTTCTTTGACCCGGACTAAGCTCCGCAAGCTCTTTGGAAATATAATACTCGGAAGAAGAGTCCTTCGGGATCATGGCGTAGATCTTACGGCCGTTTTTCTCCACCACCATCACTTTTTGGCGAGGATCTTGGCTTTCAATCTTCATTGAGGGGGTGTCGTCACCGAATATACCGAACAACTTCTTTGGCTTAGTCAGTTCATATTTCAAATCCTTGCCGTTGTTCACAGCTACGATCTCGTATTCACAGCGTTCTCCATCATACAAGCAGACGAAGAATACCTTGTCCTTGGCCGCATAAGGGAAACGCAAGGGCTGTTGACGGTGAACATTGCCGCCATCCTGGAAGGAAATGGTGTTGTAGAAGCAAGTTCCGCTGTTGGAAGGATTTTGATAATACAGTCTGAAAATATTGTCAAAATTGGAAGCAGAGAAATTCACAACTTCTTTGTTAAACCAATCCAAAATCTCCTGCTTGCGGAACAAAAAGCGATTGATCAGCTTGTCCTGTTCCACACCGCAACAAAACAGCTTACAGAAGGGTTTTTCTGAAATATTATCCGGAATGATCCATGTCCAATTCACGTACACTGTGCAGGACTTGGATTGTTCGTCAATTTCAGCTTTTACGTTTACTTTATCAAACATTTACTTTCTCCCGCTTTTTGACAAAATGTAGGTATTTACCGAGGTTTTGCTTCAGATATGCGGTGTACTCGCCGTTTTCGGTGATCATTTCGTATCTCACGGAGGTGCTGAAGCCGGGGAGGCAGGAAAGAGTGCTGAGATAATCCATCTCCACATCGTAAAGCTCACCGGCTTTCGCATCCGGCTCTTTGTAGGTAGCGGCGATCTCGTTCATAATTTCCGGGATCATGCTTGCATTTTGGATCTCGAAAACAGAATAGCTGCGAACGATCTCCCGATCGATGGAAACGGTTTTGCTGAACTGAAGCTCTTTCTTCAACGCCTGCAACTGATCGTATAACGCTCTGGATTCCTCGCAGAAGCTGACGAACTGATGTCTGTGATTCCGTACGTAATTTTCAACGGAACCCCAGAAATCGCTGCGCTTTTGCAATTCGTAATAGCGAATGTAATTCTCGATGTAAGTACGCAAGTCTTCCTCGTAGCAATCGTTATCTGCGTGCTGTTCGATAAACGTACCCATGGAAGCTCTTGCCGTGGCAAACTGCTTCTCAAAACGGTCGCGGTAGTCGTTCAGAAAATCGCAAACCTCCGCATACAGATCGGCGCTGTGATATTTGGAGGCACGCTCGAAAAGAATGTTGGAAACATTCACCACCACAGTGTCGTTGAGAGAATGAGGAAGCATGGCCAGCGTTACCTTAAAGGAAAGCTCAACCACTTTATAGCCATCGAAGCCGAACAGCTTGTTGAAATAGCTCTTGAGCGTGCAATCACTGAAGTTGGGGATCTCCTTGGTCACTCTGGGAATATTCTGTACCACCTCAAAGAGCAGGTCGGTGATTGCGGTCTTGTTGGTATCTTCCGCCATGCCGCTGTAAAGCTCACCGCAAATAGCTCTGTAATCTTCCTCGGAAAGGGTTTTTGCTTTGTCGCACATAACGGACAAATAGCTCATCAAATGATCCATTTTGGGGTTGCTGAAGGAGCAACCGAGAGTGGACCAAAGGATGGGGCGCTTGGCCTTAATGGCGGCAGCACCCTCTGCAGGCAGGCCTGCAATGGCACTGTTCAGCAGTTGTTGATGCGATTGCTCGTTTTTGAGGAAATCGTTATAGTGCTTTTTAGAGCCATGAAGCATGGTCACACCGCAGATGCCTGCGGCCAACAGCTTTTCACGGTAAGGAAGCTCGTTATACAGATAGAGAATCTCTGAGGAGGAAATATCCGCCTCCAGACACTCCAAGAGCTTCTCGCAACGAAGAGGATCGGGCGGCAAAACTGCAATCACAGCTACAGTATCGCCGGTTTGCTTGTATGCCCGTACGATCTCCAAGGCTTCCTTGGCAAAGCTTTCCTCGTACTCTGTGCGGACAAAATCCATTAAAAACACATAGGAAATATACACCTTGGTGGCAAATGCCTGCCCATAGGACACGACTGCTGCGCGGAAATCCTCCATCCCGAAAGAAGGCGTGAGGCAAATTTCCTTGTAAGACGCTTCCCCGATATAGATCCGGCGCTGGTTATCAAACTCCGTGTAATACTTCGTTTGCCCCGCACAATTCACGAACACCGTGAAATAACCGGTGCTTGGATCAAAGTTTTCTTCTTTGGAAGCGAAAACTTGATTAAATAAAACGTTGAAATCCAACATACTTTCTCCAATATGTGCGCTTGATTTTCGAAACAAGAAACAAGGAACACAGCCGAACAGCTTTTGAGCCGTTCGGCTATTCCTCTTTTGTGCAATTATGCAGAGAATACTTCGATGAACTCATCCAAGAACTTGATGAACAGGTTGTAGAACCACTCTACTTCCTGGTTCTCGGCAGAGATATCTTCCCCGTCGTTTCTCGCTGCCTCGATAGCGGCAACGTAGCTTTCTGCCTTGGCCTTCAGGGTGTTGTGACGCGCCTTCAGCTCATTGAAGGCTTCCATGGAACCATCGTAGATCTTCTCGTCGATGGCGGTAGCCTTTTTCTCCAGCAGAACGCGGTGTGCAGAATACTTCTCCATGGTGTGGAATACGCCGCAAACGGCCATTTCCATGAAGTTTCTCTGCCAGGGCTTCTCGCCCTTGTTGACTTCTGCCTTGTTGATGATCTTATAAACGTTCTCGCCCAAGGTATAGTTCCAAACACCGATCTCGTTGGGAGCGATCAGGCCGTAGATCATATACTTGGCAAGCTCCTTGATAAGAGGCTTCTGACGATCGTTCTTAACGATCTCGACCAGCTTACGGTTGGTCAGCAGAACATCTCTGAAGAAGGCAACCTCTGCCTGCAGCTTGGTGGCAAGCTTCATCTGATGACGGATCAGCTCTACGCAGTTGTCATCGTCATTGGGACGAACAGACTTTGCGGAAACGATCTGCAGGGTCTGTGCACCAAACTTTTCGGCATATCTGGGATAAAGCAGACCCAGATCAATTTCGCCATTTTTCTTGTTGTCAACATCGTTGCAGAACTTCTCTACAAATGCGTTGATCTCATCTGCGCCGGGCTTGGAAGCGGTGTAGCGGATGACGTACTCGTCGGCGGAGTTCTTTACAGCAATGCCGTTTTCTCTTGCGAATACAAAGGCGTCTCTGATTTCCTGATAGATCGCAAGCTCGTTTTCGTTCTTGTATTCGATCACGCCTTCCTTAGCGCGGAACCACTGACTGGGAACCATCAAGGCGGGCAGCTTTCTCAAAACAGGCAAATAATCGTTGTTTTCGTTGACGTGCAGGCCGGGTTCCTTGTAGGTGTAGTAATCCTTCTCGTACTTCACCAAGGTACCATGGATCCACAGAGGCATACAAGCGTACATAGTGTAGCTGTAGATCGCGTTGTTATCGCTGCTACGGAAAATGTTACGCGCCATCTTATTTGCGGCAGAGTCATTCTTGAAGGCAGCGTCGAACAGGGAGCCCCATCCGCCGTCATTCGCTTCGGTAAACGCCGCGGGAACGACCAGATATCTGTAGCAAAGTCTTTCAAGCTGAGGCCAGCTGATGTTTTCCCAAACGTTGCACATGGGCTCTGCCAAAGCGTTGATATGATGCACCAAAGCACCAACTACCTGCTGTTTCTTGTTTTGAGGCTCCAAACCGTAAGCCTGATCCAGATAATCAGCCATGGAACGCTTGGTAATGTTATCAAATGCACGGTATCCGTTGATAAAGGCACGGAACTGATCTACGCAACCGGTCTTTTCGGTACCGATCTGCCATGCATCTCTCTTTTCCAGCATCGCTCTGGTCAAGGCGCCGATGAAGCCGTTGACGCCGTTGTCGCCCAATCTGCGAAGCTCATCCTCAACAGTGGTAGCGATGGTGGTCTTCAGAGGCTGGAATACGGGATCGGTCAGCGCGTAGATGCTGCCGCCGGAGGGAATGGTTCCGTCGGGAGGCGTGAGAGCTACTTTGGCATCGGCTGCGTTCTTCGCGGTGATCTCTCCGATCTTCTCGAAGATATCAACGAAGGCCAGGAAGTTCTCGTTCAGGCTTGCCTTAACCTTGTATACGATGCCATTGATGCTTTCGCCGATGTAATAGTTCTGCGCCAAACGCTCGCAAAGCTGCACTCTGAACTGAGCAACGTACAGATCGCAAAGTGCGGTCTTGTAATCGTCCAGATGTTTCTTAACGCTGCTGAACAGACCTTCCGTCATGTTGCTGCGGATCTCGGAACGCACTCTCTGGAGATCCTGAATGCTGTTGTGAACATTATCTGCGTAAGAGGACAGCACTCTGCTGTAGTTGTCCAGACGCTGATAGTAGCCGTTTACGGTAGCGCCGTCGCCGGAATAGGACTTCAGCAATCTGCCCAAGTAATAGGGACCCTTCTGAGGATCGGTAAAGATGGCCATTGCCTTATCGTTAGCGGTAGCAACTGCGTTGGAGATCAGCTTGCCTTCCTTATCGAAATCAGCCATAGCCTTGGAAATGATGCCCTGGATAGCCTGATCGAAGGTGCTTGCCTTGACGGTTTCCTTGTTCCAAACGTGCTGGTCGCTGTTCAGATAGTTATCGATGATATTCTTAACGCCTGCGGAAACGTTCTGCACCACGAAAATGGGATCAGCCACGTTCTTTTCAAAGGCGTCGATGTCTTCCTTGGCGAGACGGCTTGCGTTTGCCTTGAGTCTTTCATCCGCTTTCCCGTAAACGCTTCCCACGAAATGCTCTGCAATGAGGTCATTGGGGAACTTGATGGAAGAGGAGCCGATGATCTGATACTTATAGTTACCGTTCTGGGGGAAGTTGATGCCGGGATCCAGCAGGGTGGCATTCAAAGCGGCGCCTACGTTGGTGTAGAACGCATTGCTGGTGAAGAAGTCGGAAATGGAGGCATCCTTCACGCTTTCATCGCTGCTGACAACACGGGTAACCTGGTTGATCAGGTTGTCAACGCAGGCAGCGATAGCGGTGGTCTTGGGGTTATCCGCAATGATGTTTGCAGCACTCTGGCCACCGATCAAAGTACACTGATCGAAGATATTGTGGGAGAAGGAGCACTTGCCGAAGGGCAGAGGATATTCTGCCTCAAAGGTCTCGCCGATCTGCTCCAGATTCATGAAGTAGTCGATCTCCTTCAAAGCGGCATAACCGTTACGGTATGCGCAATCCAGGTTTGCCGTGCCGCCCTTATCGTAGACGTTGGGCAGATAAACGTGACCCATTACGCGGACTCTGTTTTCGGAAATGCCCAGATCCTTGGCAACCTTTCTGACAATGTAGGGAATATCGATGGTCAGACCACTACCGGTACCGCCACCCACACCGCTGATGATGTGAATGTCGAGGGTCTTGTGAACGAAGTCTACCAGCTGAGAAATTGCGCCGGAAACTGCGCTGGTGATGCCCTGGAACATACCGATCTCCATCAGAGACAGACGGCCTGCCATACGGTTCTGGTTTGCACCGTCGCCGGTAAGCTCGGGACAGAAGTCGGTAGGAATCATGGAGTTCACTGCGCTGGGACGGTACTGAGGCTCCTGACGCAGCATGGAAGTAACGGAAGAGTTGTCGAACAAGGGCAGTTCTTCCGGCTTGAAGAGGTCATCGTTTCTCTGCAGGTTGATGTCATCCTTGGACGTATCGATTGCAAGGAAGCGGATCTTGGTTTCGTCAATGTTACCAACGCGCTCACGAAGTTCTCTCTTCAGGCGGGTGACGGTAGCCAAGCCCATACCGCCGAGACCGATTACGACGCTGCGAGAGGTTTCGCTCATTGCGGTATCGCCGGATTTCGTAGTAACGCCGAGTTTGGAAGATTTCAAATTGTCAAGTTTTTTGAAATCATTTTCCCCATAGTAATATGCCATAATTTCCTCCAAAAAGGTTATTTTTTTATTTCAAGCGAGCCTCGCCCGCAGGGTATACAGATCAGAAACCGTAACTGTCGGTATCGTTAAAGTCGTTTACCGTACCGAAAATAACGGTGCAGCCGATCTCCGCAAGATCCAAACGAACCTGACGGCGAGCCGCAAAGACGCCCTTCTTTTTGCCCTTTTGCACCACGTTGAAGGCACGCTGGAAGGGTTGTCCGGTAACGGTCACGGAGTTCAGGAGAGAGACGAGGGATTCCAATGCGGCATCCTCAAAATCACTTCTGATAAGCTGAGCAAAGGAATTCTGAGAAGACAACAGAGTATCCAACGCCATAGTGGGCTTTGCGTTCTTATTGGCGTTCAGCTTGCCTACATTGAAGACAGCCTCGGTATACTCGCCTTCGTCATTCTTAACCACCTTCACACGGAAGCCAAAACGGATCACCTTGCGCTTATTGACGATCACAAGGAAGATCACTACGGCCGCAACCAGAACCAAAACCACAATGCCCAGAACGATCACCAAGCCCATCATGGACTCGGAAACCACGCGGATGGTAAAGGTTGCCTGAGCGCCATTACCGTCGGTAGCAGTGATGGTGATCTTGGCAGAGCCGAAGCCCTTACCGGTAATGATCAAGTCATTGCCATCCAGCTTGGCAGAAACCACATCCTTGCCGGAAACCTTTACGGTGTAGGTCAGATCATCTCCATCGGAATCCTTGAAAACGTTCTTCAGAGAAATCGTTTCGCTAAAATCGGCAGACAAGCCGCTGTGGGTGATCTCCTCGGGAAGCTCACCCTTCATGGTGATGGTGGAAGGATCAATCGTAATGGTAAGTACGGAAGACTCCAAGTTAACATCATAGCCGGAAAGAACTGCACTTGCGGTGTACTCCCCTACTGCGGTGGTTTCAAAAGGAATGGAGAACACGCCGTTTTCCATACCGGAAACGTAAAATTCTGCAGAGGTAAGCACTTCCTCCCCTGCCTTCACGGTAACAACACCCTTGACGCCGTTCAAATATGCGGGAATCTGGGTGAGAGGCTCACCGGTAACAGGATGCAAAACAGATACGGAGATCTTGCCGTCTTCGTGAGAAATGCCCACCTGGGGAGGAAGAACGGTAACCGTCTTTACCCCATCGATCTTAAACTGGGAATGCTTGATGGTCATTTCGAACTCGTAAACGCCGGGAGCGCTGAAATCAACGGAGAAGTTATATCCGTTTTTAGCATCGTTCAGTTTGCCGCTGTAAAGTCTGCTTTCGCCGGTGGTGGTATTCAGCACGTTGACGCTGGCCACAGCACCGTCTTCTCCCTCGTACAAGCCGGCGGAGGATACGTGGGTTCCGTGTTCTGCGTTATAAATGGTGGTATCGAAGTTGAAAACATCGCCTACGAAAAGAGTTTCCGCCTCGATGCTGTCACGCAATACCAAGTCGAACAAATAGATCTTACTGATCATAACCGTGCTCTTTTCGCCGGTGATGCTCAGCTTCCAATCGCCGTCCATGGGGTTCAAAAGCTTGACCGTGACAGTACTGTAGCTGGAGGTTGCATTGATCACGCAATAGCGGGAATCCACCTCATACTTATTCTTGGTATAATCCACATCGGCAACCACTACGCCGGAGGGGGCGGTTACCTTCAAGGTTCTGAGGGGAGCAGAGCTGACCAGAGAGAGGTTTGCTTCTCTCACTGCCTGGCCGTAGATGCGGAGATCCTTCTCCTCAACCACATCGGGAGAGACAACGATCTCATCCATTTCGGTATCCAGAAGAGAATCCTCGAACAGATAGGTGTAGATCTCCTGGAAAACGCCGGTGAGCTGACCTGCGGTGGTCACCACAGTGGTCTTGCCCTCGGTCACGTCGGAGTCGGACATATCTCTCAGGAATTCCTCGTCGACCTGCTTATTGGCGTTCAAGCCCACGCAATAGACCGGAATGCCCATTTCCTCCAGAGCATCTCTGCCTTCATAGGCCTTTTCGCGGCATTCGACCTCCAAATCCTTGTCGCCCAAGTCGATCTTACCGTCGGTAAACAAAATAACAGCGTGCTTGTCTGCCTTGGAGTTTGCCAGGAAATCAGCAGCAGCCTCCATGGCACCGCCGATATTGGTAAAGCCCAGCCAGCAATCAATGCCGGGCAAAACGTCCAAGTGCTCCTGACTGGGGTTCAGCACGGCGCGGTCCTCAAGGATCAGCTGCATATTGGCAATATACTTCCGCAGACCTGCCTCGGTGCTGACATTCAAGGATTCAAGCCCGTCACACACGCCGGTATTGTAGGGAATGACCTTGACGTACATATCCTTTTCGGTAGGATAGTTGAAAACGAACTGCTGAGCAGCCTCGATGGAAACGCGGGTGCCTGCGGCATTCACAGGGTCGGAATCCTTCATAGAACCGCTGACATCCAGCAAAAGAACGATCTCAACGCTGTCGATCTTTTCCTTTTCGGCATCTCCCGCCGCAGAAGCGAACAGCGAGAGCTGGCACAACAGCATTGCCAAAACGACAAAACAAGCAAGAAGCTTTCTCATAAATCCATATTGATCGCCAATAGCGATCTCCTCCGTAATGATTTCGGCAATGGAGCCACACAAAATGCACGCCAATGCCATCCTAAAAAAACACGAAAACGCCCCAACCGCCGCGCAGAATCGGCCAAGCTGCGGAGATTTTTTCATATTTTGTTAAGAGAATATTAAAAAGCGAGTTTAGTTTAGCACAATATTTTACATTTGTCAATTATTTTCGGCCTTTTTTTGTGTTTTCAGTCAAATTCACAAACGCTCCGTCCCACTCTTTAGACATTCAAACAAAAAGCCTTCCATAGGGTCTCCTTGCCAGAGTCCCATGAAAGGCTTTTTTCGTTATTTTTTTGAGGCGATCGGGGAGGCAAAATCAGTCTTCCGCACCCTCGTTGCCGGCCTCTTGATTTGAGGATTCTTCGGTCAATGCGGCGTGACGGCGGTTGATCTCCTCCACGTACAAGGCAACGGATTCTTCTGCCGCCTTGAAGATGTCGGAAAGCGCCAGAGACGCCTCCGCCAAGGAGCCGATCTTTTCGATCTTGATTTCGCGGTCCTCCAAGCGGCGCTTCAGCTCGGCGTTTTCTTCCATGAGTTTTTCTTCGTTTCTTTTGAGCTGGTAAATGATGTCCACAAGCTCTCTTCGTCCCAGCTTGCGCAACTCTTTATTGGCCATAGCGATCCCTTTCTGTAAAATCGATGCGAGGAAAGAATTCTTTACAATATTATAGCATCTCACGTTCGATTTGTCAATTTCATTTTTTCAAAAAGCTTTCCGCAAAACGAGAAGCGATAAACTCCATGCCCAGAGCTCCCGGATGGACGCGACCGTCGGCAAAATAACGGTCAAAAATCTCACCTTCGGGAGAAATGCCGTTTGTATAAAGATCCACGAAGGTACAGCCAAAGCGGGCGGCGATAGAAGCAAGGCTTTGGTTAAAGGTGACAGGCTGAGCCCAGCCGTCGCTGTTCCCTTCCCTGCGGGGAAGGAGGCTCATGCAGAACACTTGCGCATTGGGATAACGATTTCGGATCTTATCGAGAATGATCGCATACGCCTCGCAGGAGGTGGCAGGCTCTCGGTAGACCGTTCCGCCGGGTGTTTTGACAACGAGGCTTTGGTAATCGATAGCCTCTGCTGTTCCCAATGTATTGCCAAAGTAGCTGTAATCGTTGGTGCCCATAAAAATGGCGATATAATCCGGCTCTTTACCGGTATAACTGTTGTGAAGCTGAACACAACGGTCTGCATAAGCGCCTACGGTACCGAAGCGAGGCTTTAAAAGGCAGGAACCACTCCAGGCATTATTTACCAGCAGGTCGAGCCCCAGACGGGAAAAGGCTTTGTTCCACCAAGTATCCTCCAGATACACACCCCACGTGCCGGGCCGGTAATACAATGCGTTCCCCCGAATGGTATCATTGGAATGATCTGCGGCGGCGCCGCAGGAGACGTCGGTATATGTAGAGATGCTGTCGCCTAAAATGGAAATGGTTTTCATAAAGCCTGCCTCTTTGGATTTTATGCATATAGTATACCACCCAAGAGAAGGACTGTCAACAGCCAATCACGCTTCTTTTTCGTTTAAAAGGATCTCCAAGGGTACGGCGGGACATTCTGCCGCCAGTGTTTCGCCGTAAAATTTGGCCAAAAGGTAGCCGGTGGTGCCATCCAGAAGTCCGCAATCCAAAATAGCGCCTGCCTCGGGTCCATCGGAAAGACTGCCGCTGTGGCCAACCGTCAATTGTCCGTAGGCCTGCAATGCGGCAGAAACGGTTTTATTGCCAACGCCTTCCATAAGACGGACATAGCGTGGGAAAGACCCTGTGGAAGACATAAACCGTTGATTTTCCTCCGCCATATATGCCATAGTGCGTTTTTGGGTAAGGCGGCGGGGAGATTCCTCGTACAGCAGACCCAAGGTCGCCCCGGAAAGCAAAGGAAGCAGATCGCTGTTTTCTTCCAGCCATTCCGTCGTAACAAATACGCAGGGAGTGATCCCAGCTCCCTCGCACACGGAGGTAAACAACCGCAGGGCGGTCTCCCCCTCCTTGCCGGTGAGAGACAGAATAACGGCGCAGGAGGAAGCGTTTTCTACGGAATCGACGGGCAAAACAGCGGGAAGCAGACTTGTTTCGTTTCGCACATGGCGAACCCAAAGACTCAAAGCAAGGGCTACCAGCAACAGAATACACAGGTTTCGTTTCAGCTTACGGATGCGGTGTTGCATCATACAGGCTCACTCCTCTCGGCACATTGTATGCAGGGAGGGGGCGGTTTATGAAGGGGGGGGGACAGAATCTCAGAGGAACAGGTAGGATCGCTTCGCCATCGGAAAAATATCGCATGCCCCCTGCTCATCCCCTTTGGGGCGTGAGAGAATTTTTTTGCGATTTCCTCTTGACAAACGGAAAAAAGGGTGTTATGCTAAGTGTGCCATCCCGAGTAGCACACTTTTGATTTTTGAGGTACGAAAATGTTTGTGATCGACAACCAGAGCAGAGCGCCAATTTACGAGCAGATCAAGACGCAGATCCTTGCGCTGATCTCAAGCGGCGCTTTGCGCCCGGGAGATAAGCTCCCCTCTCTCCGCGCAATTTCTGCGGAGGTACATCTGAACATCAACACCGTGAAGAAGGTGTTCGGAGAGCTGGAGAAGGACGGGGTCATCACCACCGTGGTGGGGAGCGGCAGTTATATTGCCGATTCCGCCGTCCGTAACCCGGTTATTCTGAAAAAGGCGGAGAACACGCTGACTGAAGCGCTGCGGTCGGCAAGATCCGCGGGGATGACCAAGGAGGAAGCTATGGAGATGGTACAAAAACTTTACGAGGAGGAAATGAAATGATCGAGCTGAGCCGTGTTTCCAAGCAATACGGAAAGGCGGAGATCCTGAAAGACATCACCTTGACGGTGGAGGATTGCTCCATTTACGGTCTCATCGGCTATAACGGCGCGGGAAAGACCACGCTGTTGAATATGATCGCGGGGCTTTACCGCCCCACAAGCGGAAAAATTCTGATAGATGGGGAGGGAGAAAAGCAAAACCCCTTTGACAATCCGGCGGTGAAGTGTTCTTTATTTTACGTTACGGACGATCCCTATTACTTCCCCGGTGCCGATCTGGTGACAATGCGGAATTTCTACAAGGGGTTTTACCCCGCCTGGAGCGACAACAGCTTTTCGGAGCTGGTAGATCTGTTTGGTCTAGATATGAAAAAACGAATCGGGGATTTCTCTAAGGGGATGAAGCGGCAGGCCGCCATGATCATGGGGCTTGCCTCCCGCCCCCGTTATCTTCTGCTGGACGAAAGCTATGACGGGCTGGATCCCAACATCCGCACCATTGTAAGCAATCTGCTGACAGAATATATTGCGGAGACAGAGGGGACGATCATTGCCGCTTCCCACAACCTTGCCGAGCTGGAGAACATCTGCGACACCGTGGGAATGCTGGACGGGAAGCATCTTTTGTATTCCCGTCCCATCGAGGAGATCAAGGGGAAGGTGAGGAAGTACCGTGTAGCGGCAAACGTGGAAAAGGACCCCTTGGCGGGACTTGCTGTAAAGTTCCTGCGGAAGGAAGGGAATCTCTTCACCTTCCAGAGCGAGGAATCGGAGGAAAAGCTGAAAGAGTCTTTTGCAAAATCGGGGGAGCTTATGCTGTTTGAAGCCTACGGCATGACGCTGAACGAGATCTTTATTTACGAAACCAAGGAGGGAGACCATGAAATTGAAGGCATTTTCGCAAGATAAGCCCTTGCGGCATTTGATGTTGCATACCGTGAAAAGATACGCATGGCTTCCTTTGGTAATGCTGTTGCTCACCGGTGTGGGCTTTTTGGGGTTTGAGATCATCGCATTG
Organism: Eubacteriales bacterium; assembly: GCA_045612545.1. GTDB lineage: Bacteria > Bacillota > Clostridia > Oscillospirales > CAG-382 > Coliplasma. Next base: position 53,687 of record JAZKZH010000001.1, read on the forward strand.
CAGGGCTCTTGGAAGCTCAACAGCATCACAGCCAAGCTGGACTTTTACTTTACCAACTACCAAGTGTGGAAGCTGTTTCCCTACGGCGTCTTTTTGGTATCGCTGATCGCCGCTTGGGTGATGTTCGGGTTTCTGTTCCAAAAGAAAAGCGCGTCGGTAATGCTGTTGACCGGCGTTTCCCGATTGCAGTTGTTTGCCGTGCGGTATGCATTCGGGCTGGTGTCGGTTCTCATCCCTTCCCTGCTTTGCTTTTCCGCTTTGCTGTGGCTGGGAGGAAACAACACCAACCACGGCTTCCCCGGGGGCTTTGATACGGCGGTATTGCTGTTGGCGTTGGGAGTGACGGTGTTCTTTGCCTACACAGTGGCGACTTTGGCGGCGGTGTTGTGCGGCAGGGCAAGAGATTTCCTTGGAGTCTGCGCCGCGTTCCTGTTTGGCGCAAAGGGGCTTTTGTTGGCGGGAGGCGGGTTATGCGCCACCTTCTTGCGCGGCTTCCCCTACTCCATTCGGCAAACCTACGATAGCGGCACTGCTCTTTGGAACCTGCTGGACAGGCACTACACCCTGTCGGCGGACGGGATATTCGGGAAGGTGCTGGACGACTATTTGGTGACCAACAGCCCTTGGACGGAGGAGCGTTTTTTGAAGCCCTACATGCTCCCGGTGATCTTCATGGCGGTTTCCGCCCTGCTTTTGGCAGCGCTGTGCGGTCTGTGTTTTCGGAAAAGGAACGCGGAGTTTGACGGGAAGCCGGGGAGCAATCCTGTTCTCACCGTCGTCTGTACGGTGATTCTGTCGGTTTCCGCCTCCGGCATTGCGTTGATGCTGTTCGGCTTCGGCTGGGCGCTGGGCGTGGCGTTCCTTGGCTGTACGACGCTTTATCTTTGCTTTGCGGGCAGCTTCCGCAAGGTGTGGAAGGGCGTTTGCACCGCGGGCTGCACCGTAGCGGGGATGGCGCTTTTGGCATTGCTTCTTTACGCAGATCCCTTGGGATACGGGAAAAGCACCCCCGACGCGGAGGATGTTCAGTCGGTGCAGATGACCTTCAAGGGGGATGTCTTGGGCACGGTAAACAAGGGCGAAAAAATGCACGGCGCATTGCTCCATGCCATTATGGTGCAGACGGAGGATCTCCCTTTACTGGAAAGCGAGGAGGATATTGCCGCGGCTTTGGCGGTACATGAATTGCTGGCAGAGGACGGCGAGACGGTGTATACCGTGAAGTACGTTTTGGAGTGAGAGGAACCTCATCCACCATCCGCAGGCGGACGGTCCCCCTTCCCCGCAAGCGGGGAAGGCAAGGAACTCCCTTCGGGAGTTAGAAATGATCGTATGCCCTTACGGGCGCTGAATTAGCAGACAAAATAAGAAGGACAGAGATTTTTTCGTTTCTCTGTCCTTCTTTGCGTTTATTTCTTGAAAATGCGGCGGATAAGCACTTCCAGCTCGTGGATAACCAGGGGCAGGAGCGCCAAAGCACCGGTGATCAGCCACTGGGTAAGGCTGAGAGGAACGGTGGAGAAGATCGCGCCTACGGCGGAGACCTGTACCACGATGAGCTGCAAGCCCAGACCTACGGCAAAGGCCAGCGCCATCATGCCGTTTTTATTACGGAAGACCTGCACGGCAGAACGCTTGCCGGTGCTGACACCCAGCATATGGAACAGCTCGCCGAAGGCCAAAGCAGTGAAGGCCATGGTACGCGCCTGCGCCAGAACGGAAGCATCGCTTGCCAGGAGAGACTTGATCTCACCAAAGGTGGATGCACCGCCCATAACTGCGGCGGCAACGTAGGCACAGAGAACGGAAACGGTCAGCACGGCACCGTACAAGATCACGTTCCGCAAGCCGCCGCCGTGGAAGATGCTCTCCTTGGGATCGCGGGGCTTTTCGTCCAGGATGTCGGGGGATTTGGGATCCATACCCAAGGCGATGGCGGGAAGGCTGTCGGTGATCAGGTTGACCCACAAAAGGTGGATGGCGATCAGGGGTGCGGGAAGGCCTACGCAGATCAGAACGAACATGGCGAAGACCTCCGCGATGTTGGAGGACAGCAGGAAGCACACCGTCTTTTTGATGTTGGCGTAGATGCTTCTGCCCTCTTCCACTGCTTTTTCGATGGAGGCGAAGTTATCGTCGGTAAGCACCATATCGGCTGCGCTCTTGGCAACGTCGGTACCTGTGATGCCCATGGCAATGCCGATGTCGGCGGCCTTTAAGCTGGGGGCGTGGTTGACACCGTCACCTGTCATGGCGCAGATGTTGCCGTTGGCCTTGAAGGCCTTGACGATCTGCACCTTATTCTCGGGAGAAACGCGGGCGAAGACACGAACGGTCTTGCAGGCCTCGCGGAGCTCTTCCTCGGTCATGGCGTCCACCTCCGCGCCGGTACGGCACTGCTCCTTGGAGTGGCAGATGCCCAGGTTCTTGGCAATGGCGAAGGCGGTGTCCTTATGGTCACCGGTGATCATAACGGTCTCGATACCTGCGCGGACGAATTTTTCCACAGCACCCTTTGCCTCGGGACGTTCCGGGTCTACCATAGCGACCATACCGACAAAGATCAGATCCTCTTCCAGAATAGAGTCGCCGTCGCGGTATGCCAGAGTAAGAACACGCAAGGCGCGTTCACTGAATGCGCTGTTGGCGGCGGAAATCCTGGCACGGTCATCCTCCGTTATGGGACGGACGGTACCGTGATCCAGAATACGGGTGGCCCGCGCCATGATGGAGTCGAAGGCACCCTTGGTAAAGCTTCTTGTGCCTGCTTCTAACTTATGCAGGGTGGACATCATTTTACGGTCGCTGTCGAAGGGCAATTCATCCACACGGGGAGAATCTGCCTCCAACGCGCCCTTGGGCATACCCAATTCGTTGGCAAAGCGCACCAGTGCGATCTCTGTGGGGTCGCCGCTGACGCCCTCATCCACCACGGCGTTGGAGCAAAGGGACATACCCTTTGCCAGCAAGCGGAAATCCTCATCGGGGTGAGCAGTAAAGTCTTTTTGGAGCACAACCGTTTCGTTGCTGTACGCCTCCACAACGGTCATGCGGTTTTGAGTCAGGGTTCCGGTTTTATCGGAGCATACCACGGATACAGCGCCCAGTGTTTCCACAGAGGGGAGCTTGCGGACGATGGTATTGGCGCTGACCATTTTACGGACACCCAAGGCCAGCACGATGGTAACCACTGCGGGAAGGCCCTCGGGGATGGCGGCAACCGCCAAGGCGATGGCAGAAAGGATCGCCTCTACGTAAGCTTCCACAACGGAGCCGTTACCATCAACAAACAGCCAGGTAATATCCGCCGCCAAAACGAAGATCACCACGCCAAGAGCCAAAAGCCCCAAGGTTTTGGAAAGACCTGCCAGTACCTTCTGGAGAGGTGTTTGCTCTTCCACTTCGTTATCCAAAGCGGTGGCGATGCGGCCGATCTCGGTATTCATACCGTGACGGCAGACGATACCGCTGCCTCTGCCGTAAGTAACGGGGGTAGACATATACACCATGTTCTTACGGTCACCGATGCCAACGGGCTCGGAGAAGGTCAAGGAGGCGTCCTTCTCTACCTGCGTGGATTCACCGGTAAGGCTGGACTCGTTTACCTTCATATTGTAAGATTCCGTAAGACGCAGGTCGGCACCGATGGTGTCGCCTTCCTCCAGAACCACCAGATCGCCGGGAACCAGATCTTCGGATTTCACACGCATACGCTTACCGCCGCGGATCACCGTAGATTCCGGGCTGGAAAGCTGTTTGAGGGCGTCCAAAGAGGACTGTGCTTTTACCTCCTGCACCGTACCGATCAAAGCGTTCAGCAGGATCACCGCAAGGATGATCACCACGTCGGGCCAATCCCCTACGGCAAGAAAATCAAAGGCGTTGCCCGCTTTGAGCCAATGGATGGTCTCATACACGGAGATGCCCGCCGTTACCGCAATGGCGGCAAACAGCACGTAGATCATGGGATCCTTCAGCTGGGAGAAAAAGATGGCAATGGGAGACATCTTTTTCTTTTCTTCCAGCTTGTTCTTCCCGTACTTTTGCAGACGGACGGCGGCTTCCTCTTCGGTCAAGCCGTTGACAGCATCCGTTTGCAGTGCTTCGCAGGTTTCCTTCGGAGACAGTGTTTCAAACTCTTTCGTTTCCATAACGATTTCCCTTTCTATATTTTGAAAAAAGATTTACAGAATACCGGTGATAAAAATCTCCAGCCCGATGGCAATGAGGATCACGCCCCCCATGACGGAGGCTTTTCCCGCTAGCTTGGTGCCGAATTTTCTGCCGATCACAACGCCTGCCAGGCAGATGACAAAGGTGACGGCGGCGATGATTGCGGCGTACAGAATGGCCTGAGGTGCGTTATATTCGGAGATGGTAAGTCCTGCGGCCATGGCGTCGATGGAGGTTGCTACCCCTTGCACCAGCAAAAGAGGCAGGGTGATAGCCTCAATATTGCAGGCTTCCTCTTGATTTTTCAACCCCTCCACCATCATTTTACCCCCAAGAAAGCCAAGAAGCCCAAGGGCGATCCAAGGAATACAGGGGCGGAAGGCCTCAAAATACTCCGCCGCAGTATGTACGGCAAACCAGCCCAGAAGAGGCATTGCCGCCTGGAAAAAGGCGAAGATCCCCGCAATGAGGCACATTTTCTTCTTGGGCATACAGGGACAGCTCAAGCCATTGGCAAGGGATACGGAAAAAGCATCCATGGCCAGGGCAATGCCCAAAGAAAATGCGTTGATAAAAAAAGCAAGATCTAACATAAGTATACACTCTTTTACGAAAAATTTGCTTCAGCAAAGAAAAACCCGGTATGACCGTAAGCCATACCGGGAAAATCCCATAATCGGACACCCAAGTATAACGTCGGTTATACATGAGTCTCGCAAATGAAAGCAAGCCAGGCGAAAACGCCAGGATGTTGACTTGCTACGCAACGAAGGTCGTTACGCTTGCTACTCCCTCACGAATGAAGTGTAGACAGTTTATCACAAAGGGATACGTTTGTCAAGCCCCAACGGAGGCTTTTTTCAAACGCGAGCTTCGATGTAGGCGGCAACGTCGCCGATGGTGATGAGAGAAGCCAGATCTTCATCCTCAAAAACGATACCGAAACGATCCTCGCACATAACGATCAGGTCTGCCAGCTCCAAGGAGTTAAGCCCCAGAGAGGAGATCATTTCTGCCTCGGGAGTGATGAGGTCGGAATCGATATTCAACTCGTTTACAAGAATGCTTTTGATTTTTTCAAACATAACTTTTTACCTTTCCTTGCGGTTAGACTTTATAGCGAATGATTTTTTTGGTAGTGGTCTTTTCGAACTCGGTCTTGCGAAGCTCGATATTGCGCACCTGCTTAAAGGTGGGAAGCTTTTTGTTGACAACGGCAACCTCTGCCTTCACGGCGGCAACGATCTCCGCTTCGGACTTACCTTCAAACTTATCGTAATCGGGATAGATCACGGCAGTGATCGTTTCTTCCTCTTCCCCGCGGTCACGGGCAACAACCACACATTCCTTGATGCTCTCGATCTTGCCAAGGAATTCCTCAATCTCCTCGGGATAGACGTTTTTACCGTTGGAAAGAATGATGATGTTCTTCTTTCTGCCGGTGATGTACAGGAAGCCGTCCTTATCCAAGCAACCGTAGTCACCGGTACGGAAATAGCCTTCATTATTGAAAGCCTCGGCGGTAGCTTCTTCGTTGTTGTGGTAGCCGATCATTACCTGAGGGCTCTTGACACAGATCTCACCGATCTCCCCTGCGGGAGCATCGAACTCTCTGCCGCCTTCATCGGTGATGACGATCTTTACCTTTGTGCCATAGGCAGGGAGACCGACAGAGGTCTTGCGGATAGCGGTATAGGGAACCACACAAACCAAAGGAGAGCATTCGGAAATGCCGTAGCCCTGGCAGACGGTGATGCCGAATTCCGCAAAGCGATCCACCAGATCGGGATCCATAGCTGCACCTCCGCAGATGATATTCTTCAATCTGCCGCCCAGTGCTGCGGTAACTTCTTTAAAGGCAGTACCGCGCAGGTCGATACCAACCTTGCGCAAGGTCTTGGTCACAACGATGGCGCCCTTGACCAGCTTTTCTTTATCCTTCTTTTTGATCTCCTCGCAGATCTTCTTGTAAATGGTGGACAAGAACAGCGGCACCATGATCATGGCGGTAGGACGGAAGATCTTGATATTGCGCAGGAAGTACTTCAAGCTGTTGTTAAAGCAGTTGGTTGCACCCACGCAAATGGCGCCCAGCTCTCCGCAAACCAGCTCGTAGGTATGGTGCATGGGCAAAACGCTGAACAGCACATCTCCCTCGCCGATCTTCACCATGTTCACAGAGTGGAAGATACAGGAGGTCAGGTTATCCTGAGAAAGCAACACGCCCTTGCTGGTTCCGGTGGTGCCGGAGGTAAACAGCAGCGTACAAGGCTTGGAGGTATCGAAACGGGCTGCGGTGTATTCCATGTAACCGTCGGAAAGGAGCATTTTGCCCTTCTTCTGCAGGTCGGAATAGTTCTCCACATCACCGGTTCCATCGGCAGTGTTGTCAAAGTTAATGATGAATCTTGTGGTGGAAAGCTCGGCAAAACGTTCTTGCAAGCGCTTTGCAAAACGGTCGGAGCAGAAGATCAGCTCGGATTCGGAACGGTTCAGGAATTCAATGATCTGATCCTCTTGCAATTCCTTATCCATGGGAACCACCATACCGCCGCCACAAACCACAGCGCAGAAGGACACCATCCACTCGGGACGGCTTTCCGCCAAAATAGCCACGGTAGCGCCGCGGAGACCTCTTGCCGCAAGGGCGGTGCCCACACGGTCCACTGCCTCACGGAACTGACGGAAGGTCATCTCGCCAATCTCGGTGCCTTTGGTGAAATAACGGTACTGCACCTTGTCGCCGTATTTTTCGGCAGCAAAATCCAGCATATCCCGGATGCTTGCGAATTTATCATATTTCTGCTTGGGGTAGAGTCGTTTCAATTTCCATACCACCTTCCAATAGATTCAAAATACGACATGGAGAAAAAAGTCCATAAGAACGCACTTTACTGTTTATATTATATTCATTTTCGGAAAAATGTCAATAGAAATGTGCGATCAGGTGCATATTTTATTCCCGCTTCGAGGAAAATAAAAGCAAAAGAAATGGGAAAGAAGGTTTTTTGTTGAAGCAAGAGGCTTATAAAAGCTACACCGAGACCAGGGCGAAGCGTTCCCCTTGGGTGAAAAATGCCATCAAGGCGTTCTTCTGCGGTGGAGCGATCTGCTGTTCGGGGCAGGGTCTGGGAGAGCTTTATCAATGGGCGGGGATTTCCGAAAAGGAAGCGGGGACTTGGGTTTCCGTGACGTTGATCTTTTTGGCGGGACTGCTCACAGGGATCGGCGTTTTTGATAAGATCGCAAAATTTGCGGGAGCGGGAACGCTGGTGCCCATTACGGGATTTGCCAATTCCGTTGCCTCCCCTGCCATCGACGCGAAGGCGGATGAGCGTGATATAATAGGACTCAGTCGGAAAGCCCAAACATTCTCGGGTTAGTATGATTTTTAGTCCAAAAACAAAAAGTGAAGGGAGGCTACATTCCAACATAACAAAATAACTGCCACGATAAAGGCCGGATGAGCATATGATTCTCTCCGGTCTTTATTGATACTTCCAAGTGAATATAACTAAAAAGGAGGCTCCCTCGTGAAGTGTTTGATGAAATACAATTGGGTAAAACTACGAAGAGATGAATTACCCGGCGGTAAAGGGATAATGAATTCTTGGGCAAGGCTTGCATCGCATGCCGCATTTCGCAAGGGACAGGCCTCCTATTGCGGTCATATCAATTCTGTAAGCCCCGGGATGTGGTCCGGCGGTATTGTCGGGTTGAAGAGTATCCTCGGTGTTAAAAGTCGCTCACAGGCCCTAGAAACGCTTGAAAAGTTATCCAAGCTTGGATACTTGGAGTATTCACTGGATGAAAATACAAAGAAGCTTACATACACAATCACAGACTGGGTGATCGGATGCTCCGGCATGGCCTGTGCGCAAGGAACCGTTTACGCAACAAACAACTATGGCTTCCTTTGCCTTCCTCGGAACATAACCCAAAAACTGATAGACCAAAACTATACATTTGAGGAAGCTGACGCATGGCTTGACCTTTGGTGCCACACGGTATATGAGGATCCAAGCAATGCGTTTTCTTTTTGGGCCCCGTCCGTTCAGTATGGTAACGTCTGTGCTTTATTGACATTGGAAAAAATGGGACAACGATGGAACTGGGAAAAGACAAAGGTATGGAGATTTTTCAAAAAGCATGGGGATATCTTTGCTCTATACCGCCTTCCGGGTTCTTTTGGCTGTCTCATTTTCAACAAAAGGTATCCGGCGGATACCTTGGTTTCCTTACCCGAGCAGAGCGTAGTCCTGCAAATCCTAAGCAAAATACGCACGTTGGGTGCAGATACGAACAAAAGAGGCAACGACCACCAACATCTCAACAAACTGGTTGCATTATACAGCCAATACATTGCAGCAAAGCTCCTATCCGAAGAGGCTGAAGATCGCGTTGCACTTTTTGACCATATAACACGCGCGTATATTTCTCTGTGTTGGAATTGTAAGAATTGTGAATATGACTGCCTAGGTAACAACCACTCCCCCATCAACCTGCAAGAAACAAATAAAATCCGAGGGCCGTGTTGCCCTGTGAATATGTTTGAAACAGAAAAGGAGAAATTCATATATGAGCAAACAGGATAACTCGCTGTATGAACAGCAAGAAAGACGTATTCAGGCGCAGTCAGACGCCTTTATTACACTTCTGACAAAGCGAGGAATACTAGCCGATCAACAAATCAACGACGAGAAAAAACGCATAGCAAAGCAGGAAAAGACCAAAAACAGCTATCATAACACACTAATGCTTCTGCAACATTACCGCACGATCATGTGGATGCTGGAATGCTTCCCCGAAACAATCGCCGTTGAACTGGACAGGCCTTTTGAAGGCATCGATAGGCTGATCGAAAACGTTGATACTGCAGTCACCCTCGGAAATAAAAAGATTGAGAGCAGAATCAAAGGGATCCAGAAATCTCGCTTGTTGATAGATCGTGTCAATGAAGCGCTCACTGTTCTGAAAAAGAAACCCGAAAACGGAGAGAGACTGTATGATCTCATCTTCGCCACCTACATAGCTCCCGAAAAGCTGAATCATCAGGATCTGATGTTCAAGCTGAATATGTCTTCGAGGAACTATTACCGACTTCGTCAGCAGGCAATCACCATTCTTTCAATTCGTTTGTGGTCGGCTCCTGCATCCGACGTAGATTTCTGGCTTGAAATGCTGACTCTATTGGAGGGGCTGGAATAGTATGCCTATAAAAAGGCAAAAAGTTGGCGGACAAAAGCCGATGACACGGAAAAGGAAAAATGTTATTATGATACTGTCCCAAACTGGGATCGGGCGAAGGGAGTGCCGTTTCTTAAGCGAACGCTTTAAGAGACGGCATTTTTATTGCCTGAACACTGGAGAAAGGAGGTTTTGAAGTATGGACAAAAAAATGAAGAGGCACGGCAAAAATACCGTAACTGCTTACTGGTCGATTGTGGGCACTTTAGCGGCAATGATCGTATCCTTGAATCCGGTAATGGCGGCAGATATCTGGGATCGTTTCTCGACAATCATGCAGGACATTTACGGCGAGCTTGTGGCGATCAGTACCATCGTGGCAGTCACCATGGCAGCCGTTGCCCTGTTGGTGCGAATGATTTCGCGCAATCAGAGGGCTGTGGATGAAGCAACAAGCTGGCTCAAGAGAATCGTTGTCACTTGGATCATTCTGAATTCTCTTGGCTTTATCGTAGCTTACCTACAGCCCCTTGTAACCGGCGGCAACTACAGTCCCGGCGGCACGAATACGGGCGGAGGCGACGGTGGTGCAGTAGTGCTTTAACCGTCAATATCAAGCAGGAACGGAGGTGATTTCATATGCTTGATTGGATATTCGAAGGAATCATTGGTTGGGTAAGCAGTATTGTATCTGAACTGATGGATGCTGTTTCCGGCTTATTTCTGGAAGCATTAGGTACCGATATGACGGCAATGGAAGAGTATTTCCCCTTTGTCACAAAAGCATTTACCGTCATGCAATATACGGCGTGGGCCATTCTGTTCTTGATCACCGTCTGGCAGTTGTTCCGTATTCTCGGCGGCCCCATCACTGAGGCAGAAAACCCGTGGACACTCCTTGCCCGTAGCGCACTGTTCGCGGTGCTGATTGGATATGCAAAACCGCTCTTCACAATGCTATTGGAGATTGCGACAGCCCCTTACACCGCTTTGATGGATCTACAAATGACATCAGCGGATTTTACCTTTGCAGGAATCGAGCAAGCACTGACAAGTGGTTTGACAACCATTGTTTCGGTTTTGTCCGTTGTGGGATTGCTGCTGTTACTCATTCTTGAAATCGCATTGGGATGGAACTACTTTAAGCTCTTGCTGGAAACAGTAGAACGATACATCGTTGTGGGCGTATTGTGTTACACGTCCCCCCTTGCCTTTTCAATGGGTGCTTCCAAAGCAACCAAGCCTGTTTTTCAGTCCTGGTGCCGAATGATAGGATCTCAACTCTTACTACTCGTTTTGAACGTGTGGTTTTTGCGAGGTTTCGCATCCTCGGTCGGTCAATTTACAGGTTCAGGTGGGGCCTTGACAAACGGCTATGGCAATGTATTTCTTTGGCTCTTCTGTGCGCTTGCATTCCTCAAAACCGCACAGAAGTTTGATAGCTATCTTGCCGCAATGGGACTAAACGTTGCCCAGACCGGTGCCGGCATGGGCATGGAGTTGCTGATGGCGGCACGGGTTATCACAGGTGTTGCCGGTGGCGCAAGAAGTGCCGGTAACGTGTTCCGAGGCGGAAGTGCGGCAAGTGCGGCAGCAGGAGCAGCGAACGGCTTTACGCCCGGTTTTGCGAGTAAGTTTAAAGGTAATAGTTATGTACGAGATGCCGTGGTAAACGGTGGAACAAGGATGGGTGCCGGCGGCACATTGGGCTTTGTAGGACGCGCTTTTGGAGGGATTGCCGCCAGAAACGGCGCAACCTTAACAGGAGAGTCTATTTCCTCTGTTGCTTCCCGACCCACAAATATTTCAGGAGCTATCGGCGGAGATATAGCCAACAGAAGTCTTGCCAACTATATCCCCAACGTTGGTGGCATGCAGCTTAACGACACACAAATCACCGGAGGGCAGATATCCACTAAGGTGATCGGCGCAGGTGGAAAAGAAACTGCTGTTGAAATGTATGCGGCATCACAATATGAAAAGCCCGAGGCACCACACGCTGTTGTTAATGCTTCCGATGGAAGTCAGTGGTATCAGATGGCAAGCGGCCCCGATGTTGGTACGTTCTATGATACACCTGCCTTTAATGGTGATCCCCATGAAGCGGAGCAGGTAGCGGCTACATTCCCCGAAGCAGCGGAAGGCACTACACTGCGAACTGTGGGCGACGGTGTCATGGAAGCGAGCAACGAGGGGAATAATACGATGTGGTACAACAGTGCCTATTACGAGGAGCCGGATGCACCGCATTCAACCGTTCTCGCCGCCAACGGCGTTGAATGGTATGCAATGCAAGGACACGCCGAAACACCTCATTTTGAAGATGGTGAAACCGCAAAAGAATATAACCGGGCACAGTTCCAAACTTTCATGCCCGGCTATGAACAGCCAATTACCGACGTAGACGGCTCACAATGTATGGATGGATGTTTTGAGGTTCGCCACGAAAACGGAAGCGGCACGATGTTCTATGACGCTGCGCAATATGCGCCTCCTCGCGGAGAATACCAGGTATACGAGGATAAAAATGGTAATCAATGGTATGCTGTGCGTGGTGAAGCGTCAGTGGAACGAAAGCCTGTATATGAAAACGGCAAGCCTGTATATGACGGTGAAAATGTTCGTACCGTATCCACAGAAACAGTACGGTATAAAACGATCCCCTCGCGTTACAACGACCCCAAATCCCGCAAAGATACGAGCATCAAGCCACCTAAGAGAAAACGTTAAACAGCCAACAGCCGAATCGGTATCCAACGGTTCGGCTGTTGTGCACTCATATAGATTCAAAACTGCTTAATAAAGAGGTGAAAGAATGGCAGAACCGCAAAAACAACAGATAGGCGACGGCTCGGACAACTATCCACAAGCCGCAACGCAAGCTGCGAATGCGGCAAGGAATATAGGGAAAGAAGCCGCAACGCAGGCCACGAAAAAAGGCACCGAAGCTGCCGCAAACGCCGCCGCTGCAACAGTGAAAGCGAGTGTTGAAGGCGGCAAGGCCGCTACAGAGATTGCCGCAGGTACAGCTTCGGGAGGTCCCTGGGGTGCAATCATTTCTACTGCTTGGGCAATGCGTCACACGTTATTCAAGGTACTGATATGTATCTGCCTTTCGTTAGTGATGATCATTGTCTTGATTTTGGAGTTACCGGGTATTGTCATCAATAAAGCATTGGGATTGGACGGAAACCAGCCGACCGCTTCCATCATATCCATCTATGAAACGGTAACTGATTCCATTACCGACATTATAAAGATCGGATATAACACATCACTTCTCGGTGTCGACTCTCTGATCAAAGTTGGTGGATATGATTTAAACCTATCCATGAACGCCTTGATAGATAACGCCAAGTTAGCAGCGGGATACGATGTAACGTATATTATGGCGGCATATTCCACGTCGGTAGATCAGCTGAGCATTGAGCAAGCTGATATGGAATCGAAACTGATGAATGTTACCGCAGATATGTTTCCCATCACCACCATTATCAGACAAGCGGAAATCATAAAACCGGTTACGTACTATACATACAAGCCTGTTACGCAAACAGTTGTGACAAATGTTGTAAGAACCGGGACGATCAACGGCGTTCCCCAATTCCGATACGAAACTGCAAAGCAGACCTTTTATGCACAGGATGGGGAGGCAACCACAAGCAAAGCTACTGAAATTCCCGCATACGCTTTGGTCAACACAATGCTTCCTGTATATTCAAACGGTGTAATTACCGGAACCTCCCCTGCTTCTTACTATCAGCTTATCGGTTCACAGTCAATCGTGCCCACGATGGAAAACATCAGTTACTTGGAATGCACCATTCATCCTTTTGATAATTCCGTTATTGCCAAAGCTTTTGGAATCGATCTCAACGCTAATTACAGCGGGACAAGTGCAACCTACGGTGATGTGATTGCTTCAAGAGCTACAGCACTGAAGCGTACCATTTACGGAGCAACCGAAACAAGTGATACCGTTTCTCTTACGGATCTCGAAACGCTTGAATTCTTGGAGAAGCAAAACTGCAGTGCCGCAAGAAAAAGCATCGTAAAAACAGGTCTTTCTCTTATGGGCAGAGTTCCGTATTTCAGGGGTGGCAAATCCGACGCAGGCTGGAACGAACAGTGGAATACCCCAAAGCTCGTTACCTCGACAGGTTCAACCACAACCGGCACACTTCGTCCCTACGGACTCGATTGCTCAGGATTTACCAATTGGGCTTACAAAACCGCTATGGGAAAAACGATCTCGTCAGGCACTTACAGACAATGGGATAACACATATTCCCTTTCTTCTGATGAGTTACTACCGGGAGATCACAACTCTATTATACTCTGAGGATAGGTAAATGGCAATGGACAACGAACACGAAAATATCTTTTCGATACCCGCCAACTATACAGATTCCGGAAAAATACTCGGAGGATTTCTTGAGCCGAGGAATGCAATGGAGACAGCAATATTACTGATTCTGGTGGGCTATCCGGAATTGATGATTCCTATGCCCGGCACATTGAGAATCATTGCAATGGCGGTTACGCTGATCCCGCTCGGAATACTGTCGGCAGTGGGCATCAACGGAGATTCGCTTTTTCAATATGTCGGACATGTAATCCGATTTTTTATAAACAGACGAAAACTACATTTACGAAGGGTGGGATACAAATATGATCAAAGGCATTTCCCGAAAAGGAAACGAGCCAAAGCGAAGACAAAAGCCTGAAAAGCTGAACTTCGTTCAGGATTATATCCCTGTCAAAAGCCTTGAGCATGGCATTATAGAAACTACCGACGGCAGATTCATAAAGATCCTGGAGATCGAGCCCATCAACTTCATGCTCCGCTCTGACGATGAGCAATACAGCATCATTTGCACATTTGCAAGTTGGTTGAAGATCTCCCCGGTGCAATTGCAGTTTAAAGTCATCACCCGCAAAGCAGATTCGGATAAGCACATTGCCCTTTTCAAAGAAGAATTGAATGCGGAGTCAAATGAGCAATGCAAGGGCATCGGCGAAGGGTATATCCGACTCATCAAAGACGTGGGAAGCAGAGAAGCGCTGACAAGGCGCTACTTTCTAATATTCCAGTATGAAAAGCTCAGGCGCACTGAAAACAACGATTACAGTCAGATCTACAGTATGCTCATGACCGCTGAACAAAATGCGAGAGCATATTTTATGCAGTGCGGAAACAGTATTCTTCAACCCAAGGATCCGGATGAAGCAACTGCGGAAATTCTGTATATGTTCTTTAACCGTCGCTCCTGCGTTGATGAACCGTTTGCCTCTCGTATAGACCGCGTGGTGTTGGATACTATGGCTTCTAAAAACAAGGTCATTGGTATCGATCCAATCCCCAATATCCGCATTTCTCACTTTATCGCGCCCAGAGGAATTGACCTAACACATCATAACTACGTTATTATGGATGGGTTATATTATTCCTTTCTATACATCAAAGGAAACGGATATCCGAGCAAGGTACGCGCAGGCTGGTTGTCTGCTCTGATCAATGCAGGTGAAGGGATCGACATCGACGTATTTTTGAAGCGAGAAAGCCGTGGCAAAACGGTGGATAAGGTAGCACAGCGCATACGTTTGAACAGATCCAAGATACGAGGCATGCAGGATACCGCAACCGACTACGATGAGCTTGCAAGCTCTATTCAGGCAGGTTACTACATCAAGCAAGGCATTTCCAACTACAACGAGGATCTGTTCTATATGTCAACCTTCATAACAGTGTCTGCAAAGGCTTATGAAGAGCTGGTATGGAGAAAACAGCAGATGACAGATATGCTGAAATCGATGGACATGTACGTAAGCGATTGCTCCTTTCAACAGGAAGATGCATTGAAAACGGTAATGCCGTTTTTGCAAATGTCTCCTCGATTGGAAAAGAAGGCAAGGCGAAATGTACTGACCAGCGGTGCGGCATCAACGTATATGTTTACATCCTTTGAAATGTCAGATGACAACGGTGTGCTCCTGGGTATCAACCGCCATAACAATTCACTTTGTATTGTGGATTTGTTCGATACGAAGAAAAATAAGAATGCTAACCTAAACCTGCTGGGAACCAGCGGTGCCGGCAAGACCTTCACGATGCAGTTACTCGCCTTGCGTATGAGAATGCGTGGGATTCAGTGTTATATCATTGCACCGATCAAGGGCCACGAATTCAGACGCGCTTGCAACCGCATCGGCGGTCAGTTTATTAAAATTGCACCCGGCTCTCCTCACTGTATCAATATTATGGAGATTCGACACACCATTACTCCCGAAATGGAGCTGATCGACGAACTGGATTACAGCGAAATGGATTCGCTGTTGGCGAAAAAGATCCAACAGCTGATGATCTTCTTTTCGCTGTTGATTCCAGATATGACCAACGAAGAGGAGCAAATGCTGGACGAAGCACTGATCCGCACCTACGCCAAATACGGAATCTCGCATGATAACGACTCGGTTTACATAGACCGCGAAGCCAATCCCCCGCGCATGAAAGCAATGCCGATTCTCGGAGATCTTCACGAGGAGCTTTGCAAAAATGAACTGACTAAGCGCATTTCAAATATTGTCAGCCGTTTTGTGACCGGTTCAGCGCAATCATTTAATCAGCCGACCAACGTGGATCTGTCAAACAAGTACACAGTGCTTGATCTGTCAGAGCTGAAAGGGAAGCTTCTTCCTGTCGGTATGATGATTGCGCTTGACTATGTGTGGGACAATGTGAAAAGTGACCGCACAAAAAAGAAAGCCATTATGATCGATGAGCTCTGGCAGTTGATCGGTGCAGGATCTAATCGCATGGCAGCCGAATTCTGTTTGGAAATCTTTAAAGTCATACGAGGCTTTGGCGGTGCCGCCATTTCGGCTACGCAGGATCTTTCGGATTTCTTCGGCTTGGAAGACGGCAGATATGGACGCGCCATCATCAACAACTCCAAAAACAAGATCATTCTCAACCTTGAACCCGACGAAGCGGAGTTTGTAAAAGATACTTTGAAACTGACCAAAACGGAGTTGCGCTCCATCACCCGCTTTGAACGAGGCGAGGCGTTAATCTGTTCCAACAACAGCAAGGTATCCGTTTCGATAAAGGCATCACGAGAAGAGCAGGAAATGATCACTACCGACCGTGCGGAATTGGAAGCGATTTTAAAATCACGTCAACAAGAAAAGGAAAACAAACCGTAAGCTTTATTTATACCAACATACTCACTACAAGGAGGTGTCCGCAATGCTTTTGGAAGACGAGCAATATGTAATCAAATGGTTATCGCAATACGGTGCCTTACCGCGAACCCAACTCTTGAAAATGCTGAAGAAGCCGCCCCAAACAGCAGAAAAGATCCTGCGCAATCTGAAAAAGCAGATGAGGATCGCTGATGTTTCTGGCGGCTATTATATTGGGCTGGATTCCATGTGTCAGCCTGATCAACGATTGATTCTTGCTGTTTGGGTATTACTCAAATTTATTGACCAAGTAGAACCGATGGCGCATTACCCTGCGACATATCCGTCTCAACTGTTTTTCTTGAAAGAAAATATGGGATATGAGATTGTGGTGCTTTACGAAGACGAACAAAACCTTTTGAAGCTTTTGCAACCTCAAGATGATTTAAAATACATCATCGTAGTACCACACATTTCGATGGCAAGCAATATCCCCTTACCTAACGCTCCGTGTCTCTTTGCAACGGTGGACTTCCGCGACGGAGAAGAACCCGACATTGCATTTTACAAAGAGGAGGCGGTTACGGACGAAGAGTGAAACCACATACATCAAAACTCTGGATAAAGTGGAAACCAAGCTGCAGCGTATGAAGGAGCAGGTGGAAGCGATCCGATGGTTTTATGATAACGACAATCTTCTCGAAAGCTACAAACAAGCCTTGAAGCTGGAAGAACTCTCAGAGGAAACTGTTCTTCTTACCCGCGTATTACCTGCTTATACCGGAGCAGCAAATGCAATGGTAGAGGTTGATAAAATTGTTTCCAATACGATTCCCGTCAAAATCGGCTTCACGGCAGAAGGTTGGTTTTCGGTCAGAATTCCCGCATTGCTTCCCAAGAAAGCTTCGGGTTCCGCAGACTACATTCGTTCTTATCTCTATCCGGCAATGCGAAGATTTTGTGAGGGTAAGCCCCCGGTCCGATTCAAAGATTGCGTCATTGTTTACCGCCACGTATATGACAAAAGCAGACCTGAACGTGAAATGCGGGATCACGACAATATCGAAATCAATATGGTCACGGACATTATTGCAATGTACATGCTTCCCGATGACAACCCTGCGGTGTGCTCTCACTACTATTGCAGTGCCGCAGGATGTGAAGACCGCACGGAAGTCTTTGTGATTCCCAAGCGCGAATTTTCAAGGTGGATGGCAGAAGAAAAAGGCTTTGATCTTTGCGTAAATACTCTCGACCGATAGGAACTGCGCAATTTCTGTAACACTATGACTATTAAAAAAACTACTGCGGTATAGGAGGAATGCGAAGCTGCAGCGATTTTCTCTTCCTGCGAAAGCAATATCCCCAACCGTCGGATCATTTTTTCGCCAATCGTCGGATTTATTTTCCGCCAATCATCGGAAAAATATTTCGCCAATTGCCGGAAAAGCCTTGTAAAATCCATTGTTATAGTGTATAATATAGACACTGTGAATGAAAATGAGGTGTTGCGCATGGAAAACTACAGAAAAAGAATAGCGGACGATATTCTAAAACGCAAGCTGGAGGGCAAGGGCGCTGTCTTGATCGAAGGACCTAAATGGTGCGGTAAAACCACAACTGCAGAGCAGATTGCCGCCAGTATTTTGTATATGGACGACCCGGAAAAGAAAGAGCAAAACATCGCCATGTCCGAACTGAACCCCAAACGACTGTTAAAGGGTGCAACACCGAGACTGATCGACGAGTGGCAGCTTGCTCCCAAGCTTTGGGATGCCATTCGCTTTGAAGTTGACCATCGCGGTGAGCTCGGACAGTTTGTGCTTACCGGTTCTGCTGTTCCCGCCGACACCAAGGAAATCACACACTCCGGCACCGGACGGTTTACGTGGTTGACAATGAGGCCCATGAGCTTATACGAATCGGGAGATTCCACCGGAGATGTCAGTTTGAAAGACCTGTTTGACGGCGAAGCAACCATCGAAGGAGACTCAAACCTCAGCATCGACCGTTTGGCTTTTCTTGTGTGTCGGGGAGGATGGCCGCAAGCGGTAGGCATGCGTGATGAAATTGCATTGGACCAAGCGATAGATTACTACGATGCTGTCGTACATTCCGATATTAACAGAGCAGACAACGTACAAAAGAACCCCGAACGGGTGAAAAGGCTTATGCGTTCCTATGCAAGAAATCAGGGCGCTCAAGTTCCCAACACTGTTCTTGCACAGGATATTGCGGCAAACGATGAAACCCCGGTCAGCGACGAAACCGTTGCATCCTATTTGGGAGCGCTTCGCAAAATCTTCGTTGTGGAGGATATGCCTGCGTGGAACCCCAATCTACGCTCCAAAACCGCTATTCGATCGTCCGACACGCGGTATTACATTGATCCTTCTATCGCCGCTGCTGCTTTGGGCATCGGTCCCCATGACTTGATGAACGACTTGAAAACTTTTGGATTCCTCTTTGAAACACTCTGCATCAGAGATCTTCGTGTTTTCGCAGATGCCCTGAACGGAGGGATCTATCATTACCGAGATAAGGATGGGCAAGAATGTGATGCTGTTGTTCATCTGAGAAACGGCAAATACGGGCTGATCGAAATCAAACTCGGTGGAGATAAGCTTATTGAGGAAGGGGCAAAGAGCCTCAAAGCAATGGAAGCAAAAATTGATACCGATAAGATGAACGCCCCGTCTTTCCTGATGGTTTTGACGGGAACCGGCGACTATGCATATCGCCGCGGGGACGGTGTGTACGTTATACCCATCGGTTGCTTGAAGAACTAATAAAAAAGAATACAGTTGTTTCAAAAGCGGCTCGTAAGAGTCGCTTTTTTCGCCCCAAATCATGTGTAAAAACGCTCTGCTTTGGCTCTTGTAAAAATACACAAGAATTCATACGCCGAAAAAACGTTGTGTGACAGCGTTTTTCGGGTGTTGACATTTGAAAAAGCCGACAAAGAGAGCAGTCATGTTGTCGTAATTTCTCCCAAAGCGAGGTAAGGTCAAAATGTTATATATCCGACCGGGCAGTCAGGTCCGGCAGCTTCTTACACTTCTTTCCTTCGTTGGTGAATATCCTTTTCGTTCACTTCATCTGCTGGGTAATGAACGTGTTTATAAAGCGTTGGTCCATAAGCTAACCACTGTTCAGACTTATCGATTCCCCCAGACCGAAACAGAACTGACGACACGACTGCTTACCGTTACCGGAAAAGCAAACCAGAAAACGCTCCGACTGTACAAGAGTGCACTTCCGATACTGGATTGGATCCACCCCGCTGCCAATCGGTATTATCTGGAGGCATTCTGGAACCATCACTTCCCCGGCAACAAAGCGCATCGCGACAGAAATCACCGTGTTGCAGAAGCAGTAGCAATGTGCATGCGGGCAGGAATCGAATCTCGACCGTACATCCTGCCACAGCTTCAAAACCAACGAATCGCCAAACTGATTCCCAATGAGCCTTGTTTCTATCTCGCCAAAGAGCTTAAGCGACTCGGTGATATAGAAATGAAAAAAATAATGTTTACCCGTATGGTTGGGACAATCTATGCCGGAAACATCTCTTACGTCATTTACAACACACGAGACTCGGTTATGAAATGGAGCGGTAAGGGTGAATTCAAAACGCTCCATGGTGTTACCGACATCAGCCGCTTGAATGCCGGCTTTGATGCGACACCTTCAGCAGTTCTCTTCGGTGAGTCTGAGAATGTAGCACTCAATACGCTTATAGAATCGGATAAGTCCATACGCCCTGAATTCCGATTCGATATCATCTATCGAAACATTCATTTTATCCCTATGAATGAATTCGGGATCCGACAGCTCAGATTCCTCTCTGTACCGGACTGGAAAGAAAAGCTGCTTGATCTGATTTTCGAGCCCGGGGTTCGAACTTACAACCGCGGGCTTTTTGAATATGATGCCAGAATTAACGGCAGCTACGTATTTTCGCATTTGGATAGCGACTTGGCAAGGCTTGTTCGCTTCAAGGAAGCAATCACAAACCAAAATGGAAAGTATGAGGTTCTCTGTTATCCTCACCAGACGCACTTTCTCCGAGAATATTTGGGCCAGCTTGTTACGATCAAGACCATCGATATGGACTCGGTGGAAGCGGAACTCGATCCGAAAAGGAGGAATCTACTTGAACAATAAGAAACGAATGGTAGCGATCATCATTGCTATCATACTGGGATGTGCAGGGCTCTTGTATCTGGGCGGAATGATTGCACAGGTCTTGACCAATTACTCCATCTGGATGTCCGATGGAGGGATCGCCGGTCAGTCTACCATGAAGCCCGTGAGCTGGAACCCGCTGATATGCTATCCGCTGGCATTCACAGGAAACGGTCTCAAAGGCATGCTTTTGATTCTATTAATAGCAGGCGTTATTACCGCTTATATCAAGCTTCATGATAAGTTTAGCGGAAAGCAACACGATCCCAGGGGCTTTACGAAAAGCAAATCCGGTATCTACGGTACCGCCTCTTGGATGGATGAAAAAGAAATGAAAGCAGTTTTAGAGATATCGCCTGTTTCGAGCGCAGAAGGAACGATTCTTGGCGAGTATAAGGGGAAAGCTGTCTGTATGCCGAAGGACACCCGACTCAACCGACATATCGCCATCTTCGGTGCATCGGGTACTATGAAATCCCGCGCCATTATACGCAACGCACTGTTTCAAGCGCTCAAGCAAGGCGAGTCGGCCATTGTAACCGACAGCAAAGGCGAAATGTATGCAGATACTTCGGAGATGTTTCGCAAAGAAGGCTACGATGTGAAAGTCTACAACCTTGTCACACCAGAGCACGGAGATTCGTGGAACTGTATGTCAGACTTGAACGGTGATACTCTGATGGCGCAGGTGTTGACCAATGTCATTATCAGCAACACCAGTTCGGGCAAAGGCGATCACTTCTGGGATAACGGCGAAGGCAATCTGCTGAAGGCGCTTATCTTACTGGTAGACCAAGACAGGACGCGAAGCCCTGATATGAAGCATTTATCCGCAGTGTATCAGTTGCTAACGCGGAACAGTGAACGACAACTCACCGCAATGTTCGAGAAGCTCCCCTTTGACCATCCTGCCCGTGCTCCATTTAGTTTGTTTGCTCAGTCAAGCGACACCGTCAAATCGGGCATCATACTTGGTTTGGGCACGCGCCTCCAGGTGTTTCAAAACACCGCAGTTCAAAAAATCACAAGCCGTTCCGACATTGACCTTACCTCACCAGCTAAAAGAAAATGTATTTATTATATCATACTGAGCGACCAGGATGCGACGATGGCATTTCTGTCATCGCTCTTTTTCTCGTTTATGTTTATCAAATTAACTCGGTATGCTGACAGCCGACCGGGTGGACGCTGCGACGTGCCCGTAAATTTGGTACTGGATGAGTTTAACAACGTTGGGCGTATCGGCGGAGCAGAAGACGGATCCGATTTCGCCCGTTCGCTTTCCGTTGTCAGATCCAGAGATATTCGAGTTATGTTGGCAGTACAGAGCCTTGGTCAGCTACAGAATCGATACCCGAAGAATCTTTGGGCGGAGATCATCGGCAACTGTGATGTCCAATTGATGCTTGGATGCACCGATGACGTTACCGCAGAGTACTTCTCTGCCAGATCGGGAGATATGTCGGTACAGGTTAACTCGACTATGACGGTCCGCAAAACCATTGCCATTGCACAGTTGATACCGCAATACCGTCATACTGAAGGCCATGGGCGAAGAAGGTTGCTCACCCCGGACGAGGTCCTGAGACTTCCCAACGAAGAAATGCTCTGTGTCATACGCGGTTGTAACGTGTTGAAACTCAACAAGCTTGACTTCACCAAGCATCCTATATCCAAACAGATCCAAAAAGCATCTGTTTATGAGTATACGCCGGCAACAGTCAGCAGCGAGCCAATTCTAAGCGAGTCTACCGCAGAGCATAGCCCCGAAAAGAAAACGTCAACTAAAAAAACCTTATACAGTTCGGCTACCCCGCCAACTGAATTTTAATAAATAGGAGGAAGCATATGCCTACCAAAAAGCAACTAGAACTTCCCGAAGAGTTGAACGCTCCTTTGGAAGATTTTAAGCAGCCCCAGACTGCTCAAGAGATCCAGTCAAATCCGATTGTAGCCGATGAAGAGTCGATCTCCATTGATGAAAAAGCTGCAACTGCCCAGACCGAAGACGAAACTGTCAAAAAGCCTCGGCGGAGTAAGAAGGCTGACATCGATGATCCCCAGACTGATAAGGAAACTGCAACAGCAACGCCCAAAAGAACGCGTGTACCCGCCAAACCTTCCGTTCCCGTGCTTTCCATTGATGACCGTCCCACAGTTGAAACAGAAGCGGACAAGGCGCAGAACGATTTGCTCGATCTCCTCGAATCACAGCGGACAGGACGTATCCTTTCGGGAACGATTCAAGGCGTGGAGCATTCGGAAGATAACCCTGACCTTTCCTTCGCAGTCATCTATCACGGTGAATTCAAGGTCATTATTCCCGCAACCGAAGCGGTAGATCCTCCCGAAGATTACCGCGGGCGTAACCCGAACGATGTTCATCACTATATGCTTACCAAACGCTTGGGAGCTGAAGTGGATTATATCGTGAAAGGTATTGATCCCACCTCGGGTATTGCCGCCGCAAGCAGATTGGAGGCTATGCGTGCAAGACGCAAGGAATTCTATTTCGGTACAGACCGAGATGGCAACAACCTGGTTTACGCAGGTGTTTGTGCGGAAGCAAGAATCGTATCTGTTATCCGCGCGGGCATTTTTATCGATCTGTTTGGCCTGGAACTCTACATTCCGTTGCGAGAACTGAGCTATCAGAGATGGATGGACGCGGCAGCGCATTTCCAACCCGGTCAGCGTGTTCTTGTCAAGGTTCTTGACGTAGACCGCAGGGACCGCAACAACATCAAGGCTTCCGCATCCGTAAAACAAGCGGGCGAAAACCCGTATGAGAAAGCGCTTCGAAAATATTCCGTTGGGAACCGTTACGTCGGTACTGTCAGTATGGTAGACGTTAACGGCGTGTTTGTAGCGTTGGACGGCGGTATAGACTGCCTTTGCAGTTACCCGAAGCGCGGCCGTCCGCCCAGAGGGGCTCGCGTAACTGTTAGAATTCTCGGAATCAATCATGAAACCAATCGAATCTGGGGTGCAATCACCCATATAACAACGCAAGGTAACTTGCCTTGACAGAAAGGAGAGAACATGACACATGACATTAGCAAGGCGGAACAGCGACGGCGAAAAGAGATTGCCGAACATACGCGACAAATGATCACGAAGCAACTGCAGATTGATAATCAAGACGAAACGTCGATTATGACCGATTACCGCGATTATTATCTGCAGATCTCTTTTTCCGAACTCCATCCTTTGATGGTATTCTGCCTTGCAAAAGCACTTACCCATCCCGGCACATACAAGCAATGCGAGATCACCAATCACCTGAATCTAAGGAGTGTCTTGGGAAGCCACGCCATCAATGATGAAGTAGGCTGCTATTCTTACCGCGCAACGCATTGGTTGGATACTGAGTTGGAAGCAGATCGTTTTTATGAGATTCTCGACAGATGCGTCGATGAAGCAAACCGAGGTTTTGTAAAACTTGCGGTCTAGAAGTTGTAAATTCCCCTTCTCATTCGTGTAATGATTGTGTAGCATACATTCTTGATGCTTGCTATAACAAAAATCGAAAGAGGATCAAAAGCATGAAGAGAATCATACTTACAGTTTTCATTACCCTATTTATCCTTTTGGGAATAGCTGGTTGTGAAGACAACATTCACGACGCTACGACCCCCACGACGAGTGCTGCGGTATCTGAGACTTCATTTGCAGAAAGCCCTTCTGAATTCATTGATGACAAGAGCGACAATGTCCCCGAAAAATCCACGGAGAGCGAGTATTCACAAACGCAACCCATTGCCTCTGGTAGCGAATCAAGCGAGACTATTCATAGCGAGAGTGACGAATCGAGCACATCTGAAGAAGCCTTCCAACAATCATCCAAGGAAGAAACAGGTGAGAAAGACGAAAATCCTTCTATTCCTCAAGCGCCCATCGAAGAAGACACCGGGGAGCTCTCCACAGCAGGAAGTGACCCGGAAGAGCTCCACCCCGAAGCATCCACTCCAAGCAATGAGAGCGCAGAAGAAAGCTCGGTTCCCGAAACAAGTGAAGCTGAACCTTCAGCGCCGGAACCAAGCGAAGAGAATAAAGAAGAGGCTTCAATTCCCGAGCCAAGCGATTTTCTGCAACCGGATACTTCTGACATTTCCGATGAAATTGAACCTGACGAGTCAGAGGCAGAAGTATCTGAATCAAGCGAAGTTAGTGAGGAAGATAGTTTTATTCCCGAACCCATCGAAGAAGAATCTTCTGCTCCTGAATCGAGCGAAGAAAACGAAACTTCACTTCCCGAAGTGAGTGCTCTGCCCGAAGGATCCTCTTCACCGGATACAAGCGAACCAGATGATGTTCTGCTGACCGAACAGGAACACAACCATATTATGTCAGAGGTCATTGCATACGCAGAAAGCTATTCTGCCAAAGGATTTGTCTTTGAATGGAACGAGTCGATGACGTTCGGATGGGATGTGGGCTTTATGGGAACGCCAAGAGTTAAATATGACGGAGTTGACGGTGTGATCAAAATGCTGAAGCACCATATCGACCTCATATATCAAACATCAACCGATCCTATGTACGGACTGACCACCAACTATATGACATACAAAATAGAGCAAGTGATTGTAGATGGTGACCTTGCCTATGTGGTCATCTACGGAGGATAAAAAACAATATCATGCAAAGGCACCGTGATAACAAATTTACGGTGCCTTTTCCATTTCAAAAACGGAGGAAACACATGAAAAACAAAAAGATCTATGCCTTTGCGGTGTTACTATTGGCCATTGTAATGACCTTGGCGTTTACCGCTGTCACGATTTCTGCAGCAGAAGTAACAATGGATCTAAGCAAGGCAAAAGTGTCGGAGGAATATACCCTTAAGGATGCTGAAGGGAACGTATTCACAGCCTATTACGGATTAAAAGCGGAAGACAATCCGTTTGGCTACGAGATCAAACCCAAGCAAAGGGACATGCACGACTATATTGCAGTCAGTCCAACAGCTCCGGAGAGCAAAAGTGATTGGATCTATGGGCAGGACTATCTATATTGCTTTTGCATCGAGCACGGGATCCCTTTGCCGGATAAATCAAATTACAGCGGTTCCGGAGAAACCGGTTACGGAAACAAATACGAACAGCTTTCCGAAAACCAAAAGACGCTGCTATCTCTTGCGCTGGCATACGGATACCCCAACCGCACGGATATTGAGACAAGTAAGGATGCAAACGCTTGCTACAGCGCAACACAGCTCATTGTCTGGCAGATCACGCTCGGCTTCAGAAGCTCTGCCACGGAGTTGGATGACAAGACGTATCCTATGGATGGATATACCGGCACGATGACTGAGCAGTATACCGATAATCCGTATTTAAAGGAGTATTACGATCTGATCCTGACGGATATGACTTCCCATTATATGCGTCCAAGCTTTACCGGTAATGTCCCTGCCACGGCTCCGTCATATGAAATGCAGTATGCGGATGGAAAATACAGTATCACGCTTACAGATACAAACCAAGTGTTATCCAACTACAAGGTATCTGTCAGCGGTGGTGCTACTGTTTCAATTAATGGAAATCAATTAACGATCAGTTCGGCAAAGCCGATTACAAATGCAATTACCATTAAGCTCAACCGGAAGATGCCCAAGACCACCCTTACTACAGGCTTCCTGATCTGGTCTGTGGCAGGCAACGAGGATAGAAACCAGGACATGGTTTCCGGTGTTCCGGCAAACAATGACCCGGTTCCTGCATATTTGAAAGTCGTCTCCCCTACCGGCTCTGCAAAAATCGTTAAAACTTCGGAAGATGGAAAGATTGATGGTATTCGGTTTACTATCACCGGAAACGGTATAGACAAAACTGTTTCGACCGATGAAAATGGTGAAATCACCATTTCGGATTTGACACCGGGTGCATATACAGTTACCGAGCATACCGACAATGTATACGAACCGCAGGAACCTAGAACGGTGACTATTGTTTCCGGGCAAACAACAACCGTTTCATTTAACAACATGCTGAAGCTGGGGCATCTTGTGGTTACAAAAACCAGTGAAGACGGATTGACCAGCGGTGTACTATTCCGACTTTACGGCACCTCCGAAAGCGGCACGTATGTAGATAAGTATGTTTCTACAGATGGATCTGGGAAAGCTTTCTTCACCAATATTCCAATCGGCTCCGATTATATCCTTGAGGAAATGGCAACAAAGGATTTTTATATAACGCCAGTCAAGCAAACAGTTGAAATTGAGTGGAAACAAGCAACTACCAAGGCCGTAAGCAATGCTCTAAAAAAAAGTGAACTAAGAGTCATCAAAACTGCCGAAGACGGTATGGTAGAAGGCGTAACATTCCATCTTACGGGCACTTCGGATTCAGGGGCCAAGGTAGATCTGTATGCAACAACGGATGCAACCGGTGTTGCAATTTTTAAAGATGTCCTTATAGGTTCCAACTACACGCTATCCGAAGAGAATACCGAATTCAAGTATATCACCCCGGTCAGCCAAGATACTGCGATCGAATGGAATCATATTACCGAGAAGAGTTTTTACAATGAGCTTAAACGTGGTGATTTGACCGTCACAAAGACTTCCGAAGACGGTTTGGTGGAAGGAATCACATTCAGGCTTTACGGCACGGCTGAATGCGGCCAGCATGTAGATGTGTATGCCACCACCGATAGCGAAGGAAAAGCGTATTTCAAAGATGTTTTGATCGGTTCCGAATATACTCTGGAAGAATGCGAGGTGAGTGAAAAGTATATCACCCCTATCGCGCAAACAAACGTATCGGTGGAATGGAATAGGGTTTCGGAGAGAGCTTTTTACAACGAGCTGAAACGTGGCAGCTTGACAGTCACCAAAACCGCAGATGACGGTTTGATAAGCGGAATTACCTTCCGCTTGTACGGAACATCCATCAGCGGCGGAAACGTGGACTTGCAAGCCACAACGAATGAATCCGGGAAAGCAACCTTTTCGGACGTCTTGATCGGTTCAAATTATACGTTGGAGGAAGTTGCGACAGATAGCAAATATATGACTCCCCTTGAGCAAATCGTTGTGATCCAATGGGCAAAGGTAACCTTTGCGGAGATGCACAATGCGTTAAATCACGGTGAATTACTGATCACCAAGGCTTCCGAGGACGGAAAAGTTGACGGTGTCCGCTTTACCATTACCGGAAACGGCGTGAACAAAACTGTTATGACCGATTCCAACGGTGAGATCAAAATCCAAGACCTCCTACCCGGTACTTACACGGTAACCGAACAAAACGAAGATTACTACGAACCTCAGCCAGGCAAGACTGTGACGGTGGTGCATAATCAAACTGCTACAGTGCATTTTGAAAATATCCTCAAGCGCGGTGATCTGACCGTAACCAAGACAGCCGAGGACGGGCTGACGGAAGGTATTCGGTTCCGCCTTGCCGGCACTTCCGACAGCGGCGCCAAGATCGATGTAACCGCTACCGTAGACAACACAGGGAAAGCATATTTCAAGGACATCCTCATTGGTAGCGGTTATACGTTGGAAGAAGTGAATACCGATCTCAAATATATCGTACCCGATAGCCAGAATGTGGAGATTGAATGGAATACGGTAACTTCGGCACATGTACATAATACGTTGAAGCGAGGGGATCTAAAGGTAGTCAAAACATCTGAAGATAACTTCGTAGAAGGTATAAAGTTCCGACTCTATGGCACATCACTCTCCGGCGAGAAGGTCAATGTATTCGCATATACAGACAAGGACGGTGTAGCACACTTTGATGATATTCTCATCGGCGAGCACTACACCGTAGAGGAAGTGGAAAACGCCGAGCGATATATCACCCCCAACAGTCAAACTGTCGCGATCGAATGGAACAAGGTAACCCAAAAGGACTTCTATAACGAGCTGAAACGCGGTGCCCTCAAGGTTATCAAAACCGCTGAAGATAACCTCGTAGAAGGAATCAAGTTCCGCCTCTACGGAACATCGCTCTCCGGTGAAAAAGTGGACATTTACGCCTACACCGATAAAAACGGTGTAGCTTTTTTTGAAGACATCCCTATTGGCCAAAATTACACCGTGGAGGAAGTTGACGCCTCTATCCGTTATGTCGTACCCGAAGGTCAGAACATCGACATCAACTGGAATGAAATAACGGAAGTTGAGATTCATAATGTCCTTAAAAAGTGGAGAGCGGAAGTATTCAAAATCGACAGAGCGCTTTCGAATGAGCATGTCGAAATCCAAGATGAATTGCTGCCAAGGCTTTTCACGCTAACTTCTCACGAACAGGTAAATGTTCTTGGCGCTCCTTACGGACAGTCCCAGGGTAATGCTACCCTCGAAGGCGCGGTCTACGGTGTGTACAAGGACGGTGCGCTCATCGACACCTATATCACTGACAAAAACGGATATTTCCTTACTGACTACTATCCTTGCTACGAGAACGTGGAATGGATGATCCGTGAGATCAGCCCCAGTGAAGGATATCTGCTGGACGATACCGTCTATGATATCGACACCTACGCAGGGCTTTACACCGTGGAACTAAACACCGTCTATCCCGACGTGTATGAGGACATCATCAAGGGCAAGATCACCATCATCAAGCATACCGATGACGGCTCCACCAAGATCGAAACTCCCGAAGTCGGTGCCATGTTTGAGATCTATCTCAAGAGTGCAGGCAGCTATGAAGTCGCCGAAACCACCGAAAGAGATATCCTCACCTGTGATGAGTTCGGCTATGCCGAAACCATCGACTTGCCTTACGGCGTGTACGTGGTAAAGCAGATCAAGGGCTGGGAAGGCCGTGATCTGCTCGATCCCTTTGAGGTGTTCGTCAGTGAGGACGGCGAAGTATATCGCTATCTCATCAACAACGCCAATTTCGAGTCCTATCTCCACGTGGTCAAGGTGGACGGCACGACCGGAAATACCATCCCTTATGCGGGAGCAGGTTTTCAGGTCTACGCACCCGACGGCAAGCTCGTCACCATGAGCTACACCTACCCGACACTGACTGTGATCGACACCTTCTACACCAACGAGGAAGGTACGCTTCTCACCCCCGAAAAGCTCCCTTACGGCGAGGGCTATTACCTTGTGGAGGTGCAGGCACCCCACGGTTACGTCCTCGATGCTACTCCTATCTACTTTGACGTGACTGAGGAAAACTCCGCCGATGAAAACGGCATTACACTCGTCAAGGTAGTCAAGGAGAACGAACCGCAGAAAGGAACGATCACAATCACCAAGACCGGTGAGGTCTTCACCTCTGTGGTGGAATCCAATGGAGCATATCAGCCCGTATATGAGATCAAGGGCTTGGCAGGTGCGGTCTATGAGATCACTGCCGCCGAGGATGTGGTAACCCTCGACGGTACGATCCGCTATAAGAAGGGCGACGTCGTTGCCACCATCACCACAGATGCAGACGGAACAGCTACCACCGAGCCGCTGTTCCTCGGCAAATTTGAAATCCGTGAAATTACAGCCCCTTGCGGTATGCTTTTGAACGGCGACACCGTAACTGCAGAGCTGACCTACGCCGGACAGGAGATCAAGATCACAGCCACCTCCGCAGCTTTCGTCAATGAAAGACAGAAGGTAGAAATCGACCTTACCAAGACCTTGGAACAGGACGAGAAATACCATATCGGTATGAATGGTGAGATCACCTCCGTCAAGTTCGGCTTGTATGCCTCTGAGGATATCACCGCAGCTGACGGTAATATCATCCCCAAAGACGGTCTCATTGAAACCGTAACCTGCGACGAAAACGGCAAGGCGGTATTCATGGCTGATCTTCCCGTGGGCGCAAAGGTATATGTCAAGGAGATCGCAACCGACAACTACTATATCCTCGACCACAGCACCTATACCGTGACCTTCGACTATGCAGGCCAGGACACCGCGGTGGTGAAGATCTCCGTGAATAACGGCGAAGCCATCACCAATGAGATTATCCGTGGCAACATCATCGGCAAGAAACTGGCTGAGGACGGCTTCACCATCTGCGGTGCGTTCTTCGGTCTCTTCTGCGAAAACGAAACCGAGTTCACTGAAGAAATAGCCCTTGCTACCTGCCAGTCCAATGAGATCGGTGTCTTCACCTTCGAGGATGTACCCTTCGGCAGATGGATCGTCCGTGAGATCAAAGCAGCTCCCGCATTCGTACTGAACGAAAACAGTTACGCTGTAACCGTAAGCACAGACGAGGAAGTGATCGAGATCACCATCGAGAATGAGTTCATCACCGGCTCGGTCAAGACCACGAAGGTGGATAAGGAATACCCCGACAACAAGCTGTCCGGTGCTGTTTTTGAAGTCTATGTGGACGTGGACGGCAACGGCGAATTCAATCCCGAAATCGACCTCTTGGTAGGCGAGATGACCGAAACCGAGGACGGCATCTATGAGATGCACGACCTTCGCTATAACGGATATTTCCTCTATGAAAAGACCGCGCCCGAAGGCTTTCTCAAGGATGAGGACTACCACTATTTCGAAATCAGAAACGACGGCGAAACCGTTATCGTAGAAAACGAGGCAGGCGTTGGCTTTGTGAACAACCCCCTGCTTGCCAATTTGAAAATTGTCAAATCTTCTACCGATGGACAGCTGGAAGGCTTTTCGTTCCGTATCACCGGGCCAAACTACGACGCAGTATATACAACTGATAGCGGAGGTGAAATTTTCGTTGAAAATCTGAGAATCGGCAACTACACGATTACAGAAATACTCGACGAAGCAAGTGAAGGTTACCTTATCCCCTCCCCCATTGAAGCAGAGCTACTCAACGGTGAAACCCTAACAATTGAGGTATACAACGAGAAGCTTCCGCAGACCGGAGATGATTCCAGTTTGTTTCCCTGGTTCATGCTTATGCTATTGAGCATGGGAGGGTTGATCGGTGTATTCGTTTATACGCATACAAAGAAGCGTTATGATTTATAAACGCAGGAGGAAATATGAAGAAAACCATTCTTAAGGCTATCTTTCTTGTAGTCACTGTCATCTGCATTATGTGTATCCCCGTCATCCCGACTTATGCTGCCAAGCAAGGCACTGCTGGAGATGAATTGCAAGTCATGGAGGCAGAGCAGTTGGAAATTCAGCTTGGCGTAGAGTGGGCCGATGTTGAATTCCGTTTAAAAACTGATGCCGGCTTATATCCCAACACCGTTGCCGTGGGCAAAGACGGCGTCTTGCGGCTGGAAATCGGCGGCAGCTCAAAATACATTCTTTCCTGCGTAAACTCCGCTGTGCCGGTCCCCGAACCGGATGGTGCTCCACTTTCCTCAGAAACGACGCAAGCTCCTGCCACAACTGAGAGTTCTGAAAGCCAATCTGAAGAGATCAAGGAGCGGGATCCCAAAAGCACCGGTTCTGCATTTGGGATTCCCGTTGCGCCTCTGGCTCTTTTCGGCGCAGGGATGATCCTATCGGTCTGCGCGCTGATCCTTTTATGTCGCACAAAGAAAAAGCGTAAAATGGTTCACAAAGACGATGAATGACGCACCAGACTGAGCTGGCATGAACAGCATGCATTTCTTTGTAAAACATCTGTGAACATTCCAAAATCGCTTGACTTTCAACTGCTTTTTTGATATACTATAAGCGTGGCAGGAGCTTGCGTTCAGGCTCTCGATACGCTCATAGTTCAGCGTCAGACTTGACCTTTGCAAAAGGCAGGAAATCGTTACGGATCTGTGCACAGAACAAGATCCACAATAACGCAAGCGACGATATATAGCCGGAAGGCTGCTTAAATACTTACAGAGTCAATTGGTTGGATGAGACGAATATTCCAACGCTTTGGCTCTGTTTGTTTTTGCAGTTCTTCCGGCTTTTCTTTTTTGAAATCGGAGGAGAAAATGAAGAAAAAGAGAAAGGGATTCCAAACAACCCAAATGAGATGTCCGTATTGCGGTAGTCACGTCGTATACAGAAGTGCCGATGGCATTTACCAAGACAATAGCAAAGGCGTTATGCTTTATGTATGTGCTAAATACCCCGCATGCGATGCCTACGTTCGGGTTCATCGCGGTACCAAGCTACCTGTGGGAAGCCTCGCCAATCACGAGTTACGTGCTTTGCGCAGAACGGCGCACTACTATTTCGATCAACTCTACAAATCGGGATATATGTCGAAACAGGACGCCTACCAATGGCTTGCACACCTCATCATAGCTCCGTTATCAGAGGCTCACATTGGCTATCTCGGAGAATATTACTGTACGCAGGTTATACAGGAAAGCAAAAAACTTCTGGAACGGAGCAAACGAAAAGGTTGCAAGCATTCATTCCCTATTGAGGGAGGTATGGCGATCTCATGCGGTTAACTGCCGAGCAACAAGAAAAAGTGACCCAAAATATCCGCCTTGTGCACAAGGTGATCAACGATAAGGGTTGCAGTAGCAATCAACCGGGGATCTATTCTTACGAAGATGTTTTCCAGATCGGTTGTATCGGGCTCTGCAAAGCGGCCGCCACCGACAAAGGGGGTACCTTTTCAACTTACGCTTACAGACTTATTTGGCATGAGATCTGCGACGCGTTGATCCATGCCAACAGGCGTCAGACTGCCGAGGTCATCTGTGATGTGCCGCCATATGACCTCCCAGCTTACGACGGCGGACCAGAAAACGTGCTGTTGTCAATAGATCTGCATACAGCGCTTCAAAGAGCTAAGCAAGAGGCTTCTCCGTGCGTACGTAAAGGGATCGAGGCAATGCAGATGATGTCCTGCGGCTACACAAGCCGCGAAATAGGTGATCAACTCGGTGCTTCCGCAAAACTCGTATGCGCTTGGATTTCCAAAGCAAAAAAGTTCCTGAGAGCACGGCCAGAGATACAGGCACTGGCCACCACATAATTCACAAACGAAAGACGCAAAGGTTGGCCCTTCGCGTCTTTTTTGTTTGGAGGTATTTTTTTGAAAAAGCACTGCAAGATACAAAAAACACTGCTGATTCCAATAGTGATCGCCTTGATCGTCATTATCTTATTCCGCACAGTTTTTTTATTTGGATATGTTCCTTCGTGTTCAATGGAACCTACATTGAAAGAGGGAAGCTTTGTTATTGGACTACGGCTCTACGTGGAGCTTAAAATCGGCGATATTATCGTTTTCCGGAAAGAAGATGTTTTCTTGGTCAAACGTATTGCCGCTACCGAAGGCGACATTGTAGAACATGGCGGAATGTATACGACCGTTCCCGAAAACAACTTTTATGTGCTCGGAGACAATCGAGAGCATTCATATGACTCGCGGTATTGGGAAGACCCGTTTGTATCCGCTGAGGATATTATTGCGAAATTAATATTACCGACGACTTAATCGCAAACGGTACATACACCGGTTCGGGGTTCCCCGAATCTTTTTTGCGCCCGGAAATCTCGTCGAAGCAACCAAAATTCGGCTAATCGTCGAAAAATATGGCGTAAATGTAGCACAGGCAGAAAAAAACAGTATAATAGGAAATACATCATTTTATCATAAGAATGGAGGATTCATGTGAGAAGAATAACAGAAATACAGGTCAATACGTTTCTGGCACAGCTTCGCGATGAAGAAAAAAGCGAAGCAACAATCGAGAAATACCGAAGAGACGTTTATTGTTTCAGGGACTTTATTGGCGAAGAACCGATCGACAAGCAAAGCTGCATGAAATACAAAGCGTACATCAGTGAAAAATATGCTGTTGCAAGTGTCAACTCGATGATCGCTTCCCTGAATTCGTTTTTTAAATTCTGCGGCTGGTACGACTGTTGTCTAAGGCAACTACGTGTTCAAAAGCGTGTATTTTGCTGTGAAGAAAAAGAGCTGAGCAAAGCGGAATACACCAGGCTTATCCATACGGCAAGATTCCAAAGGAATGAACGACTGTATTATTTGTTGCAAACAATCTGCAGTACCGGCATACGAGTCAGCGAATTAAAATTTATCACGGTGGAAGCCGTGCGAAAGGGCCTCGCGATCATTCAGTGCAAGGGAAAGACGAGGGAAATTCTGATCGTATCCGATCTGAAAAAGTGCCTTTTGAAGTATGTCCGCAAAATAGGTCTGGAGTCTGGATCTATCTTTGTTACAAAATCCGGGAAGCCGATCGATCGTTCAAACATCTGGCGAGAAATGAAGGCGCTGTGTAAAAAAGCAAAAGTTTCTGAGAAAAAAGTGTTTCCCCACAACCTTCGACATCTTTTTGCAAGGCTTTTCTATAAAATAGAAAAAGACATCGCAAAGCTTGCGGATGTCTTGGGGCATTCCAGTATTAACACCACTCGAATCTATATTATTTCAACCGGCTCCGAACATCGAAGAACAATGGAACATATGCACTTGATTTTATAATGCAACATAATTAGCATTATGTGCTATAACACGATATGATACCAATATTTTCCGCTTCCATTATACCAATTAAAAGCAATAAAGTCAAGTTATCATACAGCGAAAACTCAAGCAAATAACTAATTTTTGCATGGCAAAAAGCCCTTTGAAAAAAAGAGCTGTTAAAAAACACAAATTTAATGTTTTACAGAATACGTCTATGTTTATTCGTACAACATAATGCTAATTATGTTGTATTATTGGAGGAATGAATCATGAAGCATTTGCGTGAACTGCGCGACTTAACAGGGACACCCCCAAAAATGCTTTCCAAGCTTTTGAACGTAACCGTGCACACCTATATAGCGTTCGAACAAAAAAGAATGACTTTAACCCCCGAGATTATTGTAATGCTCTCCATGATGTACCATGTAGACAAACAAATGATCACCGGGGAGCTGAGTATCGACAACAATACGCGGATCCAATTGTCGGTGATTGGCGAGATGGGCGAAGAAGAAAAGCTAACCTTTTACGCTGAGCGATTGTTGGGCAAGCACATCAAACCTACCGGAAAAAATATCCGCGACAAGAAAAAAGAAATTGAAGACGCGCTGTTCGAAAAGCGTGGAAGATAGAAAAGCAACAGGTGCCGATCCTTTCGGTGGCGCCTGTTGCTTTTGTTTGCAAATAATTCAATTATTTGCGGAATGCATCCATTGCGCTAGGGGTCTCAGGCTGGTAGAAGAAGGAAGCGCAAGCAGAATTTGCTGCGAAGATGCCTACAGCCAATGCCAGTGCGGGAAGAGTAGATGCGAGTTTTGCGAAAAATTTCTTCATGGGTTTTGTTTCTCCTTTGTTTGTTGTATTTTAGCACTCAAAAGAGCGAATGCTGCAGAGAAGATACCGAGGGAAAAGCTCAATATGTATGTACTGAGTTGTGTTGCAAACAAAACGAGGACTGCCACTATTATGGGAATAATATATGCGTATACGCAACACATTTTTCTGAATCGTTTGCGTTCTGTTTTGATAAACGGTTTATTTGGATGATCGATTGGCGCAAAAATCAACAGAAGCACCGAAGATATCAAGATGGCTACTACAGAAGCAACAGGATGATGCTCTTGAGGTAGAAAGACGATCAGAAGTATAAACAGAACCTGATTCAGCAAAGAAAGCAAATGACACACAGAATAGGTTGCAGCGTGATATCCTCCAGCAATTGAACGTGTAGTAAAAAAGGCAACGCCGAACAACAGAGAATAGAAAATCGTTCCGGTAAAAACCGCTAGGACAACA
Source organism: Eubacteriales bacterium (assembly GCA_045612545.1). Taxonomy (GTDB): domain Bacteria; phylum Bacillota; class Clostridia; order Oscillospirales; family CAG-382; genus Coliplasma. The sequence goes on from JAZKZH010000001.1 coordinate 90,040, forward strand.
AAAAGCAAAATATATGCCACATACGAAAGAAGGATTTCAAAACCATAGCAATACACGTCACGTTGTTGGGGTTCAATAATTCCCGATTTTACAAATTTGTCAGTTAAAACACTTGAAAGTTTCTTATACAAATGAAAAACTCCTTCCAACATGATTGAACAAGTACATTATCAATCTTAATGGAAGGAGTTGTCAACAGATATCCCCTATTCGTCGAAAAAATCGCCTCAATCGTTGCGCTGCGGGCAGAAGTTGCTTAAAATAATAGATGTCGTGAATTCCTCCTCAGAGCATAAGAACGTAACATCTCCATTATATCTCTCGGAAAGTTGCTTCATGCTAATGATTCCGTAACCATGCATCGAAGACTTCTCCTTTGTTGTACGAAGATTAGCAACATCGACTTTTTTCTCTACAGGATTCTTGATAGTAATAACTATTGACTTATTTTTAATTGTTACCACTAAACGAATTGTTTTCCTCGTGTAGTCCGAAACATTCGCAGTGGCCTCAATGGCATTATCTAGCGCATTACCAAGGATGACAGAAAAATCGATTGCCGGTAATACAAGTTGCTCAGAACATCTATATTCAAAGTCAATACAGATGCCATTCTTTTTTGCAATTTCATTTTTGATAGCCACGAGCAAGCGTACTATATCATTTGGCTTCTCCGTCATATCATTTAAAAAAGCGTTTTCTGACTCGAGCTTATTTACAACCGTTTCTATATTTCCAGTTTGTAACTCCGCTAAAACGCCAATGCAGAAATTTTTTTGATCATGACGCAATTTTACAACTTCAGAATGATGCTCTATTACAGCTTCATATTGCTTGGTCTGTTGAGAGATAATTTCATTTGCCGCATTTATTTTTGTTTCGTAGATAGTATTTTTATAAAGCGTATCAATGAATTCGAAAATTAGTATATTAGCAATAATTAAAAGAGAATAGCAAACAAGCACTAAAACAGAAATAAAGTCGCTTTGACCCGGCGAATAAACAAAAATACCATGTTGCAATAAAATGATAGCTAAAGTGGCAAAAGGATAAACAAAAACAGTGAAATTACCTTTTTGAACGATTTGAAACAATGCTTTTTTTCGTTTGAGTTTTATCGAAATAATCAATATAAACATGAGAAATTTCGATAAAAGCATCCCCGAAATAAACAAAACCCCTTCTTTTATCATTGTTAATTCCACATGAAAAAGCCACGACATTAAAAACGCCACAATCATCTCAATGGCAGCAATGATGACAAAAAATATCATTGTACATAAAACTCTGCTGAGGAATTTAGCTTGATATAAGTATGACAAACAAAAGGATAGGACTAGCAAAGCCAAATATTGTATAGCCGATCCTTTAAAGCACAGCAAAAACGGGGTGCATATCACACTGGTAACCACGAGCACACCAATCGAAATATATGAACGATAAAGTTTTTGCCAAAAACAATCAAAGAGCCAGTATGCTAGAAAAAAATGAAGAAACGCATTAACAAATTCTGTGACAATATTCAAAAACAACATTTTATCGAACCTCTATATACTGAGCATATGCAGTCAGCACTTCCGAACGTTTTCTGACGCTGACGGGAACAGCTTCATCGTTGCAAAGGATAGCGGAATACTTATCGAAATGGCTAATCTTATCTAAATTAACAATATATCCTTGATGGACTTGCAGGAATCCGAAATTGCGCAAGCTTTTGTACGCCTCTGCCAAAGTTCCGAGGGTAGTGTATTTCTTGTTTTTCAAGTGATAAATCACGTGTTTTTGGCAGCATTCGACATAGTAAATGTCTTTACACCGCAGGCGAATAAATTCCGTTTTGATTTTGATAATATGGAACTGATTGCTTTCACGGTAGCGCAAAATCAAGCGCTGCAAAACATTCGTTGCTTTTCCCACACAAAGCGGCTTTATCAAATAGTGAAACGCATGGCAGTCATAGCCTTCCAATGCGTATTGTGGATAACTGGTCACAAATACGATCTCCGTTTGAGGACTCTTGCTTTTAACCAGCTTCCCCAATTCAATTCCGTTCATCCCGGGCATGTCGACGTCCAGGAATACAACATCGTACATACGTCCACTTCTTATGGCCCGAGACATTTCCAAGCTGGAGGTAAAGGGGTCCACCTTATATTCCATTTCTCCCATATTGTCGATGATTGTTTTATGAATCGCTTCAACATCGGGTTTCGAATCATCACAGATCGCAAAATACATGATTGAATTACCATCCTTTTTTGTTTCGGTTTTATTATATCATATCTTTATTTCGTTTTCAACAACCCGCAACATGGTTTTTTCGACAATGAGGCGAGTTTTTTCGACGAATGGGCTTTTGAAGTTGTTATTATTTGCGGATGCTATATAATGAATACAATTAAGGAAAGATATTTATTTCTTCACCTGAAAAATCATTTGGGACGAGGTGATTGTATTGCTCGATTTTACCACATTGAAACTTCCGCCAATAGTAGTTTTTAATTGTTTTAAAACAAGTAATCTCCCCCATCAAGTTTCACGGGCGTACCCCATTGAACTCTTTAAAGATGAGATTAAAGATTTGTTGCAACGTGGCTATGTTTCGATTTCTATCAAACAGCTATGCGAGTTTGCCAAGAATCAATTACCGGTTCCACCAAAACGATTTTGCATTGCTTTTTTTGGCGGCTATATCGACAACCACACCATCGTATTTCCCGTTTTAAGAGAACTCGGAATTCATGCGGACCTTTTTATGGCAAATAATTTGGCAGGCTACACCGAATGTCCCGGCGTATCAAATTTCACTCCACATTACAGTTGGGAGCATGCAAAAGAAATGCACGAGAGTGGCTTGGTGGATATTTATAGTCTATGGCATCCCTTTGACAACGGGAAAGATCTGGAGCTAACCATTGCGGAAAAGATTCAACAGATTTCAGATCAACTCCCGGGAAGCGAACCCAACTCCTCTTTTTGGATCAACACAGATACGGACTTGAAAAACAAGCTGAATGCATTGTCCAATGCCAATGTATCATCATATCTGTATCCGGTCTTAAGCACCACGCAAAAGCGCTTGAAAAATGGCGGTTTACCGTACATCGAGGTTTCAACGGAAAAAGGTCTCATGGCGGCAATGGAATATTTTGATGAGGTGTATAATCGCCTTACGCAAAGAGAACTGGCACTTCGTGATAAGGAGAAAGACATCTTCAAGTGGTCTCCCGAGAAACGTGAAACCCTTGTTTTACCGATTGACAAAAATCCTATGGCAAGGAACTATCTGCGGCACGCCATTCCCCTGAGTGTAATCGGCGCAGACAGAAAAGAGCTGGCGGAGCTAGTGGTTCTCAACGACTACATTGAAGTTGTTTTTCGACCATGGTATCACTGGTTTGATTACGATAACTATCTCTATGATACCTGGAATACTTTGGTGTGCAATGTTCTGAACCGCGATATTGTGGAAGCCAATGAGATCAATATTGCTGAATCAATCATTAAAGGGCTTGCGAAAGGCTACTATGCCGACGTTTGGATGGATTCCTACTACATTCCAGGCAAACCTGCCTATCAAAAAATACATCTAGCACACAATATTCTGATCTATGGCTACGATGCGGAAAAAGACAAGTTCTTATCGCTGACTTATACCAAAAGCGATCATTACGAAGATCTGGAAATCTCTCCAGTGCACATGCTTCAAGCGTGCTCCACGGAGTATTTTATGAGGGTGTGTTTTTTGAAGCGGAATAAAGAGTCCTGCATTCTGTACAATCCCAATCATCTCTTACAAAAATTAAAGCGATATATCCACTCGGATTATGAGCCCGGAAATTACAACCGTTATACCTCGTATGATGTAAACCAGCATATAAATTATAATGCTTGCTTGGCATTCCCAGATTATCTCCGGGATATTGCGCATAAGGAGCATAAAATCTATCCGGTTACTCTGTACAGCTATACGGAGCATAAGCGCTGTATGGCGTGGAGGTTGCATTATATTGCTCGCCGAGAAGGACTGGACATCTCCCCTTTCACGGAATACGAATCATTCACCAATCGGACCTGTTCGTTGATTCTTTCTTTGGGGATGAAATACAACCTTACCCGAAACGATCATATCATTCAGGAAATGCAAAGTTACATTGTAGAGTGCAATGAAAAGGAATTTCGAACTATAGAAGAATTATTGGATTCATTAGAAGAACAAAAAACATAATAAACATAAAAACGGAGGACACTATGAAACTCACTAAGAAGACGCTTATCCTTTTCGCAGTCATGACCGCATTGATCGCCACTATGATCGTAACTGCTGTTGCAGACACCACACCCTCGTTAACGTACTTAAACCCGGTTTCAACCAACCTCAGTTCCACGCCATTGGAGGAGTATTCCGGAGTTACCCCCTTGACATTTACTAGGAATAACCGTCCGATCGTCTACACCAACTATCCCGAACAGATCGGCGCTAACGGGAAATGCATGCCCTTTGCAGAGGATGGCTATTGTGTCAATCAACAGGTAATTACTGCCGGTGAAGCCCATGTGTTTTTCTCCCACTGGAACCGTAGCGGAAGCGCCATCAAGTACCGTATTCACGTGTTCAATATGTCTGTAGGCTCTACAACGGTCAATGTATCCAATATCGGCTTCAGCAGCGGATGGTCTGATCCCGGCGAAACCGTAAAGCAGTTCTTTACGACCAGTGGGAATCAGATGACTTTGGCACAAGGCGCATCCGGATGGCTGTCTCCCGAATACACCATTGCCAACAATCAGCCTTTTAACGGCCTTATTCGCTTTACTTGTAGCCAAGCTGTTATCGTGACAGTGTACATGTATCATGACGTTAGTGCCATCGACGGTTACGAAGTTGTCTATCCTTATGATGCAGAACATTCCGATGATCTGCAGGTGTATTCCGGCGTTGGTAACGGCTATTTCTTGAGTGCGGCTCATGGCACTATCAAGCTCAGCGAAATGCCCTACCGATATGTAACACATAAGGCGAATGCAAACGAAAACGAAATCACAGCAATCAATATTGCAGGAACAAATCTGCAGGCGAACGAGGATGCAGCGTACCCTCTGAACAATCTCGGCAACTGGTGCACGCAATATTACCACACCATGACTCTCGTAAACGATACCAACGAAACCAAGACTGTTTACGGATATATTGGCAGTAACGCAATTGGCAATACGGTTGTGGTACAGCGAGGCACCAATGTGCAAAGCGCACGTCTTGAGAACGGTGATCGCACTTGGAAGTGGTGCGAAATTGTTCTCGAACCCGGGCAGTCGTATACCTTCGATTACCAAACGATTCTTGCTTCTTACGGTGCGGCTGTAACTTTCCACGAGTGGAGTCTTGTTGACCGTATGGGTGATTAAGTTTCGATAACAAGCAGTTGGAGATTTGGAATGAAGACAACCAAGTATATCAAACCAATCGCTTTGATGATGGTGGTAATTATGCTTTTGACAACATTAGGTGCATGTTCTGAAGAGCTGACCGACCATTCTTCGGCCGAAAGCGCAAGTAGTCAAGTCGGGGTATCTACTGACACTAGCGAGAGTAACGCAGAAAGCTCTGAAAATTCTGCGGAATCATCCCTGCCAGAGGACAGCTCCGTTCCTTCCAACGAAAGTTCCGAGGAAACCAGCGGCGAAAACTCTCTTCCTGACGAGCCTACGCCTCCCGACAATCCTGTGGAAGAGCTTGACGGTTTTCGTCTTTCCTCCATTGACGACGTGACGGGTGAGGATGGGAAGCGTGTCTACACGGTTCACGCGCCCTATACGGACACCTATTCCCTGGTTGGGGACGGGGTGAAGGAGATCACGCTGCTGCAGGACGGCGAAGAAATCGCTTCCGGTACGGAGCTTTCCGTGAGTTTGGAGCAATACGCCGTTTACACCCTGGAGGTGGAGACGGAGGAAGCGGGGGCGGATTTCAAGATCACCACCAAGGCGGAGAATCATTTGGTGACCCTCCCCTACGGGGTGGCGGGGGCTGTGGATGCCTCGCAGTTTGACGTTTACGGCAACGACAAGCTTACCGCCGCAGAGGTGAATTACATCAAGCGCAAGGGCGGGACTTACATCTATTCCAACAATCCCGAGCAGTTCGGCTCCCAGCACGTGGGACAGGCCTTTATGCGGAACGAGGGGTTGGCGGGCGAGGTGTACGTGACCTTTGAGCACGCCAACTACGCAGGGCGGGACGTGTATTTGGGGTATCAGCTGAAGAATAATACCGACCACGACGTGTATATCACCGTCACCAACGTGGGGTATCAATGGATCGGCACTTGGTTCGGTCAGTTGGCGTGGTATGATTTTTACAATACGTCCTTTAAGCTGCCCGGGGATTATCTGAACGCATACGGCGGCATTACTTCCAAGTATGCGCATTTGGACTATGCGTATAAGAAGTATGAGCCCAGAGTGTATCAGCCCACCACTTACCGCTTGCCTGCGGGTGAGTATTTCTGGGTGATCGGGGGAACCTCTGCGGATGCCTACAGAAACATCAACGTGGATAACTCCGCCAACCACTACGTGAACAACATCCGCTGTGCCAACGGCAACGTGAAGTTTACCGTCACAGGCGGCGAGGTGACGGGCACCATGTACTGCTACACCAATGCGGAGCAGGTGGCAAAGGAGCCCAAGGCCTTGGGTTACGTGGCGGGGAATTACGCACAGCAGTATTCCGGTATTGCCCACCATCATGGTGTCATCGACAACTACATGGAGTGGACCTTTGGGGATGATGACAAGGCGGGGAGACTGCCCGTGACCTACACCAACTGCTATGCGGATTACGTGTCCTCCGTGGGGTCGCCCTACAAGGAATACAACAATAAGGATCACGTGGTGAACGGCACCACCTGGATGACCCATCTGAACCCGCAGAACAACCACCAGGCGGTGGGAATGGATATGGTGGAGTTTATCTGGCACGCTTCCAACGGGGCGGAGATCGTCATTGACAATTATCACGCAGACGGCTCCGGTGCACCTGCCAACACGGCAAACTGGATGATCGAGTATCAGGACCATTTCACCTTCATCAATCAGGGAGATCAGGACAGGACAATCACCTTGCATTTGCGTGATCACGGTACCTTGGCGATCCTTGTCCGTGACAGCTTGACGGGTGAGGTCTTGGAGGCTTCCTACACGGCGGGGCTTGGCGAAAACAGCGGTGTGTTCAGCAATTACAAGTATGTACTTACCGTGCCTGCACACAGCGTACAGCAGGTGACCTTGGATTATCTGTTGGTGGCTTGTTCTTACGGCAGTGTGATCCATGCGGTGGAGATGAAATAGGACGGCCACATTACGGAAAGCTCCACATATACTTAAAATGTTCTAAAAAGCGAGGTGCAACACAATAAGTTGCACTTCGTTTTTTCAATAAGATCACGATTCGGCCATTTTTTTAGCCGAAGGCGCCCTAACGCTTGCATTCTCTTTTTTCGGGTGTTATCATACGTATATCAATGGTTGGTTCGTTGTTGATAAGTTTGATGATTTTTTGCACAGAGGGAGTATCGTTTATCGGTACTCCCTCTGTGTTTTTTCTTTTTATGGTCAAATTATTCGCCACAAGTAGAACTGGATAGAACATCAAAGCCAAGATAGCTGCTGAGTTTTTTCGTATAGCGTTGCGTTTGCAATTCATCTTCTGCGTAACCCGGGATCATTTTATACAACAAATGGTTCGCAAGCATATAGCCATAAAAATGCGCAAGCTTTGTTCCGTGGTCCTCCAACAAAATGAAATAACTTGCGAGGTCTTCATATATGGCTTTCTGCTCCTCGGTCATGGCTTCATATACACTTCGCAGTTTGGAAGCGGTTTGAACCGAAATTGGCATATTCCTCATGACGAATTCGTTCAGATATTGCTCTGGTTCGTCGAACTGTACGGGCGATAAGGAATTCTTTACGAAATTATCTTTGTTTGCTTGGAAGCCGAGATGTCCCGCAAAAAGCATACTCGCGGCAATTGATTTTTCGCGCAGTTCAATCACTTCGCTGATGATCGTCTCGGAAGTATCACCCGTCCCTTCAAACTCTTGAAGCCTTTTCAGGTACTGCTTTTCTGCTTCTGTATAATCATTGCACCGTTCGCTTAGGTATCTTTTCAGTTCCTCGATGAGAAGCGAATCAATAAATTGCGGCTTAGAGATAAACTCTGCAATATTTTTCATTTCCATTAAATATCTCCTTATTTTAAATTGCGTAACAACCTTACACGGGATGTTTTTTTGTAAAAGTCCCTCCCCTCTTGCGACTCCCTCTGTTTGTGTATTTGTTGCGCTACAAGAGAATTTTACCATAAGAAAACAAAGAATTATGTCGAAGTACGCTGTCGAATAAAATTTTGTTTTGACAAAAAAGAGCCGACAAAACGTCAGCTCCGGATTAACAAAACAACTTATAAATACTTTACGTATGTATCGATCATTTCTGCTACGCATTCGCGCTGCTTGGGGGTAAGTGTCTCGAGTTTATCTGTCAGATCGTCATATATGACATGCTTTCCTGCAGAGATCTCGCCTCGCAAAATAAAGTCTGCAGAAACATCCAATTTTTCAACAATGACGATAAACAAGCCCAAGCTGGGAAACTTCACCCCACGCTCAATATCGCACAAATAGGAAGGCCCAATATTCGCCAATTCGGCTAACGCCTCTTGCGTCATACCACGCAATCGCCGCGCTTCCTTGATTCGTTCGCCCATAGTCGTCTTATTCAAATTGAACCTACCTCTTTCGTAATTTAAGAATCTTATACATTCAGTATAAGTTAATTCGGCTTATTGTTGAATCATCCCACAGCCGAAGTTTTGCACAATCAGCGGAACGATCTTGAAAATTTTACCATTTGTCAACAAAAGATTATTTACCCGAAAAGATTGCCAAGGGATTGATGCGAAATTAAAAAACAACAAGTACTACTCGAGAAAATATTTATTGCCAATCAGTCTGTAATGCTAAATTTGGCAAGATCTATCCTGCGAGATCCATACACAGCCGAGGATGTTGTTCAGGACGTTTTCGTGAAAATCGCCACCAAGCACATGAGTCGAATAGAACAAATGAACAGTGAAGTAGAGATCAAAAACTATCTTTTAAAAGCGACGAAGAACACTGCGCTGAATGTCCTTTCCAAAAAGCATAACGAAACTATTTCGCTTGACGATGTACCGCTCTCCTTAACCTCCCTCTCCAACGATGGCTTTGTGGAAAGGATTTGTGACGAGGCAGAATATAATTTCGTCCTGGAGGCAATCAACGCCTTAAAAGAGCCTTACAGAAGCGCTCTGCGCTACCACTTTGTTCTCGAACTGTCAATCGAAGAAACTGCGAACCGTTTGGAAAGAACACCGTCAGCCGTGAAAAAGCAATTGGTCAGAGGAAAAGAAAAATTGCTACGCAAATTAAATAGTTCGGAGGATGATGCCAAGAAGCAACGCTTCATCTCCTACAACAGTTCTCAAAATAGGAAATAAGACAATTATTTCTGTAAAAACAGGAAATCCGCCCACTCACTATTTGTTTGAGCCAAGCACAGCATTTTTCTCGTTACTTAATGTAACGAACGGGGGAATGTTTTCAACGAATAATCACCTATACTTGACTATGCAGAAAAGAATCCATAAGATAGTACTTGAAGTTTGTCAATTCCAAAGCACACAGCAATTACACGCTGGAAAAGGAGTCTTGAGAAAGATGAAGCGATGAATTAAACTTACTAATACCGAACGAAAGTCTATTCTTGTTCCTGCAGCAAGAGTTACGTGGGCGTTGCTGGTTTCGTAGATATCCGGACGTATATTGATTATGCTATATACACTAACAATTTTTGCGGCCATTATTCGCTCATAGTTATAGCTATTGCAATATTGATGCTTGATCTTGCACTCACTATCAAACAAATATCCCTCAATAGCTAGTCACTAAATAGTCCCTTATAGCTTCAATTATTAACCACTCTAAATAAACTTAGGAGAGTATTTTAATGAGGAAAATTACTTTTTTGATTTTACTTGTTGCATTTATTGCATTATGTCTTTGCCTTGCAAGTTGCAACGACGATACAAATAGCAATGACCCTAACACAAGTTACATCATAGCTTCTGACCCAGTGGAAAGCTATGATAATGTTTCGATATATTTTCCAGATAACGATAGGTCTGATGAAGAAGAAACTGTATCTACCGAAGGAAGCGAAGAAGAACCAAGCGAAATCAACGGATTCATTATCAAAGAAAAGAAATTCGATTTTGGGAGCAACAACGTTGTTCTCTTGAACGTGGAAAACAAGACGGCCCAAGACTACACGCTGACTGTGAATGGAACGTATTTTGATCAAAATGGCAACGTGTTGAAGACCGACATACAATCGTTCGAGGATTTTGTTGCAGGCTATCAGGGGTATTTTCTGTTCAATCCGGAAATAGCATTCGACACTTTTAGCTTTACACTATCGTATAACTACTTTTCAGGCAAGCCTAGACTTTCAAATGTAAAACTTTTACAGTGGAATAAAGAGACTGCATTTTTCATGGTGTGGCAAGAACAATTGATTGAACTGGCAGGAATTGATGACACAATTTACAATACACTTTCTACAAATTACAAATTTATTAATGAAAATGATGTTACCTTGCACATCAAGCGAGTTATGATTGCAATCGACAGCAACGATGAAATCATTTCCATTAAGCCGTTTGGATATGAGAAAGTAGCTCCTCGCGCATTTGGCGGAGGTACATTCCGGTTGTACCATACTTTGGATCCATTGACAAAAGATTCTCAAACTTGGCCTAAACACCTGCAGGGAGAAATTCAGTTAATCATGATACCAGTGGATGCCTTAACAGAAGAGGAGTATTCAGAATTGTCCTAATTCACATATTATGCAAATCAAGAGAATAACACACAACAAGGAGTATATTCAATGAAAAGAACAATCAAACTTATCAACTCTGAACGTTCCACCCCTTACGTAAACTCTAAAAAAGCAACCGTCTGCGAAGAAGGATCTTACGATTACTGCGTTTACATTGACGAGGCCAATTGCACAGGACTTTCGTATGATGTGTGCAACAAAGACAATGCCGCTTGTTACGAAGCAGGATACGATTACTGCACCAACTATAGAGATACCGATGCTTGCGGGGCATCTCGCGACTATAACTAACAACTAAAAAAACTCTTGTTTTGCATAATATATGTGTTTGGGGTACACCATGCGGTTGCTACGCGCAACCGCATGGTGAGTTTCGATGTACACTTTTTTTCACATAGGAGTTCGCAATGAGAAAATGGATCTTTATAATCTTCCCGTGCCTCGCTATCATATTGATTACAGTATTATTGTCTCAGCAGAATAGTACGTCCAACCATTCCTCGCAGGACTCGTTCTCCGAGAGCTCGCCGGAAACAGAATCAAGCACAATTATCGAATCCTCTTCCGAAGAACCATACAATGCCGCTCGTATTTTCTCTCGGGACGAAATTGAATCGATCCTACTCGAAAGAGAAAACGGTATCTATCGTTCTTTGACAAGCGAGCAGATCCACGAAATGATTTCGCATACCATTGAACTGTTTTCTACCTACGAACGGGTGGAGGTCATGGATATAAATTATAATACGCATACTTTCTACGGGCTTCCATTTTACGCTTCGCAAGAATATTATAACTGTTTTAACAAAACCGCGTCGGCTTTAACCCTCGATTGTACGTTCGACTTACGCAAAGATATTTATGAAGCGATTCTTATGCAAATCGGTATTTTGCACGCCGAAGTCAACGCAGGATTTACCGTAAGTGGTTGGGAGATCGATTGCACCGTGGTCATATCCGGGTTGGACAAACAGTTGTCTAAAAAAGAATTCGACAACCTATCCGAGAAAATCGTGCAAGTGTTCCAGGAAAAAACGGGTTCGCAAAGCGACTTAAAGCAATTCGAGTGTGATGCCTTTCTCTTTATGGGGCCAAACTATATCGGCTATATACAAAACATTGCAACGGCAACAACTATGACGGAAGTATATCCCGACGCTTTGTTCCCCTATAAATCCAAGAAGTACGAATTTTCGACCGAAGAGAAAAGCGCGGTAGTGGAAGTTTGCGATTATCAAACCGATCGCGTCGTCGCGCGTATTCGTATTGCCGAGAGCGAACATATCTCAACCATTGATGCATTATGGGGACAACTTAACAGCCGGTCTGAATCCGGAGCTGTTGCCGCTACTCCCTCGCCTGATTATTATTTCGTGCTATATTTGAATGGATTTGAAGATCTTTTTGGAGACGGTACCGTTTTCGAGCCCACCACAAGAAGCATTGCATATTATCTCACCGATCACGGAATGAATTATGCCTTAGCTGACGACGGCGTGATCCGTGCCAAGCAATTCCAAATGAAAAGCGATTCGGCCTTGGGACAATATATTTATACCGTAGTTTCCGAACATATTAGCTTGGAGTAAGGGAGGCACTTATGTTTTTTGCAACTTACAAATCGACCTGCAAAACGCTTGTACGCTCTAAAACATTTTGGCTCTCGTTATTTGTCGTTATCGTTTACTGCGTTTATGACGTAGTTTTCGTGAATCACTACGGGTATTTTGACATGGTTGAACACGAAATGATATACGATACCGATCCTCGTTTCATTTTGGAATATTCTCAATTTGTCAAGCAGTCGATCAATTCCGCGGAAATGCTTTTGCGATTGTCCATGTCTATCTTTTTCGTCATTACCACCGTTTTGGCGTTGAACCGCGACTACGGCGACAGGTTTTTTGAGATCGAAAAGGCGGCAGGTGTAAAGCCCTCTTGTTATTTGTTCGGAAGACTTGCCGCGCTAATCTCCGTCAATTTTGGGTTGTTGCTTTTGGTACATACGATCACTTTCCAATGGTACGTGCTCTCCCGCGGCGGCGTGGCGGGGATGGCGTTTTGGGACTACGCATGGGAAGGCTTGGTACGTACGGCGCGCATTGATCTCCTTATGGGGTTGCCCTGCGTCATCTTTTTCGTGGGGCTTACGTATATGATCGGCTCGCTTTTCAAAAACGGTCTCCCCGCGGCCATCATGGGCATGGCGTACGGAATCTTCTGTATGCTTGTGGGGAAACTGTACACGGCGGGAGCTTTTGTGACCTTCTTCCAAGACTATCTTCGGCCGGAGCCTATGAAAATGTTTTGGTATTTGTATTATTACGATACGGAATGGTTTGAAGATGCTCTGAATACCATGCAGACCTCCGCGGGACGAGCATTTTTCAGCGTTGGCATTTTGGTGGGCGTTGCCGTTTTGTGCAGTGGGATTGCGTACGTAAAAATTCGCAAAAGGGCAATTTAATAAAAACGCTTCTATTATCACTTCACCAGTGATGATAAAAGCGTTTCATTAGTACCCTTTAAGACGTGGAAATACCCACACAGTTCTACTGGGGGAAGATAAAATACTTTAAAGCCTCCAAGATATAATGTGTAAGGTCTGGCGTCCGCATTACACAGAAAATTAAGGAGGTTTTAATCATGTTCAATAAAGTAGAATAGAACGAGATCAAAAGCACAGCGTACTCGAAGTATCGAGGCCAATATCACATCGTCTTTGCACCGAAACACAGACGTAACGACAAATTCATGGGATATCTCAAGAGGAGAAGATCTTTAATGATTTTCGTTCGACACGCAAATTTGAAACACAAGTATGGATCGAGGCATTTTTGGTGCAGAGGATACTATGTCGATACGGTAGGCAGAAACCAGAAAGTGATCGCAGAATGCGTCCGAAATCAACTTAAGGAAGATAACGCTTCGGATCAGATCAGTTTCAAGGAATTCACAGACCCATTTACGGTCGCCAAGAATAAATAGGCAAAAAGGCAACTACACGTGAGCGGCTGCCTATGAGGTAATGCAATGTCAAACTTCAGTGGTCCTTTTTAAGGGCGAAGCCTGTATTAACCCCTTATAGAGACTGTGCAAGTCACTGATTCAACCGGTGGTCTTGACTTGTCGGAGTGAAAGGATTTGAACCTTCAACTTCCACTCCTGAACTGTAAAAGCCTTGTACAACAGGTGCTTTTGAGTGATCTCCGGTGCTTTTCGGGCTAAAATCACTGCTTTTGTGTGCTCTTGCTCTCGGGGTTTCCACATAGTCCAAGCCTGTAGATGGTCAAAGGTGTAGTCAGCATCGATTTTACGAGATTACTCGAATCGTCCCAAAAAGCATCCCACCGTTTCTTCTGTTGTCGGTACAGCATACTTATACTCCAATTGCAAGGTCCACTCATAAAAACGAAAAATTACATCGCAGAAAATAAAGAAAAGACCTTGAGAAAAAAGTTGAATTTGTTGCGAAACAGATCTGAACTTTCTCGCCCTTCTGTGGTATTGTTATATGCTGACAAAAGCTGCAACCCATGAAAAGTATTATAATGGGATTTTTGCGAGGAAACATTATACCGCTCGAGGGCGGAAGACCGAATGCTCACGAGGTGCAACAGCTGTTGGAGTACATCAGCAGACACAATGATGACCTGCAGAAGATCATGACCGATGAACAGGAGAAGACCTTCGAAAAGTTCCACGATTGCTGGAGTAAACATGCAAGCCTCTTAGATGAGGCATAGTTCGAACATGCGTTTAGACTCGGTATGCAGATTGCAATTGAAGTTCTATCACAGTGAGAAATAGGAACAAACAACATCGTGTTTCAATGGCAAGTAGAACTATTGCAAATCATTTACATATATTTGTCGTAAATTATGCATAACCGCCTGGCAAGTTTTCCCGAGCAAAGTATAATTACGATGTCGAATTATAAGTAAATTAAGGAGATATTATGGATTTTAACTATTTTCCCACGAAAGAAGCTGCCAAAACGCTTTCGTTGCCGAGTTATATGTCAAATGATTTGCAAAGAAGTCAAGCTCGAGGGCGCAATTTAGTTTAGCAAAGCGTTTGACTGGCGCCTCAAAAACTTGTCTCAGATATGATAGATAAACCAAAGGAAAGATAAATATGCCTCATTGTAACAAAAAAATGCTTTTTTTTTTTCTTACAACACGTTGCAATTTATGTTGTAGATATTGCTATAACGCTAAAGAACGAAATGCTATAGAGGAAAAAACTATTCCTCTTGAGATCGCTTATGCAGCTATTGATCGGTATTTTAAAACAAACGATAGCCGCCACATCCGTTTTTACGGACCCGGTGAACCCACCCAAGAGTTTAAAAAAATGAAGCAGATCACCGAATACGCCAAGAGCCATCAAAACGGTGGCGAGCGTGTTACTGTTGAAATTCAGACCAACGGTGTGTTTACAGAGGAAGTTCGCAACTGGGTTCTGGAGAACATGAATATCGTTTGGATGTCTTTCGACGGAATGAAGGACGTTCAAAATTACAACAGACCGCTGAATCCCAAATATAATTCTGTTTTCGGCGGTAGAACTTCTGCTGATGTGTTAGAAGAGAACGTACGTTGGCTTAATGCAAATAAGGGTGAACGAAACTTGATGGTCGGCGCTCGCGTAACGATAACCGATAAAAACATCACCAAACAACACGAAATGGTAGATTATTTTTATAACTTGGGCATTCGTTATGTATGGACTAACCCTTTGTTTTATTCTGTTGGTAAAATTCCTGTATGCGATGATGAAGCGAAACAACGAAACTACAGTTTTGATATGGATGCATACATAGAGAATTATCTTGATGCCTATCATTACGCAAAGGAAAAAGGTGTATTCTGGGGCAGTTTCCTTACTATTAATTTTGATGGAGAGTCTGCATATCATTGCCGTTGTTGTACACCGCAAAACGCACCTCACATTACACCGGACGGATATATTTCCGCTTGTGATATGGTGGTCTTGGGTTTGGAAGCTTACCACATGGGCTTATTTATTGTTGGTAAGTGGAACGAGAACGAAAAGGAGTTTGAGTTTTACGAAGATAAAATCAAGGCATTGAATGATAGAAAATCTACTCTCATGAAGCATTGCCAGAAATGTCCTGCACAGCTTCACTGCGGAGGATATTGTCTTGGCGAAACGGTAAATGAAACCGGTAGACTAGATGGACAAAATGTTGTTAAATGTGCTGCGGTGAAAAAACTTTATAAGGCACTTGGTGATAGCCCGGCATATCCGTACTTGCATCCGTAAGTGTGCATATGTTGCTTATAATAGAGGAGAATTTTTATGGAAAAATTTATTAGAGAATTTCTTGATTTGGTAGATAATGGCTCGGAAAAAGAAAGGGATGATTATTTAACAAATTTGGGAAAAGAGCAGTTGTACGATATTATTAAGTATGCTATAGATAATAAATCGTTAGCATGGAAAAACAGAATGTTACTGCAAATGGTACAATATTCTCCCTTTTCATTTTGGGCGTGTGATGATCAATATGTCATCAAACTTTGGGAAGCTGCGAGTACTGAAATCTATGGCGATGATTATTTGGGAAAGGAGTTCTGGCGTTTTGTTGAGAAAAAAGAACGCGAAAAAGCTCTTCGCGATTGTTTGACAATTATTTCCAAAAAGGGTGGACGTGTGAAAGCATTCGATAATTATTATGCCATAGAGGAAGATAATATTGGTATTATAACTCAAAGCATTTCAATATACGATGATATAAATGATGAGTATTTGCAAGGCGAGATTGGATTGCATATAAATCTATCCAGCGTTCAAAAAAAACATGAGGATATAATTTCCGAAAGAAATATTGCTGTAAAACGATTTGAAGCTGATTGTGATGCTTTACTTGCCGAATTTCGCGAGTATA
Organism: Eubacteriales bacterium; assembly: GCA_045612545.1. Classification (GTDB taxonomy): domain Bacteria; phylum Bacillota; class Clostridia; order Oscillospirales; family CAG-382; genus Coliplasma. The sequence goes on from JAZKZH010000001.1 coordinate 106,898, forward strand.
GAGAAGAAATTTACCGAAAAATAAAAGAACATGCAAAAATCTCTGAAAGAGCAAAATTAAGAGATGAGTGTTGTAAGACGGTTGACTTTTTTTGCAAGCAACTTAATGAATTGCGCATAAATGCAACAGTATTGGAACAGTCTAATTTGGATAGTCTTCGAAATCAATTTTATTCTGCTATGGAAGAAATTGAAGATCAGATAAATCAAGAAAAAGTATGTGTGCTTGCTGATACTTCCATTAAACAATCGCGAAATAAAGCGATTACGATAGCATATGCAAAGCTAGAAGAAGTCAAGAATTGTGTAAAAACAGAAGCAGATCGCTTGCATCAATTGATGAAAATAAGCGAAAACAATAGGGCAGAGTTGAGCGATCGGTTAAACGCAATTCATATCTCTCAAGCCGATTTTGAAAATCATATTAACGAGATAATTGATAGTCTTAAGGTAGCTCCCACAATAGCTACGGTAAATGCCCTTAGTAATGATGTGGAAAATATAGCACGAAAGACATTAGCAGAAATACGAGGATATGAAATATGAAGTTGTTTAAGTTGAATCATGAATATTATACATTTATAAGTGGTGCAATAATTTCCATTGCAATCTCGCTTATGTTTGAAGCTGTGAAAAACTCAGACTTATTACCTTTGTTACTTTGCCTTTCTTCAATGCTTTTGATGCTTTTTTCAAGCGTATTGTGCTTTGTTCTATCCATTCGAGTTAAAATAACACAAGAAACTTTTATAAAAAACTTAGAGGTTCAAGAGGCTCTGCGTTATAACGATCCCAAAGCGGCCTGGAATGATACGGTTTTCGCAGGAGAAGGGAGACTTAATCACAATGGTAAGATTCTTTTAACATTATTTATTACTACCATGTTAACATGTGTTGGGAGTTTAGTATTATATTTATTTTCAATAATTATGTAATTTTTTTACTAGGAGGATAAAAAAAATGAAAAATCGTAAAGTTTACCTTGTTACCGGCGGTGCTGGAGGAATCGGTTCTGCAATTTGTCTTAAAATAGCAGAGATGGACAAAAACTCTCTTGTTTTGATTCATTACAATACATCACATTCAAGTGCTGTCAAGATTAAGAATAAGATTATTCAAGATGGAGGGGCTGCAGAGATCATTCAAAGTGATTTGGAGAGCAAGAGTGAGGTAGAGCTTTTTGCAAAGTCAATTTTAGAAAAATATTCCAAAGTGGATTGTCTTATAAATTGTGCCGGTTATGTTCGTGATTGCAATGTGATCGATCGCGAATATGAAGATTTTGAAAAAACATTCCGTATTAATCTGTTTGCGCCGTTCCTGCTTTCTAAGATTCTGGGCTTTGAAATGGTGAAAAACCAATCGGGACAAATTATTAATATTTCGAGTACAAATGGTGTGAATACCATTTATCCGACAAGTATAGATTATGATGCGAGCAAAGCTGCTTTAAATAGTCTTACCAGAAATCTTGCCATAGAATTGGCACCATATGTTAATGTAAATGCGGTTATGCCAGGGTGGGTTGGAACGCCTATGAATAATGAATTGCCTGAAGATTTTTTGGAAGAAGAGAAAAAGACCACGTTGCTTGAACGTTTTGCTGAACCAGAAGAGATAGCAGATATGGTGTTTTTCCTCTCGAGCGATAAGGCAAGATATATTACCGCTGCTATAATTCCCGTAGATGGCGGACTCAAAGTAAGATAAGGAAATGGTGTTTTTGAATGGGTAGATTGTTTGGCTCCCCGAGCACAGATGGATATCATTCAGTTGGAGAAGATCAAAGACATCTTGCTACCGTTATTATGTACCCTGAGCGATGTGACATTTGGCGAAATGAGGCAAAATATGCACAAGATTTGATAATTCAAATTGCAAATACAATTATTGAATTTGAGCCTGTTTTAATGTGCGTTAAGCCGCATATGGTAGAACAAGTTAGACCTAGATTGGATTCACATATCAAGATTTTTGCGGTAGAATATGATGATATATGGGCACGCGATATTGGTCCTAATTTTGTTGTAAAGGATGGCAATTTGAGAGCTGTTAACTGGCAGTTTAATGCTTGGGGAGGACTCGAAGATGGCGCATATTATCCGTGGAATAATGACGACGCTTTTGCGATTAGATTATCTGACTATTTAGGGATAGATTATTATAATGTTGAAGATGTTGTTTTAGAGGGTGGTGGTGTAATCATTGATAGTGCCGGTACGCTTATTACAACTGAGTCTGTATTGTTAAATAAAAATCGTAATCCTCACAAAAGCAAATCATATATTGAAACATGCCTAAAACAGTACTATAATGCAGATAAAGTAATTTGGTTACCGCAAGGACTTGAGTTGGACGAAACAAATGGACACATTGACAATGTTTGTGCCTTTGTTGGTGATGGAGAGGTAAGCATTGCTTATACAGAAGATAAAAATAACATTCAGTATAATGTTTTGCAAACATCATATAGGATTTTGAGTCAAGAAACCGATGCAAATGGAAACCAATTAATCATTCATAAACTGCCATTACCTACATCACAATTTATTACCAAAGAAGAAAGTGCCGGGATTTTGCAAACGAGTTCTTCAACGAACAGAGTAGAGGGCTTCGAATTGGTTCCGTCATATCTTAATTACTATTTAATTAATGGTGGTGTTCTTGTACCTTCTTTTGGTTGTGATGCAGATGATAAAATCAAGATGGAAATGTCAAAAATATTTCCGAACAGAGAAGTTATTCTTATTCCGTCAAAAGAAATACTTATAGGGGGTGGCGGTTTTCACTGCATTATGCATGAAATACCGCATGCGAATAATATTAAATGGTAAAGTCGATTATTTCAAATAAATTAGAGGTTCGGAGCAATAGTGATATAAACAATGTTGGAACGTTTGTCAATGAGCAGTTATCACAAGACTCGCTTGTATTTATAAAAGGTGGGCATATATTGACAAGAGATCAAATGTATTCTCTTAATAAAATCGATTCATATTGGCCGATTGATGATAATTATGTTTTAGCTGCCAAAAACAAAGAAGAATTTTCTCTTGTAAAACTTTATATCAATCACTCTTGCTCTCCTAATTGTGGAATACGCGGTGATATTGTTGGTGTAGCTATGAGAGATATTTCAGTTGGAGAAGAGATTACTTTCGATTATGCCTTTTTAGACAACGAAGACAATCGCTTTAAATGTACTTGCGGCAGTCCGAATTGCAGACATATTGTAACGGGTTTTGACTGGCAAATTAAAGAATTACAAAAAACATATCCGGAGTATTTTATCACATACTTGAAAGAGAAAATAAAATCGGATTTTTACTACAAGGCTTTTACAGAATCGAATGCTGAAATAGATCTCTTGTGTCAAGAGGTTTTGAGAAATGATACATCCATTTCTTTTAACGAAAAAGATTGCCTTCATTGTTGTCTGTATTCTAAAGAACAATTAGTAGCATATGCAAGAGTGAAGTTTTGGCAGAATGAAGCACAAATTGATTGCGTTGTGGTTCGTCAAAGTGAGAGAACAAAGGGCCATGGAAGACAAATAGTATTTTGGGCAGAAACAGAAGCACTTAAGAAGGATATATCCAATGTGAATATATACACACCAAAGCAAGGAGTAGATTTTTATAGCAAACTTGGTTATGTGCTTGGCGATAAAACGTCTCCACAAAAAACTTCGGCAAATGTACTGATGAAGAAAAAATTAGCACTTGATTGATGGCTGTTATTATCGGGATAAGTAATCTTTAATAATTTGATAACTCTCTTCCTCACCACTGGATATTTACGAAAAAGTGTGGTACATTGTGTGGTACCACAAGCCAAGGGGGAAACATACATGACCAAGATTACGATTTAAGAATTGTGCTATACGCTGTAATGAGCGAAGTGTTCTAACCGATGTTCCTCGCATCGCCCAACAAAGAAGGTATGGATGACCAGACAGCTTGGATCTTGAAATTGTCCGCCAGACCTTAATCGCAGCAGAAAAAATGAAAACGAACGGTGATAGTATTGCCGAGGAAGAGTTCGGGAATGCAGTCATCGTTTCTATATACGGAAGTTCTAATGAAAACGCTTGGAGAGCTATGGTACGGAAATATCTCGCCCTTCGAATAATGCACGCGTGGCGATAAGCGGCTCAAGGAAGTACTTTCGCAATGGCGCGTAACCGAGCCGATCTTGAAAAAACACTAAAAAAAGCAGAAAGAAACGCTTGGAAAGTTCGAGGACTGCATGACTGAGAAGCACAGCATCACCGAGTGCGAGGCATTCGCCTACGATTCCGCTTAGATGTGCAGCTGACGACAGAAGACTTCCTTCAGTCGATGGGAGAGGATGAAAACTTATAGGAGCCAAAAAGTCATATCCTATATAACTCGTAAAAATGGGGGGCTGTATAATGAATCCCCATAAAAAAGTCTCCCCCCCCCTAAAACCACATTTGCTTTTTACCAATACGTTTCTGGAATCTACATACTCTGTTGTAGTTCTATGATCATTATTTTGCCACATCCTACGCCTTCATATAAGCACCTATGAATAAGTTTATTAACTCATTTCACTATACGACTATGTTTACATCGCAACAAATCGATAACAATTTTATGTGTTCATTCTCGCTTTGTTATAATCAAACACATACGAACTTGAAGACAACTATCGCACACAAATCCTTGCCATTTAATTACAACTATACCCACGGAACCACACTAACACGAAGGGGGCGAAATATGCAACGAACAAGAAAGGCCAATTGACACGCTTTTGTCGGGAAGTTAATATATTTTTGAGGCACGAATATAGTGTCTCTTTTATTTTTGAGTATAATAGGGAGCTTCAAATGAAAATTGCAGATCGTTTAAAAGAAAAGCAGTACTGCAAGAATGTGGCAGTAGTAGATGGTACCGTTCAGCTGACATACCAAGACTTGCACAAAAAAGCCTCCACCCTCTCCCAGGTGCTCGCATTTGTATCCAACCGGCGGGAGCACGTGGCAATACTCCTCCCCAATTCAGCCAACTATGTTGTCGCATACTGTTCTGTTTTGCTGGCCGGAGATGTAGTTGTTCCAATCTACTTCAAGGCAACCGGCGAAGAGATTAAAAACTCCGTTGAATATTGCGACACAAACATTCTAATCACCGACACCGAAAACTTTGACCGTGTTGAGAATATAGCATTCGATCATCAAGTTGTGGTTATCAACATTGATACACTCTCAATGATCGGTTTAGGCAAATGTGGAATCCGTGCCAACCCTCAAAGCCCTCCTCACGTGGCCGTCATGTTAGGAACCTCCGGAAGCACCAGCACCCCCAAAAGAGTCATGCTTTCCGATGAGAACCTGATTGAAAATGCCGTTGGAATCATTCACTCGTTGCAGTACACCCAGGATGAGCGCTTCCTGTGTCTTTTGCCGATGACGTTTGCTTCCGGCAATACTTCTCAGCTGGTCGTTTCTCTTTTGCTGACTTCAACCCTGTATATTTATCACGGCCCGTTGCACCCTAAATTCATTTTCGACTGCATTAAATGCAACCACATCACCAGCACCACGATTGTCCCTTCGGTTCTGAAAGTGCTGTTTTCCGATGGAAAAGACTATTCAAGCGAGTGCCCCTCATTGAAAACTATCTGCTTCGGCGGCGGACCAACAGATGACCTTACCATCAGTAAAATTGTAAACAGCCCCATGCGAGATAAATTCGTTCAGATGTATGGGCAGACAGAAGCTTCCACAAGAATATCTCATTTGAACTATAGCAAAGACCACGACAAACCCACTTCTGCAGGAAAACCTCTTTTCAATGTGCAAGTTGCAGTGAAACGGAAGGACAACGTGGAATTCGAAAACGATCTTGTTCCGGGCGAAATTTTAGTCAAAGGTCCAAATGTTATGGTGGGGTATTACAAGGAAACCAACTCCCCTATTATCAACGGATGGCTGGCTACAGGTGACGTAGGCTATATTGCTCCCGGCGACTACATCTATATTACAGGACGAAAAAAGAACATCATTATTTGTTCCGGCATGAACATTCAAGCAGAAGAGGTAGAAAACATTCTTCTGCAACACCCCGGTGTTTCCGAAGCGTTGGTATTTGGAATCGATGACTTTGCCCATGGTGAATTGCCGTGTGCGGAAGTCGTTCTTAAGCAAGAGGCAACTGTAGGAGAAAAAGAGTTGAAAGCTTTTTGCGCCCGGCATCTCTCTGATTATAAAATCCCGGCGCATATTAAGTTCGTAGAAAAACTCGAGCGCACATACAACGGCAAAATTGCCAGAAAAAAGGAGACAAAACATGAGTGACATCTATCAAACAATTATCGCACAGAACGCCAAGATCAAGATTGCCCCTTCCGAAATCAAGCCCGAAATGCTTCTTACGGAAGATTTGGGATTTGACTCTATTGGGTTTGTCACAATGATCGTGGAACTGGAAAATGCATATAACTTCTCCTTCGATCCCGAATTTATTGACCCCGAAAAACTGAAAGCAGTAAAAGACGTTATTGAGTATGTCAAGAGTATGCTGAAGTAACCATTCAGGAGTACGTCATGGATAAATTCAATTCACGCCTTCAACGAGTTTTGGAGACGGCGTATAATGAAGTCCCCTATTTCAACAATTTGATCAACGACTACATCGAATCTACCGATGAGTTAAAACCGGAATTGATACATAAGCTTCCCGTTTTTAACAAACGAACGATTCTTGACATCGGTTGGGAGAACTTTGTTTCGGGAAACTATCTGAACGAGAACTACGAGTTGCGCCTTAGAGGAAAAGCACGTCTCGAACGCACCTCCGGGACCACCGGAAATCCAATGAAGATTCTTTGGAACAACAGCGACTTCTTTTCTTCCAATATGAATCATTGGAAATACCGCAGCAAGAATTTCAACATCACGCCTAATTCCCGTATGTGTACGTCTTCGAAAACGATTCCGGGAGACGATGTCTTTTACATTGATCCTCGCAGCAATAAAATGACATTCAGTATTCGGGAACTCAATCAAGATACTGTAAAACGTATTCTTGAAAAAATGAACGAATTCCAACCTGAGTGGCTATACCTCCAGAACAGTATTTTGTTCGTGTTGGTCTATTTTGCGAGACAGAACGGTTGGGACTTCCCCTCGTCGATTCGATACATCGAATATATCGGGGAGCCGCTGTGCGACTACTACCGCAAAGAAATCGCTAAGATGATTCCCGCACCATCCTCCAACATGTACGGCTGTGTGGAAACCAACGGCATTTCATACGAATGCAACGCTGGTAAAAATCACTTGCTCCCCGATAACGTCATGGTAGAAATCGTCGATAAGGACGGCAACCCTCTCCCGGATGGAGAAACGGGATACGTTTGCGTTACCGGATTGCATAACACGGCAATGCCGATGTTAAAATATCGGTTAAATGATTTGGCAAGTATCCACAGTAATCAAGTATGCGCTTGCGGCAATCCAAATCCCACGATCGACATCAAGGCAGGAAGAATGACTGAATTTATCATTCTTGACGATCCCTCTGTGTATCACGAAGCAGCCCTGTATTGTCCAATCAATTCTGGGCTATCGATTTCCGTACCCAGCCAAGACGATATCTTGTTCAACATCAAGCTGAATGCTCTTGATGACTATGAAATTCAAGTGTATCAACAGCCAAGTAAAGATATCAATATCCAGAAGCTTTTAGGCGAACTCTTCCGAGCTTACAGCCTGCCAAATGTCAGATTCACTGTAACCTATAGCGCTTCGGTAGATCATTCCAAGCCCTCCGGACTCCTGAGAATGCGAGGTGCGAAATGATCACTTGGATTTTGCTCGTACTTCAATTGCTCTGCACTGCGTTAAACTTCTTCTTTGCCAAGACAAAGTTACAGAGGAAGCTCCTTCTCGCCGTCAGTTACGGCGTTTTAATTGCTTGGTTGATTCATCACGGGTATCAAGACTTCATATCCTTTAATGTGTGGCTTTTGCCCATCAGCCTTGCGGCCTCTTATTTGGTGTATCTGCTTTCCCTATTCATCGTCGGAACAAAATTTAATGCAGATAACTTGCTGTTGAAAAAAACGTTCCATTTTCGTGGAAAAAGAAAACACGCCTTTGCGCGTGAAAGTCTGCGAAATCTTTACTCCGCAACCTACGAAGAATTGATCTACCGATGGTTCCTGCAAAATGCATTGTATGAGGCGACACACAGTGCGATCTTATCCATTCTGATTACCATCGCTGTATTCTTCGCAGTACATTTGAACAGGAAGATCGCCATCGTACAAAAGATCGATATTTTCACCTTTTCGGTTTTTATCACCGTATTTTACTTTTGGACGATCAACCCCATCTACTGTATCATAATCCATATTTTGCGGAACCAATTGATCATTTGTCAAAAGCATGTTGCAGCACAAATCCAAGATGAAAAAATGAGAAACTATATGAAGCTTTTAAAAGAAAGGACTGTAAAATGACACTCACTGCTAAAAAATGCTACCTTAACGAAACGCACCTGTTCGAAAAGAACGGCGTGTGCTTCGTATTCTTCCCACAAAACCTCTTGTTGTTCGAAGTTGACGAAAACACCTATGCAAACATCAAGGAGCTAAAAGAAAAATACGGCACAACAACATCCTTTATGAGCGATGACGAAGGACTGTTGGAGGCCGGTATCATTTATGAAGCCGAGGAACCCCGTGGCGATCTCTACAAACAGGGCTACGAGGAATACATGAAGGATCACCCAGAGGATAAGATCCCCCCTATTACCAATGCTGTGCTTCAAATCGCCAACGACTGTAATCTTAACTGTATCTACTGCTACGGTGACGGCGGGTCTTACGGACGTGAACGTGAACTGATGACCATGGACACCGCAAAGAAAGCTGTCGATCTCATGGTAGCTAACAGCGAAGGCATTAATGAGTTGACCGTGATTTTCTTCGGTGGGGAGCCATTGATCAACTTTGACGTAGTAAAGGGCACCTTGGAGTACTGCAAGAGCATTGAAGAAGCCTGCGGCAAAACCTTCCGTTACAGCATGACCACCAACGGCACCATTATGAACGATGAGATCTACGATTTCATCAAAGATAACAAAGTGTCCGTAATGATCAGCATGGACGGCGGAAAGGAACTGCAGAACAAACATCGTTGCTATTGCGACGGCAAGGGTAGTTTTGAAGATATTCAGAAAAATATTGAACGCTTCAAAGAAGCGCGTGGCGGATTCTTGACCGCACGTGCTACCGTTTGCAGTACGGATATCCGTTTCAAAAAGATCAGAGACGATCTGCTTGCTCTAGGCTTTACCAATGCGGTAACCTCTATGGTAGATACAGCAGAAGACTCTCCCCTGTTCATCGGCGGCGACTACACACAGCGCGTGCTGGAGCAGTACGAGATCCTCGCGGAGGATTTCATCGAAGCTGTCATCAATAACAAGAAGCAGCTGAACAATATTTTCTCTGAAAAATTGAATCGTCTGTACTTTAAGAAGCTGAAGATCCGCTCCTGCAACGCCGGCTACGGTGGAATCGCAATCGGTACGGATGGCAATATCTACCCTTGCCATAGATTTATGGGTATGCCCGAGTACATCATCGGCAACCTTGAAAACGGTATCGATGAGGTAGCCCGTAGCGGTTACAGAGAAGCTACTATCTATACAAAAGAGGAGTGCAAAACCTGCTGGGCAAGATATCTCTGCAGCGGCGCTTGCGCACATACGTCTGCAGTCCACGGTGGTGATGTGTTCCATGCTCCCACTTGCTATTGCGATATTTATAAAGGACTCGATGAACTTACGCTTTATGCATATTGGAAGTTAAAAGAGTGGGATGAGGATATTTTGAGAAACAGGCTGGAAAAAGCGGATAAACAGATAAGCACATTGTAAAGTGTGTTTATTTCCTCTTTCTTTGCTTCCTGTGTTTGTTTCTTCCAGTACCTAATATAGGAGATTTGCATGTTATTCTTACGTTCTTTATGGAAAAACAAATATTATCTCGTGTTGGCGACGGTATTAATGGTGGTGGTCTCCCGGGTGTGGGTGGAATCGCCGTTGATTGCGGCGTTGCCGGAAAAGGGATTTATCGACTACACGGAATTATTCGTACCGTTTTTGCTGATCCTGCCCATCTCGTTCTTGCTGTATGACAATTTTGAAATCGAGCTGGCGTTAACCTGCGGGGTGAAGACGGTGAAGCTCATGCTTTACAAATTCTTCTCAGTGATGATCTATACCCTGATCCCCATGGGGGCGTTGGTGGTGCTTTACAAGTACACGGAGTTTGTTCCCAACGGGCAGACGAAGATCCGGATTCCCATTGTGATCCCGGAGGATTACAAGGTTTATATGGCTATTTCGGCGTTTGTGACGGTTTTGTTCTTTGCAGCGTTGTTCCTGTTGGTGCGGGTGGCGACGAAGAACTGCTATGCGCCGGTGGGGTTGGGGATCTTGGTGTATACCATTTTCAACACGCTGAACACCAATATTCATAGTGGGTATGAGGACATTCGCAAGTGTCTGTTTGACCCGTTCTTGTCCAACTATTTTCTGGGGGACGAGGTGCTGGTGAATTATTACAAGGTGGGACCGCTTTGGACGTATAACAGGATCTTGTTCTTGGGGCTTGCGTTGGTGATGTTGGTTGTTACTTACATTTTGTTGAGAAGAGAAAAACTGCATCAAGGATTTAATGATTGAGAGGAGTACATACATGAAAATCGAAATTAAAAACTTAACCAAGATCTACCCCCGAGGAAAGAAAAAAGCCCTGAACGGGGTGAACATCGAGATCGGGCAGGGTATTTTCGGGCTGATCGGGCGCAACGGCGCAGGCAAAACCACACTGATGCGGATCGTTGCGACCATCATGGACGCTACCGACGGCGAGATTTACTTTGACGGCAAGGAGCTGAAGGCGAACAAGGATGAGTTCCGGTCATCCCTTGGGTATCTTCCCCAGAGCACGAAATTGATGCCCAGAATGAACATTGTGGAGTTTTTGGACTACGTTTGTATTTTGAAGGGGATCAAGAACAAGGCGGAGAGGAAGGAGAGAATTGCTTCAGCCATTGAGACGGTTGGTTTGGTGGGCGAAGAAAAGAAGCGTTTGGGCAAGTATTCCGGCGGTATGTTGAGACGTGCGGGGATCGCGCAAGCGTTGATTGGTGACCCGAAGGTTCTGATCATCGACGAACCAACTACGGGATTGGATCCGGAGGAAAGACTGTACTTCCTGAATTTGCTTTCCAAGATCGCTATGGAGAGAACCATTATTTTCTCCACCCATATCACGGCGGATATTGAGCATTTGTGCAACAACATCTGTGTTTTAGAGCAGGGCGAAGTAAAGTATCTCGGTGAGAAGAGCGAGTTTATTGATCGCATCAACGGCAAGCTGTACGAGCATACCGGCTCCCAGTACGAGGAGGAGCAGTTGCGAAAAGACACCGTGGTCACCTCTGTGGCGTACGTGGACGGCAGACCGAGGGTCCGTTACGTGGCAGAATCCCCTCTGTTCGAAGGTTCCGTTCCCGTGGCTCCTACCCTTGAAGATTCGTATATTTACGCTCTGGGCGGTGTGAAGAGGTAAAGAAAGGAGAAAAACACATGAGAAAAGTTTTAGTATCAGTTCTGCTGTTAGCAGTCGCATTGACCGTCTTTGCCGGTTGCAGCGAAGAAGGCGAAAGCAGCGATTTGAACCTTTACTCCGAGGCAAGCTACGATAACGAGTCGAAGTTTATTCCAAGTGAAGAATCAAAAGAAGCTTCCAGTTCCGAAAGTAACGCAAGCGGCGAAGAGAACACTCCCCTTTCCGGTGAATTTGTCGTGAAGGACAAGAAGTACACTTTTGAAGGGAATGACCTCGTTATCGTAAGCGTTGAAAACCAGACCAACAAAAATTACAGCGTGACGGTTACGGGAACGTATCTTGATAAGGACGGCAACGTATTGAAGACCGAAACGCAGACGTTCAATCAGTATTCTGCGGGGTATAGCAATCGTTTTCTATTTTATCCTGCTATGCCTTTTGATAAATTTACTTATACCGTAACGACAGAAGAAATTGAAAGACCTTTTTATGCGAAAAATGTCACATATCAATTCAATGGTTTGCAGCTTATTTATACACAAATACGCGAAGAAATGCTCAAAGATAATTGGACAAAGTATCCTACAGTATTAGCCGCAATCGCTCATGGATCCAACGAAGATGTTATGATAAAAGTATCTTCGGACTGGGTTTTGATCAATGAAAACGATGAGGTTGTTGGTATCGTTGGTCATACTGTATTCGTTGAACCGGGACAAAGATGCGATAGCGGTGCCTCCAATCACATCATTTTATATCAAACCAAGGATCAAGAGTATACAATGCCTCAAAAATGGAGCGGGCAAATTAGGGCTATTGTAATCATCACTGATGTAATACAAGAGGATATTCCTGCACCTCCACCCGTCTAAAAAAGGAGGAGCATATTAAAATGTTATTCACGACATATAAAATAACAATCAAAAACCTTCTTCGATCAATGTCTCTTTGGTTATCCTTTGCAGTCTTAGCAATTATAGTTTCACAAAATATTACCGAAGGATTTTACCTGGGCGATGATGATCCAAACTTTGTGCTCAAATACAAAGATTATGTACAATGCATTATTAATTCACTTGCGTCAAAATTGTTGATGTACGCACTTCCGATTTTTTCCGTGATCACGGTGGTTTTGGTGCTCAACCGCGATTATGGCGACAAGTTCTTCGAGATTGAAAAAGCGGCAAACATAAAGCCCTTCGCCTACCTTTCCGGAAGACTTTCGGCGCTTGTCACCGTCAACTTTGTGGTCTTGCTCTTGAGCAATCTTCTATGTATGTATCTGTATTTGTACACCCGAGGCGGCGTTGAAGGTCTTACCGCTTGGGAAGTAATTTCGGAGACGTTTGTGCGTGTTCTGCGTGTGGATATTTTTGTGGGGATGCCCTCGCTGATCTTCTACATCGGCTTGACGTTTTTTGTGGGAGCGATCTTCAAGAACGGCATTCCCGCGGCAGTTATCGGAATGGGATATGCAATTAGTTTTTATGCCGCAAACCTAGTGTTGCGTTTTCGCATCGCAGAAGAATACTTCCACTATTTTTCTCCTGTTCCGCAAAAACTCCGCCAATACTTTCACTATTATGATACAGAGTGGTTTGAAGATATGATTACTCAGCGAAATACATCGATAAAGCAAGTGACCTTCTGTATCGCATTTCTAACTTGTTTTGCTTTCTTATGTTCCATTGGATCATATTTTAAACTCAAGCGACGAGCAATATAATCGATACAAGAACGATGAATACCCATATCGTTTATGAAAAGGAGATATACCATGGCAAAAAAGATGATCAAACTCATCAATAATGAGCGCAATTCTATCAAAATTCTCTCAGCAAAAGCTAATATGGTGTGCGGAAGCGATTCTATCGATATTTGTAATGAAGGATACGATTACGCCATCTGCACAAATTTTGCATATGACAACTGCGGCAAAGACTATTCAGCCTGCTACAACGGAGCAGACGATGTGTGTTCTCATGTAGATAACGACGCCCCTTGTTTTGGTGCGGGCGTTGAGGATTACAACTAATTAAGCAACTGGGTACCATCGTTTTGTATACTTTCGAAGAACGCCTTGTGGAGTTGTTCTCCACAAGGCCCTTCGGGGGAATATGAAGCGATTAACAATCACGATATCCCAAGTTTTTATTTAAAAATTAACATAACACCACCTGTAATAATAAAGTCGAAATCATTCTATATGTATAACATATTGTGGAAATATATTATATACGCTTTTAAAAGGACCCCATAGATATGAAAAAAGCATTTCAAAGACTTAAAGATCGCGCAATAAGCTTAGCTCGGCATTACAAAAAAAGTCTGGGGATATCTTGGCGGGCATCCACTCCCCTTTTTCTGGCAAGAATTGCATACGAGTTATTCTCGGTCTCGGTACCGATTGTTTCGCTATACTTATCCCGAACGGTCATCAACATTTTGAGTTCGGCCAGTTACGCTACGCAAAAGGTCGAATTTTATCAAACCATTGCGGTTATTGTTGCACTGAATCTGTTGAACTCGTTGTTCAGCAGGGCTAACACTTTTATTGGAGCTATGCACGCGGATAAGGTAGCGAAGCAAATTGATCTGGAGATCATCCAACAGATCAACCGCTTGGATATCTCTTACTTTGATAATCCCGAGTTTTACGATCAGATCCAGAACGCAGTTCGGGATTCCCAGTCTCTGCAATCTCTTACCTGGTTGACGCTCTCTATGATCAAGAGCGTGGTACAGTTTGTGTCAAATTTGCTCATTCTGGTAACCTTGAACGTGTACCTGCCCATTGCAATGATCATTCTTTGCCTGCCGGGTATTTTTATCGATAAATACGTTGCAAAAAGAAAATATGAATGGCAACTACAGCGCGCCAGAACAGACCGCAAGCTTGGATACATCAAGCGTATTCTGCAGACACCTGCGTTTGCAAAGGATACCCGTTTGTTTGGTGTGCAGGATTATTTCAAGAAAAAACATCTTGACATGTGGGAAGTCTGGTTCAAAGAAAAGAAAAAGCTGGACAAGCAGCGCTTTATCTTCACCTTCTCATCCAGTATCCTGCCCCACGTTGCTACGACTGCGGTATTGATCATGGTGGGCAACGGAATCTTTTCCGGCACGTTGACGTTAGGTGACTACTCTCTTTACGGCGGAGTTGCTAATCAACTTTTAGCTTCCATCACTGCAGTGACCGGTGTCATCAATCAGAGTTATGAAAGCGAAATGCGTCTTACAAAATATGCCCAGTTCCTGAAATTGGAGCCTTTTATAAAGAACACCGGCACCAAAAAGATTGACGAAGTGCAGCATATTGAGTTCCGAAATGTTTCCTTTACCTACCCCAACACCAACCGCGTAATTCTGAAAAACATTTCCTTTGATCTTAAGAAAAATCAAAGCATTGCATTGGTAGGGTTGAACGGCGCAGGAAAATCCACCATCGTAAAGCTGCTTCTGAGGCTGTACGACCCCGATGGCGGCGAGATCCTTGTAAACGGTATCAACGTCAAAGAATATGATATGCGAAGCTACTACAAGTGCATTGGCGTGGTGTTCCAGGACTTCTGCAGATACAATTTGAAGATCCGTGAGGCAATCGCACTTACGGACATTGAGCACGTGGATGACGACGACCGGATTATCAAGGCTTGTAAGGACGCAGATCTTGACCTGAGCATCGTGAATCCCGAAACCGGGATTGATACTTATCTCGGAAAAGTCTTTGATGTCAACGGAATTGAGTTCTCCGGCGGCAACTGGCAAAAGGTTGCCATTGCCCAGGCTTATTTCAAAAAGTCTTCCCTGATGGTATTTGACGAGCCCAATGCGGCACTTGATCCCGAAGCGGAGAGACGGTTGTTTGAAAAGATGACCTCATTGAGTAAAGATAAATGCGTTGTATATGTAACCCATCGTTTGTCTTCTGCTACCACTGCAGGACAGATCATTGTTATCAACAACGGCGTTTGTATTGAAAAAGGCACGCACCAGGAGTTGATGGAGAAACAGGGTATGTACTGCGATCTGTTCAATAAGCAAGCACAAAATTACAGACAATAAAGAGCGAGGATTTTTTATGAAGAGAAAAGTCGATTTTTGTCCAATTTTACAATATACTTGCGTTTTGTCAGCAGATAACGGAAACGTAAAATATTGCACTACCGCAGAAAAGTTCGAATATGATATGCGTTCTTTGGTGGAAAATGGGTATACTTCCCTATCTCTTGCGGAGTATCGGAAAAAGAAATGCGCAAAGGAAAATATGCAGAAGAATTTCTGTGTTATTTTCCTCGGTGGCTATGAAGACACCTACACGAATGCGTATCCTATTTTGAAACGATTCGGTATTAAAGCTTCAATATTTGTGACAACTGAACTCGTTGGTGCTAAGGTAGACACAACCGATCCCAACTTTACTCCTCATTTTAATTGGGCTGAAGCTCAAGAAATGATAAACAGCGGCCTGGTAAATATCTATCCTTTTTTGTATCAACCAGATTACAGATCGAATCTTCCAGAAGATCTCCACAAAAAGATATCTTTGCTCAATGCCTCTCTTCACAACAACGGAGAAATCTTTGCAGTTTTTGGTTGCGATATACGCGTTGCTAACAGTTTTCGTTCGATTGGTATAGATACGCTCATCATTGGCTGTATTGGCCTCAAACACGCCGATTTGCAAAATGGCGGGGCACCCGCTATTTCGGTAGAATACACAGAAGAGGCTCTAGATATTCTTGATTATTTTGATCGGCTCTGTTTCGAAATGCTGGAAAAAGATAACGTAAAACGTACGACTGCGATATATCAAGCCCCAAATAATGATTTACTTTCCGAATCAATTATTCTCCCTATCGATCGCAAGCCTAAAATAAAAAACTATTTACGCCATGCCTTTCCATTTAGTGCTATGCAGTCGAACTATCTGCATAAAGCGGAACGAGTTATTCTAAATTTATGCATCGATACCATTTGCAAACCGCAATATAACTGTTTTGATTTCCACAATGATTCGTACGAGATGTGGGAATGCATCGATTGCAAGACGATTACCAGAGAACTCTTGGAAATCAACCGTCTTTCTATTGTGGATTACATCATCAATGGTTTGAAACTGGGATACTACAGTGATGTTTGGTTGGATACCTACTATATCCCCGGGAAGCCCGGCTACAAAAAACTTCACCAGGGTCACGGAATTTTAATTTATGGTTTTGAGGCAGCTAAACAATCCTTTTTAGCAATCTCTTACACTGATCAACTCCAATATTGTGAAATCGTTGCGCCAATCGAAGAAGTTGCAAAAGGAGCCTCTAACGAATTTTTCACGAGGTTGAATTTATTTCGCGTGAATCCGGAAGTAAATGTACGTTATGACATTCGTAAAATGTATCGTGCATTATTGGATTATATTCATTCTGTACACCACTATGTTCCCACAAGTTACCACAAAGATTGCGAAGAGCAATATGTGCAGCTTGAAGCTTCTGTAGCCTTGACCAACCATTTTTCCAAATGCTTCTCCGAAAAACGCGAAATACATCCTGTTGCTATGTACGGCTATACAGAGCACAAACGCATTATGATGTGGAGGCTCTGTTATATTTCCGAACGAGAAAAACTGGATTTCCCGGAAATTCAAAACCGTTGCGAAGAAACCCAAAGAAACGCAACCTGGCTGGTAAATGCGGCACTCAAATATAACATGAAACCGTCCGAACAGTTACTTGCATCCATTTGTAACAAAATGGAATTATTAAACCATGCTGAAGCAATATCAATCGATACGGCACTCGCTTTGTTAAGAAACAAATATTCTTGGTAACAGTCTCGAACTTTCAGAATATCCATTGAGTATTTTCTTGGAAAATACATTATGTAGTAATCTCAAATTCTCGTCCCTTTGATTTTATCGCATAGACAACTAAAATTAATCAAGTCATAAGTTTTCTTCATATTTGTCATGACTATATTTATAATTCAAGTGTGAAAAATAGGAGGTTATGGAATGATTCTAGATATTTCAGATGCTGTTTTTAAAAACATATTAAATGATAAAACACTGCATCTCCCAATTAGATGGGACGGCACGGACTTCAGCGCTACTATGGGCATGTTATTCAACCATTACATTAAACGACTCGAAATATTATCTAGCGAAAACGATAGAGAATACACTTCCATACATGTAGATTCAGAAGATATAAAGCGTGTGTGTGGATTATTGATAAAGGCGGTAAATAATTATTTAAATGGATTTCCATCGAAGGCTTACTCCATTTTTAAGCAAACTATGAGTCTGCTAATGAAAACCCCTCTCAAAATCTACCAAAAGAGCGTTCTTGAACAATTTGAAGCCTCAGGAAATCGTTTCCGCAGAGATGATGAATTAAATCTATTTCGTGTAGTTAGTGTTCAAGATAATAAACCATATTCAAGAACAAGGGTATTTCATACGCCTTACAACATGAGATCAAAAGTTTCAACAAGTCGATATAGCATAGCTGGTTATCCAAGCTTATATTTAGGGACCACATTAGCTCTATGCTGTGAAGAAACTCACATAAATCCACAGCAAGATTTTGCATTGGCCTCAAAATTCAATCTTGAAAGAACATTAGAATATACTAATACGCATGTCAAAGTGATTGAATTAGGCGTTAAACCACAAGATTTTTTAAATATAGAGCGCGTAAATGACCGCTACGACAGGTATATTCCAACAGAATTATTAGAGGATCGTAGTATTAGAACCGCTTATTTATTTTGGTATCCGCTTATCGCTTCATGCTCATATATAAGAGTCGACAAAAGAGATCCGTTTGCTGCAGAATATATCATTCCGCAGCTAGTGATGCAGTGGGTACGCAATGAAATTTGTTCGAACATAAACGATGATTATAATCAATTAGTCGGTATACGTTACTTTTCGTGTGCCTCTATCAAAGCCTCCGACATGGGTTTTAATTATGTTTTCCCTACCAGCGGCAATCAAAAGTCTTACGGACTTCCATATTGTCCTGTATTAGCTAAGGCGTTTCGCTTAACTACTCCAGTGTACATTCACGAATACGAGGATCTACGTACCTGCGAACAAATACTGAGTGAATCAAACGATTTAGACTTCATAAGGGCCGCGAAATAAACCAATAGTTTGTACAGCACCTATACTGTGAATGTCAGAAATCCTCACACAAATAAAATGCAAGTCAAAGCTGCTTGATTATTGTATGAATAATTTGTTTGTGAGGAATTGATAATGATAATTACCTATCGTGAAGAAAATGGATGCTTCTACCCTAACCTTGAACTGCCCGAGCAGGCAAATTACACTATTGGCAAATACGGATTATTACACCTTGATTTTATCAAGGAATATCGCAAAGGCAGATATACCTCTCTTGTTTCGGAATGCCGTTTGAATGAATATCTCCACAAAATTGGCCTTGAATCCAAAGAAATGCTTGAAACAATCATCTCCCACATCGCCGCCGAAAGAGGTATTGACGAGGAATTGAAATCTCGCGATATGCTCCGTTGGGTTGCCGAGATGAACAATATCAAGGCGAGTGCCGAGGAAATCATTTTACGGGAGGTAGTGTTGATATGAAATCGATCATCAATAAACTTTGGCACGGAAATGTATGCCCTCAAACTGATAGCCGTAATAACTCTCCCGAAATGAAGGCGCTTATGGAATATATGGCGCGACATCACGATGACCTACTCAAAACAATGACCGACGAGCAAAAAGAAATTTTTGAAAAGTTCGATGATTGTTGGAGCGAGTACACAAGCTATGCCGAGGAAGCCATCTTTACATACGCTTTCAAGCTCGGTATGCAAATTACTATCGAAATATTAACCGAATAGTAATTGGCGGCGAGGACAATTCCTCGCCGCCTTTATACCTCAAATTTATTGATATACTATGAACAAATAATAAATTACAGCACCTTATTTTCGAGGTGTTTTTGTGCGCAGTGGTAAAAAGCAAACACTTGATAGAACCCGACACCGAGCAAATGAGAATAATGAAAAAACACCATGACTTACATGGTGTTCTCACTTTTTTATCTTTGGATTTTTACGAACGCTTTCGCTCATCTTTTTTGCCGCGAGACCACTTGGTTCAACTTTAGGTGCGGCTAACCAGGCTTCAGTTTCCAACTTGCGATAGCACTCTTTTTGCAATTTAATATCTTCTTGCAAAGAATTTATAGTTTTGTCCAATTCTTCCAATTTATTTTTTTGATTCGCTACTACTTCTTCTAATCTTTTTTTGTCCGCTTCGTACGCTTCTTTTTGTTTTGCAAGTTCGCTTTTATGTTTATCGACCTGCTTTTTTTCTCTTGCTTTATAAAGCAAAGAGGTTACAGCGACTGTAAGGAGTGCAAAAATCAAAAATATGTACCAATTCTCTTTGATTAGAGTCCAGTTCTTTTCAAGGAATTCTACAAATTTGATTATAAACGACATATTGTAATCCTTTAAGCAATTAAATCTTCAATTCTTGCAATCACAGCTTCTTTGCTGAAATCTCTGTTAGAAAAATCGTATAAAAGTTCCATAACACGTTTCTGGGTAAAGTAATTTGCCCTTGCTTTATTGCTATTGCATACTATGGAAATAACAATATATGCAGCAAAAGCATCGCTAACCGTACAACCATTTTGTACAAAAAAAGTTTGATCATCAGCCTTTTCTGAAAATCTAATTGGTTTGTATTTGCTGACCCAATATGCCCATAACCCCATTTCCTTCTCGTGAGATAGATGCATAACTTTTTTGGGGGTGGAATGATAATACAAATAATAGTCCTTACGCTGATCTACACGAGTACAAATATAACTAAGGATGGGCTCATTTACTTCCAATTGCGATTCTATATCAATGGTTAGAGCAAAATCATCTAACAAGTTATAGAATTCGTTTCGAAATATTAATTCTTGATCAGCAGGTACATGTTCGTATACGAACTGTTTCTCTGAAATGCAAGCTGGTATCAATTTTAGTCCTCCGTTTTGCCAATGTATCCTTGGGCTTTCAAATATAATTTCGAGCCATTTAAAGCTTTAGAGAAAGCCGTTTGTTTGCCGTTTCGAGAATTTTGCGTAGCGGTGTTTTTTTGTTTGCTACGAGTAGAAAGAATGTCTTTTTCAGACATTTCTTCTCGAATGACAATGCATTTTCTTTTTTTCATTTATAACAACCTCCAAATAGATACTCCATATTATAACATAAAATCAATGAAAAAGCAATAGGTTTCTCTAAAAAAAGCAAAAAAGTCAAGCAATAAAAGAACTGATATTGCATTTACATAATTCAGTGATTCAAATATCGTTTAGACAGATATATAAGATCACTTTCAGTATATGCATATACTCAAGCGAAGGATTTTAATCCTTCTTCGTATTATTATTTTGTTTACCATTTAAATTATACCACATTAACATTATTTTGTAAATAGTTTTTTATGGCAAATGTTTTGCGGACGTTCTCTTTTTTCTTTGAAGCTTATTCTGCTAACCTGAGATTCAAGACATAAATAACTTAACAAAAGAACTATGGCACGGAAATATTATCCCGCAAGAGGATAGCAGAACGAACTCCAAGGAAATGAAAGAACTCAGGACTTCCCTTTTTCGTGTCAAGTGTCTTTACAAAAAAAGTTTTGATTTGCCACGTTTTCGTTAAACAAATTTATGAAAAATACAAGGAGGGTGCAATGCTTGTATGCATTTATTTTATTATTACACTTTTGGCTTCAGTACTATATTACATTATACATATCTAAGCCACGCTTTCAACAGCAAACGACTCTTCGACTTTAAAATGGGCGTGTTCGTTTTAGGCGCTAAGGCGCTCCAAGAGAACCATCAACGAATATCCCGCTTTTCTCAACGAACGAGGATATTCCCCTTGCGCCATTTGATGTTTTTTGATACCTTGTAGATAGTGCTTGATGGTCAAGCCAAGAAGACTACTGCGTAATATATGTATAACGTTCCTCTTCTCAACGCATGCACCAGATAAAACAATCGTAGCTAAGACTATCATTCCTTCTGCTTTATGATTGTTTCTTAGCAAAAGAACGGAGATTACCATGAACTATTTAGTAACTTTTTCAAATCGCGCTTGTTCATCATCTAAAATCCCCCCCTTGGACGCCGCAAACGGAAGCACCCGGCTTAATGATATCACCTTGGATTTTCTAAAATCTTATTTAGGAGTTAATGACTTAGCTCAACTGGAGGCCATTGCAAAACAATCCTTCGAAAAAGCCAGTATTCAAAAACTCTTTGAAGAATTATGTGAATATGCTTCCTCTTTTTTTGGCACCAAAATGTCACTTAATCTCGAAATGCGCGAAAATACAATTGCTATATCGCAAAGCGAAGATAAAATATACATGAACACTTTAATGTCTTCTGCCTTTTTATCATATATCGCTACACAGATATATCATTCGTACGTTCTTGATACTTTTGGTGCCAATTCAGAAGAAAGTAAATTTTGTTACAGATATACACTTTTCATTTTGAACGATATGTGTTTCAATGATTTCAAGCAACCAGTTATCTTCCCGAATGAAGATAGTCTCCATTCTCTCATATCTAGAATGAAGGATAAGCCTGCTCTACTCGAAACGTCCGGCGATATTTTTTATTCATCCATTGCTTTTGCATTATTACACGAAATTTCTCATGCATATTTAAAACATGACGAAAGCATCATTGATCCACAAAAAGAAATCGAGGCAGATGAAAAAGCATATCTTATTTTTTTGAATCTATGCGATGATATTCAAAATAATAGATTAAGTTCAATTTTTCATGAATGTCTAAAAGAATATACGTACATGGCCCCCATGTACCTGCTTGAGTTTTATTATGTAGTATACTATACCGGAAGCTTTCTCTGCCCGTATCATCCGGCTGCGGAAAAGCAGGAGTTTGAAAACATTGTTTTGAGAAAAAAAGCTTTGTTTGATGTGTTTTATGCATGGGATCGTGATGTAAATCCTGACCAATCCTACGATCTGTACAACTGTTATTTGGACGGCACTGAATCATTTCTCCGTTCATTTGTTGCAAGTGATAAAGCAGGAATGTTAGATGTACTCAAAGAAAGGAATTATAACAGACGACATGACTAACAGCGAAAAAAATTATAATTTTGCAGTAGAATTAGAATCAAAAATATACTGCGAATTATTAAATATCGCAAATAGCGCTACTCAAAAAAATTTCATCAAGCACATATTTGATAATAACATTTATATTACGCCTCGCCAAAATGAAAACCAAATAATACATATAGATGTTTCATCACAATACACAGAAGAAATGATGGGCATAAGCAGAAAAATAGCAAATATTAGATTCGATTTAAAAAACGCCATAATAACTGCTATTGAATTTTCTTTGAGCACAGATTCTCCCGAATCAGAATTCCATTTGCTAAAACTAGCGCTACTAGCCTTCCTCAAGTTGTATACGCTATCAACTATAACGTTGAGCAACAACGAATGCCTATTATTGCTATACCTTCATCGATTAAATGCATATGACCAACCCGTCCCTGAAAGGAAAATCCATGAAGCAATTCAACTTGGCTTTTTACCTATAAATGAAATTGAATACAGTATTGCAATCAAAAAGTTGGTTAGACTCTCATCGGTTGTTATAATTGCAGGAGAAGTCACATTATCCGAAAGAATAGTATTGAATTATGATTAATCTAAAGGTTTTTTCACTTCATTTATATCACATATGCAAAACGAAAAACCGGAAGAGTGCACTAAAACGGAAAACGTTTCAAACACACAAGCAAATCATCAAAAACCACATTGACATCCCTATGTTATTTTTCGAGGAAAACACATCGCATGGTTGCAGCAAAAAGCATTTATATTGATGGTATGACCGCCAAAACCTTTTTGAGGATCACCTTAACGTTAAAGAAAGTTGGCGTACGGCGCCACTACCGAGGGTATCCTCGCCTGGTGTATGCTATATATCTGGTACTGGAGGACGAGCATCGGTTGGAGGCGATCACCAAGGAGGTATATATGCCTGTGGCGGAAAAGTACCGTTGCAGTTGGAAATCGGTGGAACGCTCCTTGCGGACCATGCGGGACATGATCTGGCGGGAAAAGAGAGACGCTCTCGGTGAAATCACTGGGTTTGAGCTTACCGAGCCTCCCAGGGAGTCGTATCTGTTGGAAATACTCGCCACATTTGTGAAATACGGTAATTTGGATAAGGCGCTTCAGTCGTTGGAGGAAGAAAGCTCGTGAAAGAAGATTCCGACACAAGGAGCCGGAAATAGGGACTTAAAGAGATGTTGAAAAAGAAAATATGTCGAATCATGTCGAAGAGGAGAAGATCCATGGAGAAAAAAGGAAACGAAAACATTCCAAACATCGAGTTTGATCTGGAAGTAATGGACAAGTTGTTCCATAATGAAAACTGGACCAAACAACCTAATAAGTGGTCCAGTTGGGCAGACTGTGTAAAGGAAAATCTCTCAGCACTTGAAACGAAAGAATTAAAAAAGGTGAAATGGAAAACACAAGCAAATTTGCAATATTGCGAGCTGCACAGTGAAAATACGGTCATTACTCACGGATTACCTATGGGATCCTTTCTATTTGGCATTCTTTCAATTATCATTTCGCTATTGCCAAACGGTAGTGGAGTAGAAGTTTCTAAAATCGCTTGTTGGCTTGCCTTTTGGTCGATGGTAATCGTGGCGATTTTTGCTTATTGTGAGCGTTTGCGAAAAAAGCGAAAAAAAGAAATCATCTACTATCAAACCCTGCTCAACATCATCGAATCTATAGAAAAAGAAAAAGCGAAAGACGAAGATAACAACAAATAAACACAAGAAAGGAACCCAACCATGAAAAAGATTCTCAGCGTAATTCTCTGTCTCTGCATGCTCCTGGCAGTGATGCCCACATCCGTGTCCGTATACGCAAACACGGGCACCGCCAATGACACTATGGAAAAGGGCGTTTTGCTCTACGTGGGATACAACGGGTACGGGGGAACCAAGTATCACGTGCCCTCCGACGATGCCTTGCGGTTGATGCTTTCCACCACGGATGAGGTGCTTCTCATCCCCATCGTGACCTACAACCGTTACACGGATGCCAACGGGGTGGAGCGGCAGATCCTTTCCAATGATGTGATCAATAGCATGACGGCTGATATGGTGGGGAATCCTGCCCGTTTGGCTACTATTAAAAGCGAGTACATCAGTTACGCCGCCTCCCGTATTGCGGCGAATTACCACGTGAACGATTACATTGCAGACGCAACGGAGCTTGGCAACCGTTTGGTGGCCATCAATCCCAACGTGAAGCTGTGGTATTCCGTTCCCTCCGCTGAGGGCTTCCACGCGCTGACACATCTTTTCGTGGATTCCTGGAAGCAGGTAGTGGACGATATTAAGGAAGCATTGGGCGACACGGTATGGAACAACAACGTGCAGGGGTTCTACTACTGTGGCGAGGATATCGTGACGTCCGGGTACACCAAGTTCAACGTGAACAACGTGGCGGGAGACTTTGATAACCCCATCGTTTACTCCATGCATCAGGTATCCGACAAGGTTCACGCCTACGGCAAGAATATGCTGTGGATCCCCTATTATCATGCGGCCTCCGCCTCTTCTACCAATCTGGGCTACGTGGCGAATAAGACCAATATCTTTGATACCGTTATCATGCAGCCCTCCTATTTCTTCCACGCGGAACGTGAATCCGGAGTGGAGATCATTCGAAACAGCGTAGCACGGCAAGCCGTGGTGGATGCTTCCGGCGCTGTGATCGGCGGCACAAAGACCTCCAACACCCAAATCGGGTTTGAAATGGAGATTGACGAGCGGTATTTTACCGATAGTGCTTATCGGGAGCGTTACCAAGCCTACGTGGATGCCTTTGCGGAGTTTGTAGGGCAATATCCTACCGCATACTACGCAAGCAGTCCCGAGGTAATGCTGACCTTGACAAAGCAAATGACAGCCTTCTTCCGAGGGGAAGCAAAGGCGAAATATATTCTGCCTACCAATGACATCTCCGCATGGGTGGCAGAGCGTACGGCAAATTCTCCCTACGGTTACACTTGGAACGCGCCTTTGACGGGCGACACCAAGAGTGACGAGATCAACGGAGAAGTTACAAAAAGCGGGTCCATGCGTTTTACGCTGACCGGCAATCTTTCCTACCCCACCGCAAGAATTCAAAACAACAGCGGACTTGTATGGCTGACCGAGGAGGATTACATCAATTTGGATGTAACGCTTGAAGGGGAACCCGGCGGCACCGATGTGCGGTGGGGACTGGAGATTGCGTTTATCGGCGGGCGCATTTCTATCAACCAGTACGTAGCAGAGGCGGCAGGCGTTGAGCTTCATGCCGGCTCCCAGTTAAAGCAAGGGCGTTACAGAGTGTCCTTGAAGATTGGTGATCTGCTCCGTGCTTACGATGCAGACAAAGGCCTCACCGGGGCAAACAGCTACTACCAAAAGGTCTTCGGCACAAATGGAAACAAAGCGCTCACCCAGGTTTGGTTCACCATGTTCTCCAACACCCCCGCGCAGTTTACGAACGTGGGCTTGGTGGTGGACGAGTTTAACGTGGCAAGCTATCCCCTCTCCCCCGTCTATACCCGGGAGTTGGACATGTATTCCCTGCCCGTGGAGTCCCCGGAGGAATGGCTCACTTGGGAAACTCCTAACGACTTGCCTAGCAGTCAGAATATTGACGCAGAAGTGACCGAAGAGGGCTTGCGCCTTTCCTTTGCCGATACCGCTACCCAGCAGATCCCCGTAGCATTCGTGCGGAACATTGCAGGCCTTGCCAAAGTGAAGAAGGGCGACAAGCTGATTTTGAACACCACGCTTGAAGGTGATGCAGGCGGCACGGATATCCGCTGGCGGTTCCAACTGCAGTTTGCAGGCGCTGGGGTGAACATTGTGGTCTCCAAGTACGTGGGCGAGGCGGCAGGACTTGCGGCCAATGAATACGGTCAGCTTCCCCAGGGAGATTACAACGTGGTGTTGGATATCGAGCAGTTGCTGAAGGATTACGATGCGGACAACAACCTGACGGGCGCAGACAGCACATACGAGAAGGTTTTCGGGGCAAACGGTAATAACGCACTCACCAACATCTACTTCAACTTGGCAACCAATACTCCCGGCACCACCGACGGCGGCAAGGGGCTGTTGATCCGTCGCCTTGCAGTGCGGAGAAACGAAGATTTCTATTACCCCGAGATGAAGTATACCCTGCCCACCGATGATATTTCCGCGTGGGTGGCGGAACGTACCTCCAACTCTCCCTACGGCTACGCATGGAACGCGCCCTTGACGGGAGATGCCAAAAGTGACGAAATTAACGGTGCGATTACCGCAGACGGCGCCATGCGTTTGACCCTTTCCGGCAACTTCCCCTACCCCGCCGCAAGAGTACAGAACTACGGCGGTCTGGTGAACGTGGAAAAGGGAGATAATCTCAATATCGATGTGACCTTGGAAGGCACTCCCGTCGGTACAGACGTGCGCTGGGGCTTGGATCTGGTGTTTGCTGTCGGGCAGATCAACATCAACAAGTACGTCGCCGAAGCGGCAGGCGTAGAGCTGTTCACCTACTCTCAGTTGAAGCAAGGAACTTATACCCTATCTCTCGACCTCGCCGCGCTTCTGATGGCATATGACGCCGATAACGGCCTCACAGGAACGGACAGCATGTACGAGAAGATTCTCGGAGCAAACGGCAACCCCGCCCTTACCCAGGTCTGGTTCACCATGTTCTCCAACACCCCCGCACAGCATACGAACGTGGGGTTGGTGGTGAGAAATTTGACCGTGACGGATGGGATGGAGTATTGACAGGAAAGTGAATACTCTAAAATTAGCTCCCAAGCCTCGCATATCTATCCAATCATTAAATCTACAAAGAGGTAATTGACATGAAGCTTTTCATAGGAAGTTCAAAAGAAGCCGAGCAAATTGCCAACTTAATAAAAAGAATCCTATCACATCTTGGCCATGAAGCCACGATTTGGACAGGCGCTGGAGTTTTTATCCCCTCTTTAAGCACGATCGTAAACTTGGAACAAATGTCAACTAAATATGATGCTGCACTGTTTGTTTATTCCGAGGACGATGTTACCACTTCGCGAAAAGTCAAGACAAAATCGGTAAGAGACAATGTCATTTTCGAAGCTGGACTTTTTGTAGGTAAAATGGGACACGAAAAAGTCGCACTTTGTGTTTATGGCAATCCAAAAATTCCAACTGATCAATCAGGCGTAACAAAAATTCAAATTCATCCAACAGATACTGAAACTGAAATTGAATTAAACACGTGGCTTAATAATATAAACAGTACCCAAGTTTCTACGAACTACAACGTCACAATGTGCCCAAGAAAACTAGTTGATCATAATGATACTCTTGAAGAGCGCTGGAAGTATGCTCAGGAGATTACATTTGTGAATTATGCTAGCACAGCATTTACTTCGGCACAAAAAGTCGTTCCCAATCATGTAGCCGATAAATTTTTGAGGCAATTATACTTGAAAAAACTCAAAAACGGTTGCAATTTTAAATTTTTGTTAACCGAACCAAATACATTTGCTGATTTTGATGCATCGTTCTCTAAAATGAATGTTGTCACCAATTTAGATATTGAAATTAGCAGAATAATCCAATTCGGTGTTACTACATTGGAGCATGATGTACAAGCGTGGAAAAAGAATACTTCCTGCAAAAAGGGAACACTAGAGTTTAAAACAACCGCTATTGCCTTACCCTATAGTTTAATGCGAGTAATCAACGACAGAAAACATGCTTATTTAAACTATATAAAGGTTGATTTATATTCGCCTTTTTTGACCGACGATTCCTCTCGCCGAAGTTTCATACTCACACCTGATAATGTCAATTATCAATTTTTCCAAGATCAAATATCTGATTTTTGGAACAAAGGTGAGAAAAATATAAAACCACAAACCAAAATTCAATCAATGACAAGCCATGAAATTAACACCGCAATGCATGGCTCTAATTATCAATATTTAGTTGGCAATGCAAATGGCACAAATACGCCCGCACTTTTCTATGATAAAAAAGTAGAGATTAAAGTGCTGCACTTTGAGAACGCTGTAGTAGACCATCCACACTATCATCTTTACTCATCTGAATATCTATACATCTTACAGGGTGAGTGTACGCTAAGAACAAAAACCAAAAAAGGCTGGGATTGCAAAAAAATGCATTCAGGGGATTTCTGTACAATTCCCAAATTAACTATCCATGAATTTGAATTTATAGAAAACACTCGTATGCTATGCATCAAAACCCCTAGTTTAAATGATACAGATAGAGTTACTTATACATTCGATAAGGACGAGGTTTAAAATCATTTCTCAAAGAGAAAACGCAAGGAGATTATCATGTTGAAAAATATTATGCGCAACAGGAAGAGGATCATTTTCAAAAGAAAGATTCATTTCAGCTTATGCACAATGAAGGCACTGTACAAACGCGAATTCAAAAACGAAAAAATAACAGATTGGTCCGATTTGGTTGAACACATGAAAGATGAGTTGAAAAAAATCAGCATCGAACGGCTCGAGAAAGAAAAGCTAGAAACAGAAGCAAATTTGGAGTATTGCGAGCAACATAATGAGAATGTAATCATTAAGTACGGCTTACCTATAGTGTCTCTAGTTTTTAGTACGCTTTCTTTACTATTTTCATTGGTAGAAAAAGTAGATGTTCAAACCGTCGAAAAGATTACTGATCATTTGATAAACATCATTGTTATTACTGCTGTTTTCTATATATTTGGCGAAATCTGTCGCAACACCCAAAGGAAAAATATTATCTACTACAAGACAAAACTTCGCATCATTGAATCTATCAAGTAACGATTTATCGCATCTTCGAAGAGCATCCCCCTCTCTCCCAACCACAGGCAGCCGCGCGAATGCGGCTGTCTTTTTTTGAGGCATAGGAAAAGCGCCGCTTGATAAAAGCGACGCTTTTGATGTTTGAGGAAGATGTTGTTAAGCTGTGCTGAAGGCCCCGGGCAGTTTCCGGTGCAATGCAATACGTGGTTGTTCTCACAAATCAGCTGGCTCAGATCGTCGTACACAGCAGATTTGACGATGCTCTCGTAGTGAGTCTGCCGTAACTGTTCGCAGCGTATACCCCGATGTTGTTCGCAGATGGAAACTGTAATCGGTGATACAATATTTAATCTACTATAAAATTCTTTGAAAACAGTGTTTTCAAAGTGACCACACCTCAAAATAGCTCCTTCAATTTTGCTTTCTGTTTTTGCTTTTTACATTTCGAATTAACTCGAGAAACTCATCTAGTCTGTCGCAATTCCCTACAATAGCTGCATCATCGGGAAGCAGAACCAATTTATTCCCTTTAGCAATATCCGAAATATCTAAGTACAAAGTTTTTAACGTGTCACGCGCCTCGGCGTCCATGTCGCCACTCGTCTGCACAAGAGAAAATGCCGCATCACGCTGTGGCGATACGATAAAGACTTGCTGCTTGAAAAATGCTTCCGGAGCCGAGTTATAATAACAAGTATAACCGCATTCAGTAGCAATGCGCGTGATATCCTCAAAACATAAATCCTTTGCTTTTGTTGTTTTTTTGCAAAGATGTATAGAGGTAACCTGCGGGACATCCAAGTCATACGCTAAAAACAAATCCGAAGAGAAAGTATCGCCTCCTGTCAGTGCGTATACGCATGAATTTATTCTACAAAAAGAATTTGCACCTAGAAATACCGATTCATTCCATACATGCGCAGATTGTTCTCTGGTAGATTTGAAAAAATCCGCGTAGACCTGTTTGGCAATTTCCACAGAGTCGCAATCGATGACGAGTAGCGGATTATCGCCCTCTGGCGGCAGCAAATAATACAGTGTTTCGCCCGAAATATCCTCTTCCGAAGAAGTCGCTTGGTGCATGACGTAACCATTTGCCAATAATTGCTCGTGCGCATACTCTTTGCTCCGATCACAGTCATATTCATCAAACACACAATAATACTCACCCAAATCCACAAAACGCTGAAACATCAATATACCGACGAGCAAGCCAACCGCCGCGACAATTGCACACGATGTGAGTATAATTTTGACTTTATGTTTAAACATATGAGCCTCCCAATTACGAATAATAACCTTTTACGATTTTAATTGCAGGTTTTAAAGCCTCTTTTGCAATAGTGACAGTTAGATGATAATATGTTTTATATGCTACATCCCGAAAAACCGAATACATATATTCGACATCTTTCATCGAGAATTTATCTTTGGCTATAATACGCTTGAGTTCGACATATATCTTGTTCTGGTTGGGAGCATATTTTATCATATTCATAAGATTTGTTGCTTCAGCCTTAAATATTCGGCAATATTCGGAATATTTATTTTTATTATGTGTATAATCTCTGATGGCAACAGACGGATCTTTCAGATATTCCAAAAAATTAAGTGCGGCTTCTTTACGTATATCCTCAGCAGACGAAACTTTGCGGAAGAATTCCCACACATCCATACCAATCTCAACATATCCATGAATTTGTTTAGCTTTTTTTAAATATTCTTTATACTGCTTAAGCTTATCTGTGTTATATGATGATACTACTATAGGAATTACGACTATAGCAATTGATACAACAGCTACAAGTATACTCCAGGGACTTTCACCAGAATAATCGATATACATGACAGGATTATTATTACAATATGCAAACATATTTGCACATACAACCCCACAACCAGTGGAAATATAGTTGTCCGCATTCAGGAATCTGCCAACAGTAGGATCGTAATATCTGCTCTGCAGGTAATACCAGCCCGTTTCGGCATCGAAGTAATACCCACGATATCTAAACGGGTTAATTTCACCTACGGTGTCAGCAAGGGTTCCGGTGGTGGAAAGGATGTTGCCCCATGCGTCGTAGGAGTAGGAAACAACCAGAGTGCCGTTAGCGTTGTAGATCCCTTCGATATCACCCTGAATATTGGTACGGTAATAGTAGTAGTTACCGTCATATTCCATGGCAATGGGCGCATCGTTGGCATCGTAGAAGAACTTTACGGTGTAGGTTTCCTTGGTGACAGCGTGAGAATACGTTTGCGAAAGAATCTTGGTACCATCCAACACATACGATACTTCGTACATATTGGCATCATTGTGGTTATAGTGAGATTTTTTCGTGCGGATGCCGTCAGCATTGTAGCTGAAATTCATCCCTTGCATTCCCATCGTATCGATCACGAGACCGGTGAGCTTGCGACCTTGCCAATTCAGGTTCGTTACATTTCTCCACTTAAGAGGATTACCGGATGCATCGTAGGAGATGGCGGTTCCGTTGTAATTGGTCAGCAGGTCGCCCCACTGGGTGTTACCGTAGGTGTAGGAAGTTTCTTCGATGACAACTCCCGCCCAGTAGTGTCTTGACTTGCTTTGAATGTTGCCCGAATGGTCATAGGTATAGTAAATAAATTGCAACAGCTCGTGATTGTTTTCGCGGGTCAGTCGGTTCAGCTCGTCATACACGTAACTGCGGATGGTAGTACCGTTCTTTTTGATCTCGGTGATGTTCCCTACCGCATCGTAGGAGTAACTATACGTGGTGTTGTCGCTATAAGCTACGGAACCAATCAAATGGGTGCTTGCGTTGGCTCCGCCGCTACCCGCCAAGTAGGAATAAGTTTTGGACAGCAGAACTGCGCCGGTGGATTTGACGATGCTCTCAGAGGTCAGTCTGCCGTAGATGTCCTCTTCGTATTCCCAAGTATCGTTTGAAGGCAGAACGAGCTGGGTAATCTTATCGTCTTCGTCGTAAGTATAGCCGTAATAGTCCACGGTGCCGTCGGCGTGGATATAGCGGACACCGGTGACTTGGCCTTCGGCATTGTTAACGACTTCATTGATGAGCTGAACGGATTTATCGCTTGTTTTGTACCGTACCGTTCTGATCTGATTGCTGTTAGCATCGCACTCGTAGTATTCGGTGGTGCCGTTGGGAACATCCACAACGTACTGCAGAACGCCGGAATTGTCATAGTAATACGAATACTTGACAGTATTATTATACTTCACTTGATAGAGATTGTCAAGTGCATCGTAAACGTAAGACTCCACAAATCCGTTGGCATAGGTTGCAGAAATCAGTTTGCCGTTGTTGGCATTGTATGCGTAGGTAACAAGAGCCGTACTACCCTGCTTGATGGCAGTGAGATTTCCGTATACGTCGTATGTAAAGGTATACGCCTGGGTTGCGGTGCTGCTTTCCTTATGGGTGATGCCGGTAAGATCCTCGCCATCGTAGGTATAGGTGTTGGAGATTTGCAGAGTACCGATGGTTTGCGAAAGCTTAGTTACCAGGTCATTGGAGTTGTATTCGAACGCCGTGGTGATGTTCTTGGCATCTACTACAAACATCAAGTTATCGTTCAAATACTTGTAAATCGTGGTGTTGCCACGTTCGTCGGTTTCAGCGGTTACTTCGTACGTATCTGTTCCCGTCTCGGTGTAGTAAGACGTAGAAGTGTAGAACTTATCGGTAGAACCGCTTCCGGAGACGTTTTCGAGCACGGTTGCGACAATTCGATCTTCGCTATCGTAGGTATAGGTGTACTTGATACCGTCGATGATCTGATATTTATGGGTTGCATCGATGGAGATCAGTCTGCCGTTACAGCTGCAGTCACAGCTGTTGTCTTCGCAATTACCGCCGCAAGAACAGTCGGAACCGCATGCGGTATCCTCGCAAGTGCAGGTTACGGTTTCTTCCTCGGATTCGCTATCCTCGGACAGAACGATTACGCCGCCGCTTGTCAGAGACAGACAATCAAAATATGCGGTGTTGGCGTTCTTGTCGTAGTGGATGGAAACGGTGATGGATGCGATCGTGTAATTGTAAGAAGGCGTGATATTGCAGGATATATACTGCCAGTTGGGATTGTTGTGGTTGAAAGCAGCCTCAAAGGTCTCTGCGGTTGCATCAGCGTCGCTGTATCGAACTGTAGCGCAGAGCTTGAAACTTCTGCCGTCGCCCTCTTCAATTTTGACAGAGTTGCCTTTCGCCCATCCGGAGAGCACAAAGGTGGTTCCGGCAGGCTGAGAAAGATTGATCGTTTGGCTCAGGCTCTTATCGGTGGAAACATCACCGGTAATGTATGCCGAGCAATTGCCTTGCCAGTATTCTGCGATATATTGATTGACAGATGTACCTGTTCCGGTCCAATACAGTGCCTGTTCAAAGCCTGCAGATTCGATCAGGTTGTATTCGCTGTAGGTATCGCCGCTTTCCAGTTGCAATGCATCGGTGTAAACCGTACCAGTAGCTTTATACAAACCTGCAAATACCGATACAGTAGTTGCGGAAGAAAGCGTTACGGTTGCGAAAATTCTTCTCCAACCGTTTTGGATGTCTGTACTGGTCGTTCCGGTAATATACTCAGATTTCGCAAGAACCGTTCCGGAGGAATTCATGATTGCAAGAAGCGCACCGCCGGATCCGGTCACTCCTGTGGTTTTTACATACGCCGAGAAGGTATACGTACCAGCCGCGAGAGAAAAGGATTGTTTATGGCCCTGGTATGTCGAAGAGGCCGTGCTCATCGTGGTTTTGAACGATTTATTGCCGACAAACTTCTCGGCGGTGGTCACAGAGCTATAGGAAGAAGAAACGGTTGTCCAATAGCTTGCGCCATCTTCGACACTTGTGTTTTTCAAACGATTCCAAATACCGCTATTGGTTGCGGAAATGGATTGAATGTTGTTTTCACCAACCTTGAAGGTTTCGGAATTATCGTAGGAAACGCCCACGGCGTTGTAAACAGTATTGTCTTTAGCGGATTTTGCATAGATGTTGATGGTCTGTCCGTAGTTATCGAACAGGTAGACTGTGTGGATGTTGTCGGTAACGGTATCAATCTGATCATCCGCACCTGCAGTTTCGATAACAGTCTTCTTGTCCGCATAGGACATGTTCACTGTCTCGCCAATGGTTCCGCTATAGCTCTTTTGGATTTTGGAAACTCTGTATACACCGTTAAATAAGGTATGTGTATAAAGAATAGCTTCTGCGGTTTCCACGACTTCAACTTCGGTCATCCGCCCTGCGCTATAGGTGAAGTCGTACACTTTTCCACCATTAGGATGAATGCCCGAAAGATTATTTCCGGAATACGTGAAAGTGGCAAATTTACCGTCAGATTGTTTAATCGCCGAAATAGCATTTCCGGAATATGTAAACGACAAAATCGTATTGCCGCTTTCATCTACGATTTCATTTAACTTTGAGCCTGCTGTAGAGGTTGTGTAAACAAAGTTAAAACACTTAATGCTGTCTTCCTCTTCATAGGATACAGAAGAGATAACACCGTTGGAGAACGTGATAGTGAGTTCTTCAGGTGTTGTCAATACAGGAGCCGTGCCGGATACAGACAAAACATATCCCAGGCCATCTTCGTCTTCATATTTCTGTGTTTCTGCGTTGTACTCGAAATAATGGTCAGTGCCATCGGTATCTGTATATACGTACAACGGTGCTGATTCATCTCCCGCATTTACTAAGGTCTGCAGGAAGTTTAACTGCCAACCATTGCCAAAAGTCATGTCATAGAGAGACACACCCTCTATTTTATGAACTGCTGAAAACTCCGTTCCAGCAAGATAACTGTTGTAGACATACTCTGCCGCATACGGGAAATCTCCGGTATCAATGCCAAGATCCAGAACATATACAAGGCTTCCGGAATAGTGATTGACGTATCCGGTTCCCGCCTCAATGGTTTGAGTAGAATATGTCCAATGGTCCTCAATACCCTTAGTATCTCGGTAGGACACCATCAAACGGGGGTGTGTATATGTCGTTGCAGAGTCAGAAGAGGCAAAATAAACGTGCCCGTTGCCGTTTCCGGAAATAGGGATCAAAGCCACGCCATAGCAAGCAGAGCCATTGTACCAAGTCTGTGCCAGCCTAGTAATATCAAAAGAAATGATGGTATCTTCGGTAGCCTCTGACAAAGATACGTAGTCCAGTATATCTGAACCGTAAGTCGGTTTGGTATTCCAGGTTACATCATACGAATCCCAGGCTTGTGTGATAGGAACAGCTGCCAAATTCACAGAAGTATATCCGGTATCA
Source organism: Eubacteriales bacterium (assembly GCA_045612545.1). GTDB lineage: Bacteria > Bacillota > Clostridia > Oscillospirales > CAG-382 > Coliplasma. The sequence goes on from JAZKZH010000001.1 coordinate 142,739, forward strand.
ATTTGTTGCAACTGTAAAGCAGCTTCAACAACGACAGCCGTTTCAGGAATTGCAGGCAGAAATTCCGGCTCGATCAAGGCATGCCATTCAACAGAGCTGTTTCCATTGTAATATCCCGCGACCATTTTTCCGCTAAGAACATTCTTTGAAGTAGGGCTGTTCTGTGAAATATATGTATCTGCAGTATTTTTAACAGTTTCAAACATTTCCACCGTAGGATCCACGGTCACGGGGAACGCACGGTCATCGGCGTTAATCCAGTCGGCGTCCGCGGTGACGGTGAGAATGTACTTTTCGCCGTTTTTGTGAGCGATGCTGTAGGAAACGGCATCGGAGTACGCGCCGTTGGCATCGAACATGTAGCCTGCGGGGATAACCAGCTGAGTCTCGTTGGTGATTTCGTCCTTCAGGAGGATATTTCCTTCTTCATCCACCTCGGGGATAAGCCCTTGCAGTTTCAGCTCGAAGGTATACGTATAGCTGTCGGCGGTATCTTTAATGATAATATTTTCCTTTACGGAGCCCCCGGAAATGATGTATTCCAGGTCCACGTCGGGCAGGATATCCTCGTAGATAGCGCCTGCGGAAAATTTATAAAGGGTAGCCGCGGAGTCAATGTCGTTGCCCTCCGGGTCTTCCATAGCGGGGTAAACTTCCAACGCCTTACTCTTGTTGGCCCCTACCAGGTGCATGCTGACCTTGTAGTTTCCGAAGGTGAGCTTCAAGAGATTGTTGGAGTTGGAGTTGTTAGCCAGCTTGATGCGAAGGTCGGAACCGGAATTGCCGTACCCGGCCATATCGTCGACATCTCTGGCGGACGCTTCGGAGAAGGTTAGGGTGTTGTCGTAATCGGTCCATACGCCGTCTTCGCCGGCGTAATGAATTACCTGCCCGTAATCGGCGGCGATAAAGCTGCCGTCCGACATGCGGAAGGTCTTGCTGGTCTCGGTGCGGTTGTCGATGACCTCGCCTAGAACGTAGATATCATGAGAAACCGTTTCGGTTGCTTCGGTGTCTTGGTCGCTTAGCAAATCGCCGATCTGCGCCAGTACAGACTGAGGCAAAGCGCAAATGACGAGTGTAATACTTAAAAAAGCAGATAGTACTCTAAAAAACTTTTTCATTTTACGAATCCTTTCTTGAAAGAAATTGAATGAACGAAAAAGCGCATAATCCCGGTTGACGGAACTATGCGCATCGTGAAATGAATTTCAAAGGATAGCGTCTCTTTCCGCAAAACAGACGCCACCTTCCACTCATTCGTGATGCGCATCTAATTCTGCAGTTCATTACAGACACTCCCCTTTCTTTGACTATCTTTATGTAATGTCTCTTCTCATAGTTTATTTTTCAATTTAATTATAAGTTTCTGCTATAAAAAATCAATCATCGACGCCCCTTTCGTTGATTTTTTCGCCGTATTCGTCGCAACGTCATTGTCCAATACTTACCGACGCTGGCGAAAAACCAGATCGACTAAATTCTATATATCAATAGTCGTCGAGAACGTCAGGATCGTAATTAGTGCCATACAACTATTTTTTGTATTCTTGCAATCAGCATCATTATTTTATAAAAAAACTCAACTATATGTTTGCGAAACGGTTATTGGCGCGAAATCGATATGCACAAGTCCGATAAAAACGGACTTGTGCAAAACCATGAGCAGCTTCCTAGACGCTGAGGAAAGAAACGAGCCATTATTGCCATCGCCCAAACGATCCTAAACTTAATGGCATTACGGTAAAGCTAGAGGAGACTCTCCACATTCTTAGACAAGAACTCCTACCCAACTGTTCAATTTGCTTGTCGCGCACATAAAAAACTCAGCTAAATGCCTAATAAGTAAAGCGTTTAGCTGAGTTAAGGAAGAGTGCGTTATATTTGATATTGCTATTTAAAATATATTTTATATTGCCCAAATATGACTATAATCTATATCACTCATAACAATAAATTCCAAAATCTTTTCTTGCTGCTCTTTAGACAAATTCAAAAATCTTGTGATGGTTGCTCGAGTGATTGCTGTTCTTTTTTTATAGTTGCGGGGAGAAAACTTTTTGTATATTGTCATAATGACTTCATCGGGTATGTTAAGCAATATCTCGCGACAATTTTGAACACGAGAAAAAACATCCATGAGAAAATTATTGTCATCATCATGACCCTTATAAACAATTCGTCTTTGCAGCATTCGAGCAATTTTTCCTGAACACATCTTCTCAAAAAAGTCTTCACTTCGGTCTTTCATATAATCATCTGCAATTCGAAAAATTCTTTCGCAATTAACAAAAATAATCATCAAACATTCATCATAGTAGGCATTACATATCTTTTGGCAAGCCTCTTCGCTTTCCTCAAAAATATTTGGTATCAACCTTAAGTTATGTATTTTACTAAGATGATTTAAGATAGTCTCTTTTTCGCTCAAAAGTATTTCAAGGAACTGTCTTTTATAAACTGCATCATCAACAACTTGCATAGCCAAAACAAGAATATTAAATGTCTGAAATTCGAAAAAGCCGGTTTCGAATTCGTCTCGAACATTCAAAAACATCTTATCAATAAGATCTTGGTACTTCTTTTCCGATTTCTGCTTTAACATAGCAACCGTCAATTCAAACACTTCTGAATCCACATCAAACTTTTGCAGCTCGCTTAGTATTTCATCTTCATTGTTGCACCTATAAAAAACATATAGCGAGTAAAAATACTCGAAGAAAGATCTATGAAAGAACTTATATTTATCTTCAAGTGTTGGTACAAATAACTCAGTCCGATCAGAGCAAAATTTTAAAAATTCATCAATGGCATTCTCGGCCTCAGATTCACTACCATACTTTGTTTTATAAACTTGAAGTAGTCTTTCCTTTATTTCTTCTTTGTCGATATTAGAATTATTTGGCATCCCCATTTGAGAAAGCTCAATGAAAGTATTATCTTTCATTATAGGAGAAATACTGCGCCAATCAAAGTCTTTTTGAGTTTTGTCTCGTTCTCTCCGATTCGCAATATACTCGAAACATTTTTGATACAATTCCAGCTTGTTTTCAGGAAGTTCGCGCTCAGCCTTATAAATATTGATAAGAAGCGAAAGCACAAGGAAACTATTCAAGAAACCTTTTTCAACCAATATTCGGGTTTGATTCATAAAAGCTTCTTTATCGTTTTTTTCAAATTTTTGCAACGCAATAATCTTATCAACGTATTTTTCTATCTGTTCTTCATTTAGCGGACATATCTTGAGTACCTCAACATTTTTTTCGGGTATGAATCCACGATCTCTTGAGGTAATGCATATCTTATTGTTGGGGTTTTGATTTTTAAAGAAGGCCACAACACTTTCGTGCAACGAAGTTCTTTTTTGCTTATCCACCTCATCAAGTGCATCTAACAGTATAATGCATCTTCCTGAATTTAAATAATACTCGATAAAATCACTAGACACATCCATCAATGTGCTATTTTTAATGCTATCTTTTAGAAACTCAATTACAGGAATCGCCGAATCAGAACCATTGGGGTAAAAAGCCTTTAATTCCCCATAGATAACAAGGTATTCGTTAGCATGAAAAATATTAAGGTCAGAATAATTATTAATTATCTTCTGTGTGAACAACGACTTGCCATAACCAGCACCACCAGTTAAATATATAATATTATTTTTTTCAAAAATATCCTTCCATGCTGTTAAATCTCGCTCGTATGTCCCCAATCCACGCAATTCAAAACCAGACTTTGTCTTTTGCTTGGCCACTGCTCGCTGCAATATTGGCGGCACATAAAAATCTTCGAAAGGAAATTTATCCAATAAATAAATGTGAGCCTCGGAATTTTTATCTTTTAAAACGCTATAGTACTTTGTTTTTGTTTTCTCATACGCCGCATTGGGGGCAATCAATTGCTTCGCTTGTATTCCCTCAATCATATCTTGCAACTTAGAAAGCATTCCCGTAATGTTATCATAAAAAATATCAATTCGAGAGTTCAAAAGAAGTAACAAGCGAGACGTCTCCGGCGAAAGATTCTCAGAAATAATGCTTTCCGATAAAGCGATAATATATAACACAGCTTTTTTGATATGAATAAGGGTGGGTACAGCAACCACGCTTTGCTCCGTGTATAGCCCGTAAATATTTTTTGCAATGTATTCCACCAGGTCATGCTGTGAGATTACGCCTGACTTCTTAATATATTGCTTAATTTTGGGATTATCACAAGTATAATTGCATATAATTTTGTATTCAGTGTATGCATTTATTACATCAAGAAATTGCGCAGAGGAAAAAAAAGTTACGAAAACCGATGACTCTAATAGAGGTTTAATCTCCTCAGGAACATTTTTGGATAACCTTGCTTCTATTATTTCGCACAGCTCACGTTCTTTGATGGTTTTGTTGTTCGAAAACCTTAATCCAGCATATTTTACTATGTCGTATATTAAATTTGTCAATATACCAAGTCCTACACTTTCCACAATTCCAGTCATTTCTTATACCTCCATTGTTGGGCTTTATAGTTATCTGTATCATTACGCAAATCTATTTTCAGTAAGAAGCCAATATTGATACCGCCATCTACGGAAATTAATTTTAAAAAAACACTACCATATCACCGCCCTTACAAAACCATATATGAGGCAATTGTACATACACTCGCTACAACGAAATACAAATTTTTTGATAATTTAGAATCCGCTAACCATTTATAACTCATTTTATCTATTTTGAAAAGCACGACGGCGTATTCGTCGAAAAAAACCGACTATTCGGTGCTCGTGACGCGAAATGTCGAAGAGTTCCTGAGAAGGCATAAAAATCGAGCCCATATTTTGATAAGCCTTCCTTCAAAGACCCGGCTTTTTGGAATCGCTATGGAGGCACGGCGAATTCCTATATTCATAGATCATTTATCTAACCGTTGATTCTGAGCAAGCAAAAATCAAAAAACACAAATAATCAATTCGCAAATAAAAATTATTATAATACAAACTCCTTTTGGTACTATAGATTCATTATAAACTGCAATCTTTTTTCATCCTGTAGCAACCCAATATTGACTTTTTCGATCAAAACATGTATACTACTAACGTACTATAGTGTTAGAAAGCGTAATGTAAAATGACTCTTTTCGAACGCACAATGGAATCAATCATTCGTAGCATCAAAGCGGCCGGATACGATCCTTGCGATCAGTTAACAGGATATATTCAAACCGGTGATGCCACTTACATTACCAGAACAGGTAACGCGCGCCAAAAGATCTTGGCATTAGATATGGAGCAAGTCAAGGTCTACTTTGAAAAACACTTTCATAGGTGAATCGACCCTCTTGCATTTTACAAAATCTTCTGCTATAATACTCGCGTAAGTATCAGTTAATTGCAACCTAGCAATTATAGTTTTCATGTTTCGCAGTGTCCGAAGTTTTATTTCGGACACTATTTTTATGCTTTCTAACGGGAAGCACAGCACCGAAGAGCACAGAGGTGGGTTCCCCCTCTGCTCTAAAACGCAATCACAGCCTCATGGCAACAAAAGCACTCAAAGAACGTTTTTTCAACATTCCTTGGGTGCTTTTTTATATAGATTGAAACCGAGAGGTTCCCCTGATCCTTTTCCCGGGGACCCTTATTGGGCTAACCGTTTCCATAGATAAATCAAAAACAGGAGTGTGATCCCTATAAAAAGATATTCTCAATTCATTATTTTAGGTATGGGTGTTTTCGCAATGAAAATAGCGATAATAAGCGTATCAACAATATTGCATGCGACTTCATTCGGAGATTATTTTGACGCAACTGCCTACACGTTAATGCTGCTCTTTTTTGTTTTCGTTAACGTTTGTATCATCAGCGAATATATCAGAATAGACTCAGTGAAACTGCAATCCTTCCAACTCAAGAAACTAAGGCTTGGAGGGAGAAGTTCGATAGCACAGTATAGCGCTATAGAGTTCAAGATCCCGGACGCGTTGATCAATTCCGCAAAATACGTTATGGAGCCAACCTTCTCGAGACAAATTATTAAAGCTTTTTAGAATACGACCAAATGATCCAAAAACAAATAAGGAGAGAAAGAACAAATGATGGAACAACGTTACAACTACCAAATCACACGAAAGGATGCGAAGAACTGCTTTGTTGAAAGCTTAAATGACGCATTCCCTATCGGGAGAATTCACCTTGCCTTTGCAACCTACGAAATTACTCGACCTGCTGGTCAGCGTCAGACCAACAACATTCATATCTATATTGCGGTAGATGAGTTTCTGGATCTCTGCAGACAATTGGAATGCGGTGAACTAAGGTATACATTGCAAACAAAAAGACGAAACGGTGACACCAAGCCTCTATACGAGTGTCTTGGCGGTACCGCTGCAGATAAACTTACAAAACAAGGCCGTCCCAGACCGGATGGAAAAAGCCTTTCACGAACTGCTCAATTGATCCCGGCGAACAAAGGGGATTTTCTTTTCATCGCAGATAGTGAGCCCAGAGAAACAGCTACAAAAGGATGGATTGTACCGAGGTTTGGAAACAGACCCGAAAACCATGTTGCAATCAACATGACGTTCAAATCACTCAGCGAGTTTTTACTTGCGACGAAAACACATTATCAAATGTAGCTAGCTTCGTGGTATATGCAAAATCCGATCCCGCCTGTGCAAAAACAGCGGGAGCAATCTCGGCAAGCCCATTTTGAAGATAATAACCCAGTCAAATGTTTCAAAAATGATACGGAGACTGTGTCAAGAAGTTTTGCAAAACAATTAACACAGTCTCCATAATTGGTTTTAAAATCCAAATGAAAAGCACTATACTAATCCCCCGCAAAAAATAAGCATATATTATCGGATGATAAGTTTCACAACAAATTCTTTGCATCTATCTTAGTCTACCATCTAATTACTTTCGCCTCGACCGTTCCAATCCCTATAAATGGCAAGACAAAGATGAAAGCAACAGTTTGCAGTCCTATTTGCTTTTAAACCGCTTAAAACCTCTTTGGAAGATTGACCGAAATAACATGCTGCCGAAGCGCAAATTACAGGAATACATTATTTATATTGCTTGTTTTATCACCCTGAGCAAGTAGCGTAAACCATGCCGCAATCACTAAACGAACTTTTTTCAAACATATTGAGCTCACTTCTCAACCTTTTCCCAAATTTCATTGAATTTATGCTTCGATATGCCGCTCTAAAAACTTTATTAAAAATCTTGAGCTAATAAAGCAACATATATCATGATAATTATCATTTTTTTCTATATCAGCAAAATCAGACACGCTTTTAATAGAAAGAAAATCTATAGTTTCTTTCACACAGTATTTTGACGCAAAATAAACGCCATACGATTCCATATCTAACCCAACACACTTACGGTGTTGAGGCCGAATAAGTTCCGAAAATACAGTTTCATCGCAAATCACTGCAGCGCCTGATGGCATAGGAGATAAATACACTTTTGGAGCTATGTGCTTATCAGGATACAACGCTTTCCATTCGGAGATAATTTCTCCTATGATTTCATCCTTATATGTTCTGATTTCCGATGCAATACTAGCATTGATACCCACCTGATTTGGCGAAGGCTCAAGTTCATAATATGTGTTTTCTGCAGACCTAGGCTTGATTTTTCCACTGCCATAATCCCATGAAGCTGATGCAACTATTACATCTGTTAATTCGATCTCGCCCTTAATCCCGCCGCATATTCCAACCATATATATTTGTTTAGGCTGAAATAGTAGCAACAGTTTCGTTGTAAAACAAGAAGCCGCGGTCATCCCCATTTCTGGCAACATGACTAAAACAATTTTTTTGTTTAAATCGTTAATAGTCGTCGTTGCAATTTTATATATGGTAGGATCATTGGGTAATTCAACAGTTTCCCAGTTATCGAATAATGCTTGAACTGAATTATATTCAGTTTCTACAGCAGTAACGATTGCAATGTCTGCTCGGATAGCTCTCTGCTTTTGTTTATCAATTTTAATTAAATACTCAATTTTGTTTTTTATGGCCTTTTTGCACTCAGTGTTAGATGTCGTCCACAGAAACAACGGGATTAACTTCGAATCGAATTCCGGCTTTATTTTTTTATATACATCCACCCCTTGGGTAATCGCTACTATATTCAACGGTTTTTTTATTCTTTTTGTATTTTCCATTTGAGCAAGCAAAGATTTCCCACCATCTTGCGCGGGCGTCAGCGTCTTTGCATCATCTGGCAACATAATATCAATAATTACCAAATCGTAGTGTTTGTCCGTCATATTCTTTAAAGCTTGAATTTTTGTTGTTGCAAAGTCAATATCCACATCGTCTATAGATATTTCTAAACAGATCTCTCTTGTGCGAGCAGTATCATCATCCACAATTAATATATTTACCATATTTAAACTCCTATTGTTTGAAGCAATTTTTCCTTCCACGTGTTTTTTGTTGAAGAATATATTACAATTCCTTTATAATTTTCAAATCCTTCTTTGCATTCTCGATCAATAGTTTCTGCCGTTTTTCTTGACTTTCCCTCTCCGAATATTTCATATTGTGTTACAATAACAACCGGTGTATGATTCTTTTTCCTCTTCATTTCTCTTAGGAATTCGATGCCGCCAAACGAATTAAAATTCTTGCTCTCGGTTATCTTAAAGGTTGGCATACTCATATCCAATAAAATCAAATCAAAGTTTTCCTTTAATAACCTTCTTAAGCCAGGATTAAGTGCACCCTCTATAGAAATATCATAGTTATTTTCCGCCAAGAATGTTTTGATATTTGCCACCTTATAATCATCGTCATCAACTAATAGTATTTTTCTCATAGCAAATCAACTCCTTTGGTAACTTTATTCCTACTTTTACTTTATGATCATTCAAAGAAATACAGAACGCATCTTTTGCATTCATGGTCTTACAAAGGATGAGCATAATTTTGTACAAACCCATCCCCCCTTCTTGACGTGTATTTAATGCCCTATATATACCATTTTTATACGCATCGTTTATTTGTTCAATTCTTTCTGCCAATTGTTTAATATCCACAAAATTGCTTAAATTATTCTCCACTTCGATAAAAATGCCATCTTCGTCACTCCTTAGCGCGCAGGTAATTATAAGTTTTTCCGGAGTTTCGCAAAAACCCGAATGAAGAAAAGCATTATTAAGCATAATCGAAAGCATGTCCGTATTGCATCTAAATGTTTTCCCACCAAAGATAAGATGATCATCTATTGCATTATTTATTCTCACTCTTTCGAATCCTACAAATAGTTTTTTTGTAATTTCTAGACATATGTCCAACAACTCCGAAAAACTATAGTCTTCCCATTCTTCGTATTCGGACAAATAAAACCACCCCGCCACTGTCTTAAATTCACTCTGTAAAGCCATTTTACACTGGTTAATACTTCTTTGTACTTCGCGTCTTGTGCTAGAATTTTTCGTGCAAGCATATATTTTTTTGGAAAGATCATCTAAAATACCAATCAAATCATTTTCAAGCTCAATTAAAAATCTCGTGCGAATCGTCTCTAAATATTGATTAGTTTTATTGATCAACAATTTATGAAGCATTTTTATAGCTTCAGTTGCATTGGACATTGTACCACTCCAAGATTCTAGCCAAAGGGCAATATCAAGGCCTTCGTCGCCAACATTTTTCACACTGTAGTCAAATACCGCTCCTTCTATCGGTTCGTCTATAAATACTTTCAACGTATGCTGTGTAAAATATTGAAGCTTGTTCTGTACATCAGAGTGGAATGTTTGTAAAACAGTTTTCGCTTCTCCTTCCATCATTCCTTTTTCAAGAAGCGGCTGAAAAAGTTGATTATTTCCATCATTATAAATCAAATGATTTTCAGTAAAAATTCTAAAAATTTGATTTTCGAAAGCACCATGTCTAACCCTAGTGCTTAAAGATGTGTCCAGCCCACTTTGGCTAAAACAAAACATTTTTGCATATGTTTCGTACAAAGATAAGTAAGCGTCAGTTTTCGGATTAATAATTAAATACGAATCTTGTGTTTGGGCAGATAATTCTTTTGAAATCAAGGCATTGCAAATCCCTATCTGATTTTCGATATCCTCAAAAACATCTTGTTGTATTTTTAAAGTATCGATGGATACTCGACTTCGATCAACATTTACTAACCTTTGCTGCAATGCTTTGTTCTTCGTTAATTCTTCTGCCTCTGTTTTAGCTTCTCTTGAGTATGGATTATCATCTTTCGACAATAGTTTGCAAATATTAATTCGATAATTTTCCGCCTCGTCCGTCGAATCAAAGAGCGTGTATAAAGATATTAACATTTCAGCAGAGCAAATTCTGCTCAGAAAGAAGCACACACATTCGCGATCATACTTTGAGTCTTCTAATATCTTTAATGGTTCTGTTAACAACGCACCGTCAAGAAAGTTAAGAAAACAAGAACTCCGAAAACCCCTATATTCCCCATCAATAAAAATGTAGCACAATTCTTCAAGACTAATATCCGATTCCCTCTTTATTTTATTATGCAGATACTCCCGAATTTCACTAATCTCTATACAATAAACCAAAAAAGGATTTTTAATATACGAATTCACAAATAAAGCTATTGCATCGGATATTTTTTTATCACTTATTAAAACACTTACCCGCATTTTAATAGTAGCCGTTTCATAATAAAGCGCCGCAAATGGTATTTTTTCACGAACCTCATTTAAATTTAAGGACATCAAAATTTCTTTATTATTCGAGGTATACAAAGCACGATATGGTAGCAACGGAAGAGCATCATTATTGAGTTCGAAACATAATAACATTTCGTCACTATATGTTCCAACTTGTTGCGCAATGTGATAATTTGTACCAACATTTAGTTCCGTATTCAAAAACAAACAAATACCTTTATGAATTATAAAGGAGCGCAGATACCTAGCCATACTTCTTAAGCTTTCGCACGATTCTTGTACAAGCTCGATCTTGTTTTTTCCAAGAATATTATATGTGTAAGATAATATTTTATTACTTAGTGTTTCCAAAGAAATTTCCAAACAAGAATTACAATGTAACGCTGCAATAGCTACATAGCGATATGTAGTAAAACTATTATAGTCTCCGAGTCCTTCTTGGACAAACGCGTTTAAAATCTTATCATATTCTTCGTTTCTCATCCAATCTATATAGCAAGAAGTTTCTATTTTAACGTCATAATGTATTTTTTCATTGGCGAACCCCGCATAAAGTATTTTGCAACACGGTATATCTATATGAGATATTAGTTCCATACAACAATCAAAAATTCTTAGTTTGTTTTTGGGGCAATATCTAACATAATATTGAAGGCAGTCCAAAGTCGTAAGATATATGTCTATTATTGACTTACTGCTTTCAACATCTAGAATGTTTTTCCAACGTTTATCAACTTCGGCCCCACTACAAGATGTCTCACAAAAAAGTTTATATTTGAAATAAGAACGAAAGGGTTCACCAAGCTTCAAAAGCAGGTGGTTAATTCGATTTATATATTGTGTTTGACGTTCGGATTTCTCATTTTTTAATAACAAAAGGCTATAATAATTGAGTGTACCATCTTCAAAATCTTTTTTCAACCCATATTTTTTATCAGAAAAAGTATTCAAAAGCCCATATGAATCTAGCAGCCACATGGAGCAACCATATTCCTGTCTTACCTCTTCACAAACCGCATATGCTTCATCATACCGCGAAGACAAAAACATTTTTTCAAAAACAGCCTTCTTTTCCGAAAAAGCAATTATTTCGTTAGCATATACATTAATAAGGTGGCAATTCCATAGCAAAAGTTTTTCCAAAGGAAGCAATTCTAAATAATAAGGATTTTTTTCACAGATTTGCTCAGGGAAATATTTTTTTTGCATCAACTCTTTGATAAGATGATTTCCTTTGAAAAGCTTAGCAACTTTTGCAAATCCGTCGCCGTTATCTTGCCTTAAGAATGCACCAAGATTATACAACGTATTACCTCTATTTTGAATCAAATTAATGTAGTAAGTACTAGTCTTCATATATGCTCCCATTATTTCTTTAATAAATATAATATATCATATTTTTCTGCATTTTTCAACACAAATCAACTAATATCTATAAAATCTCTCTACGGAGTATATTGCAAAGCATAGCCCTCATACGAAGTTGACTTTTCCGATCAGCTACGCACGCCGTTACTCAAAACAGTTCTTCAGTAGTCAAGCTTATCGACCATCACAATCATATAATCTGTTTCAATCCTTAAAAAAGTGTACCCCCACAAAATGGCAAAATATTGGCACAATAAAGCCGATGACATGTAAATGAAAAGATGATATAATTCTACCGTCAGCAAGTGGCCCTATACCCTTAGGTCCGCTTTTTATCTTTCGTGAAAAGGAGCACAAAAATGAAATTCTGTCCATACTGCGGAACCAAGATCGTTAACGATAAGTCCTCCTTCTGCATTGAATGCGGAAAGGAGCTGCCGTCCAAGACAACCCTTCAAAACCAAGAGGTCATTCCGGAAGAAAGCCATCATATCGAACCAGAAGCTCAAGCCACGATCTCAGATGAGCAATTATACGCTGAGTATAACGAGGGCTATGACGGATATTACGAAGACCTATTGCCCATCGATCACAGGCATGTCCACATCGGCATCGATAAGCTTCTTGTCAAGAGGATCGCGGCCCTTGTCGGCGGCGCGTTGATCGTGATTACACTATGCCTTGTGATGATGTACGTGTTCTAATCGATACAGATGTTGTGTTTCTCACCCTTTGTTCATGAAAACTAAGCAAAAAGAAAGAGCCAGTGCTAATATACACCCTCTGCGGTGATCAAAACATGAACTCGCCCAAGAACGGAAATTTGCCGGAATAAAAACATTAAAGGATATTGATGAGATTTTAAAAATGGAACCAATACTTGTACTGCGAGGTGTTAAGTCTTGAAAGGAAAATTCAAACAAGTTCCCGAAGCGTTGCAAAAACAGATCATCATACGCTTTGCTGTAGCATTGCTGTTTTCGTTACTCTTTGTCACCATACTTGTCATAAGTGGTGATGCGTACTTATATATCCCCTGTCTGCTGTTTGCAGGTTCCCTCTTTGCAAACACGGCCTTATTACAATATAATTGCCTTAGCGGGAGTTTCGTTTCGGTGAGCGGTGTGTGCACGCATATTGAAGCAACTCCGTTTAGGAAGCGCATCAAAAGCATTATATTGAAGCTCGATGACAACAAACAACTCACCATACCCGTTAGGAGGCAACTTAAGCGACTTAAGGTCGGAGATACCGTAATTGTATACCTGTCCGAAAAAGCTCCCGTATACACACGTGACGGCGAGTATTGGATGAACAGCTATTATGCTATTGAAATTAGAAAAGAAGCATTTTCCAGAATGGATTGACTATTGTGAAAACTTGTGATATAATATCTTTGTCAGTATCAAGATTTCTAATGTGAAATCCCAGTTATCAGTATTTTTAATGTGTCAATTGGTGCTTTGCACGGATTGGCACTTTTTTGTTTTCTTCGGTTTCTGCCTGCCAAAGCAGGTTGAAATAAATACATTTTACCGCAGGAAAAACCTGCAGAAAGGAAGTGCCTTATGTTAAAGGTATTTGGAACCCAAGTCGTTATTTCGAGAGGATATGACGGCGCAGCAGCAATCAAGTTTTCGGAGAAAGGAGATGCAGTGAGATTCCGAATCGGCAAGAAGGTTTATGACCCCGGGGCCTCGGATAATACTCGCTGGATCAACATGGCGGTCAAAGGCTTTGGCCCAATCTGCGAACGCATCAAGAAGATGCAGCTCAAAGAAGGCTCGTTTGTCAACTTTGTCGGCCGCCTTGACGAGGATGTCTGGGAAGACTCTAAAACCAAGGAGAAGAAAAGCATAACGGTTATCGTTCTTGATGACATCGAGTACGCCTCCGGCGGAAGCAATTCTAAGGATCCCCAGAACACCACAAAGACGGCAAACAACGCACAGTCAACACCTTCGGTTGCCTCTGCAAACAAAGGCGGCTTTACCGGCTTTGAAGCGTTTGGCGGTAGCAATCCCTTTTTTGACGAAAACTAAGGATTACAAAATGAATCGAGCGTATTTCAGGCGCACATGAGTTACTTGTCAGTAATTTCGTGTGCGCCTTTTTACGTTCAGAAAGGAAGTGTTTTATGACCAACGAAGAGTTTAGACTTCTATCCCCGGAGGAGAAAAAGTCAAAATTCAAGGCCGTTTTGAAGGCAAAGACAAGCAACTGTCTAACCGAAGAAGAGATCAAAAGCATATTGCTAATGGTTTCTCCCGAACGACAGTATAACGTTTTCGTGTATTCTGATGCGACCGAATTCACCGGCAAACTAACCGTAAAAAAACCGCAGATGGGCCTCACCGTGTTCGGACACGTTTTGGTGGGAAGTACAGAGCTTCCCGGCAGATTATTCAGCTCGGACCATGCAGCGGCAATCATGCTGAAAACAGCAGAAGATGAAGCCACAAGACAACTCCATATCTTCATCCCACCTCATATCTTCAGAAAGGATAAAGACAAAAATGAACAACAGAGACCGTCAAAGAAAACTTGTCAGTGAGGGGATCAGAATTCTCGGACTACTGGCATTGTTAACATTTATTTGCAGGCTATGGCCCATTCTTCTCTTGATTATTCTTGGTATCTTTATTGCAGCACTTCGATTGCTGTTTTTGTCTACCAAGAATGTCGAGGTGATCAACCCTTTGCCTCCTTTGATAGTATCGCCCCCGGAGCCAACGGAAAGTGATCTTCAAAAGATAGCATATTCTCTCATACTCAAACGAATCACATCCATGGTTTTGGCTGAGTATCCGGGCGCTCGATGGATTTGGGAATCTCCTAATGCGCAAAGGCGTATCGAGCTTGGAGAAGATGTGTATATTCTACTCAACAGAGCAGGAGGATATCGCAAAGCCAAGGTCATCATACAGAATCTCCGGGTCGTCGGGTTGCAATATCAGGAAGCCCCTGCTACGCCAAGCGAGTCTGAGGAAGAGGAATTCGATGATACCACGAGCGAAAAGCCCAAAGAAAACTATGAACTGATTGCCTTCGAATGGACTGAGTCTCACATCTTCGATCTGAACACACGTTGCAACGACGCTATCGGGAAAGGTCTGTCGGAAATCATTCTTACTGCGGACGAACTTCCTGCCCACGAAAGTTGGCCGGATATATGCCGTGAACTGATTCGTGCAGATTTAGAGGATGTGGAATGTGTTTCGGAGGGAATCAAAATAAATTTACCGCACTAAGTGCAGAAAGGAAATAACGTATGGCTACATACATTAACAACATTTTTAACTACGGCAGAGCTTTGCCTACCCCCTTCGATACAGTTCCCAACAAGAAGATCAAGGTTTCCTCCAAATATGGTGATGGCACCACCTCGACGTTGTGTGCTACCGTTATCAAAGCCGTCCACGCAGTATGTCATTGCATGAACGGTACCGGAGAAGGCGCTGTTGGGGTGATAGACCACCGAAGCGTTGCCGAATACAAATCCTCTGTGAGTGCCGACGCCTATCATCTTGTTGTGTATGACAGCAACGCAGGAAGTCTTCTTGCAACGGTCTACGATAAGAATATGGAAACCTTTGAAAACTACGTTTTGAACAACGCAGGAAGAGATGGTGCCGCAGTAATGATGGCTCTGTTCCCGACGTTGATGAAGGACGAGGAGTTCAGAGAAAACTTTGAAGCTTATCAAGATGAGCTGTACGGTGGATATGCAAACATGGACAAAGCAACCGAGTATATGGCATTGATGTGTGATAACGCATACCGCCGTATAAAAGACGATAGCTGCGGTGCTCACATAAAAGTCAACGTTGATAAAGCAGGCAATCTGATGCGAGTGTCACAGGCTCATCTTGATTCCGGCAGTTTTACACCGACATCGGTCTTAGCAGGTGAATTCACTATCTTTGCCCAGACCGGGCCTGCTCTTATTTATTCTGCGACAACGGCGATAGCTCCCGCAGACTTTGTTGGACGGTATGTGATGAATAAGCGCACATTCACTCCGCAGGAGGAATCGTTGATACCCAAACTGCCGGAATGGTACATTATTCCACATGAAGTAGTGGATATTTGCAAGCACGCAAAGGAAACCACGGGTAAACATATGCCGATGCGAAACTTTATGCTTAGAGGCCCTGCCGGTACCGGTAAAACGTGGGACGCCAAAGCAATCGCCGCAGGCTTAAATTTGCCATATGTGAAATATACATGTTCCTCCAATACCGAAATCTTTGATTTCATAGGTATGATCATTCCGAATGATGAAACCGCAACAACAGATGATGCACAGCTTGATGCGGAGCGTGAGATGCTGATGCAAATGGGTGGCATTAACTACGCAAACATCTCGAAGATGATGAATCTTCCCGATTTGGACGATATGGACTATGATCCCGCAGGGGTTTACTTGTATTTAACAGGCGTAGAAAACGCTGCGGCAACTTCGCAGGACTGTATGAGCATTGTTCTTAATCGAGTCACAGAGAAAATAGTAGCGTTATCCAAAACGATTGAGGTTTCGAACAATGGCGGTCAAAACTACCGTTATTCCACAACCGACTTTATGGAGGGTTTGAAGCGCGGATATGTTATCGAGATACAAGAACCGTCTACCATTACGCAACCGGGTGTACTTGTTGGTCTGAATTCCCTGTTGGAGCAATCCGGCTCTATTACGCTTCCCAACGGAACAGTAATAGAAAGGCATCCCGATGCGGTAGTGATAGTTACTACCAACGTGAGCTATGAGGGTTGTAGAGGCATGAACCAATCGGTAACAGACAGAATGAATTTGCTACGCGATGTAGAACTTCCCTCACCTGAAGTTATGACACAACGTGCAATGGCAATAACCGGTGCTACCGATGAGTACGAAGTATCCAAGATGGTGCAGGTTGTAAATGACCTTTCCGAATACTGCCGAAAGAACAGCATCACAGACGGATCTTACGGTATGCGAAGCCTGATCGACTGGATCACCAGCGCGGCGATTACAGGTGACGTATACGAATCGGCGAAATATACCATCATCAGCAAGGCCACTGCAGACGAACTCGATCAAGAAGCGTTGATCAGCACCGTTTTGGAGCCTATATTCGCTCCAAAACGCAAAAGAGCAACCGCATAATTAAACGAAAGGAGGTTACCCAAATGGCAAGGGTGAATCATAAATTAGTAAAACAGCGTCTCAACGAGAAGCGAAGTAAAATAACAGACAAGCAGTTCTTCTCGTCCCGTATGTTGGCGGGACATTTTGAAGATATGGCAGCAGCACAAACACGACGATATCATTTCAATCGTCGTGTACGTGTAAACCTATATTGGAAGCCAAAGGACAGCTTTACTGCGGCTACGGATAATCTGTATATCCGAATCAATTCCGGAAATCCGCTGATCAGCAATGTCAAGGGACGGGAGAACAGATATTGGCTCGTTTGCGGTTTATTTGCACATGAGTTGGGACACGTACTCTTTACCGACTTTCTGGCGGCGCAGACCTATCACAATTATCTTGATAGTTATCATTGGTTTCCCTGCAATCCCCTTTTGAAGTCTGCAAATGACATCCGAAATGAAAAAGCCTTTTGGGACTATGTCAAGGCGGACCCCAAAAATCTTCAAATGATACACTGTATCAGTGCAGCACTTTCGAATATTCTTGAGGACGGATATGTCGAAAACCGCATTTTGACAAGCTTCCCGGGTACACTCGGTTACGGGCTTGAAATGTTGCGCGATCGTCACTATGCCGAAATACCGACGATAACCGAGCTTATCGAAAAGGAAAAGGATGAAAAAAAGCATATCTTTGAAAGCATTATGCAGATGATGCTGTCCTACGCCAAATACGGTTCTATCAAATACGGTGATGAACCACTAAGCGATGAACGCGTTCAAGCGGTGTTTAGCCTGATCAATGAAATCGATTTTGCTCTTATGACACGTTCCGGTAAGGAGCGCTTGGGTGTAGTCAATCTTGTTATGGTGCGCTGTTGGGATTACATACAGGACTTTTGCGAGGTATGCAAAGAACGTCAGCAAGAAGCGGAAGCTTCAGGTGAAACGAGCAGTTTAGCCGAAACGCTTTCGGAGGTTCTGCAATCTCTTGCCGGCTCATCAACCGAAAGTGCCGGAAACAGCACTCCTGTGCCCGAAGCTTCCGGAAGCACTGAGGAATCGGCCACTGTAAACGCAAGATGCAAAACTCATTTAGACGCAAGCAAGTCTCAAAACGATCCCGACGAAAGCGATACTGTTCCCCAGATCGATCCGGAAAATGAAGAAAACTCATCTGAGTCCGAAAGCAAGTCGAATGCAAATGATTCTGATAAGGATATTTCTGCAGGCGCTGTTTCCGCCGGCCATAAATCCGGGTCGGATAAACAAGAAACAACATCAGGAGAAGGCGAACGAATCCCGCTTAAACAAACAGAATGGTTGTCAACTCCCGTTGGGGGATCTACAACAAGAAACAACGAGTATCAGCGAAAGCAATACGATCGAGCCGCCTCCGACATTGAGAGGATTCTTGATAAAATGGCGGAAGACGCTGCTTGTCAAGAGCTTGAAAGTGAACGCATCAGAGAACTTAACGAAGCGGCACAAAGCATTTCATATGGAAACATTCACGAGGGTATTCATATCCGTGTGAATCGCATTGCAGCTGTAGATACCGATCTTGTAGAGCAATACGATGCTATATGTAATCCCTTGATAACCATTTCACGACAGCTGCAAAGGAGCCTTATTAAGCAATTAAAAGAAAACCGACGCGGCGGCAAACGGACAGGTCTCATTATGGGACAACGTCTGGATGTACATGCATTATGCCGCAACGACGGTAAGGTGTTCTATAAGAATAACCTGCCTAATGAAATTCCGGAGCTTGCAGTTGGGCTTCTTTTGGATGAGTCCGGGTCGATGATGAGCTGTGATAGGTGTACATATGCACGCGCTTCTGCTATCATTATGCACAATTTCTGCGAAAGTCTTGAGATACCTATTATGATCTACGGTCACTCAACCGGATATTATGACGGTCACGAAGGTGTCGAGCTTTATTCGTATGCCGAGTTTGACGGTTTTGATAACGACGACAAGTACAGGCTTATGGATATCGGGGCCAGAGGCAGCAACCGCGACGGAGCAGCGCTGCGTTACGTAGCAGAAAGTCTAGCCAAACGCCCCGAAGCAATAAAGCTTCTTATCCTCGTATCAGACGGGCAACCTGCGGATACCGGATACTACGGTACAGCCGCAGAAGAGGATCTTCGTGGCATCAAGCAGGAATATCAACGAAAAGGCATTGTCTTCGTTGCTGCGGCAATAGGCAACGACAAGCAGAATATCGAAAGGATCTACGGAGATTCCTTCCTCGATATCACTGATCTTAATCAACTGCCCACTAAGCTTACCAACGTGATTAAGCGATTTGTAAGGGTATAAATACATTATAATACAGAACGGGCAGCTGGTAGATATACAGTTGCCCGTTCTGCTCGATAATACAACCTTCTGTTTTTTAAAGCACAAGCATACCCCTCCTGGAATTCTGCAGATTGTTATTAGCGAACCTTTCGCTTTTATATACATGCGATATTCATATACAGCATATTGCATTTTCACTATGTCAAATCAAGTCAAACGGACACAATCACACAAATTTCGACATAACCCATTGAAAAGAAAAACGATATATGCTATAATATAATTTACATATTTGGATTCCTGCGTGACGCAAAACACTAACTTTAGCAAGGAGTTATGTCATGAAAGAAACAATATCAAAAACAGTAAAAAACGGGTTGCATTTCATAAACAATATAGTCAAATCTGTTTTACTACTGGTTTTAAAGCTACTGGTTAGGATACCGTATCTCTGTGTAGCGACCATTCCATTTTTAAATAGCTTTATTCCCTCTGCCATGGCGTTATGGGTTTGGATACCTATGCTTACACTTTCATTGCTTCTTGATCTCTATCTGTATAAAAAACACTCCAAAAATCCGCCAATAAAAACAAGATGGGCGAAAACTTTCGACGATCTTACACACGGAGCCTCCGTCATAGCTTTTGCTTTTCTTCTCAGTGCACTTATCATTAACTATTTCGATACCGCCTATGACTGGTCAATAGCGATTGCAGTTGTGTTATTTATTGTCATTCCGTTTTCAATTAATGGAATGTTTGACTTTATAAAAGGAATCAAATGCGAAAATCAAAGTTACCCGGTTAATTTTACAAAAGTCAAAATTCAGTATATTCTGTTTTACTGGCTTGTAGATGCTTTCTATATTTCCATTTGTATGAGTTGGGATATAGGAAAATTTATGTTTGGCGGCATCGCTCTACTGATACTGTTATATAGCGTTGCCTCCTCTTTCCTTTCTCAAAAAATCAAATACAAGTGGCTATTAATACATGATTTTGCAATCACAATGGCGCTAACGGTGTATTTGATATATATTATCCCAGACGAATCAGTGAAGAATGCGGTTCTTGTATTAACAAGTGCTGTTTATGGTGGCTTCATTGCACTCGTTGGAGTAGCCTGGACAATCAAGGACGGACAACAGCGCGAAGCAGAATCCAAAAGGCTTGAAAAAATGCCATATCTTCAAGTTGAGATTGGCGAATGGATCGCAAGCAATCGCAGGGAACTAACACTTCCCGGTCTATGGCTGACCATATCGCCTTCAACCAATAATAATATTGTTTCTTCTGGCGCAAGCATAAAAATTACAAATATAGGATTAGGCATGGCCAACAATTTACAGTACAGATTTAATTCCAGCGCTGTTGACTCGAACTATGCTTTTTCAACAACGTTAGTCCGCTGTGACGCAACTTTTAGCGAAAACGTGATTTTTACTGCTGGCCGCCCTAGTAGCGCCTGTACAGTTGACTCAATATTATACTTTCGCTTCGACGACTTATTAGGAAATCATTATGAGCAAAGATTGGATATTGCTTTTGAAATTAATGTTGGACATATAAGTATGCTTTCCTATAAGATGAACGCTCCCGTTTTTTTAGGACGAGACAATTAACCGAAAAACAACTTCTATAAAGAACAAAAGAGGTTAATTAACTGATGATAAAATATACAGAACGACAATTAGAACTTTTTGTTTTGCAAGAGTTAAAAACGCAGGCTATCCCGATGATTCAATTGTTACGAATTGGCGTCACAACAATAACTTTTTCGACATAGTGATTGTGGATAAGTCAACAAATATTCCTCTAATGATAATCGAATGCAAACCTATTCGCAGTCAAAACGGTTTGGAGGATGTTTTCAATAAGTTGTTTCGATACAGTGCTAGATTAGATTATCCTGTGAGAATATGTGCTGCCATAAGCACGCTAGAGGATAAATTTGACTTTTACGATTTCACCGATAAGCTAAAGGATCCGAACTTGCCAATTTCCGAATGTGGACCTACCCATATTCCATCATACGCCCTTATCAAATCAGGCGCCAAGAGCAAGTTAATTACTGCTCAGAAAAAGCGAAAAAAGAGATACATCAATGGATTGCGAATTGTTTGTTGGGGGATCATTCCGCTTGCAGTTCTTGCAATTGTAGCACTAGATGCCATAAACTTCTATGCGCTAAACACCGAAAGATTAATTATGGTTGGCATTTTTATAATGTCACTTCTACTTCCATTTTTTGGTGAAATTAAATTAGGCGATCTATCACTGACGAAAAAAACGAAAGACGAAGAGAAGTAGTATGCGAATGGTCACCGAAAATAAGTTCCGCCATTCGAAGCATACGATCTCACAGCCTCTACCATGGATCCTCTTATGAAAACGTTCTTGAAGAACATGTGTCTTATCTTTTGGGAAATATCGGATGCGGTTATTCTATACGCTATTGCCGTTATATTCTTCCAACAGAATCGATATTTTATCATATCCAAAAGGAACCAAACCTTTTTACGAAAATCTGTTGTGAGACCACTTGTTGTTGGGTTCGATTTAACAATTACTCCAATGTATTGGATAGTTTTGTGAAAGACAATTTCACACACAAATGTTTGCAGAAAACATCAATGTTCTTTTCTCCGAATGGATTGACTATTGCAAAAAAATCTGTTATAATATCTGCGTAAGTATCAAGTTTGGTTGTTTGCCGAACACAGTTACCAGAGTTTTCACAGTGTCATTTGCTTAATTGCGAATGGCACTTTTTGTTTTCTAGCCAATTCTTTTGCGCATAAAGCCGGCATTCCTTTTGGAGTGCTGGCTTTTTGTTATATATCAAGGCGGTAATTCCGCCATATTAAAGAAAGGAGCATTTCACTATGCTACATCCCTGCCAGGACAGTTATTACACACTGTTCAATTCCTACCCTGCGGTGCTTGATTACCACGAGGAACAGGCAAAGAACAGCCGATGGATCAGATGCAAGGTCAACGATCTGGAAGTCGAGCCGCTTGGTAAAGCTTCGCCTCTTGTTGGAAATCTGTCTGCCTTTGCCGTAGGAACCTCACAAGAAGCCGTAGACGATACGGTGAAAAACCTTGGCCTTGCCATGCGCATAAAAGGAGATCTTTATCCTTTGCGCACAACAGCCTACAAGAGCCTGCTCGACAGAGCAAAAATCGGAGGCACCGCACTCCCCAAACTCAGCCGCAAGGTATTGGCAACGGTATTAAACGAATGTCTTAAGCTTTTTACAGCCGATGCGCTGCTATTGATTCGCGATGAAAAGGTATGCGCTGTTCACTCCGGTGACGACGTAGACTATTCCGTTCTCCCGATCAATGAGCTTTTGGCCACGTTAAAGTCGAAGCTGGACTCCAGATTTCCCGGCAATAAGTTTGAAGCGGCCTACTGCGATCATTCCATCTTAAGTGCATCTTGGACAATGCCGGACCAAAAGGATGATCTGCTCGGTACGTACACAAAAATGTTGATCACTCAAGGAAAAGCCGCAATGGCCTCAAAACTGACGCCGGGTATTCGTTTTATGACATCAGACACCGGTGTCGCTTCTGCAAAGGTATCGGCTCTCCTTATGGGCATACAGCATCCGATCCACATCGGCGGCTGTATATCGGTGGATCATAGGCATCACGCAAAAGTTTCGGACTTTGATACCGCCCTTAATCAGCTTTTCGCTCAATTTGGAGACAGCATTGCAAAACTACAGTCGCTTTTAGAGGTACAGCTGGACTTCCCGGTCAATGCTATGACGCGAGTATGCAAGAAACTCAGTTTGCCCAAGAAAGCGGCAGTAGAAGCAATTTCTATGTTTGAGATGGCATATGGCGGCGGATCGGCGACAGCTCATGACGTCTTCCTTGCCATGCAAGAGATCCCATTCATTCTCAAAACCGAAAAATGTCCTGAAAGCAAGCTTCTCTTAGTCGAGGAAAACATGGCACGTGCGCTTACACTCAATTGGAGCGATTACGACCTTGCAAAGGCGGTGAGCTACTGATGGCAGGACCTAATATCCTTTGCAATACTGCAGGAATGACAAATGAAGAATGGCTTGCAGCCCGTATGCACGGTCCCAAAGGTACGATTCCTTATACGGTCGGAGGCAGCGATGTAGCGGCAATCTTCGGTGTATCACCTTGGACTACACCGCTCGAGCTGTGGATGATCAAAAAAGGAAGAATGAAGCCTCCCGTAAAAGCGAATGCAAATCAGCTCGAAATGGGCCATCTTCTTGAACCGATCGCAGCTCATTGGTATGCCAAGAAAACGGGTAACCGTGTGTATGAAGACACCAACCTTTATCAGCATTCAGATCATCTTTACGCACTGGCAAATTTTGACAGACGTTTCGAACGAGCCTCTGACGGAAAGCCGGGGATCCTGGAGTGCAAGAGCTGTACCTATCACAAAGCAAGCGAATGGGCCGACGGCGCAATTCCCTTGTACTATGAACTGCAATTGCGTTTCTATCTGGCCGTTGCTGATGTGGAGATCGGTTCGTTTTCAGCTGTTTGGGGTAATAACCCGGATAATGATCTGGCGATGCCGGAGATCATCCGCGACAAGGCAAAAGAAGATATGATCTTCCAACGTTTGGACGAATGGATCTGGAGTCTTTCTCACGATAAGCCACCTACAATGGCCGGTGTAACACCGCATTTGGCACTTGAATCGTTGGCCCGCATTTACGGCGCAAGCAAAAGCGGACTTCCTACGATCGAATTATCGTCCAAATATGAGAACGCTTTGCGCAGAATCGCATTGCTTCAAGGGAGGATCACCGATTGTAATCAAGAAATCAAAACCTATGAAAAGGAGATCGAAGCACACAGCGTGCGAATTGCCGAAATCATGAAGGAGCATGAGCACGGAGTATTAACAACTACTACCGATAAGCTCCTCATAGACTTCGTAACCAAGTCTACCACACGACCTGATTCTAAGATTCTGAAGGAGAAATATCCGGCGTTACTGCCCGATGTTATGAAAACCACACAGAGTCGTAAGATCAAGGTATCCGTACAACCGATTTAAGAAAAAGGAGAAACAACATTGCTATGCCAATTTGAACGTGTTATTTATCCTTCCAATGTCTCTGCAACGGATATTTCCGGTTTTATGATTGCCTTGTACCGTTCATGCGAGAGCATTAAAGATAGCAGCGGCAATCTTATTACGCAATTCAAAGCGGTGGGTTACTGTTTACCCACCGCAGATAATTTACGCTATGAAATGCGAGGACATTGGAGCAAGAATCCCAAGCACGGCGTCCAGTTTGAGGTTGAAGGCTATGACGAAGTCATCATCCCCACCCGGCAAGGTATCATTACATATCTTTCCTCGGGACAAATCAAAGGAATTGGCCCCAAGATAGCCGAACGCATCTACGATACCTTTGGGAATATGGCACTGGAGATCCTGGATAAGGAGCCCGAAAAGCTCCTTACCATATCCGGTATCAGTCCGGGGAAGCTCAAAAAGATCTGCGATTCTTACCTCGCAAACCGAGGTGCCCGTGATGTTGTGGCATTCCTGTCATCGCACGGCATCACACCCAGCCGAGCGATTAAGCTATATAAGCTGTATGGCAAAGACACGTTACAAATCGTAAAGAACCATCCATACAAGCTATGTGAAGTAGAAGGCATCGGCTTCAAGACTGCAGATAAGATTGCGATGAGTATGGGGTTTGACAGACTTTCGCCGGAGCGCGTGGACGAAGGAATTCTCTATACACTAGCCGAAGCGGAAAGCAGAGGCCATTTGTGTATGGAAAAGGAAGGATTTATTCAGACTTGTAGCAAAATTCTTGATACGCCTAAGCTCACGAGCCAAATGATCGCGAATCGCGCAAACAAGCTCATTTGCGACGGCAGAATGCTCACCTATGGCAACTGCGTATATCGGGCAAAAACCGCGAGGGCAGAAGAAAGACTTGCTGACCTTATCAAATACCAGCTTCACCATCCAAAAGAGTACACTTACAATGATTTGGATGCAGAACTGGACCGTGAGGAAATGCGCCTGAAGGTTCGCTTGGCTCCCGAGCAGAGAGAGGCTATAAAGACAGCACTTACAAACGGAATCAGTATCATTACAGGCGGCCCCGGTACCGGTAAGACCATGCTGCAAAAAGCTCTTCTCGGGATCTATACCCGCAATCATCCGTCAAACGAGGTTATTTGCTGTGCACCGACAGGACGTGCGGCAAGACGCATGGAGCAATCCACGGGCTTTCCCGCCTCCACCGTCCACAAGGCGCTCGGTCTGATAGCGGGTGAGGACGGCGAATACGGAACCCCCGAAACCTTGGATGCTGACCTGATACTGGTGGACGAGGTTTCTATGTTGGATATTTACCTAGCAGGAAATTTGTTTGACGCAATTAAGCCCGGATGCCAGTTGGTGCTGATTGGAGACTCTGATCAGTTACCTTCTGTAGGACCGGGTGCCGTTTTAAGCGAAATGATCGCCAGCGGCGTCATCCCGGTTGTCAAACTGGATAAGGTATTCCGCCAAACATCGGGAAGCAGGATCGCAACCAATGCAAAGCTGATCCGACACGGCAATCTCAGTTTAGAGTACGGCAGTGATTTTCAATTTCACGACTCAGTCAGTCTTCCAAAGTCAGCAGAGAAAATCGCAGAATTGTATCTGCAAGAAACAGCGAAATACGGAATCGACAACGTAGCGTTGCTTTCGCCGTACCGTCAGAAAACCGAAACCGGTGTGAATGCTCTCAATGAGTTGCTAAGAGAAAAGATCAACCCGCCGGATCCCAGCAAACCGGAAATCAGTCTGGGATTGCGAACGTTCCGCTGCGGCGATAAGGTAATGCAGGTCAAAAACCATGAAGACGTGAGCAACGGAGATATCGGGTACATAACCAGGATTTATCGCAGTGGTGATGATACCACAGTCGTGGTGGATTTCGGCGACGACCGTGTGAAGGAATACGATTCCGGCGAGCTGGATATGCTCGAGCTCGGATACGCATGCACCATCCATAAATCACAGGGCGGAGAGTTCAAATCTGTCATCATCAATCTGCAGAGCGCACACTTCATTATGCTCACAAGGCCGTTGGTGTACACAGCTATTACCCGCGGCAAAGAAAAAGTCATCATCGTCGGCGAACGACGTGCGATGTGTATGGCTATCAAGAAAACCGATACAGAAAAACGCGGCACCTGCTTGGCAAAACGCCTGCAGGAAGGAACATAATTAAAAAGGAGAAAAACATGGCAACTATATTGGAACAATACCGTGATCAACAAAATACCATGCGCACCCAACTCTGTGCAAGCAGTCTTTCACCGGGAGACCTGTTGGTAATGCAGGAACTGAACTATCGGATCTGCATTTTGGAGACCTTTGAAGGCTTTTGCAAGGCTGCCCCTATCACTCTGGATACAAGAGCAATGGGATTACACTTTCAAGTTGTGGAAGCTTATGTGCGTTTCACATTAACCGAAAGAAAGTTTGGTCCCAGAACAGATGCCGAAGGACAGAAAAGGCGCGAAACCGCTTATCATTCCTTCGAGCAGGTTGCTGTAGATGGTCGAAAAAGATTCTCCAGCTTCAATGCAACTACACAGGATCAATACAAAACCTGCATCAACAACTATATCAAAACGATTCTGCCCATGTGGCTACAGTATCGTAACACCTATATCAATCTTTAAGGAGGCCCCAGTATGAGTCAGAATAACTCGAATGATAAGGCGGCCATGCTCGCCAAAATTGATAGTATCAATAAGGTGGATGGATTTGACCCAACACCCTTTGCGGTAGACTATGCCGATCTGGGATCGGGCGAGGTACGTAAGTGCCTCCCCGTTATGATCCAACTGGCTTGGTTTCGCTTGAAATATCCCGAAGGCAAAATTTCCATCCAAGTGACACCGGGCAAGGATTGCTTTATAGCAACAGCAAGGATTTACCCGAATTACAAGGACGGCGCCGAATGCTATCTTGCAGAAGCCACTGCTTCCAGAGGTTACTCGGCGGACAAGCCTTCCGTTTCTCCACGCGAGTGGGCGCAAACCGCCGCTGTTGGTATCGCGCTTAGAAATGCGGGCTTTGGTTTGCAGTTCTCTATGGCAGGAGAAGAGTTTGAGGAGACGGCAACAGACGAACTCAGCAAAAGAACCGTTCCCCAAAACACTGATGATTCCGCAGACTACAAAACCAAAGACGGTGATGGAACGGCTGAGGAAGAATACGCCGTGGATCCTCCGAGAGAGCTTACACTGGAAGAAAAATTTAACAATGCTACGCAGGTGTCATGCCCCATTACGAAGTATAACGGAAAAACTCTTGGGGAAGTTCTTCAGCTTGATCCAAAGGCCATTCAATGGTGTGCCACGAAATTCACCGGCGGCGAAGAAATCAAGGCAGCCGCTCGGCTGATCTGCGAATACGCTTTACAAGCAACAGCATAATGCGCCAAAGATATTTGGGGGCGGGAACGTCTCCGCCCCCGGAAAGGAGGTTGTATGGAAAGGATTCGTATGTGGGATATCATCTCGTTGCTTGGGATGCCATATCCGCCTTCGGGAAGAAGTGCTTATTATGTTCAATGTCCTTGCTGTGATGACAGTCCTGGCAAAAAGCATTTGAATATCAATCTGAAAAAGGAAGTCTTCCGCTGCCCTAGATGCGGAGTATCCGGCGGTATATTTGACTTATATGCGCTGTTTACCGGCATTCCGCGAAGCGATGCAAGGAAAAGCATCCTTGCTCGGATCGGTGTAACAGAAACAGTGAGCAAGCAAGAAAAACCTGTGCAAGTAAGAGCAAATGAAGAATGTCCGCTCATTGATATCGACGCAAGACATACAACCTACAGTGCACTGCTTTCTAAACTGTCATTGGCTCCCGATCACAAGGAAAACCTACTGAATCGAGGGCTGACTGAAACAGACATTCTTCGACTTGGATACAAGACCACTCCCATCGTAGGGATGGCACAAATTGCCAAACAACTGCAGACGGAAGGATTGTATCTCGCAGGTGTTCCCGGATTCTACCGAGATGAAAAAGGCACTTGGACCTTCATTCACGAAAAACGTGGGATACTTGTTCCCGTTCGTGATATGCACGGCCGTATACAAGGACTTCAAATACGCCGGGACAATGTCAAAAAGCGAAAATTCCGTTGGGTCTCCAGCACCGAAATGAAGGACGGGTGCAAAGCAGAAGGTTGGACACATTTGGTTGGTCCTGTGCATCATACGCTCGTTCTCACAGAAGGTCCTATGAAGGCCGATGTCATCAATGCACTTACTGGCCTCACCGTTTTGGCGGTTCCCGGTGTGAATACCTTGACACAGCTGGAAGCGACGTTGACTGAACTACGAAGCGAAGGCCTTGCAGAAATCAAAACCGCCTTTGATATGGATTTTTCATGCAATCATCATGTACAGAACGGGTATCAGAATCTTCTGCAATTGCTGGGTGATATGGGGTTCCGTTACGGGACTTATTTGTGGGATCCCGCTTACAAAGGACTTGACGATTATATTTGGGAATCTCTTTTTCGGAAGCAAAAAACACCGTAGTCCTCCTTCGAAAAAGCAAGATTATAACGAAGGATCCGTTTTTTTCAACGATGACGCCGAAGCAATTGACATTTTTCGACGTAGCATAATAAAATGATGTAGTTTTTGATGTTTATCTTAATGCTCTCGAATGCTTTGGCAAGAAACATTTTCGTACCGCACGAGGTGAATATGGCAAGGACCTCTCCCCCAACAAGAACGATTTGAATTGTCAATTTCATCCATACAACGTTGTCACAATCGATTGCTCACAATCGATTCCATATTTACGCCTAAAGCGGCTGTATCACACAGAAGTGTGGTATGGCCGCTTTTTGCATTTACACCGGAAAGGAGGCGAGTCCAATGATCTGATCGCTGTGAGAAGACGATCCATACCCCTGCAAAAAATTCACAGCATGCCATTACGGCATGTTGAATATATCGCTATGAAACGTGCTGTGCAACGGTGTGTTTTCTTCCTGCTGTGGTGGCGTGCCCAAAGGAGGCATTTATTTGATCCACACACAGAAAACACCCGAACGGGATGAACTCAAAGCTAAATTCACATCATGGCTTGAAACCGTAGTGAAGCGAGCAAAGGTAGACTATGTGCGCAAGCTCAAACGACATCCGAATATCATCTCATTGGATGTGCTTCCGGAAGCATCGCTGATTTCGGAAGAATCGGAAGAACGCTGGCTACAGGCATTCAGAGACCCCTCTCCCTATGATTTTGAGGAGGAACGTTTGGCAAAAGCCTTTATGGAGCTTCCGCTGAAACGCCGACAGGTGATGGAATTGCTGTTTTTTGAAAACCTCAGCGAAAAAGAAACGGCAAAAAGGCTGAATTGTTCTGTCCAGTATGTACGCAATCAAAGATGTATCGCGCTCAAAAAGCTGCGTGCCAGCCTTACGGAAGGCGGTGATCATAGTTGAAGCCCGAGGAATTCAGAAAAGTATTGACAGGCGCGATCGCAGGCAATCATTTGGATTTTGAAGCTCTGATAAAACTGTATATGCCGTTGATAGATCATAACAGTTATTTGTACGGTCAATTGGATGAGGATCTCAAGCAGTATATACTTATGCACATCGCACTGAATATTTTAAAATTCAAGATCTGATCTCTACGCAAAATCGGCCTCGAAGAAATTCGGGGTCGATATTTTTTATTTCCCGTTTTGGAGATGTATGAAAAGAAGATTTTGTTCGTATTTGTCGGTGTAAAGATATCCCCCTTTTTTTCGGACATTGAAAAACAAATAGTCTACTCCGATACATTCCGCATAGAATAGCGGCTATCCGTCTGTTGGGCAAGCAGAACATGAGCACTTATATACGGGCGGCTCCCGTATAACGCGATGACACTATGCGGGTATAATGGTACTTCCGTCATTCGCGGCCCGGCCACAAAGAAGGCGGGGAGATGAAATTTCTATGGATCTGTTCGCCACAGACATCGGAGGACTCTAAACAAAACACTTTTGAATAGACAAACAGCATGCTGGCAATATTTTCAATAGTAAATAGAAAGGAATATTTTATGTATAGTTACGATCAAGACACTATTGACACACTGAGAAGCGTGGATATAAGAAGTGTTGATAAAAAAAGTTTGGTTGATCTGAACTCCGTTCGCATAGATGAATCAAAACCGGTACAGGAACGGGTTCTGAGCTTTCTACAGCAGATCAAAAACCCCTATTGTTTTCGCATCGGCGATGTAGCCGTAAAAGTAAATTATAAGTCAGACGGACCGTCATTCCAGCAGAATTTCGAAGATCTTCTGCGCACCATATAACGGTAAGTTATGGAATTTGTCCGAAAGCAGTAGATTTTTTCATAAATCTATGCTATACTACGTTCGGACTAAAAAATCATACTCACCCTTTGGAATGTTTGTCGGCGGTACTGACAATCCATCAAAAGGAGTGAGCTTATGGAAAATACCGTTCGTTCTCAGTATCAAGCTGCAGCTTATGTTCGTCTGTCAAAAGAAGATCTGATCAGTGCCAGCGGTGCAAGGACTGAAAGCAATAGTATTTCCAATCAAAAACAGCTGATTCTTGACTTCGTAAAAGACAAAGCTGACATTCAAATTGTGTCGATAAGAGAAGACGATGGATATACGGGGACAGATTATGACCGTCCCGATTTTCAGCGTATGATGGATGACATCCGCGCCGGAATCGTGAATTGTGTCATTGTAAAAGATCTGTCCCGTTTTGGCAGAGAATATATCAATGCCGGAAAGTATATCGATCGTCTTTTTCCATATTATGGCGTTCGTTTGATATCCATCAACGACGGAATCGACACCATCACTAGAAACAGTTCTGATGATTTTAACATCATGGTCAAAAACCTGATGAACGACAACTACTGCCGTGATATTTCTATCAAGATCCGCAGTCAACTGCAAGTAAAGCGTAAAAACGGTGAGTTTATAGGCGCATTTGCGCCATACGGCTATGAAAAATCGGTGGAAGACAAGAACAAGCTTGTGATCGATCTTTATGCCGCAGAGGTGGTACGCGATATCTTCCGTTGGAAGTTGGAGGGCATCAATCAAGACGCCATCGCCCGTAGATTGAATGAACAAGGTATTCTGTCTCCAATGGAGTATAAAAAAAGCAAAGGCTTATCCTACAAGACATCCTTTAAAACCAAAAGCAAAGCCCTGTGGACACCTGTTGCTGTTCGGCGAATACTAACCAATCCTGTATATGTTGGAACATTGATTCAAGGAATCAGAACAAGGCCCAACTATAAGATCAAAACAGTTGTTGTCAACGAAGAGGCAAAGTGGGCTATTTGCGAAAATGCTCATGAAGCAATCATAAAGCCGAGAACTTTTCTGCTCGTGCAACGTCTGCTGGAATTGGATACAAGGACCTCACCTTATGAGGAAGGCGTGTTTTCGCTTGCCGGACTTCTGTATTGCGGGGATTGCAAAGGACCGATGGTTCGCAAGACACAGACTGCAAGCGGAAAAAAGTTTTACTACTATGTTTGCGGTCAGCACAAGAAAAACGGCGAATGCACGACGCACCGTATTTCTAAGACACAATTGGAGGATGCGGTACTAAAGCTCCTGCAAGAGCATATTCGCTTGCTCATGGAATTGGACACCTGTCTGAAGGCGATCAGAAATGCTCCTATACGCCGTCTTAGCATGCAAAAAGCTGAGGAACGCTTGCTTGCAGTGGAAGGCGATATTGAACGCTATCGTCGGCTGAAACTATCCGCTTATGAGGATATGAAAGAGGGAGTTCTTTCCAAAGAAGACTATCTTGACATCAAAGCACAATATGAGGCCAGAATTTCCGATGCGCATTTAGCCGAGGAACAGGTGCGGCGTGAGATCAATTTGTACCTCGAAAATGGGAATGCTCCGCAACAATGGATCCGGGAATTCATCGAATACCGCAACATTCAAAGCTTAACCCGTCTTGTTGCGGTGGAATGTATTGAACGCATTGTTATTTACGAGGATAAGAGAATCGAAGTAACCTTTACCCATATGCAGGATTATCAAGCGCTTGTTTCACAGATACAGGAATATTATTCAAAGCAGAAAGGAGCGAGCTAAATGGCAAGAAAGAGTCGGAAAAATATTGTCCAAGAGTCAGTGCAAGCAAAAACTGCCGACAAAGTGTACCGCACTGCGCTGTACGCCCGAATATCTGTAGAAACGGAAAGGAAACGCGAAGCGGACACCATTGGCAATCAGCTTCAACTGCTGAAGGATTACGTTTCCGAACATTCCGATCTGACTGTTTTTGATATTTACAGCGATGATGATATCTCCGGTACTGATTTTATTCGACCTGAGTTCTCACGTATGATGAATGATTTGCGAGACGCTAAGATTGACTGCATTATTGTCAAGGACCTTTCCCGTTTGGGCCGTAATTATCTTGAATCCGGCGAATATATCGAAATGGTTTTCCCTTTCTTCCGTTGCCGCTTCATTTCGGTTACCGATCGCTTTGATACCAAGTACCAGCAAGCAGATATTTCTGTACAGCTAAAAAACCTTGCCAATGAGATGTATGCAAAAGACATCTCAAAGAAGATCTGCTCTACCATGCGCACCATTCAAGAGCAAGGCAAATTCTCCGGTAGTCGCGCACCATACGGTTATCGTCTGGATCCTGCCGACAAGCATCATCTTGTAATTGACGAGGAAACTGCACCCATTGTAAAACAACTCTTTGAACTGCTGGCCGAAGGAAACACGATTCACTTTGTTGCTACCGAAATGAACGCAGGAGGTATCCCCTCTCCGGGACGACTATTGTATGAGCGAGGACTTGCAACTACTGAGCACTTCAAAAACTCCAAATGGTATATGCAAACGGTTCGTCGCATCTTACAAGACGAAATATATCTCGGTTGGATGGTTTCCGGTAAATACCGATCAACGTATCATTCTAACGGTCAAAAAGGGGCTCAACCGGTCCCGCGGGATGAATGGATTATCACCAAGGGAACTCATGAGCCCATCGTAACCGAAGCTCTGTTCAATAAAGTTCAGGAATACTTTGTACGCACAAAAGAAGAGCACGGTCAGATTGCAGTCTACAATTCCAAAAGTAAAAAGACAAGCATTTTCAAAGGTCATCTTCGTTGCGGGGAATGCGGACAGGCGATGTTTCTCAGGAACAAGCGCAATGGAAACAACGTTACAGCTTGGTATTATTGTGCCTTACACGAAAACTACAATTCCTCTTACTGTGCCAAGAAAGCTGTCAAGAAGCAGGATGTAGAAGACATTGCACTGAAACTGATCCGTACGCAAATCGCACTGTTTACCGATGCCCGAGAAATGATTATCTCTCTCAACAAAAAAGAAAGCAGCAAAACGAAGTTCCATATATACAACGATCAAATTCGAAATGTGACGAAACAGATCGAAAAGTATATGAGTTTGAAAGCTTCTTTGTATGAAGAGTTTGCTAATGGCGTAATCAATCAAAACGATTATCTCAGCATGGGACAGGAATTCGCTAAGAAAGCGGATGAACTGCGTATTTTCCTTGCAGAGCTGGAAAAGGAATCGCAAAAGTATAGTCCGGCTTATGCCACGAACGGTTCCTGGGCAAAGCTCATCGAGCAATACAGAAATGCAGATACACTGACAAAGGAAATGATTGACGCCTTCATTGACGAGATGATTCTGTACAACAATGGGCATGTGGAAGTGAAGTTTAAATTTAGAGATGAGCTGGATGAGGTCATACACCTTGCCGCGATCCGCCAAAGGGAGGTAGAACGATATGCTATGTAAAAAGAAGCTGGCATTTTATATCCGTCTCTCTTTGGAAGATTTCGATCTGAAATCATCGGATAAGACCGAAAGCAACAGTGTCTCAAACCAAAGAAACCTTCTGCAGGATTACTATGATTCACACCCGGAATTGAGGGAGTATGAGATTGTAGAATTCTGCGACGACGGTTATACCGGGACCAATTTTGAACGTCCAAAATTTATAGCCATGATGGAGCTTGTTCGCCAAAAAGAGATCCATGCCATTCTCGTAAAGGATCTTTCCCGCTTTGGGCGTGATTATTTAGAGGTTGGAGCTTATTTAGAATTGATTCTGCCGTTGTTCGGCACACGGTTTATATCCGTGAACGATCACTTTGACAGCAACAATTATATCGGCACCACCGGAGGTCTTGAGCTGGCGCTTCGAAATCTGATCAACGGCTTGTACAGCAAGGACCTTTCTGTTAAAATCAGAAGTGCAAACAAAACAAGAAGCCGCCGCGGCGACTATTGGGGCGGAACCGCTTTCTACGGTTACCTCCTTGACCCAAAGAACAAGCATAAAATCATAGTTGACACAAAAGTAGCGGAAATCATTGTTCGCATCTTCGACGAATGCATTGCGGGAAAAAGCGCCTCTCATATTGCCCGTGGGTTGAATGATGATTCGATCCCCTCCCCTTCTGCATATAAACAAATTACGGGAGAGGTCTGCAATTGCCGTGTCGCCGATGAAATTCCCATATGGACTGCCAGTACAGTTTTGCGAATTCTTCGAGATGAACGATACACCGGAAAAATGATCTCCAACAAAAGAGAAACTGTAGGTGTGAGCTCCGGAAAGATGCGCGCATTGCCAAAAGGAGACTGGATTGTTGTCAACGACACACACGAAGCAATCATTTCGCAAGAAAAGTATGATGAAGCTATGGTTGCCCGTAGTGGGAGAGTGAAGACAGTCAACAAAAATACAGCCGGGGATAAAACCAAAAACATTTTTGTTTGCGGATATTGCGGAAGAAAGCTTCAGCGATCGCATGGCAGTGTTACCCATTTATATTGCACAAAAGCAAATGTGTCCTCCGAGAGCCTCTGTGCTTCGCTCCACGAGCCGATTGAGGATCTTAAAGCACAGGTTCTGCTTGTTGTAAAAACTCTTGCCAAAACGCTTGTGGAGAAGTCTGTGCAAGTCAAGGCAACAACCAATCAAGAAATTCCAAAAACAAAAAAGAAGGTCGCAGATATGCAAAGATCTCTGCAAAGACTTCAAAGCGGAAAACTTGATCTGTATGAAGAATACAAGCAAGGAAGCGTCTCGCGGGAGAAATTTTTATTCTTACAAGCGCAAAGACAAAAAGAAATGGATTCCCTTAATGATGAGCTTATCTTGGCAGAACAGCGCTTGGATAAACTACAATCGAGAAAGGAACGTATCAATGCCCTGGCAACTACCGCAAAGGATATTTGGGCGTTGTCCGAATATCGACCGGAAGCGATCTGCAAGCTAGTGGAAAAGGTTCGTGTCTACGAAAAAAAACGGATCGAGATCGATCTTCTTTGCAACGATGATTTCGTAAAGGAGATACTGGAATCGGTATCTGAAAAGGCAGGTTGATTCCGGAAATCGTTCAAAAGAGCGAACAGTTAACCTTCTATGAACTAAAGCGAAAAAATGAGTTTTTTCAGAAATTTATGGGTCCTATCTTGACACAAGCAGAGGGGTACGTTTTGGGTGTGGCGGCGAAGATGTTCACCATCGCAGGGCCTGTGATCGTGTTCGGCACGGCAAGCTCGGTGGTTTATGGGGTGATCTACTGGCTTTGGACGGTTTTGTGACGAAAAAGGTGTTGACAGGAGACGGTTTTCTTGGTATGATGGTTGCGAGAGGTACGCTTAAAACTTTTTCTTTTGGGGAAAAGAAAGAAGTTTAAATCTCGTCATTGACGAGATATGAAATCCAAAAAGAAAATCTATTTCCGAAAACTGTCGTTTTCGGTGAAATCGGACGAAGGGAACGAAGCATGAAAAAAGCGTGGTATCTTGACGAGGACGTATTGCTGGTGGGTACTGTGGAGGGAAGCAGCTTTTTCCCGGAGGAGAGCGGCTGGTATTGCGGATTCGCGCGGCAGGATTTTGAGCCGGAGGACGTAGGGGTAACGGTGTTTTTTGACCTTGCAGAGGCGCTTGCAAGGTGCGGTGACGTTCCCGTGATAGACAGCGAAACGCGGAAGAAATACAAGGAAGAATAAAAATGAGGAGCTTCGGTTGAGGAAGCTCCTTTTTCATTATCGGAAGAAATACTCGTACACGATGCCGTTCAGATAATAAAAGGGCATGGCGTAAAGGGCGGCAAAGCAGGCTTCCCAAAGGACATCCTTACGAGAATGACCTTTCCCACGGTCATGGAAATACGCCCAAAGAAACAGCAGGAAGAACGGGAGACACCCAATGCCCGCAAAGATCTGGTCTTTCAGTTCGCCTGGGCGGTAAGCGGGATTTTGGAGGAAGGAGGTCAGCACACAGACCAGGGCCCCCAGCCCGAAGCCTCCGGTGGCGGAGATGGCAAGGAGGGTGGCAGGGTGGGAAGCTTTTTCCCGGGGGTCTTCCCCGTCCAGCTTAAAGCGTACGCAGGCGGTGACGGCGAGGGCAATGCCGAGGGTCATCAAAATACAGCGGAAATACCCCGGTGTTCTGCGAGGAACAAACTGCTCCGCAAGGTCGTCCCCCCCGCCGATGAGCAGAACCATCTTGCTCTCTTCGTTGTAGGAAAGCGGAGTAACCAAAGGCAGAAAAAGGGCGAGGAGCATCAAGGCGATACCTCCGCAGAGCAGGCAGACGGACACTGTTCTTTGTTTTTTGGTCATGGTAAAAGCCCCTTTTTCTTTTATTGTATCATAGGTTTTACGGGAATGCAAGAGAGAATGACGTTTTTATTACGAATGAAAAAGGGAGCTTCTGCCAAGGAAGCCCCCCTTTGCAATTTGCTTGTACAACGGCGGTTTTACACCGCGACGGCGGAAAGAATGACCGTGAAAAAGAACGCTGCAAGGAAGGAAACGATCCCCATAACAGACCAGAACTCAATACAGGTATGCTCTTCACTGCCGCATTGCAAACGTTCCTTCAGGTTCGCCAGCACTACGTAGGAGACCATGAAATGCACCCCGATGGGAATGAGCCCCACAGCCAGCCATCCGCACAGAAACAGATTCAAAACCGTGTAGGCAAGTTGGAGGATGGTAGTAAATTTGTAATACGCCTTGATCTTCCTGGCTCTGCGGTTTTTGAATTTTGCAGATTTCTTGGCAACTTGGTATTCCTTTATCAAATCCACAAGATAAAGGATACCGATACCAAAGCCTGCCAAAAGAGCGATGGGTATGTTGAAGCCGTGATAAAAGATCCGATGCCACCAAGGGCGAGAGATCACCGTTTGCAGATCGCCGTTTTCGTCTGCGCGAAGAACGGCATAAGGCTCAAAGTAGTATTTTCCCGGCTCGTAGATCTCCGGGGACTCCGGCTCGGTTTCGTAAATGGCAGGCAGATCCAGCTCTTCTTCCTCAGCTGTTCCCAAAAACGTGCCGTCCGAGGCGCTATACAGATACGCCGTATCTTCGTAGATGATCAGCATATCCTCTTGTATGGCGTACCAAGGTCTTCGGAGGTCCGGCGCTTCCACAGCCCAGAGAAATTCCCCTGCGGTGTTGTACACGTCAACGTGCTGGGTATCGTAGTAGCAAACGTAGATCTGATCCCATTCTTCTGCGTAAAAGCCGCAAACGATATAATCGGGAAGGGTCAGTTCCTCTTGCAGACGATGGTATTCCCCGTTATCCACGAATGCGCAAAGACTCGTTCCGATCACAGTCAGGATAATCCCGCCCAGAAAGACGCATAGAAAGACAACGTATAGAACAGAACGTAGTTTTTTCATGATTGTTCATCCTCCTGCTCTGCAAGAGTGCAGAAGGGCACGTCGAACAAGCCCTTATATTCCCGCACACGGATGGTATCGCCTATTTTGACATAGCTGTCGTCCGTCACGACCCAGCGGTGATCCTGCAAGTCGGCGGCGCGTGCTTCCCCATCAGGGTTCAGGAAATACGCAATTCCTTCTCCGCGGTAGTAAACATCGTTGACCGTGGCTTCGTATTCCGCTACGAAGGTACTTTGAAGGTTGTTCACATGGAAGTAGACCGCCCAGCTTCCCACCACGGCAAGCACCGTGACCAAAAGGGTGAGGCAAAGGCGTTTCCAAAGGCTTTCAAAGGAATTCCTCCGTACCATAAAGGAAAACAGACCTGCAAACAAAAGCGCTTGAAGGGCGAAATGCCATTCCGTGGGCATACCGCCAACGGCGAAGCCGTAGACCAAGGGCAAGATAACGGCGCAGAGTGCAATGACAAGATACTTTGCCACCGGGTGACGGAACAGTTTTTTCATTTCGGCAACCTCCTTTTTGCTTGGCGGTCTCTTGACTGCCTCTTGGGTTTATTGTACCATATCTATAGGTGTTTGTCAATAGGGAGGAGGGAAAAATTGTGCAAGAGGATGGGTTACAACATAAGAAAAAAATTAAGTTTTTCGGGCGGTTCCGTTTCACGCATAAGAAACGGGGCGGGATGGAAAACTAAGGGTATCAAAACAGGAAGGACGTTGGTAATTTGGAGAATTACGGATATATAAGTTTTAACAAAGTTTATCTGGGAGGCAGCTCCGCCACGGTGGGAAAGAAGGAGATAGAGGGTCCCTTGCGGGAGTGGTTTGATCTGGTGGAGGAGGATGAATACTTTGGGATGCCCACCTTTGAGCAGGCGGAAAGCGAGATGGTACGGCGGAATCTCGCCCATTTGTTTGAAAAAATGAACTTAAAAGACGAGGACGTGGGGGTGCTTTTGGGAGGCGATCTGCTGAACCAATGCACGGGGACAAGCTTTGGGATCAAAAGCCATTCTATCCCCTTCCTTGGGCTGTACGGAGCTTGCTCCACCATTGCGGAGGGGCTGTTGGTAGGCTCGTCCCTGGTCAGCGGCGGATTTGTGCCCTCGGCGGTGGCCATGGCTTCCTCTCATTTCTGCACGGCGGAGCGGCAGTATCGGTTTCCCCCGGAGTACGGCAGTCAGCGGCCGCCCACGGCGCAATACACCGTGACGGGGGCGGGGGCGTTTTATCTCACCCGTCAGCCTTCCTCTATCCGTATAGCGGACGGGGTGATCGGCAGGATCATAGACGGCGGGATCACCGATGCCAACAACATGGGGGCAGCCATGGCTCCTGCGGCGGCGGACACGTTGTTACGGTATTTCCATCACAGCGGCAGGAGGCCGGAGGAATTTGACGCTATTGTCACAGGGGATCTGGGCATGGAGGGCAGAGAACTGACGGAGGAACTGTTGCGGGAAAGCGGGTTGGATCTTTCTGCCCGCCATTTGGACGGCGGAATGTTGATCTACGATATTGAAAAGCAAGATATGCACTGCGGGGGCAGCGGTTGCGGCTGTCTTGCCACGGTTCTGGGAGGATATTTCGCCAAGCGGTTGCAGGCGGGCGAATTGAAGAGAGTGCTGGCGGTGGGTACGGGGGCGTTGTTGAGCGCTTCCACGCCCTTGCAGAAGCTTTCCATTCCCGGGGTGGCTCACGCGGTGTGTCTGGAGGCGATATGATGGCATATTTCAACGCGTTCTGGGTTGGCGGTATGTTCTGCCTTTTGGCTCAGATCCTCATTGACAAGACCAAGCTGACACCTGCGCGGATCTTGACCGGGTACGTGTGCTTGGGAGTATTTTTGAGCGCAATCGGTGTGTTTGCGCCCTTGAAGGAATATGCGGGAGCAGGAGCTTCCGTGCCCTTGGTGGGGTTCGGGCATTTGCTGGCGGAGGGTGTTCGCACCGCCGTGGAGAAGGACGGGATTTTGGGGGTCATCACCGGAGGGCTGTCGGCGGCCGCGGCAGGGATCACCGCGTCGTTGTTGTTTGCGCTGCTTTGGAGCTTGATCTTTAAATCCAAGCAAAAGTAAGGGGGACGATATGGGGAACTTCTTTCGGAAAAGAAGTTCCCCACACCCCTCAAGAAACCCATTTTGAAGAATAAAATAGAGATCCTTCCCGACACGGGAGTGTCGGGCATTGAGGTTTGAAGGGGATTTTTAAGGGGGA
This sequence comes from Eubacteriales bacterium, assembly GCA_045612545.1. GTDB lineage: Bacteria > Bacillota > Clostridia > Oscillospirales > CAG-382 > Coliplasma. Next base: position 183,241 of record JAZKZH010000001.1, read on the forward strand.
ACTTTTTCGAAAGTTCCCCCTTAAATATTGCGTATCTCAAAAAAATATGATAAAATTTTCATGCACACCCAACCTTTTGACAGTTTTTTCCGTCTTATGGTCGAGTACTCAAGAAAACGCAAACGGAGGACGCCATGAATAATTACACAGACAAATCCGACGGCACGCTGGTAGAGCTTTCCCTGGTAGGCGAGCAGCTTGCCTACGAGGAATTGGTGAAGCGTTACGAAAAAGCGGTGAAGGGCACGGCTTACAAGGTGACGGGAAATCAATTTTCTGCGGAGGATGCCTCCCAAGATGCCTTTGTGTCGGCGTGGATCAAGCTGGATTCCCTGAAGGACGGGAACAAATTCGGCTCCTGGGTCTGCGCCATCGCCAAAAACTGCGCTTATACCGTGTTGAAGCATTATAAGAACACCTGCGGGGAGATCAGTTTGCATCTTTTGGAGAACGCAGAGGCTTTGGGCATCCGCGACGAAAAGCTGGAAGAGAAGATGGATCTGCAGGAGGCTTTGGAGACCTTGAGCGACAAGATCCGGGAGACGGTGGAGCTTCATTATTTTGAGGGGCTTTCCGTAAAAGAGATCGCAGAGGAGCTGGGGCTACCCGTGGGCACGGTGAAGTGGCGGCTTTCGGAAGGAAGAAAGCTTTTGGGAAAGGAATACGGTGTGATGAACGAGAATACAGAAGAAATGACCTTTGTGGAAAAGGTGATGTATCAGGTGGAGCAGCTGAAGCTCTGGGCGCTGAAAAACGACCACACTGGCGTGGAGGCGGAATACCGCATGGTACTGAAGAACGTGGAATCTCTGGAGGACTCCCCCGAAAAGCAATACGCTCTGGCAGACGTGCTTTTGAGAGGGTACTGGTGGATCCCCGGAGAAAAGAATGACGAAACCTTTGCGCGGATCAAGCAAGCGGCATTGGACAGTCACAACGAGGATGTGATGCAGTCTGTAATGGCTTATGAGAACGATAAGCTCTCCAAGGAGCAAATGCTGGAGCAGCAGATCCCCTTTTTGGAGGAGAACGGCTTCGTGGAGGCCTTGGCTTACGAGTGGTTCTGGCTTGGGTATACTTACGTGGACGGCATCAATGAGGTGGACAAGGCTTTGGAGTGTTACCGCAAGGTAATGGAGATCCTGAAGCCGGGAGACTTGTATTACGCCAACGCCAAGGCGGCCATCGCTTTTGAGACGATTGCCAAAAACAGCCCTCACGACGTACACGGCACGCCCACGGGAGAGCTTATTAAGAACATCGGTGGAAAGTGGTATTTCTGGTCCCAGCCCGGGTACACCCGTGGAGACGACATGGAATGCGCTCAGTTCTGGAACTGCTCTGCGGTGGACAGCCTGATCCTTGACCCGAACATGGCAGACGGGCAGGTTCTGGTAGCCTCCGACGGGAAGATGAAGATGACCTTTAAGGGAAGAGACTTCACCGTGGAGACCCCTGCGGGAAGGTTTGAAAACTGCATCTGCACGGTGGTAGAGGGCGAACGGTACGGCCTAACATACGCGGAGACCTATTTTGCTCCCGGGGTGGGCATCGTCAAACAGAAGGTAAATCGGCAGGATCGCTGTGAATGGTTCTTAACCAAAGCGGAGATCAAGGGCGGCGAGGGTTATCTTCCCTTTGCCACCGGAAACCGTTGGGAATACGATTGCGTGGGCGACCCCGACGTGATCCAAAAGGTGGAACGGGTTTTGGAGGTCACCGGCACTACGAAGGATTCCGCTACGATAGCGGCATACCTTGCGGCAGAGGACGTGGGATATGCAGACACCTTCCGCGGGAGCTGTCTTGCGGCGCGGAACGGATACTACGAGCGGTACACCGAAAAGCCCATTGACGTGCGGAAGTATACAGACCGCGCTGTGGAGCTGGCGGTGACGGAGCGGGAAAAGGCTCACGCCGCCATGGCGAAGGAGGTGATGGAGAGAATTCTCCTCACCAACCCGGATTTCAACCCCGAAACTGCCGTACAGGGGGTGTGGAACTTCTTCTGCTATCTGGAGGCGGACAAGGAGAAGAGGATGTTTGACGACAACCGTGCCTATTCCTTTGAGTGGAAGTACCTGCATGACTGTGGGGAGCAGGGCTGGAAGCTGCTTTATTCCTTTATGTTCGACAGGCTGCAGGATGATCTGGGAACGCTTTGGTCCGAGGAGTGGGTGCCCGAGTATCACATGGAACGGAATGGGATCGACGCCTGGAACCCGAACGTGAAGATCGTCATGGACGTGCTGGAAAACGAGACGGTTGAGGTGGCTGCGGGGCGGTTTGAGAACTGCCGCCATATTACTTACACCGCAGAAGGCTTCGAAGGAGGTATGGGCTACGGCAACGGGAAGAAGCATTACTGGTTTGCCCCCGGTGTGGGCGTAGTCAGGTTTGAAACGGATTACTGGGGAGGCGCTCACAGTTCCGTTTGGGAGCTGGTGGATTACCGCGGCGAGGGCGAAGGGTACTTCCCCATGGCGGGAGGCTTGTTCAGACGATATGAGCCTATTGATATTTCCGGGATCTGGCACGGCGCTTTGGAGCATACCTACGTAGAGGATGAGGAAGGGATTTTGGTGCTTCACAACGGCATAGGGTTTAAGGATCTGGAGTAAGGGGACGAGGGGATGCAGAAAACTTCTTTCGAAAAAGAAGTTTTCCGCACCTTTCAAGAAACCGAATATAATAAGAAAACAGGCTTGGAGTGTATTCCGAGCCTGTTTTTGGTTGTGAAAATAGGAACCTCATCCACCATCCGCTTTGCGGACGGTCCCCCTTCCCCAAAGGGGAAGGTTAGCACACCTTTGGTGTGCGGGAATCATTTGTACGCCCTGCGGGGTGCAAAGAAACCCGATGCGTGAAACGGATCGGGAAATAAGGTTTGAAGGGGATTTTCAAGGGGAAACTTTTTCGAAAGTTTCCCCTTAAATCCGTACTCTTATTCAGCCTCGTACAGGGCGCGGAACTGCTCCACGGTGGCGGCGAAGTCGGCAATGGCGTCCTCGATGACCTCGGGCTTGGTGAGGTCGATATCGGCAACCAGCAGGCTTTCCAGCGGGCTACGGGAGCCGCCGCACTTCAAGAAGTTCAAATACTTCTCTACATAGGCATCGCCCTGTTCTTCGATCTTCTTCACGATGGAGGAAGCGGCGGAGATACAGGTAGCGTATTTATAAACGTAGAAATTGTAATAGAAGTGGGGGATGCGCATCCACTCGCAGGCGATCTGCTTATCGCAGACTACGTCCTTGCCGAAGTAACGGCGTACCAGCTCATAGTAGCGCTTGCACAGCAGATCCTTGGTGAGGGTCTCCCCTGCTTCCACCAATGCGTGCATTTCCTTCTCAAATTCTGCAAACATGGTCTGACGGTAGAGAGTGCCCTTGTAGGTCTCCATGATCTGGTTGAGGATGTACAGCTTCTCCTCGCGGTTGTCGGACTCGCGAAGCAGCTTGCGGAACAGCACCAGCTCGTTGACGGTGGAAGCCACCTCTGCCACGAAAATGGTGTAGTGGGATTCCTGAGGCGTGTTTGCCTTTGCGGAGAAGTAGCTGTGCATGGAATGTCCGGCCTCGTGAGCCAGGGTGGAAACGTCGCTGAGGGTATCGGTGTAGTTCAGCAGGATATAAGGCTCGGTATCATAGCTGCCGGAGCTGTATGCACCGCCGCGCTTACCCTTGTTGGGGTAAACGTCCGCCCAGCCCTTTTCCTTCAAGCCTGCGCTCAGGGTGGAGTGATACTCCTCGCCGAAGATCTTGATGGCATCCAAAACGATGTCCACGGCTTCCTCATAGGTATACTTACGGTCGCAGGAGGAGATCAGAGGGGTATAGATGTCGTAGAGATGAAGCTTGGGCACGCCCAGAGCCTTCTTCTTCAACGCATAGTAATCATAGAGGGGCTTTAAATTCTTGGAGACGGTGTCGCAAAGATTGTTATAGATAACGGGGGTTACCTCGTCGCGGAACACAGAGGCGGTGATGCTGTCGGGGAAGTTTCTCACCTTGGCGTAGATGGTGCGCTCCTTTACGAAGGAGTTCATCAATGCGGCGTAGGTGTTGCCGAAGGACTCGTAGGTGGCGTAGATCTTATCGAAGGCCGCCTTGCGTACACGGCGGTTGCCGCTCTGCAGGAAGATGCCGTAGGTGCTGTCAGTCAAGGTCACGGGCTTGCCGTCTTCTCCCTTGATCTTGCCGAAGGTCAGATCTGCATTGGAGAAGGTGGAGCGAATGTTGCCGTGGGTATGGAAGCCACCGGAAAGATCTGCCATCAGCTTTTCCTGATCGTCGGAAAGGGTGTGGGGACGGTAGCGAAGAGAAGCGTCGATGGAGCGGCGATATTCCTTCAGCTTGGGGAACTCCTCATACCACTTCTCGATGGTCTCGTCGTCCAGACGGAGGAGGTAGGGATCTACGAAGAAAGCGGCGGCGGAGAGATCGTTGTCCAGATTCATCACTCTCCCCTTCAGGGATACAAAGCTGTTGTCGGAGGTATCCACGTCGGAGTTGAGGGAAGCGTAGCTGTACAGCAGGTGCAGAACTCTGCTCAGCTCGGTCATATCGCAGAACATTGCGTACAGCGCCTCGGCACTTGTCAGCATGGTGTCCTTATGGGCGGGGAATTTTTCGATCATCGCCTTGGCACGGTCGTAGTCTGCATTGAATGCGTCCATGTCGGGGTAGATCACGGTAAGATCCCATTTGTATTTTGCAGGGATGTCGGCTCTTACGTCGGTCATGTGTTGACTCCTTTATATGTGTTATTTTTTCATTTCTATCACGGTCACGCCGGTCTCACCCTCTCCGTATCTTCCCATACGGAAGGAAGCAATGCGGCTGTCCTTGCGGAAGAACTGCCAAAGGGCGGCACGCAAAGCGCCGGTACCCTTGCCGTGGATAACGGTGACGGCGGTGAAGCCCGCCATGCGAACCTCCTCCAGCCAACGATCGATGACAAACCAAGCGTCGTCTCCGGTAAGTCCGCGCACATCGCACTCGTTTTTGGTAGCGGCGGCGTTGGTGGTATAGGAGGTGTTGCCGGTTTTCTTCTTGGCGGTGGGCTTGGGGGCTTCCGTAAGACGCACGTTGGTCAGAGCGGTACGGGTCTCGGTTCTGCCCACAATGCACACCACGGTATCGCCGGAAACGCTCTTGACGGTGGCGTTACAGCCGATGTCTGCCAGCACGATGGCATCACCCGGCTTGAGAGGACGGGGCAGGACGTAATCCTCGTCCATGTCGCGCCGTTCCTCCAATTCGCCCACCTTGTCCCCCGCATCCTTGATCATGCCGCGGATAGAACGGCGGGCTTCCTCGATACGGGCGGCGTCCAGCTTCTTGGCCTCCTGCTTCTTGATAGCCTCCAGCTCGGAGAAGATCTGTCGGCTGGCGGCCTTGGCGGCCTCCAAAATACGGTTTGCCTGCTGACGGGCGCGATCCAGCTCCGCATCGGCACGGTCTAAGATCTCGCGGCTCTTCCGCTCGGTCTCTTCGGCGGTGCTCTGCGCCTTGCGCTTAGCTTCAGCGGCAGCGGTCTTTTCCTTTTCTAAGGTTTGCTCGCTTTCCTCCAGACGGGAGATCACATCCTCAAAGCGGATGTTATCCTCTGCCAGCAGGTCACGGGCGGCGTTGATGATGCTTTCCTCCAGGCCCAAGCGGGAGGAGATAGCAAAGGCGTTGGATCTGCCCGGCAGACCGATGATGAGTCGGTAGGTGGGGCGCAGGGTGTCCACATCAAACTCGCAGGAAGCATTGAGGACACCGGGAGTATCCAAGGCGTAAAGCTTTAACTCGGAATAATGGGTGGTGGCGGCGGTCAGTGCGCCCATGGAGCGCACCCGCTCCAGAATGGAAATGGCAAGTGCCGCACCCTCGGTGGGATCGGTGCCTGCGCCAAGCTCATCGAACAGCACCAGACATCCGCTGTCGCACTCCTTCAAAATGGAAACGATGTTCACCATGTGGGAGGAGAAGGTGGATAGGGATTGCTCGATGCTTTGCTCGTCGCCAATGTCTGCCAGCACCCCGGTGAAGACGGGCAGTGCGGTTCCATCGTCGCAGGGAAGCAAAAAGCCTGCCTGGGCGAGGTAAGCAAACAAGCCAACGGTTTTGAGCGTTACGGTTTTACCGCCGGTGTTGGGGCCGGTAACGATCAAGGTCTTTTCCCCATCTCCGAAGCACAGAGAGGAGGGGACCACCTTGGCGGGATCCAACAAAGGATGTCTTCCCCGCACGATGTTGATCTCCTTGCCGCCCATTTTGGGACGGATGGAGCGCATATGGGAGGAATAGGAAGCTCTGGCAAAGATCACGTCCAGATCGGTGACGGTCTTGCAGTTGATGACGATGGTATTGCCGTAGGAGGAAACGTAGGAGGAGAGCTCCCGCATGATCTTTTCGATCTCTTCCTTTTCCTGCCCCATCAGGTCACGGAGCTTGTTGTTGGCCTCCACCACCCCTGCAGGCTCAATGAACAGGGTTGCGCCGGAGGCGGAGGAATCGTGTACGATGCCCTTGACGGCACTCTTTTCGGAAGCCTTTACGGGAACCACGAATCTGCCGGAGCGCTGGGTGATGATGGCCTCTTGCAAATGCTTTTGAGCAGGGCCGGTGATGATACGGTTCAGCACCTCACGCACCTCGTTTTCCGCGCGGCGGATGGCACGGCGGATGCGGAAGAGATCGTCAGAGGCGTCATCCGCAATCATGTCCTCGGCGATGATGATCCGCTCGATGGTCTCCGCGAGAGGGCGTTGCTCCACCAGCTCGGAGAAGTACACGCCAAGAGCTTTGTACTCCTTCCCTGCGCCGTACTGCTTCACGGCAATGGCGGTGCGCAACAAGGCGGCGATGGAAAGCAGCTCTCCGGGGGTCAGCACGGCACCCTTGTGGCTACGCTCCACGGCGTGGATAATCCCTGCACCGCAGTACAAAGGGGGCGCACCTTTGTAGGTCAACAGCTCCAGGGCTTCCTCCGTTTCATCCAGGCGGCGGTTGACCACCACGGGATCAGAGGAAGGATAGCTGTCCAAAATGGCCTGCTTGCCGCTGTCGGTGTAGGCAAATCCGGAAGCGATGGCCATGATCTTATCAAATTCTAATACGATTTTTCCTTTTTCGAAACCTTTCATGGTTTAGTCCTTTGTGAAAATGGGTGAAGTATGGAGTACGCCAAGGGGCGCCGCCCCTTATAATCCCCGCCAAAGGGACCCGGGTCCCTTTGGCGGGGATTATAAGGGGCGGCGCCCCTTGGCGTACTCCATACTTCACCCATTTTCACAAA
>JAZKZH010000002.1:0-18416 GCA_045612545.1 Eubacteriales bacterium
CAGGTCTCGTCCGGGAAGTACCAGCCGTAGAAGGACTCGTGGTGGCCGTACTTTGCCCAAAGTTGCTCCATGGCCTTAAAGGCGCGCTCCGTCACCTCGGGAGAGGTCATATTGTTCAAAGCATGAGAACAGTTTCCGTAAAATCCGCAGGAAACGAACACCTTCATACCGTTTCTGTCGGCGGCGGTGAGCACCGCTCCCATAGGATCCTTGCAGGCCATATCCGCAAAGGGGAAAATGTCGGTTTCAAAATAGCTTTCCGCATAATCGTTATAAACGATGGCGGTATCCAAAAGCACCAGATACTTCATCCCCACGGAAGCGATCTCATCCACCTTGGCTTCCCACTGCTCTGCGGAAAACTGACGGCAGATGTGGTTCCAATACTTCCCTTCCTTCAGGTTGTGGTGCCAAAATTCAAACCAAGTACCAACAATGGGTTTTTTCATATCGCTAACCTTTCTTTTTTGCAAAAAGCTCCCCGAGATATCTGCGGGGAGCTTTCGGTTTCATGCAAGACTTACTTGCTATATTTTGCGTTATGCTCTGCCAGCTCGTTGTAGAAGCGAACAGAATCGGGATGACCGCAGTAAGCGATGGTGCCGGGCTTGTTAAACATACCCTGATACTGGTAGATCAGGATCTCATCCACGTAAGGTGCGATGGATTCGATCTGACGCTCCAGACGCTCGATGGTAGCAGGGATCAAAGCGGAACGGTAAACGTCTGCCTCGAACTCAAATGCCTCCATATCTGCCCACAGTGCGGCTCTGCCTGCGGCGTCGTGCGCCTTGCGGAGATTCTTGTAGTATTCAGCAGTGTCCTCGGGCTTGGATTTGCGAACGCCGATCTCATCCTGATATGCGATGATATCCACGTCCAATGCCTTCAGCTGCTCTACGTACTCGTCGTCGGTCACCAAAATGTTGGTACCGTAGGGTGCGATCAGAGTCTTGGTGCCGGGAGCGATCTTATGAGCGTGTGCGGAATAACGGTTTACGTATTCGATAAATGCGGGATGGAAGTGACCCTCGATGCAGGTCTCGTCCGGGAAGTACCAGCCGTAGAAGGACTCGTGGTGGCCGTACTGCTCCCAAAGCTGTTCCATAGCCTTGAAAGCACGCTCGGTGATCACGGGAGAAGTCATGTTCTCCATGGTGTGAGTCCAAACACCATAGAAGCCGCAGGAAACAAACACCTTCATGCCGTTTCTGTCAGCGGCATTCAGAAGTGCGCTCATGGGATCCTTGCAAGCCATTTCCGCAAAGGGGAAAATATCGGTATCGAAATAGCTTTCCGCATATTCCTCGTAGCCCAAAGAGGTTGCCATGAGGACGATATACTTCATGCCAACGGAAGCAAGCTCGTCTACCTTTGCTTCCCACTGCTCAGCAGAGAAGTGACGGCAAATGGGGTTCCAATACTTGCCCTCGGGAATGTTATGGTGCCAGAATTCAAACCAGGTTCCGGTGATGGGTTTCTGCATAATTGATCTCCTTTTTGTTCCAATCTTTCGTATTGTCTATATGATACCTTATTCCCATGAAAAATGCAAGAGTTTTTTTCACTTTGTCTTGAAAAAGAAAGGATTTTATGGTAAACTATCCCCACAGATAAAGGAAAGGACGGCTTTTATGGAACGATTGGATAAGCTCATCGCCTCCCAAGGGAAATACTCCCGCAAGGACGTGAAGCAGTTGGTGGCTCGCCGCCGCGTTACGGTGGACGGCGTTACCGCAAAAAGCGCAGACGTGAAGATCGATGAAACAAAAGCCGTTATCGCTATCGACGGAGTCGCCCTGAACATCAAGAAGCATCTTTATTTAATGCTGAACAAGCCAAAGGGCTACGTTTCCTCCACAGAGGGGCACGACGGCGCCTATGTGCTGGAGCTGGTTCCCGAGGAGCTTTTCCGCGGCGGGCTGTTCCCTGCAGGGCGGCTGGACAAGGACACCACGGGAATGATGATCATCACCGACGACGGGCAGATGGCCCACCGTATCCTTGCTCCCAAAAAGCACGTAAAGAAGAAGTATCTGGTCACCTTGGATATTCCCCCTACCGAGGAAATGGTAAACCGCTTCAGAGAAGGCATCTCCCTTTCCGAAGGGCTCACCAAGCCTGCGGAGATGGAAATTCTGGAAGGCAACACCGCCTACGTTACCTTAGTGGAGGGGCGGTACCACCAGATCAAGCGGATGTTCGGCTTCTGCGGTGCCACCGTGATAGGACTTCATCGTGTCTCCATGGGAAACCTCACCTTGCCGGACGATCTGCCGGAGGGAGAAATGCGGGAATTGACCGCAGAAGAATTGCAATTGCTGGAGGAATTGGTATAAGAAAAATGCGTGCATTTGACGGCACGCATTTTGTTGTTATTTTCGTTTGAGAGTCGATCAATACGCAGGATCACCGCTTACAGCTTTTCATGCTTCAAGCCCTTCTTTGCGGGAAGCAAAATGATCAAAGCGACCAATCCCAAAGCAACCCAAGTGATCATAGCACCGCGGTCACCCGCATCTGCTCTCTCACTGCTGACCGCCACGGCACACACGGGAGGCACCAGATTGGCTCCCTCCTTCACCGCACTGACCACACAATAGCCTGCGCCGTCAAAGGTAAGGGTGACCTGCCCGTTTTCGTCGGTGACGTAGGCGGTGGACCTGCCGTCGATGAGGATTTGCGCCCCTGCTACGGGAAGATTGCCATGATTGCCTGCGGCGTACAGAGTGAGAATCAGCTTTCCGTCTCCGGAAACGGCTACGTGCTCTTTGTCAAAATAACAGTAGGTATCCGACAAAGCGGAAAGATCCGTATACACGAAAGCGTGGATGGAATCTCCTGTTTTGATAGGATCGGCAAGGCTCTCGGGAGATTGGTTGTTCACGTAAATACCGTATCTACCACTGTTCTCGCATCCCCACAGCATGGTTATGGAAAGGCCGGAGTCCGTTTTTTCTGCAGCGTAGCCCTCACCCTTGCCGGTATACTTTTGAGCGTGGGCACAGGTCAAAGCATCGTGGACAGTCAACACGCCATCACCGTCAGTATCCACCACGGTGATCTCTTCACGGGCAAGGACGTTCTCCCCCTCGTCGGACGCCAAGGTTACATATACGTATACGTCTTCTTGTTCACTTTCTTCTTCTGCCAAGACGGAGGAGGTCATGGAACTCACCGCCAGGCACAAAAAAAGAAGACAAAGCAAAAGCCGTTTGCTCATACTTCGTAAACTCCAAAAATACTCATATTTTTTCCGTGTAGCAGTATAACATCTTCCCCACCCTTTGTCAACCGCGTTTCGCCAAAATACTGCAACAAATATCCCCTCATTTTCGGGAAAAATTGTGCATATAAGAAAAAAGTGATGAATAAAAAAGCTTTCCGTCATGGCACCGAGGAAAGGCCGTCTCGTTTTCGGGGTATCAGCTTGAACTTTATTCGACATTTTTCGACAAATTGTCGGTTTTTGCTGTCGTTTTGGAAAAAACAGGCAGGAAGAAACTCCGTTTTTGACTTACCGTGTCGATTATTAGGGTACGAAAGTCCGTATTTTGCGGGGATTTTTTGCGGTCAAAATATTGAATTTCCGCTTGGAAAATGGTAGAATATACCCATCAACAAATCTTATCTTGAAGGAGAAACATATAGGTCATGGAAAAAGTCAGAGTACTTATCGCAGAAGGCAACGATGAGTTGCGCGCCCAATGCACACAGCTCCTCCGCCGTCAGGGGATCAACGTCATCGGTGAGGCGGCAGACGGGCAGGACGCCCTTGTAAAGATCACACGCTTAAAACCCGGCGTGGTGATCTCGGATATGCATTTGGGGAAAATCGATGGTGTGGGATTGATTCGGGAATCCAAAAAGCAATTGGGAGACGGCTACCCCGCCTTCATCATGATCTCCTCCTTCCACAATCCCGGGGTTTTTGAAGAATGTGTAGAAGCGGGTGCCGCTTACTGTATGCTCATGCCCTTGGATTATAACACCTTGGGTGATCGGATCCGCCGCATCGGAGAAAAGGGAAAACCGAAGATCGGCGGACATCTCCCCTCCCGCGATGACAGTGACCTGGAAGCGCAGGTTACGAAGATCATCCATCAGATCGGTGTTCCCGCACATATCAAGGGATATCAATATCTCCGTACCGCTATCATCATGGTGGTGGAAAATAATGACGTGATCAATTCCGTAACGAAGATTTTGTATCCTTCGGTTGCCAAGTCCTACGGCACCACCTCCTCCCGGGTGGAGCGTGCCATCCGCCACGCCATCGAGGTGGCTTGGGATCGGGGTGATCTGGACGTGTTGAACAGCTTTTTTGGCTACACTGTTCAAAATTCCCGTGGAAAGCCTACCAATTCCGAGTTCATCGCCATGATTGCCGACAATCTGCGATTGAAGAACAAAACCGTAGCCGCCGTTTAAGGAGTCGTTCAAAATATTCTGCCAAACCCCATTTGGGAGATTATGCCGCATACCAGCGGCTTTTCTTCCGCTCCTGCTCATCCCAAAACGGGATATTTTTGTTATGCCATATCGATATACTATTATCAAGAGGTATTGATAAAAATGTGGAGGAAATCTATGCGGTTGAAACAGTTGCGGGTAGAACGGAACATTTCTCAAGTACGGTTAGCCATGGAGCTTTCTGTTTCTCAGCATACCATCAGCCGTTACGAAACGGGTGAACGGGAGGCAGATTACACTATGCTGATCCGAATCGCCGATTATTTTGACGTTTCTCTGGACTATCTTTTGGAGCGTACGGACAATCCGGAAATAAACAAATAAGAAAACGGACTTTTTACCGAAGATGTAAAAAGTCCGTCTTTTTTATCCGTAAATGGAATAGGTTTTCAGCACGTGGCGCTTGACAACGGCGTAATCCAGGCTGGTTATTCGGTCACCCGTCACCATAGCGGCGTAATAGGCCTCCGGTGTTAAGCGGTATTTCCCGAGAACGTATTGCTTCAGCATTCTGTAGTCCATAGCAGTGACCTTTCCGTCCCCGTCCAGGTCGCCCTTCACGGCAATCACATAGGAGAGATCCTTGTTTTGCACGGTATAACCGGTGCATACCCATTGATCGTCGGAAAGGATGTTGCCCATACCGTCGGTAAAGATCACTTCCTCCTCGAAGAGCTTCTTCCATTCAAGAACGGTCATTTTTTCTCTGCCGCCGCGAAGGATGCCCTCCTGCAGGATCAGGCCGGAATCCGGCAACGGGGTGATCGTAGGCTTGATGGATTCATAGTACGCCGCAACGATGGCAGGAAGATCCACGTAGCACACGTTTAGATCTACCGTCACGGAAATACCGGGAACGGTTCCCGTTTCGGAATACTGATACATTCCGCAAACGCCGCTGAGGTTTTGTGTCAGCATACCGCTGGGAGACCATTTTGCCATCCAAAGGGATTCCGAGCCCCCAAGTGCTTCCTTGTCCAAGAACCAATCGAACCAATTATAGCTTGCGTACACACCGCAATAATATCCCGCGTTCAAGATATAGGAACGGAACAACCCTGCCAAACGGGTAAGCTCCCCGGCGGGAAGCAGGCTTTGCTCTGCTGTCTCCACGTCCACATAGACGGGAAGCTCAAATTCTTTTCCTTGGAGCCATTCCTCAAACAGCTTAGCATCCGCAAGCATCTCCTCTTCCGTCACGGCATAGGTGAAGAAATAACTGCCTACCAAAAGTCCTGCGGCCTTTGCCCCTGCGTAATTTTCCTCAAAAGCGATGTCCTTCCCCTTAGAGGTTCCGGCCCGCAAGATCACGTAGCGCACACCGCTGTCTGCCACCGCTTGCCAATCAATCGTCCCTTGATGAGCAGAAACGTCAATGCCGTAGGCATAGATTTTCGTTTCCTCCATCCATACAGCATAAAGCTCCAAGGGCTCGTCTGCAGCGTACACCCCACCCGGAGCGTAAGTAGCGGAAATTGCGGAAGGATCCGCAGACCAGCCAAGGAAAACGTGCCCTTCTTTTTGCGGAACTACGTCAGACAGCGTGAGAGGCTCCCCTTCGATCTTCTCCTGGGAAGCGGGGCCGCCCGTTCCCCCGGCGAGATGATAATTTATCGGATACTTGACCACCGTCAAGCATTCGCAGAAATCCTCAGAGCCATCCAAAGCGCGCAAAGCGCTCCAGCCGCTTTCCGTCTTGCCCCACAAATAACCGTCCGCCTCCTTGGTTTCGGTTACAACAATCTCCGCATTCGCCTTATAGGCGCCCACACGATCATAACTCAATCCGGGGCCGTTACGGATCTTAATGCCTGAGCTTTCAATAACCCGCCAAAGGGTTCCCTCGGTGGGTTGTGCGGGAGGAGCGATATACTTTGCATCCACAGTGTATACAAGCAGGCAAAGAACGGTATACTGGGAAAGTTTTGTCTTGGGATAACCGGTATCGCAGATCGCCACGTCGTTTCCTACCACGCAATCAATCGCCACGTAATGTCCGCCGTTGTTCACCGCGGCAATAATGATATACTCTTTGTCCGGATCGGAAAGCAGATCGCGAATGGTGGCAGTGGGGTTGGAGGGAAACAGATTTGTATAATAAGAAATACCGGGGATCAAGGTATCGAAGGCAGTTTGATACTTGGTTGCTCCCTTGTAGTTCAAGTACTTACAGCTTCCGTCATCATACATAGCCGTTCCCAAGGTACCGGGATTGATGGCGGTGCCATCCGCAAGAGTCAACCCGTAAGCACGGGCAAGGATAGCCATGGAGCTGATAAGGCAACCGGCGTGACCAATGGTTTCGTTTTCGTGGCGATTCCCTTGAGAATCCGTCCAGGGATCAACACCGATCTTCACGTCCTTCCAGCGAGGATCCTCCTGAGACCAGGATTTATACTCCCCCGCCGGCAAAGGGTTAGTGGCGTCGTGACCGTAGGCAAAAGCCGTATACGGCAATGCCGCAAACAACAGTATCACCGACAGAAAAAATGCAAAAATCCTTTTTTTCATCCGCTTTCGCCTCCACTTTTTATCGATTCAGTATACCATAAATCTCTGCGTTATGTCAACTCAGCATAGTACACAAATCAGTCGGGATTTTTTTATAGAAAAACACAAAATCCTATTGACAAAGAAAAGAAAATGTGATATGATAACCCTTGCCGCATATATGGGGCTTTTCAAATCGTGCTTTTTCCGAGTTTTCGGATTCGGAAGTTGGCCGTGCCTCTCAGGTAGCGAGACTTACGGAAAGTGAGGTTATATTGGAATGTACGCAGTAATTCAGACCGGCGGTAAGCAGTACAAGGTTTCCGAGGGTGATATCATCTTCGTTGAAAAGCTGGGCGTTGAGGAAGGTACCACCTACACCTTCGACCAGGTTCTGGCTGTTTCCGGCGCAGACGGCTTCAAGGTTGGCGCTCCTTTGGTAGAAGGCGCAACCGTTACCGCTAACGTGGTGAAGAACGGCAAGGGCAAGAAGATTCATGTTATGACTTACAAGCCCAAGAAGAACGAGAAGAGACATCTCGGTCACAGACAGCCCTACACCAAGTTGCAGATCGTTGCTATCAACGGCTAAGATCTATGATCCGAGCCACTTTTGATCGTGACTTTTCCGGCTTTTCCCTTTCGGGGCACGCAGGCTATGCCGAAGCAGGCGAGGATATCGTTTGTGCAGCGGTAAGCGCTATGACCAACTTCGTGGTCAACGGTGCAGATGCCTTCGGTGCAGAAGCAGAGGTTTTCGCAAAGGACGGTGAGGCGCAAGTCTCCTATCGTCTCAACAAGCCCTGCGAAGAAGCCAGCAAGCTGATCTCCGTCTTCTATGAGGAGCTGAGACAGTTACAACAACAGTACCCGGCATATATTCGGGTGCAAAAAAATTCAAAGTAAGGAGTACGTTATCATGCTTAGATTGTCTTTGCAGTTCTTTGCACATAAAAAAGGCGTTGGTTCTACCAAGAACGGTCGTGACAGTGAGTCCAAGAGACTTGGCGTGAAGAAGCAGGACGGCCAGTCCGTTATCGCAGGCAACATCATCGTTCGTCAGCGTGGCACATCCATCCATCCGGGTGAAGGCGTAGGCCGCGGCTCTGATGACACCCTGTTCGCTCTGGTTGACGGTGTTGTCAAATTCAAGCCCATCGCAGGCGGAAGAAAGAGCGTTTGCGTTCTCTCTGCCGACGCACAGTAATTCCTGATTCAGGATTTACGAAAAAAGAACGAAGAACAGCCCTTTCAATCGTAGCAGACTGAAAGGGCTTTTTTCAGCACTATATGCCCTAAAGGGGCATGAATTGAGGGATGGATATGTTTATTGATAAAGTAAATATCTTCGTCAAGGCGGGCAAGGGCGGCAACGGTGCCGTTTCCTTCCGCCGCGAAAAATACGTCTCCCACGGCGGCCCGGATGGCGGAGACGGTGGCAGAGGCGGCAGCATCGTTTTTGTTACCGACGAGGGCAAGAACACGTTGTTGGACTTCAAGTACCGTCGCAAATTCGTGGCAGAAAACGGCGCAGACGGTGCCGCGAAGAAGTTTATGGGCAAATACGGCAAGGATCTGGAGATCCCCGTGCCTCCCGGAACCGTCATTCGTGACGCAGAGACAGGCCTTGTGATCAAGGACATGGGAGATTGCGACCGTTTTGTAGTCGCCAAGGGCGGCCGAGGCGGCTGGGGCAACACCCATTTTGCCACCGCCACCCGTCAGGTTCCCCGTTTTGCAAAGGAAGGCACCGCAGGCGAAGAAAAGAATCTTACCTTGGAATTGAAAATGCTTGCAGACGTAGGCTTTGCGGGCTTCCCCAACGTGGGCAAATCCACGTTGCTTTCCGTGATCAGCTCTGCCAGACCCAAGGTAGCCAACTACCACTTCACCACCCTTTCTCCCAATTTGGGAGTGATCTCCGTATACGACAAGACCTTCGTTGCCGCGGATATTCCCGGGCTCATCGAGGGTGCTTCCGAGGGTGCGGGGCTTGGCCACGCTTTTCTGCGGCATATCGATCGTTGCAGACTGATCCTGCATATTTTCGATATTTCCGGCTCGGAGCGTCCCGATCCCCTTGAGGACATCAAGAAGATCAATGCAGAGCTGGAAAAATACAGCCCCGAGTTGGCAAGCCGTCCTCAGATTTTGGTGGGCAATAAGATCGACCTGGGCTACGACGAAGAGAAGTACCGGGAGATCAAGGCTTTTGCGGAAGAGAAGGGCTGGCAGTTGTTCTTGATTGCCGGAGAGATTGACGAGGGCGTATCCGAATTGATGAAAGCCACCGCCGCATTGCTGGAGAAGCTCCCCCCCATTCGCATTTACGAGCCGGAGTATGTCGCTCCCGAGCCCGAAAAGGAGGATTATTCCGTGGATGTGACCAGAAACGGAAACACCTTCTTCGTGAAGGGCGAGTGGCTGCTCAAGCTCATCGGTCGCACCGACTTCGACAGCTATGAATCTCTGCAATACTTCCAGAAATTCCTGCGTGAAAAGGGCGTCATTCAAGCCTTGGAGGACGCCGGAATCGACGAAGGAGATACCGTCAACATCTACGACGTAGAGTTCGACTTCTTGTTCTGATCGCCTGCCATCGAGAATGAATCCTTTGCAAGCGACGCAATTTCAATACTATTTTTTACAACACACAAAAAGGGGCTTTATGAGCCCCTTTGAAGATTTATTTCAAAATACCGTTTCGATCAGCTTTTCGCACTCAGCGGGAGAATACTGCCATCCGTCTATATGATCGATATCCGGATAGTGATAATCGTTCATGAGCCCATCCCCTTCGCAAACGTCGATGATAGCAAGCTTGATCTTCATCTTGCCGGGGAGGATGTTTTTGATATACACCGCGGCGTGTTGCCCGGGATAAACATCCGCTTTACATTCCGCAAGCCCCGCCAGGTTTGGTGTCAGCTCCACAAAAATACCGTAGCTTTCCACACTGCGAACGATACCGGCCGCAGTCTGACCGGGAGAAAAGCGGCTTGCATTCTCCTCCCAAGTGCCCAAAAGCTCCCGATGGGAAAGGGTGATCCGCCCAAACTCATCTGCAGCGTGTTTGATGACGGCGCGGATCTTCTGCCCCACCGTAAACCGTTCTCTGGGATGGTTGATGCGGGAGACGGACATACAGTCGATGGGCATGAGGGACACCAATCCGCAACCGATATCGCAGAACGCGCCAAAGGGATCCAAGTGAGTTATTTTTGCTTCCACCACGTCTCCGGGACAAAGCTTTTCCACATAGTTGTGCGTGCATTCCCGTTGGGCTTCCTTGCGGGAAAGAATAGGATATAGTTCCCCGTCCTCGTCGGTTTTCAGATCGATGACCTTGCAACACACCGGCTTCCCCACCCGAGAGATGATGGCGATGTCCTTGATCTCTCCCGCACCTGTGTAAAGGCATTCTTCCCGAGGCATGATCCCACGGAAACGTCCCAAGGTAACATGAAGGTCCCGATCCTCGTCGCAGAGGTAGCTTCGACCTTCCAAAATGACCCCTTCTTCCATGGCACGGCGCAAACCCTCTGCCGTGGACGTGTAGGCACGGTTGCCCTCGGTGCGCAACATACTGCCTTCGGGAAAATATGTATTTCGTTTCATTTTCATCAACGTTCCTTTGCGGTTTTTTCTTGTTTCATTGTATGAACAAAGGAGTTTTCCTATGACAGACAAACTTATTCAAATTGAAAAAAGATTCCAAGAAGTGGAAGAAAGCCTTTCCGTTGCCGGCGTGATCTCCGACATGGAGCGCTACAAGGCACTCATGAAGGAATACAAAGAGCTGACACCCATCACGGAGGCCTTCCGCGCATACAAAAAAAGCGTTTCCGATTTAGAAGAAGCACAGCTTCTTCTGAAAGAAGAGGACTCCGAGCTGAAGGAGCTGGCAGAGGAGCAGGCCGAGGAAGCCCGTGTCTCCATAGAAAAGCTCACAGAAGAATTGAAGCTCCTCCTGCTACCCAAGGATCCCGACGACGACAAAAACGTAGTGGTGGAGATCCGCGCAGGGGCAGGCGGCGAGGAGGCCTGTCTGTTCGCTTACGTGCTTTACCGTATGTATCATATGTACGCCGATGCCAACCGCTTTGCCTTTGAGCTTGCCTACTGCAACGAAACGGAGCTGGGTGGCATGAAGGAGGTTTCCTTCCTCATCAAGGGCACGGGGGCTTACGCCAAGTTAAAATACGAAAGCGGCGTACACCGTGTGCAGAGAGTTCCCGAAACCGAGTCCCAGGGCAGAATCCAAACCTCCACCGCCACCGTTGCGGTGCTTCCCGAGGCGGAAGAGGTTGACTACCAGCTGAATATGGAGGATCTGGAGATCACCACCCACAAAAGCTCCGGCGCAGGCGGTCAGCACGTTAACAAGACAGAATCCGCCATCCGCATCATTCACAAGCCCACGGGCTTGGTGGTGGATTGTCAGGATCAGCGAAGCCAGCTGCAAAATAAGGCCAAGGCCATCGAGATCATGAAATCCCGCCTTGCCGCTATGGAAAAGCAAAAGGCAGAGGAGGCGCAATCCTCCAAACGCCGCAGCCAGATCGGTACTGGCGACCGTTCCGAACGCATCCGTACCTACAACTATCCTCAAGGCCGTGTCACCGATCACCGCATCGGCCTGTCCTTGTACGATCTGAACGGGTTCTTGAACGGCAATCTGGAAGAGATGATCGAAGCCCTGTCCATGGCAGACCGTACCGCACAGCTTTCCGGTGAGGAGATGTAAAAAAGTGAACCTCAAAAATAAACTCGCCCAAAAAAGAGAATGGGAAAAAGGTGTGAAGCATTGCACCTTTAATCCCGAAGGGCCCGGTGTGGTGCGCATTCATTTGGTGCCGCCCAAATTCTCTTGGTTTGGCAACCCCAGCCACATCGTGCTCTTGAACGGGTATTATCTATTGCCCTTGGGATACTCCTGGGCGGTTTTGCTTTCGCATTTCATTGAGGAAGTGAACCGTTTTGACGGGAGGGAGATCACCCAAGCAGAAGAACAAGAAATTGCCCGCAACACCGTTTCCAAAACAAAAAAGGTATACCCCTCCGCTGACAAAGCGCTGTTGGAGGAAGACCTTGCGTACATGACGGATGTTCTCTTCGCTGTTGCCCACGGCGAAGCTACGGATGCGGAAATAGAGATCCTCACCTTGCAGGAATATGCCATGCATATGACAGCGCCCCACAGAATGGATCTGATGATCTCCGCCATGGCGGATGGCAAGGGCAACAGACGTTGCAACCAAAACTGTCTGTTCTGCTACGCAGAGCATGAACCCATGGGTACAAGGCCGGAGCTGACCACCGAGGAATGGAAGCAGATTCTGGATATTTTGCGGAATTCCCGCGTACCTATGGTGACCTTTACCGGAGGTGAGCCTACCCTGCGGGAGGACTTGGGAGAGCTGGTGGAGTACGCAAAGTGGTTCGTCACCCGTGTCAACACCAACGGAGTTTTGCTTTCCTCAGAGCTGTGCAAAAAGCTGAAGGCCGCAAGCCTGGACAGCATACAGATCACCCTGTATTCCCACGATGAAGCAACCCACAATCGTTTGGTGGGAAGTACCCATTTTGCAGGCACCGTTCAAGGCATCCGCAACGCCTTAGAGGCAGGGTTGGACGTGAGCGTGAACACTCCGCTTTGCGGTGCCAACCGGGATTACATACAGACGCTTTCCTTCCTGCAAGCCTTGGGTGTGAGATTTGTTACCCTCAGCGGTTTGATCCTCACGGGAAATGCCGCAGATACGCAAGAAAAACAGCTTTCCGAGGAGGAACTGTACGCCATCGTCAAGGAAGCCAAAGCCTTCTGCGACACCCACGACATGGAGATGGACTTTACCTCCCCAGGACTTATTTTACGAGAGAAGCTGGAGTCCCTCGGGCTTCACGTACCCGTGTGCGGAGCTTGCCTTTCCAACATGGCGGTGGCGCCCGATGGCACGGTGATTCCCTGCCAAAGCTGGTTGCGGGAAAATTCCGGGCTGGGCAATCTTCTTACAGACAATTGGAAAACCATCTGGAATCGTCCCGTTTGCAAAAAGCTCCGTTCCATGACGGAAAAAGAGGCGGAAGCCTGTCCTTTCAGAAAGGAGGGCCGCCATGGCTAAGAAAAAATCTGCCGCGGAGGACAAGTTCTCCCCGGAATACGTGCAAAAGCACCGTTCCTTCCCTGTCTTCAAGACCTTCCTTTTGGTGCTGTGCATTTTAGCGCAGATCGTTTTGGTCAGCATGGCCATCTTTGCCGAAGCTCCCGCGCCCCAGGATCGGATTGAGTCCTACACCGTAACGGTAGAGCCTCTGGAAGACGGATCGTTGGATATCACCTACGACTTTGTTTGGACAGCATTGGATGAAGAGGAGCCTCTCACCTGGGTGGAGATCGGCATCGCCAACAGCAATTTCTCGCTGTACGTGAATTCTGTCAAAGGCGGCACCGCCAAGCGGGACGTATACGACGGCTACTGCTACGTGCGCATAGATTTCCCCCGCGCATACATGAGTGGTGACACTGTGAATTTCTCCTTTAAGATCAACCAAAGAGATCTGTTGTTCGGTGAGGGAGCAAAGCGGTATTACGAATTCGTCCCCGGTTGGTTCAACGCCATCCCCGTAGAGCAATATACCTTCCGATGGAAGACTTCCTATGACATTACCTCCTCTAATGGTCATAGCAATGGCGCAGGTTGGATCACTTGGAACGGCTCTTTGGATTGCGGAGAGTACGTGTTGATGGAGGTCTCTTACCGCGAGGGCGCATTTCCCGCCGCTGAAACGGTGGAGTACTACCCCTTTGATGACGAAGACGCCTTCAACGAACTGCAAGGCTCCTTATGGGCCTTCAGGATCATGACCTTGGTGGGAGCGCTTTTACTGATCATCACAGAGATTTATATTGTTGATAGCTACGTGTCCTACGGTCGCGGAAGAGGCTTTATCCGCAGGGGAGGCTACCACGTCCATCATTACGGGCGTGTGAATCCCCGCTACCGTGCCTACCGCGATGCACAAAACAGTCGCGGAGGCGGCGGAAGAGGCTGTGCCTGCGCTTGCGCCTGCGCCTGTGCCGGCGGCGGAAGAGCAGGTTGCTCCCGCAAAGAACCGAAAAAGCCCTAAAAACAAAGATCCGAGTTCATTCATAACTCGGATCTTTTCTTTGCTTTTATAAGCGGAATTTGCCAAGCACGTAGAGCTTCAGCATAATGTAATCCACTGCGGTAGGCTCGTCCTTTTGACCAAGCAACGCGGCGTTGATGCCGTTTTCGTCCAGATCGTAGGTACGCATAGCGTAACGCTTCAGCATCATGTAGTCCACGGAGTTGACTCTGCCATCGGCATTCAGGTCTCCCCGCACAATGATGGTGACGGAACGGATCGTAGTAGTACCGATGACGTAACGCGCCTCGCAACCGGTGGCAACCTCGGCATCGTCCGCCAGCAAATTGCCATCCCGATCGTACACCTCTACCAAAGGACTCGCTTTTTCCCGAAGCTCTGCCACAGTCGTCTCCGGGCTAACACCGCGAAGCACCGTATCGGTAAGGGTGTAATCCTTGGGAATGTACCCTGGAAGCGCATCGGGATCGGGCAATACAATAGGCGGAACGGGGATGAAGCCGGGATTGGAAGGCTCATCATCCAAATCAGGATCTTCGTCCGGTTCGGGATCGTCCGCCACAGGCGGCCTGTCCTCAGTAACCTTGATAAAATCAGCAGCAACGTAGCCCTCGTAGAAGGCACCGTCCAGATACAAATGAACGTAATACCAAGTCTTATACGTAGTCTCGTTGTTGAGCAAAATATCTTCCCCAATGATCAATACGGTCGTACCGTTGTCCACGGAGATCAGCTTCTTGCCCCCCGTGCCTGCAGTAGCCCGCAGGTTCAGAGAAGAACCGGAATCAACCGCGATATAGCCCTCACGCTCTCGCTGGTTAGATCCGATGTCGGGATTTTTATCGGGGTCCAATTCAATGTAAGTGCTGTAACAATAGCCCTCCACGACGGTGCCGTTGATCAGCTCCGCCTCCACGTGGTACCAGCCGTTCACAGGCTCACCGATCAAGGTGATCTCCGTACCCTCGGCAACCAAGCCCAACGTGCCGGAATTGGAGTTCGGGCTGGAACGAACGTAAAGGTTTGCGGTGGTGTAGCCCTTATAGTTCACCGTACCGCCTACGTTTACGGTAACGTCCAAATACACACCGTTAACGGAGGTGATCCGCACGGTGGCAGTGCCGGGACGCTTGGTAAGGATCCATCCTTCCTGGTCCACGTACACAATAGATTCATCGGAGGAGCTCCATTCCAACGTTTTATCAATGGCGTCGGCAGGCGCAATCTCTACGTCTATTTTATATTCCGCATTGGTATTCAAGTTCAGCTCCGTTTTGGTGGAGATGACAGATACCTCTCGGGTATTCAGATAAATACAGCTTGCATCAGCGTAACCCTCAACGATCTTGCCGTTGGTGCAGTTGCCGCGAACACGGTAATATTTCGTACCGTCAGAGGCTTTGTAAAGCTTACCGTCCACTACGGCAATGGGCATACCGCGATACACCTTACCCAAGGAATCGGCCTCCTGATTAGGAGCAGAACGAATGGCGACGTCGTCATCAAACACAAAGCCGTTGGTACCAACACATACTGCACAAGCGGCTTCTTTGCCGTTGTATGTAGCGGTGATCAACGTAACGCCCTGCTGCAAGGCGGTAACGTTGCCCTGCTTGTCAACCTTGGCCACCTTGGGGTTGCTAGACTTCCATTCCACGTCCACGGTGACGTCCTCGGGATAAGTGGTAGCAGTGAGCCCCAGCGTACCGTTCACCGGGATAGCAACCTTGGATTGGTTCATCACCAAACCAAATACGCCTTTTTCGTCTTCCTTCACGTCATCCAGATCATCCAGACCATAGGTTTGAATGATGCTGATCAGCTTATCCACGTAATCGTCATTGGAAGAATAGCCCGCGTCGATCATAGCCTGGATGGCCTTCTTGTAGTTCTTTGCCTTTACCACGTCCTCGTAACGCTCGGTCAACAACAATGCGGAATGATCGGCAATGCTTTCATCCCAGCTATCGTAGGCGCGCCAAATACTGCCGTGGCGGGCATAGGAAGCGCCTTTGATACGCACCAGATCCTCGTAGCTATCATAAATAACGTATTGCTTGTAGTCAATGACCTTGCCATCCCAGCTGGAATAAGCCTTGATGCCATATTGGTTATGGGCAACCACGGAAAGACCATAACGTGACCAGCCGCTTTCATAAATCGCCTGCCCTGCTGTCAAGGAGGGGAAGATCCCGGATTCATAGGAATCCTTTAAGGCCAAGCAGCTGATGACCCGCAGATAGATCTGCTGCCACTCGTTCAGCTTGGCGATATTGTCCTTCACCCCCGCAGAAACGGTGGTGGAGGGGATCACCGGAACGGTGAGCAATATGAGCAGAGTAAGCAGCAGGGACAAACACCGTTTGAGCAGATGCTTCCCGCGCTTTGTTTTTTGGTTCATGAGCCAACCTCCATGAAGTAAAACGGAACGAAGCTGTCTCTTCGCAGAGACACACGATGGTATTATATCACAAAATAAGGATTTTGTCAACTACAGTATATTGTAGGAAAGCTTTGGCGAAAACACTACTTTTTCCGATTTTCCCAAAAAAGCTCCTGCGAAAGCATTGACTTGCCTTTCGCCACGAATTTGCGTTTTTTTCCATTTGTTCACAAAACTTTCTATCCTTTCACCTTGACAGCCGACAGAAAATCGGTATAATAATAAAAGAAAGAAAAAATTCCCATTTTCATATATGGAAAGGATGGACGCAAATATGACAGAATCGGAACGCATTTCCAAACTGACATCGGCCGCCAAAAAAGGTGATTCCGCTGCGTTTGGTTCTCTTTACTCCGCTTATGGCAAGCGGATCTATTACTTCTGCCTTGCGCTGGTTGGCGACAGCGATATAGCATTGGACGTAACGGAGGACACCTTCGTTTACGCAAGAAGAAACATCCGTCAGCTCCCTCCGGAGCAGACCTTCTATGACTGGATCTGCGGCAACGCCTACTATTTTGCAAACATCGCTTTGGCAAGCCTCCGCGGCGGCTCCGCAAAAATTGAGCCGGTGGAAGACCCCGACACCTCTTGCTTTGACCGTATGCTGGCAGACAATCAGCTCCCCACTCCCGAGCCCACCATCCGACGTGCGGATCTGGAGGCTGTGACGGAGTTGGTAAGCCGTCTCCCCGACAGCGACCGTCTTTGCGTGCTGTTGTACGACTACGCCACTTACACCCCCGAGGAGTTGGCCTCTGTGGCCAGCTGCTCCGTGGAAACAGCCAAGTGCCGTATTTTCTACGCCAATGAGGCATTGGTGCAGGGCATGGAGGCTACCGCCCCCGGCTTTGGTGAGCTTTTGCGCCCCCATCTGGGCAGACTGCTTCGCACCTGCGGCAGAAATTGCAACCCGCCTGCGGAAATGGATGACCGTATTGCAGCGGCATTGCAGGCAGTGGAGGCAGAGCTTCCCACCTCCTATGAGGATGGAGCAGACGAAAAGCCCGTAACCATCTCCAAAAAATCCACCTCTCTTTTGTATATTCTTTTGGCACTGCTGCTGGTAGGCGCTTTGGTATACGTGGTATACTGGGTCGCTGCCTCTCCCGATGAGGAAAGCTCCGAATCGAGCTTCGAGGCAGAAAGCGTTGTTTCCACAGAATCCTCTCTCCCGGAAGAAGAATCGTCCTTCACCGAGGAGTCCTCTCAGCCCGAAGAAAATTCCCAGATCCAGACCTCCTCTGAACCGGAGGAATCTTCCGAGCCCGAGGAATCCTCCGAGGAAGAAGTCTCCCAGCCGGAGGAATCCTCCGAGCCTGAGGAATCCCAGGATGACACGCCTGCGGAATTGCCCAGAACCACGACACGCCTCCGTTTGCGCAGAACCATGGATACCTCCGATAATTCCAACATCATCGCCACCATTCCCGAAAATACCCACGTAACGATCCTCCGTTCCGAAACCGATGAGGCAGGCGACCTCTGGTACTTCGTCCGTTACGACGTTTCCTCCGGATTGTGGCACGAGGGATACTGTTTCGCAGAATATATTGAAACGGAAACAGAAGAATAATTTGTCAAAAACTATTGACTTTTATGTCGTTTTGGAGTAAACTCTTATACGGATAAAAAAGCGATTTTACAAAAGGAGATTCAAACATTATGGCACTTGTTAATTCTACCGAAATGTTTAAGAAGGCATACGCAGGCGGCTACGCTATCGGTGCTTTCAACGTAAACAACATGGAGATCGTTCAGGCGATCACCGAGGCTTGCAAAGAGGAGATGGCTCCCGTTATTCTGCAGGTTTCCAAGGGCGCACGCGCTTACGCTAACCACACCTATCTGGTAAAGCTGGTTGAGGCTGCAGTTCTGG
>JAZKZH010000003.1:0-30766 GCA_045612545.1 Eubacteriales bacterium
GTGTACTCCAACCGTATTCGGGAGGCGTATGGGGATATTCCCATCATTCTGGGCGGTCTGGAGGCCTCTTTGCGCCGCTTTGCCCACTACGACTACTGGGATGACAAGGTCAGACGCTCCATTTTGGTGGACAGCCGCGCCGACCTGCTCACCTACGGCATGGGCGAAAATATCCTGTTGCGCATCGCCCGTCTTTTGGATAAAGGCGTGCCTGTGCGCAAGATCCGCGACGTGCGGGGTACGGTGTTTATGGAGTCAAGAGAGTTTTGCCCCCATTTTGACACCGCATTCATCGGGGAATACGATGATCTGAAAACCGACAAAAAGGCTTATGCCAACGCCTTCCGCATTCAGAACGAAAACCAGGATTCCTTCTACGGCAAGGCCTTGGTGGAGGGATACGACAATAAGATTCTGGTGCAGAACCCGCCCATGCCTCCCTTGACCACCAAGGAGCTGGATGCGGTGTATTCTCTGCCCTATATGCGCACCTACCATCCCATGTATGAAAAGGACGGGGGCATCCCAGCCATCCGCGAGGTGCAGTTTTCCATCACCCACAACAGAGGGTGCTTCGGGAACTGTAACTTCTGCTCCATCGCCTTCCATCAAGGGCGGACGGTGACCTCCCGCAGTGTGGAATCCTGCGTGGCAGAGGCTCACCTGCTGACCCAGCAGCCGGGATTCAAGGGATATATCCACGACGTAGGAGGCCCCTCTGCCAACTTCCGCGGCAACTACTGCGAAAAGGCAAAGAAGGCCGGCGTATGTAAGGGAAAGAATTGCCTGACCCCCTCCGTTTGCAGAAACATGAAGGTGGATCACAGAGAATATCTCCGTTTGCTGAAAGAGGTAGAGGCTGTCCCCGGGGTGAAGAAGGTGTTCGTTCGCTCGGGCTTGCGGTATGATTATATGCTGGCAGACCCAAGCGATGACTTCTTTTACAAAATCGTGGCAGACCACGTCAGCGGACAATTGAAGGTTGCACCCGAGCATTGCTCCAACCACGTGCTGAAGCTGATGGGCAAGCCCTGCATTGAGACTTACGACAAGTTTAAGGATAAGTTCTACCGCATCACGGGGGAGCTGGGGAAGGAACAGTATTTGGTGCCTTACCTCATGTCCTCCCATCCCGGTTCTACCTTGCAGGACGCAGTGGAGCTGGCGGTTTACCTGAAGAAGAACCGCCTAAATCCCGAGCAGGTGCAGGATTTCTATCCCACGCCGGGTACTGCCTCCACCTGTATGTTCTGGACAGGGCTGGATCCCTTTACGGGGGAAACGGTGTTCGTACCCAAGGACTACGAGGAAAAGAAGATGCAGCGGGCGCTACTGCAGTGGTACAAGCCGGATAATTTTGATACCGTTCGGAAGGCGCTTTACCGCGCAGGCAGGCAGGATCTTATCGGATTCGGGCCGGATTGTCTGGTGAAGCCCCGTACCTTGGCCAAGGAGAAGACCTACGGCAAAAAAGAAACGGGAAAGAAAGACACGGGAAAGAAGCCCCAAGGGAAGCCCGTGGGGAAAAAACCGCAAGGGAAAAAGAGATAAGGATACGTTTGACCGCCTATCGGCGGTCATATATCCCCTGAAAAGCAATGCACACCCTGTTCACACAGGGTGTGGAAAAACATCATAATTTCCCCGAAAACGACAGTTTTCGGCAACAAGGTTTCTTGGGGGTCAAAGGGGGCGTTCTTTTTCGAAAGAACACCCCCTTAATCGTTCCCCTTAAGCGCACTCTTTACGCCTCGTCCTTGATGATACGCACCTGATCCAGCACCAGCTGGAGCGCCATGTCCCAATCCCTGGAAAGCTCCACCACGTCGTCGATGATAAAGCCCTCGGTGGTGAACCGCTGATATTTTTCGGAAGAGATCTTCCCCTTCCAGGCCTCCTCGAAGCCTTCTTTGATCATATAAGTCTTAGACATACCGTCCCTCGAATTTCAGGATGAATTTTTTATAGTTTATCATATATAAAAAACCTTGTCAAGAGGTTGCTTTTTTTCTCCTGATATGGTAAACTGAAACGAATACTCTTATAAATAAGGAAGATACTATGTTAGACAAAGAAGTTGGGGAACTGCGCCGCAGATTCCGTTATCAAAAAAACAACATTTCCACCTTGTACGGCTGTTTTGTCAACGGCAATAAGGAGATCATCACCACCTTCTCCCGCTCCTTCCAGATGTTGGATCAGGACGAGCAGGAGAAGTATCTGGGCTTGTTCCGCAGAAATTTGGCGGGCAACGTGGGCAAGAGCCTTTTGGAGCTTCCCTTCACCAACGAGCAGGTGCTTTCCTCCGAGGAGCATACCATGCTCCGTACCCTCAGGGACAGCAAGCTGAAGGACGAAGAGAGCATCACTGCTTTTTGCGGTAAGATCGTGGAGAATCTGGACATGGACGGGAACTATCTCATCCTCCTTGCCCACGATATTTACGACGTGTTCACCTACGGCAAGGACGGCGAGAAGTCCCAGGAATCCGAAAGCCAATTCTCCTATATCACCGGCTGTGTTTGCCCCATGAAGCCCTCCAAGCCTGCGCTGTGCTACGATCCCGTGCTGGGCAGCTTCCGCAGTAAGAGTGAGGAGCAGACGGTAGGAGCCCCGGAGTGGGGATTCTTGTTCCCCGCCTTTGATAACCGCGCCGCAAACCTTTACAGCGTGCTGTACACCAACAAGAACCTCAGCGAGCATCGTGAGGCCTTGGTCAACGCCCTCTTCGGCACTCCCCTGCCCATGCCTGCCAACTTCCAAAAGGAGACATTCGGCGATATTCTCTCCTCCAGCTTGGAAGAGGAATGCAGCTACGGTGTGGTACAGACGGTGCATGACACCCTCCTTTCCCGCGTGGAAGCCCAAAAGGAGCAGAAGGACGAGCCATTTGTGGCGGTGACCAAATCCGATCTGAAGAACACCCTTGCCGATCTGGGGGTTTCCGAGGAGAAGGTGGAAAGCTTTGAAAAGCATTTTGACCGGTCCTTCGGGGAGCATACCGAGATCTGTCCCCGCAACCTGCTTTCCGGTAGCAGTCTGGAGCTTTGCACCGACGACGTGAAGGTGCGGGTGGATGCCGCCCACAGCGATCTGGTGGAGACCAGACTTTTGGAGGGCAAGCCCTGCATCATCATCCATGCCGAGGGCAACCTTACCGTTAACGGCATTACCGTAAAGATCAGAAATTAACCCATTACATACGAAAGGAATCCGCTTATGAAACGAATTTTGGCTCTGTTTCTGTTGGCAAGCATGCTTTTGATGGCGGCTTGCGAAAGCACTCCCGAAATCCCCTCCGGCGATCCTTTGGAATCCACCGAGGAGGCCTCCTCCGAAGCTCCCTCCGGAGAGATGAAGTACACCGTGGTCAGCGTAGGCAAGCCCTACACCTCTTCCTCCCAGCCCGAATCCCGCTATGAGGATCTGTTTGGACAGCAAATCACCGACGGGCAGAAGGCTTATGACGCCGCTTCCCACTACACCGACGTTCGTTTGGTGGGCTATACCCAGGATACCCGCATCGACATCGATCTGGGACAGGACGGAAAAGCCATTACCGGTGTTTCTGTCCGCGCGTTGGATATCAACACCGACGGCGTAAAGCTGGCCAAGCGAGTTCGCTTTTACGGCAAGAAAGCCGAAGGCGACGGCTGGGATTCCATCGGCAAGGTGAATTTTGAAGCCACCGGTGACAAGACCATTTCCACCGCCACGCTGTATTTTGAGGAGCCTGTGGATTACCGCTACATCCGCGCCTCCATCAGCTTGAACGATGGCGCACACTTCTTTTTCATCGATGAGATCGAGGTCTATGCAGACGTAGATCAACCCGAGGAGACCAACACCGCCGACGTGGTTTACGACGGCGCAGGCATCGACAGAGGAGAATGGGCTACCCTCTCCACCGGCATTGCCGCCGCACCCGTAGACAAGACCAACGTGGCACAGGGACTTTCCTACACCTTCAAAAACTGCAGCTTTGACAAACGCGCACCCGAGAGCAAGACCCTGCTCACCGATGGGGACAGAACCACCCGCCGCTTCGGCGACAAGGTTTGGGTGGGCTTCAAGGCGGAGGGAACGCCCTCCATCTCCATGGATCTGAAAGAGAATTACGACAACCTTTACGGCGTGCGTATTCACACCTTGGGTGCAGGCTTGAACGTCACTTACCCCGGCGCTATCGACGTTTACGCCTCCAAGGATAACAAGACCTTCGTTTTGGCAGGCCGCATTTACGCCCCCGCGGGCGTGGCAAACCATGCTTACACCCTGCTGTTGCCGGAATACATCAACGCGAGATACCTTCGCTTTGAGTTTGTGGGCGGCGACGCGGAGCAATACATCTGGGTCGAGGAGATCGAGGTGCTGGCAGGTCACGGACAGCCTCAGAGCGGGGAGCATTTCCCGGAATTGAACTTCCCCATCGTCACCGAGGATGAATACTGGGATGAAACCGATTCCGATTACACCACCTACAAGAACCTGCTTGCAGGGCTGACCCAGCAGGTTGCCGCTTCCGATTACGTTTCCAACGTGAACCCCCATCTTTCCGCACCCCTTTCCCCCTACAACGCGACCATGCTCACCGACGGTCAGCACGGCAACGCGCAATCCTGTTACAGTGCCGGCTGGTTTTTCTTCCACGGCGGCAACGCGTTGGATTTCTTCTATGATTTAGGCAAGCTTTCCACCGTTGATAAGGTGACCATCAGCCTGCTGGAGCACCGTGCTTGGGGTATTACCCGTCCCAAGTTCCATTCCGTGTTCCTTTCCGACGATGGCGAGACCTGGTACAAGGTGGCGGATTATCAGCGTCCTGCGGATCAGCAGTTCCAGGATGGGGCAGATCTGACCTTTGAATATCAGCTGGATCAGGCCTATGCCGCCCGGTTTGTCCGTTTCCGCATTGAATGCCAAGGCTTCCTGTTCGTAGATGAGTTTGAGGCCTTCGGTACCAAGGAGGTAAAGGCGGATGCCGTCCGCCTGGAGGACAGCGGCAAGCGCTTCTCCATCTTCTACACCAACCCTGAGCGTGCCCAATTTGCTTCCGCCGCAAACACCGGTGTCCGTGCGGAGGAGATCGCCCTTCTGTGGGGCGGCAACGAGGGCGCTGACAATATGCTCATGGGCTTTGCCGCCTATCTGGACGAGGAAGGCAACATCAAGGACACCATGATGGACGGCTTTATGTACTTCCCGGACTACCATCTTCCCACCGGCGCATTGGGCTATCAGGCCAGCGGCAAGGCGGACTGGGACTATATGTTCGAAACCACCTTTGACGGCAAGAACGGCTTAGAGAAGCTGAACCAAGTGGTGGGTGAGGTCAAGGAAGCCTTGAACCTGCCCGATTACAAGGTTTACGTGTACTTCCCCTTCCTGCGCCTTTGCGACGTGGCGGGAGGACAGCTTGACCCCAAGAACAACGTGAAGAACTTCGGTGACGTGGACGGCGACGGCGTTTCCGAGGATACCTCCAAGGCAGAGGATCGTCAAAAGATCTTCGATTGGTACACCGAAAAGGTGATGACCGAGTTTGCTACCCGTGATCTGGACAATCTGGTGTTTGACGGCTTCTGCTGGGTCAACGAGGACGTGGGATACGAAATCGACGACTCCCACATCATCACCGAAGCGGGTGATGCCTGCGACAAGGCCAACACCAATCTGCTGTGGATCCCCTACTACACTGCTACCCGTTACTACATGGGTCACGAGATGGGGGTTGACGTTACCAACATGCAGCCCAACTATATGTTCGACCTGGAGCAATCCACCTCTCGCTTGGTGGTGACCTCCACCCGTCTGAAGTGGATGCACATGTGCGTGGAGATTGAGCATAACTTCGAGGCCTTTGCAGACCCGCTGTTCTTGCGCAACTATATGCTGTACTTGTACTACGGCGCGGTTTACGGCTATATGGATTCCATCCATATTTACTACGATAATATTGAGAACATTTCTCTCATGGCATACAGCGACGATCCCATGATCCGCTTCCAGTACGAGGCCACCTATCACTTTATCAAGGGCGATCTGGAGGTCACTCCCGAGACCCGCGAGACCTTGAAGTTTACCACCAAGAAGGCCGCGGTTTTAGAGGATACGCTGAACACCGAGAACAGCTTCTCTCTGTACACCCTTACCTCCGACGCCCGGCACGGCACCGTTTCCCTTGCCACCGACGGCACGCTGCGCTACTATCCCGACAAGGATTTCACCGGCACGGATTCCTTCACCTACACCTACAACAATTATCTGGGTGAATCCGAGACCTGCACCGTGGAGATTACGGTGGAGTAAGAGATAACGTTTATGTCAAGGGGCTTTCTTTGGAAAAAGAAAGCCCCTTAACGATCCCCAAGAAACCGATTGCCGAAAACTGCCGTTTTCGGTTTTTTATTTTAAAAAAATGTTCCAAACATATTTTTTGAGTCCCGGACAAACAATAATCCTGCGGCAAAAAAACGCAAAAAGGAAAGGAAACAGACATGATCAAACGTGTGTGCAGACCGATCTTGATGCTTTTGTGCGCAAGTATCCTTCTTTTATGTACAGGCGCTTCCGTTTTGGCGGAAACTCCCGTGACAGAGGTGATCCCCGGAGGAATGGCCTTCGGGGTGAAGTATTATGCAGAGGGTGCCATCGTGATCGGTGTGTGTGACGTTGAGACCGCACAGGGATTGGCCTCTCCCGCGGAAAGCGCAGGCTTGATGAAGGGCGACGTCATCATAAGCGCAGGCGGGAGCAAGGTGGAAACGCTGGAGACTCTGCTGGAGACGGTAAAGGGATGCGGCGGCAAAAAACTTGAGATCGAATACAAAAGAGAGGGCAAAACAAACAAGGTTACGGTTACCCCGGTGATGGACAAAGCCACCGGAGAGTACCGTATCGGCGTATGGGTGCGGGACAGTACTGCGGGCATCGGCACCGTCACCTATATTGATAAGGAAACCAAAGCCTTCGGCGGCTTGGGTCACGGGATCAACGATTCCGCCACGGGAATCTTAATGCCCTTCGGCAAGGGCAGCGTGGTGGACGTGACCATCAAGGGCGTGGTAAAGGGGCTTAAAAGCGTTCCCGGAGAGCTGAAGGGAGAATTGGGCAACACGGAAAAGGGCTACCTCACCGGCAACACCGATGCGGGGGTGTTCGGTGTCTACGGCAGACTTCCGGAGGGGCTTTGCGATCCCGTTCCCATCGGGAAAGCTACCGAGGGAAAAGCCACCGTACGTTCCTGCGTCAGCGGGAATGTGGAAGAGTATGAGATCCAGATCGAAGAGATCTACAAGGAAAGCGGCAAAACAAAAAACTTCCTGATCCGCGTCACCGATGATAAGCTTCTTGCCATCACCGGGGGCATCGTCCAGGGCATGAGCGGCTCCCCCATCATTCAAAACGGCAAGTTAGTGGGCGCCGTGACACACGTACTGGTAAACGACCCCACCAGAGGGTACGGGATTTTCATTGAAAATATGCTGAATGCAGCTCAAATACCGCAGGCAAAGGCAGGATAATAACAAGGCAATCTCATCAACTTGGATGAGATTGCCTTGTTTTATTGAATTTCCTGTTCTAAATTCCTGAATTCTTCAGTGTCAAAAAATTCAACAATCGTTATCCCAAATCCGTCGCAAAGCATCTTTAATGTAACGATTCCGGGATTTTGACTTTTTCCATAAAGTATATTTTTTATAGACGATGGCGCGACAGCCGATTCCATCGCAAGGCGGTGTATTGACATTCTCTTTTCACCAAGCAATTGCAAAATTCTGTTTTTCACAGCCGTATACATATCCATATAATACCCTCTTTCGTGATTTTTAGACTAATTATAGCCCAAAACACTTGACATAATAGGCTATATATGTTACAATATGGACTATAAATAGCCTTTTCGCTTTTATATAGGTATTTATTAAGTTTATTTGAGGAGGGGTTTTATACGTATAAACATAAATTGATAGTGAAACGAATTTTAGTATTTTTCGTTATACTTGCTATTGCACTTAGTTGTGCTTCTTGCAATTCGAATCATGCTAATTACTATGTCACTTGGATGGATACGGATGGAACATTAATTGAATCACAGACAGTGACACAGGATTGTGATCCAACCGAACGTTCCCTGCCAAATGACAGTGACTCATGGCATTATACAGGATGGACAATATCTCAATCCGGAAATGTTGTTGTTTGTACCGCTAAAAGAGTGGCTAAAAAGCACATCATATGGAAAGATCATGATGGAAATATCATTAATGAAGTCTTTGTTGCAGAAAATGAAGAAATCCCATTGTACAATTTGCCACAAAGTGATAACAAGTGGACATATGAACGATGGGACCAAAGCAACGATGGTAAGCAAATCGTTTATCAAGCCGTAAGAACCCCAAATACCGATTTTTTTATTGGTAATGTATTTCAAATTGTTGTTAAGGACAACAAAGGAGAAGTGCTGGGATCGGGAAGCGGGTTCGTCATAAATGACCAAGGGTGGTTTATTACCAATAATCATGTGATGGCAGACGGTTACTCTGCAACGGCATTCTTTGATATAAAAGATTCTGAAAATGGACAACAATACACACAATTAAAAATTGTAGGTGGTATTTATCACGATGGTCAGAAAGATGTGTTTATTGGAAAATTAGAGGGATATGAAAAAATCAAAGGGTATTATCAAGAGATCGGATTTACAGAGCAATATATGGTAGGTGAAATTTCGTATTCAGTAGGATATCCTAATTCCTCGATAAAAATGGAAATAAATTCGGGGAAAGTTCTTGAAGAGTATTCTAATATTTATAACAAAATAGACGGTATCTTTTATATCTTGTCAGATAGTTATATTGCTCCCGGTAGTAGTGGCGGAATTTTGGTCAATGAAAATTTTGAAGTTGTTGGTATAACCTCAATGGGATTATATTCCGATTCTAATAAAAATTATTTCATTTCTGGCGGAAGTATCCCATATGCATTATTCAAACAACATCTAAAAAACTTAACAGACAGCAATATACTATCTATCCCTGAAATGTACAAAAATTAAATTCTATTGTTCAAAAATTATAGGAGGTATTGAGCCATGAATGAACAATTCGATAACGCGACTCAAAATTCAACAGAAGTAGAAAGTGCCATTTCAAATAGCGCAACCACAACGAAGGTCATGAAGATCTGCCCTAATTGTCAAACCACTTTATCAGAGGGAGAAAAATTCTGTCATAATTGTGGTGCAATAGTAGAGGATGAATTGTCCAAGACCTTAACATGTACAAATTGCGGCACTGAAGTAGCACCAGAAACAAAGTTCTGCCCTAAGTGCGGAACTGCTATAGTTATGCCCTTAAACACAACTACAAAAGAAAAATCAAATAAAAAGAAATTGTTTTTAATTGGTGGCATTGTTTCAGCAGTTGTTGTTATTGCCACAATAATCATTTTGTGCTTTGCTTTAAGAGAAATTCCTGTTGAAGATATTGTATTGTCCGAAACCGAAATTGAGCTTAAAGAAGAAGAAACAAAGAATGTTTCTTGTACCGTATATCCTGAAAAAGCAACTGACAAAACCGTAACTTGGACTTCTTCTGATAATTCTGTTGCTACTGTTAACTCCTATGGTATGATTACTGCTGTTGGAAAAGGGACTTGTACTATCACGGCTAAATCGGGGGAGCGAAGTGAAACCATCAAGGTAACAGTAAAATCAAATGTCGATTTTGAAAAATTGTATGATGATTACTGTAATTCTACTTGGGCTACTCTCGGAAGTGATAAGTCATACCTTTCATTGGACACCAACCCATACGATTATGATGATGGTGATTACAGATATAGTTCAACTGTACTTGATGCGGTTAAAAAAATTCATAAGGCTTTGAATTTGCCCGACTCCTTATATGAAGACATGATGCAGACATCTTGGGATATGGGAAAGCAAGAGGAAACATTTGAAAATATTGGTGTGAAAGTTACATGGACATATCACCCTGATAAAGGAATGGAAGTTACATACAAGCTTACAAACAATTAAAAATATGAAACACGCCGAGACATAATACCTCGGCGTGTTTTATGAATTTTCCGTTAAATTTTGTTATCCTTTATTGACCACACTACTGAGCGGCAGCCCCATCATCCAGAACGGCAAGCTTGTCGGAGCAGTCACACACGTACTGGTAAACGACCCCACACGAGGCTACGGCATTTTCATTGAGAATATGCTGAAAGCCATGGGGTAAAAAAGGCAAAAAAAGTTGTCCCTTACCGTATTTGCGATAAGGGACAGCAGTCTTTTATCCGGGAAATATTCAATTTCGAGTATAGATATCTAATCCCAATATTCCTTAATGTTCTTTTTGTAGTACTCTTTCAAAAGCTTAGCAGTTTTTTTGTTGCTGACAATACAACCTTCCACGAAAAACGGTGTTTTACTTTTCTTGGGATATATTACCTCATATACGGGAAAGCCTCTGCCTTTTCCGCCGAACCAGCCGCCTCTCTTTGTAATAGACCGTATCTCTTTCCAAGCAATCATCTCTTTCATACCCAGACAATAAACAATGGTTAATTTATCCTCCTCGAATATATATATCACCGGAGATATAACGATCACAAAAACGGAAACGACAGAAATCAAAATCCTAAGGATGGAAAGAAAGGCATCTCCATCTTCACTGTCCGTCGGAAAGAAAAATGCCAATCCAATAAAAAAAAGCAATAACAAGAACACGAAGATCAAGTGTGTATTCAATACAATTTTACGTTTCATTTTCTAAGATCCAATCTAACAGCTCCTCGTAGCCCATCTCCCCTGCGGCAATGGCAAGGCCAACTCTGGCAACCTCCGCATTGGTGGGGCGGAGCTTGATGCCGTTGGTTTCGAGGAACGTGAGAAGCACGTACATTCCGATTCTTTTGTTCCCGTCCACAAAGGCGTGGTTGGAGATCAACGCAAAGCCGATGCGGGCGCCCTTTTCCTGCTTTGTGGGGTACAATTCTTGACCGCCGAAGGTGGAAAACGCGGATTCCAGTGCGCTATTGAGCAGAGCGATATCTCTTACGTTCTGGTCACCACCCGTTTCTTCTGTAATTAACTTGTGCAACAAAAGCACTTTTTCTTGGCTGAATTTTATCATTTCGCAAGCTCCTCAAACGCAGGTCGGTAAAGCCTCAAAATACGCGCCGCAACAAAGTCGATCTTCTCATCGTCGGTCATTTCAATGGTGGTGTCGCTCTCGATGTCCACCAATTTATATTTGGGCTTATTGTTTTTGAAAATATATAGCTCGCCGTGCTTTTCGGCCATTCGCGCCACACGGGAAAAGTTCTGATTCGCCTCGGAAATCGAAACGATTTGGTTCGTGTTCAAATTCATTTTGAATACCTCCTTATGAATTTACAATACTATTATACACAAATTTTAGGATATTGTCAACCTAAAATAATAAGTTTTATAAAAATTCCATTAAAATTTGTTGTCTCTTCTTGACCACACTCCTGTCAGGCTCCCCCATCATTTCTTGCAAAAACGGAGATCCCTCTCCCCCGTCTCAACGAGCTTCTCTTGCTGTTTACCGAAAACAACGTCATCGAATATTACACCGATGCCTCCGCCCGGGGCTACATGATCAGCGGTTATTTCGGTATTGCGGCGTATATGATCATGGGCGCTTTGTATCTGCTGGATAAAAAGCGTAATTATGAGGTATCGCAGTATTTTGCATGGGATTGATTCTCGTGCTGTGTGAAAAAATCTCTCTGTATGCGTTATTGCTTTTCGGCTTTCCCTGTGGTACAATGTGTTCGACGTCGAGAAAAACACCCCGGGGAAAAAGGAGTAACGCACATGAAATTACACATTGGAGAAGCTATTCGCAGACTGCGCAAGGAAGCCGGACTGACACAGGAGCAGTTAGCGGACAAGCTGGGAATCTCCTACCAATCGGTGAGCCGTTGGGAGCTGGGAAGCACCTACCCCGACATGGAGCTGATCCCCGCGCTGACAGAGCTTTTCGGGGTCTCCGCAGACGTTCTTTTGGGAATCCCCCAGGTACAACGGGAAAAGGAGGCGGAAAAAGCCCTCACCGCTTTGGCGCAGGCTTGCAGAGAAGATCCCGTGGACACCCACAAGGTCTGCGCCCTGATCCGTGAGATCCGCCGTGACCATCTCCACGCAAAGTGCTTTTGGAACTTTTGGTTCGGGGTTACTCAGCAGGTTTACCGCCATCCCGACATTCTGCCCGAGGTGCGCTTGACGGTGGAAGCCATTCTGGAAAGCAACGCCACACGTGAGGAAAAGGAGGATGCGGTGGAGGCCTTTGCCGCTTGGGAGGACGATGAGCATATCGCTGCCTTTCTGGACCGCTATGCCGCCACCCGCGATCTGCGAAGAGAGACCCTGCTATTGACCCGCTACCGCAAGCGGGGGGACAAGGAAAACGCCGATCTTGTACGGCAAAGCCGGCTCTTTGGGAAGATAGACAGCCTGATCGGCAATTCCGGAATGTGGATGACAGGCGACCCGGAGGTATTGGATCTCCCCGCCCTGCACGCCAAAAACAAGTTGGGGATGGGCTTGCTGAACGCGCTGTGTCAGGAAGAATGCGGGGTCGGAAGCTTAGATCTTTGGGTGGAGCCCCGCCTTTGGATGGGCTTCCACGAGGCGGGATATTTAGCGGCAGAAGGCAAGGCAGAAGAAGCCCTGACCGTGCTGGAGGATTCCGTTTCCCTGCTGGAATCCGCCATGGCCATACGAGGTTCAGTTCCCATCTCCTGCAATTCTCCCTGGCTGAAGGATCAGGTCTGGACGGCAACCGAACAGCTTTGCACTCCCGTAGAGGGAGGAAAAGGACAGCGGGAGCTGTTTATCACCAACGAAAAAAACGACTGCTTTATCATCTCCCCCGCTATGTACGCCCATTACCTCACCACGAAGCAGGACGATCAGTGGTATACCCGGGAATGCCGCTTGCTGGATCCCATTCGGGAGCATCCCCGCTATCTCGCCTGCGTGGAACGGGTCTGCAGCTTGACACAGAAGGTGCATAAATAAAACACAAAAAGCCGATACGGTTGCAGTTCCGTATCGGCTTTCGTTATGGAAAATTACTTCTTACGTTTGATGACGAGGATCACCACGGTGGCGACAACAGCCACGGCTGCTACGATCAAAACGATCACAAGGGTGGAATCCCCTTCCCCGTTGGTATCGACAGAGACATCAGCAGAAGCTTCAGCAGAAGATTCTGCAGGAGTGGTTACGGTTGACGAGGTCTCCTCTTCGGAGGATTCCCCGGGCTCTTCGGAAACTTCTTCGGAAACTTCTTCAGAGACATCCTCGGATACGTCCGGAGTTTCTTCCTCGGAAGTATCACCCTCGCCGGGAACAAAGCCGTAGACCTCTACCTCGGAGGGCATGACGAAGGTGTTCTTGTGGGTATATCTGAACTGCACGTAACGCGCGTTAACGGGAGATTCCAACAAGATGACGGTGGAAGCCATGCCGCTGTCGTTAACCTCCTCGGGAGTAACAATGCTAACGCATTCCCAATCCGTGCCGTCTGCAGAAACATAGATAGAAATACTGCCCGGCTCTTGAACGCCTGCCCCCTTGTTGTGATCGGAGGAAGCAATGTAGTAAGTGGCAAATCTCCAAAGCTCATGCTCCGCACCCAGATCCAGAGAGATGTGGAAATATCCTGTATCCAAATAGTCGGAATGCTTGGCATAGAAGCCCATGAAGGGTTGGCTGGAATAAGTAGAATTCTCATCGCCCTTGATGCCATCGGTCATGGATTTATTATTTTCATCGGGATAGCGGTCCACGCCGTCCTTGGAATAAAGGGAAGAACGGTCGTATGCCATGCCAAGCACCAAATTCTGGCCGTAAACGGAAGCATCAAGTTTGGGAACAGACTTCGTCTCCATAACCTCACCGCAGAGGGTACAGTACTTACAGCACTCGCCTTCCGCCTTTTCGGTGGGTTTTTTCACCTCCACCCAATCGCCGGAAACGTGAGAATGCGCTCCCACCTCGGCCTCATAAGCCTCCACCTCCGCAACCATTACGAAGGCCTTCGAGGCAACAAAGCGGAATTGTACGTATCTGGCACAGACAACCTCCTCAGGCTCCACCTCAATCTTCAGCATACTGGTTTCGGTGGTGTCCACTGCCTGCGTAGTTCCTGCATGAACCCAGCTTTCGTTATCCATAGAAACGTAGACAGAAACAGATTTGGGGCCGGTAACGCCTGCGGTGGCGTAGGAGGAGGCGGTGTAAGCCACAAATTTATCCAGAGGATATGCCTTTTCCAGATCCACGGTAATATCGAAATATCCCTTGGAGCCATAATCTCCGTAGGAGGTATGGAAGGCGATGTAGGCGGCATCGCTGTAAATACCGTTCTCCGCGGCGAATTTGCCGTCGGTCATGGTGGTGCCGTTCTCATCGGGGTATTTTTCCAAACCGTTGTTGAGGAAAAGACCGGCATGGGTGTATTTCTTACCCAAAGCTACGTTATCGTTGCCCTCTTCTCTTTCCAGCTTGGGGACGTATTCGTATTCATACGCCGCACCGCAGGAGGTGCAACGCTTGACTCTTACGCCGTCGAAGTGATAGGTGGGCTCGTAAACGTTGGTCCATTCCGCTTTCGTATGAACGTGGTTTTCCCGCTCCTGCTCCACCGCGTTTTTGTCCTTTTTGATCTCAAAGGTATCCAGCACGGCTTTGTCGGAGACACGATAGGTGGTGATCTTAAAGGAATGGTCGTTCACCTCTATGTTGGTGAAGGTGATGGTCTTCTGCAGCTTGAAAGCGATATGGGGCAGCTGAGCATCGCTCAACAGATTGTAATACTTAGAGCCGGAGGGAGTGCCGCCGGAAAGGTAGAGGATGCCCTTGGGGTCGGTGACGCTGGTTGCGTTGCCCTGCGCGGTATCCGGGGTGAGGCCGTCGATCATGTATGCGCGGGAGTTGACGTGCTCGTGGCCTGCCAGAACCACGTCGATATCCAGCTCCTTCATAATGGGCGCAAACTGCTCACGACGTTCCTTGATGGCTTCATTGATAAAATAATCGTTGGAGCCGAAGAAGTTGTAGTGGGTCACCACCACCTTCCAGCTCACGTCGGGGTTGAGGGCGATGGCCTTCTGCATAAATTCCTTGTGCTCATCCCAATTGATATTGCAGGTATTCACGTGCATAAACAACACACCGTTGTAGGTATACCAATAGTCTCCCCCTGCGGTGCTGTTGCCGTAGCTCTTGCCGTCTATTTCGGTGTTGGGGTTGTTGAAATAATTCTTGTAGAAATTGGAATCGTAATCATGGTTACCGATGGAGGTGGCCATGGCAAGAGAGGTAAACTGCTCGGGGGCTAAGTATGCAGAGAAGAGGGAGGGATCGTCGGACTCCTCCACCTGATCTCCCGCGCAAACGAGCAGAGAAGTCTCGGGGAACATAGACATTGCCGTGGCAAGGGTATTCTTCCATTTGGCAAGGTCGTTATCCTTGGAATAAGGAACGATCTGCGGATCGCCTACGAAGATAAAATTGAAATGATCCTCGGGATCGGTGGTAAAATATCTCAGCTTGGAGACAGTGTTTCCGCTTCTGAGGCGGTAAACGTATTCGGTATCGCTTTTCAGCCCGAAAATGGT
Organism: Eubacteriales bacterium; assembly: GCA_045612545.1. Classification (GTDB taxonomy): domain Bacteria; phylum Bacillota; class Clostridia; order Oscillospirales; family CAG-382; genus Coliplasma. The sequence goes on from JAZKZH010000003.1 coordinate 15,670, forward strand.
GGCGCGGTGCACCATTTTACCGTTGAACAGGCTCAGATGCGTCTGCACCGAGGTATACTCCTCGGGGAAGTTGTTGCCGTTCTTTACGGCAAACTCCACATAGCCCTCACTGCTATCGCTGTGCCAGATGAAGTTACGCTCGGTTTCATCGGAGCCCACGTTCATACTGAAATTTTCAAATGCCACGTCGGAAACGGTATATCCGTCATCTGCGGCAAGAATCGACAGATGAGGAACGGATACCGTAAGAAGCAGCACCGCTACAAGGATCAAAGATAGTTTTTTCATGTTTTCTCTCCTTTTACACTAATCTTTCGCCCAAGGCCTTGGGCTTTTCACCTGCGAAGATGGTGTTGGCATTTTCTACATAGTCATGGAAGGTCAAGTCTCTGTCTCTATGGAGGTGGCGGGGCGGTTTTTGCCCCAGCTCGTACATCCAAACGCCCTCATAGTCCACGGCAAGCAAGCCTTGGTACAGCTCTTGCCAATCGATGTCCCCTTCCCCGGGAAGCCAGTGCTTCTCGTCCTTGAAATCGTAGTCGGAGATATGCACCGTGAGGATGCGGTGACCCACCGTTTTCAAAAAGTCGGTATGTGTCCCCTGCAACAGATGGTTCACGTCAAAGCAAACCCGAAGCTTGTCATTTGCGGAGACCAGCTCTGCCAGCTCCTCGGCGGTGTTGCCAAGGCAGGAACGGGGCAGATCCTCCACGGCGATGGTGGCACCGTAGGTATGGGCAATATCAGCAAGTCTTGCAAGAGACTCCTTTGCGCAGTTCAGCCGTTCCTTACGCTCCGTGTCGGAAATGGGTTCTCCGCTGGGGTGTGCCACAAAGCGGGTGATCCCCACGGCAGAGGCTTTGGCGATGAGGTTCTCGTAATAAGAAAGGGTACGCTCCCGCAAGCCTGCGTCCAATGCGGACAGCTCCACCGCCTCAAAGGGGTAAAAGGGCAGGTGGCAGGACCAGATCTCCACGCCGTAGGTATCGGCGTAGTTCTTTACGGCGGAGAAATCCAAAGCATCCATGTAGCCCTTTTCCATGGAAAGCTCCACGGCGTGGATGCCTGCTTCCGCAAGCTTACAAAAAGCCTCCTCATCGGGAGTGAAGCCGCAGGTAGAAAGTCCGATTTTCAACATATCATTCCTCCATATTTTTGCAAAGATCCTTCAGCCCTTCCGGGTTGAGGATGGGGTTGGCGAAGGGCTTGGTAGCCAAAGCCAACAGCCGCATGGGGTTGTCGTCGGCGGCAACACGGTTGGAATCCAGCTTGCCGCAAATGGTACAGCGGTGGATCAACGCCCACTCCCCGTTTTTCCGCACCCAAACACCGATGGGCTCCATTTTGCCGTGGCAATCGGAGGCGCGGTCACCCGGCTCCTCGTCCAAATGCACGCTGGTGAGGCAGTAGGGACAATGGTTGCGGTGGTCAGATCCTGCCCCCTCGGGAACCACTGTCTGCCCGCAGTTTTTGCAGGTGAAGGGATCGATACAAGGATGGGTACGGTAAAAATTTTTATCGTATTTTTTTCTTTTATTCTCGCGATTCATAAATACCTCCGAACTCTCCCGTGCTGCCCGTTGCACCGGTCATTTTGGCAATCTCCGAAAGCCTTTCGATGGGGAAAGGCGGATTTGCCAAGGGCTTTGCGGCCACGGACATCAGCTTCATGGGATTATCCCCCACGGTAACGGGGCGGGTCTCCATCTCTCCGCAGGACTTACAGCGAAGTATCAGATCCCATGTTCCGTCCGGCTTTACCCAAACGCTGACGGACTCCATCACACCGCCGCACTCGTATTCCGGATCCTCTTCGGTATGGATGGCGCAAAGGCAGTTGGGACAATGATCCCCGCTATATTCCGTGCCGCAGGTACGGCAACGAATGATTTCTTCCATAGATAGACTCCTTTTGGTTGGTGATATAAGAGAGCGCTTAAGAAACTTATTTCCGAAAGCTTTTTCATTTTTTTACACTACGGGATTCTTAAGGGACGAGTCCCTTAAGCGGGGTTTCTTAAGGGGCGGCGCCCCTTAAGGCTATACTCCTCACTCGGCAAGCTTACTTTCCCCGGTGGCATAGTTGATGGTAACGCCGGGCTGAACGTTGTAAACGAACACGTTAAAGCAAACGCCCTCTCCCTCGTCCTCCACGGAGAATGCCTCCATCTGCACGCCGATGCAAACCAGGTCATCCCCCACGAAGATAGGTGTCACACGGTACGCCACGTGGTTCTTCGTCTCTCGGATATAGTCTGCCACCATGTTTTCGAAAGGAAGCATGCCCTCTACGTTGAAATAGCGGGTACCTGTGATCAGATTGCACTGGTTATCGTTTTCCGCAGACAACTGCCAGCCGATCAGGTGACTTCGGTTGTATAGGTATTTTCCGCTTACAAAATCGTATTTCGCCTGCACCCAACCGGAGGGATACACGTGGCTGATGCTGCCCCGCTCCTCATCCTTGGCGGGCATGGTCTCAATACCCAGAGAAGCGATCACTTCCCCGCATCTCCCCAGCTCGTCCAAGGGAGAATAGGATTCGTAGCCCTCCTCCGTCAACTCATCGAAAGAAAAATCCGGCTTATTATCGTTTAAGGTAACGTAGGGATTCCCGTTATATTCCGGGATAACGGTCAGATCGACAACGTTTTCCGCGCTGACCGTCTGGGAGGTCTGAGCACTGCTTGCTCCCAAGGGATCGGACAGCAGGCCTGCAAGCCCCTCCAGCTCTTCAATACAGCCTGTAAACAGCAACAGAACCGCCAAAAGTAAAGCGGCAAGGGTCAATCGTTTTTTCATCATTTCCTCCTATAGGTCTCAACCGTGATTTTTTTGTGGGAAGAGCCCTCCAGTAACTCCGTGTGGGTCTTCTTGAAAAGGGTCTTTAACCCGGACTCGTCAAAAAACACGTCCCCGGGGTAACGGCGGTTCCAACGGCAAAGGATCACTTCTTTTGCCATGGAAAGGCTGTATTCCCCGTCCTCAACGAAGTAGTAGCCCTCCTTGCCCGGATCCTCCAAAAGAAGTGCTTCGGGGAACAGCGCCGCAGTATACGGAGTGACCCAAAGAGGAGACTCCCCGATACGCTTTTGCAGGTATTCGTTCAATGCGCGGTCACGGCTTTGCCGCTTGCCGCCAAACAGCATTCCGCCTGCGTCGTCGATACAAAAGATCAAATTCATACGGCAGCCTCCTTTATAGATATGATACCTTTTTATGGGATTTTTGTCAAGAGAAACCATTGACTTTTCTTTGCTTTTTTACGCATTCCAAGCACAAAAAAAGACCGTCACCATTGCGGTAACGGTCGCAGAGGAATGATCAATCACGGATGGAAACGCCTTGGGAAAGCAGGGCGTTTTTGGCTTGTAAAATCGTCTCGGCAGAGGGGATCCATTCCGTACAAAAGGTATAGTCTCTCCCCACCGCTTGCGCCTTGGCTGCTCCGAAGGTATGGTAGGGTAAAAGCTCCACCTCTTGGCAATTTTTCAATTGCTTGAAAAGGGCTGCAACGGATTGGTAATGGGTGTCAACCGTGTTCACCCCGTTGACCAGAATACAGCGCAGACGGGTTTTGCCGCCCAAAGAATCCACGAGCCGAAGATTATCCAGAATCCGCCGATGGGAAACCCCGGTGTAGGCTTTATGGCGGCTGTCATCGGTGTCCTTCACGTCCCACAGAAACAGATCCACCAAAGGAACCGCACGCTCCAAAAGAACGGGAGCAACGTAGCCGCAGGTCTCCACCGCTGTGGAAATACCATGCTCTTTGCAAAGGCGCAAAAGCTCCAAGGTCTCCTCCCCCTGCAAGAAGGGCTCTCCGCCGGAAAGGGTGACGCCGCCTCCGTTTTGATAGAATTGAGAATCCCGCAGGATCACCTCCAGCAAAGCTTCCGCCGTCATCTTCTGCCCGCACAGCCGTAAGGCCTCCGTAGGACATACGGAAGCACAAGTCCCGCAGGCAACGCACTGATCCCGCAAAAACCTATGCTCCCCATCGAAGATATGCAGCTGCCCGGGACAAGCACAGCAGCTCCCGCAGGAAATACATTGGGTGGCGTTATACAGCAATTGGGGTGCCGCTTGTATCGTTTCGGGATTATGGCACCACCGACATGACAAGGGACAGCCCTTAAAAAACACCACGGTACGGACACCCGGCCCGTCGTGCATACAAAACCGTTGGATCTCCGCTACTCTCATGTGTGTTTCTCCACTTGCGAGATGATCATATCCTGCCAGCCCCGATCCAAGGTAACAAAGCGGGCGTTCCAGCCTGAAACCCGCACGGAAAGGGTGGAAAACGCCTCGGGATGCTCCTGCGCCTGACGCAGAATGGAGGCATCCGCAACGTCAAGCTGTAGGAAGAAGCCACCCAAAGCAGTAAAGCCTCGCAAAAGCGCAACCATAGCGGAAATGCCGTCCTCCCCCTTCACGGCGGAGGGCAACAGCTTTAAGTCCAAAGCCGCGCCGGTGGTCATCTCGGAAAGATCCGACTTGCAATAGGAGCGAATCACGGCGGTGGCGCCTTCCTTATCCGTCCCGGGGGTAGGAGAACAGTTTCCCGCCAAAACCTCCCCTGCTTTCTTTCCGTAAGGCGTTGCCATACGGCGAGCCGCCCACTCCAATTGTCTGCCGAAGGTACTGATTCCGGGAGGGGTACGGTAACCGCACTTTCCTTCCTGCTTTCCGCAGATACCGGCAAAGTCCTTTGTCAGGGCTACGGCAATTTCGTCGCACGCATCGTTGTCATTGCCGAAATACGTCAAGCGGTTCAAGGCGTAGCGGCGCAAGGCTTCTTCCCCTTCCCAATCGTTTTCCAAAATAGCAAGAAGCTCCGACAAAGTGCATTTTTGTTCTTGGTAAACCAGTTTCTGAATGGCGTAAAGGCTGTTGACCACATCGGGGAAGCCGCCCAAATGGGGAGAACGGACGTTGTACACCGCCCCGCCCTCAAAGTAGGAACGGCCGCTTTCCACACAACCTCCCTCAAACAGGGAGATCACGGTGCAGGGAACGGATCTGCCCCACAGCCAATCTCCGTTTTCATCCTTACCGAGAAACTCCATACGATAACCCGCCACAATATTCTCCACGGCAGATTCCAGATCCTTCACATAGGAACGATAGAGGGATTCAAAGGTGGGATATTCTTTTTCGGCGCACAGAGTGTTTTGCTGCAAGATCTGCAAGCCGTCGAAGGGCGTGTACCCGAAATTGGTCTTCCCGGGGATCTGCACCTCCCAACAGCCGTCGTTGGCAAATTTCCAAGCCTCCTCGGCAGGATAGCCGTATTGCAGCAACGCCTTTAAAATCGTTTCCTCGCCATACACCGCCAACACACCGCCGCCGTAGCGGGCTACCTCTGCCACACGGCGCAAAAGCTTTTCCGGGGTGTTTTTATGCAGTCTCACCGTAGTGGGAAAATCTCCGATCCCCAGCTCCTCCAGCACGTCCAGCACCAAATAGGTAACGGCATTGGTAACGTCCTTCCCCTCTCCGTCGGTGCCGCCCAACACAAGATTTTGGTAATGCTGGGCATCCCCGCTTCCCGTACTGCCGCCGTAGATCCATTCGCACCCCTTGATGAAGAAGTGGGCCAAGATCTCTCGGGCCTCCTCGAGGGTCAGCCTGCCCGCGGACAGATCTTGTTCCAAAAGCTCCCCCAAAAACACGTCGATCCTGCCAATGCCCGGCCAATTGCCGCAAAGTCTTTGAAAAGCAAAGGCAAACCAAAGGCTCTGCACCCCTTGGTAGAAGGTCTCGGCAGGGAGAAAAGGCACTTGGGTCAAGGCCTCGTAATTGTCTTTGTATTCCTCTTTCCCCCGCAAGGCGGCAAGATACCTGCCGTGCCACAGAGAAAAGCTATCCAGACAAGACAAGCAGCTTTGCAGAAACGGCTCCCGTTCCGTGCCTTTGTGGCGTTCCAGAGAGGACAAAACGTCCCGACGGATGGCATTCACTCCGCGCTTCAACACCGTCTCGAAATCCGTTGTCAGGTGGCTGACGCTGTAAAACACGGGTTGCCCCTCATAGGTAGCGGGTACACGGTGAAAGATGGCTTCTCCCAGCGTTGCCGCACCGCTGATCTTCTCTCCCGCGCAGATGCGCAAGGGGGCCTGTTCGCAAATTCTGCGGATTGCTAAATCATACCGTTCTATGGGTGCAAGAGCTTCAAAGCCCTCACAATCGTCCAAAGACACGGCGGGGGTATTCATGGTGTCCTTACCGTAACGGCAGTTCAGAGAGTCCCAAGCGAATGCACGGGTGGTCTCCGCAAGCCGAACAGGTCTTTTGCCAAAGGAAGAATAGAATTCCATAACGAGAACCTCAAAAAAGCAAGGGCCGTCCGCTATCGGACAGCCCTTGGATGATCTGAATTTAGCCGAGAATGATTTCCTTGCCGGTTTCGGAGGAATCGTACATAGCCTGCATCATCTCTGCCGTCTTGATAACGGTGTCGATGTGAGAGGGAAGCTTCTCGCCGGTCTTGATGCAGTTGATGAAGCCGTCGATCTCCTTCTGGAACATGGGAGCATCCTTATACTTGGGCTTGAAGTTTACCAAGCTGCCGCAGGAGGTGGTGTATACGGTGAAGTCGCCGCCGTAGGTCAGTCTTGCGCCGCCCTTGGTGCCCAAGAAGTCGATATAGTTTTCGCCAATGCCGATGTTCTGCGCCCATGCACCGTTGAAGGTGATGGTGGGACCGTCGGTGCGAACGAAGCCGGTTACAAAGTCGTCAACGTCGTAGGTACCGTTGAGATCCTTGGTATCCTCAGCCCACATGCCCTCGTAAACGTAGTTGGGCATATCCACGCCAAGCTTGCTGTAAGCCTTAGCGGAAACGGAGGTAGCCTTGGGGTCGCCGGTGCAGTACATAACGATATCCAGGTAGTGAACGCCCCAGTCGATGAGAACGCCGCCGCCGGAAATTTCCTTGGTGGTGAAGGCACCGCCAAGACCGGGGATGGAACGATGTGCGCGGAAGCAAACGTAAACGTGGTAGATCTCGCCCAGCTCACCGGACTGAATGATCTCGCGGAGACGGTTAACCGCGGAGTTGAAGCGGTTTACAACGCCGATGTTCAGCACCTTGCCGGACTCGTGCTGAGCCTGCTGCATAGCCAGAGCCTCGGAATAAACACGAGCTGCGGGCTTCTCGCAGAGAACGTTCTTGCCTGCCTTAAGAGCATCGATGGTGATGAACGCGTGCTGCTTGTTGGGAGTACAAACGGAAACTGCCTCGATCTCGGGATCGTTGAGAACTACGTGGTAATCCTCAACAGCGGTGCCGCAACCGTACTTCTCTACACACTTCTCAGCCTTGTGAAGCAGGATGTCGCAGAAGTACTTGATCTCTACTTCCTCATTTTTCATGTACGCGGGGATGTGAGCACTGTTGGCGATCGTACCGCAACCGATGATCGCAATCTTCATTTTTGCCATAGTGGATAACCTCCGAAAGTTATTCTTTTCATAATCATTAGGCTTTTTACCTTGTATGCATATTACCATATTCTACCACGTTTTGCAAGAGATTTTTCAAAAAAATTCAAAAAGCTCTTGACAAAGTTACGCCACTCTGCTATAATCCCTACAACAAAAGCATGGAAGTGGAACAAGCGTCCGTTTTTCCTTTTCAGAGAGCCGTCGGTTGGTGTGAGGCGGTATGGGGGCGGAATGCGAACTCACCACAGAGCTTTCCTTTCGAACGAGGGCTTTTCTTGTCCTTCAGTAGGGAGTGAACGGGTTTCTCACCGTGATCAGGAGAGCCGATTGATGGATCGGTATTTGTTTTCTTGCATCTTGGATTATGTGTTTTCCCTATGGCTCTGTCGGTATTTCTGTGCCCGACCGGGTCGTTTTTTATTTCCCTGCAAGTTTTTTGCGAAAGGAACATCCCTATGAAGACAGCATTTTCTACTCTCGCTTGTCCCGGATATGACTTCCAGGACATCACCACCATGGCGGCAGACCTTGGCTTTGACGGCATCGAGGTTCGCGGACTGGGCATCGATCTGGTAGATCGACTGTTTAAGCCCTTTGCGGCAGAAAACATTCCCGCCACCGCGGCAAAGCTTCGCTCCCTTCAGCTGAAGATCTCCTGCTTCTCCTCCGGCGTCGTGCTGAGCGACAGCACCAAGAGAGAAGAGAATTTGGCAGTCATTCTGGAATATATTCGCGCCGCTAAGGCATTGGGCACCAAGTACGTCCGCGTTTTGGGCGATGCCACCCCTGCTCCCGAGGCAGAGGTTGATGACGAAGAGGTATTCGCTCAGCTCACTGCACTCCTGCCCTACGCGGAGGAGGCAGGGGTGACCCTGCTGGTGGAGACCAACGGTGCCTACTGCGATACCGCCCGTCTGGCCTCCGTATTGAACCGCTGTCACAGCGAGTTCGTTGGCGCACTCTGGGATATTCACCATCCCTACCGTCATATGGGAGAATCCCCCGAAAAGACGGTGCAGAACCTGGGCAGATACATCCGCTACGTACACGTCAAGGACTCCGTAAAGGAAAACGGCGCCATCTCCTACCGCATGATGGGCGACGGCGATATGCCCTTGGCGGACATTATGAACGCGCTCCGCTCCATCAACTTTGAGGGTTATCTCTCCTTGGAGTGGGTCAAGACCTGGATGCCCGAAATGCTGGATGCAGGCATCGTGTTCCCTCAGTATATGCACTTTATGTCCCGCTATCTGGGCAAGACGCCCGCGGCGCACTCCCTGCAGGTGGACAAGCGGGGTGCAGGTCAGTATCCCTGGCCCAAGGAGACCCTCATTGATCTCACCTTCCCCCAGCTGTTGGATCACATTTGCGACTGCTTCCCCGATCAGTACGCCTTCCGTTACACCACCCACGATTACACCCGCACCTATCCCCAGTTCCGCGAGGACGTGGATAAGTTCGCCCGTTCCTTGATGGCCTTGGGCGTGCGCAAGGGCGACCACGTGGCTATTTGGGCCACCAACGTGCCCGCGTGGTACCTCACCTTCTGGGCGGCAACCAAGATCGGCGCCGTTTTGGTGACGGTGAACACCGCCTACAAGATCTACGAGGCAGAATATCTGCTCCGCCAGTCCGATACCCACACCCTGGTGATGGTAGACGGCTACAAGGGAACGGATTACAAGGAGATCATTAACAAGCTGGTTCCGGAGCTGGCCACCCACGAGGCAGGCAAGCCCCTGTACAGCGACCGCCTCCCCTTCCTGCGTAACGTGATCACCTGCGAGTCCTCCATGCCCGGCGCTCTGACCATGGAGCAGGCTATGGAATACGCAGAGAAGACTCCCGTGGAGGAGCTGTACCGCCGTGCCGCCGCCATCGACAAGCACGACGTTTGCAATATGCAGTACACCTCCGGCACCACCGGATTCCCCAAGGGCGTTATGCTCACCCACTACAACGTGGTGAACAACGGTAAGGCCATCGGCGACTGTATGGATCTTTCCACCGCAGATCGCATGATGATCCAGGTCCCCATGTTCCACTGCTTCGGCATGGTATTGGCCATGACCGCTTCCGTCACCCACGGCGTGACCATGTCCCCCATCCCTGCCTTCTCTCCCAGAAAGGGCTTGGCTTGTATCAACCAAGAGAAGATCACCTGCTTCCACGGCGTGCCCACCATGTATATCGCCATGCTGGGGCACGAGGATTTTGATAAAACCGATTTCTCCCATATGCGTACCGGCATCATGGCCGGCTCTCCCTGCCCCACCAAGGTCATGGAGGAGGTCATCGGCAAGATGAACATGAGCGAGATCTGCATCACCTACGGTCAGACGGAGGCTTCTCCCGCCACCACCATGTCCAAGACCACCGATTCCATCGAGACCCGCGTGAACACCGTGGGCAGTGCCATCTTCGGCGTGGAATGCAAGATCATTGATCCCGAAACCGGTGAAGAGGTTCCCGACGGCGTGGACGGCGAGTTCTGCGCCCGCGGCTACAACATCATGAAGGGCTACTATAAAATGCCTCAGGCCACTGCCGCCGCTATTGACAGCGAGGGCTGGCTCCACTCCGGAGACCTGCTGCGCAAGCTTCCCGACGGCAACTTCAAGGTCACCGGCCGTATCAAGGATATGATCATCCGCGGCGGCGAGAATCTTTACCCCAAGGAGATCGAGGATTTCATTTACACCCATCCCAAGGTCAGCGACGTGCAAGTCATCGGCGTGCCCGACAAGCAATACGGCGAAGAAGCCATGGCTTGCATCATTGTGAAGCCCGGCGAGACGCTCACCGAGGAGGAGATCCGCACCTACTGCATGGAGAATATGGCCAAGCACAAGGTGCCCAGATATTTCGACTTCGTGGAGGGCTTCCCCATGAACGCGGCGGGTAAGATCCTGAAGTACAAGATGCGCGAGGAGGCGGTGGAGAAGTTAGGTCTCCAAGCCGCTGCTAAGATCGAGACAGCTTAATATGGAGTACGCAAAGGGGGCACTTTTTGAAAAAGTGTCCCCTTTGATCCCCCGAAAAGCGGTGCCGAAAACTGTCGTTTTCGGGTGAAGAAACAGAAAATGCCCTCCTGTTCTGCGAAACAGGAGGGTTTCTTTTAGTTCAAAATACCGGGTGCAGGGGACGGGTCCCCTGCCAGGGGTTAGCCGTCTTCGACGGCAGGGGGCGGCGCCCCTTCAAATGCGTTTCTTCTCCCAGACGCGCATTTTGTAGAACACGGCGGCCATGGCGGAGGCCGTTGTCCAACCCACGATCCAAGCGGTGGGAATGGCGTAGATCCCCATGCCGAGCGCGGTGAGAAGATAGCAAAGGGAAACACGCAAAACCAGATCGGCAATGGTGCTGGCGGTGAAATATTTCATAGCGCCATAGCCTCTCAGGATGCCATCGCAGGCGATCTTCACGGCGATCACCAAATAAAAGGGCGCCGCGATCCGCAGGAAGGTACTGCCCGAGGAAACGGCTTCCTCAATGATGGCAGTGTCATCCGTATTCAGGAACAGCCTGATGAAGAACGGCGCGCAGACAAAGAAGGCAACCGCAATGGGGATCATCAACAGATACAGCATCTTCACCCCTGCGGAGAAGCCCTGCTTTACCCGTTCCTCCTGCTTTGCGCCCACGTTCTGGGCGGTATAAGCGGCAATGGCAGAGCATACGGTCACCAAGCAAGAGGTGGCAAACCCGTTCACCTTCAAGGCGGTGGAAAAGCCTGCTATGGTAGCCGCATTGCCCAAATTATCGATCACACGCTGAATGAAGAAGTTCCCCACGGCAATGAAGGATTGCTGGAACACCGTGGGCACAGAAAGGGAGATCATCTCCTTCAGAATAGGAGCTTTCACCCATGGAGCTTCCTGCCCCTCCAGCTTTCCCAAACGGCGAAGCAGAAATGCAAATAATCCCAAGGCAGATATTACCTGGGCAATTAACGTAGCCCACGCGGCACCTACTACGCCCCAGCGGAATACGGCGACGAACAAAACGTCCAGCGCCACGTTCCCCAAGGAAGAGGCCGCCAAAAAATACAACGGTGTGGCAGAATCCCCCAAGGCGGTGCATATGCCCGTGGAAATGTTATAAAGGAACACGAACAACAGGGATGCCGTGTAGATATAAAGATACTCCACAGCGCCTTCCATAGCGGCGTGAGGGGTATCGATCAGCTCCAGCAAGGGCTTACAGAACAGAAAGCCAAGCACGGTCAGCATCACGGCAATGAGAGAGGCTCCCAGCCATGCGGTGCGGACAGCGGTGTGAAGGTCTTTGTACTGCTTGCCCCCAAAGAAGCGGGCGATCAACACGGAGCAGCCCGTATTGAAGCCCACAGCCACAGCGGTGTAGATGGCGGTAACGGAGGAGGCCGCCGCCACGGCTGCAACGGCGGTTTCCGGAGAAGCGGTAAAGTTCCCCACCACAAAAAGGTCTACCAGAACGTACAGCTGCTGCAAAAGCACGCTGACGATCATAGGCAGGGAGAAGCGGAGAAGCATGGAAGAGGGCTTCCCCGCTGTGAGATCAACTGTCATTTTTACAAGGCCTCTTTCTCGTTGGGATCAAACGACATGATCCTCTGGGCAATGGGATTGGTGTTATCGGAAAGCATCATCAGGTTATACTGCACGATCTTGTTGCCGGGAATGGGGAATTTTACGAACTCATCCCCTGCGATGTCCCGCATAAAGCCGGGAACGATGGCAACGCCGTGACCGGAACGCACCATGAGAAGCTGTGCGCCAATGCTGTTGGTCTGGGAGATCTTTTCCGGCACAAAGCCAAAGGAATCCCAAAGAAGTCGACGCAACATATCCATGGAGGAGGGACCGGAATTTTCGCAGTTGGTGATCAGGTACTCCCCTTTCAGAAGATCCACAGGGGTGCCGCCTGCATATTTTTTGGCCAGCTGGCTGTCCGCCACCAAATAGTTGGGGGATTCAAACAGCGTACGGGAGGCAAACTCCTCCTTGAGCAAGGCCTGCTCGCAAAGGCTGTCCGCTACGATCACGTCCAGCTCCCCGGTCTTCAGCTTTGCCGTCAGCTCCCCATAGGGATACTGGAAGAAATCCACCTTCACGGCGGGATATTGCTTCAAGAAAGCGGCGAAAAAGTCCTCGGTGTTACAATACTCGTACACGCCGAAGCCAACCTTCACGTAGCCACTGTACTCCGCATCGATGGCACGGACACGCTTTTCCGTATCCTCATAATACTTCCGCAAAAACTTCACACGTTCGTAATAAAACTCACCCGCCTGGGTCAAAGAAACGGAGTGAGAGCTGCGCTTGAACAAGCGGATGCCCAGCTTATCCTCCAAGGCGGCAATATACTGGCTGATGGCGGTTTGGGAAACGGAATGCTTTGCCGCCGCCTGGGTAAAATTCAAGCACTCGGCAAGGGTGAGGAAATAATCGATTTTTTTGTTCAGCATAAGGGCGACCTCTCTTCATCGATATCATTATCCTATCATAATATAAGCATTATAGCACAGCCTCTGCAAAAAGTCAACAGAAAAAGAAACGAATCTGCAAAACCGTCTTGAAATGTTTGTCGAAATATGGTATAGTGATAGCGACAAAAGAATAAACGCAAAGCATCTGAATGCAAAGGAACGCATTCGTTGTCGGGCATACTGCTCTTGCAATATGCTCGGGGATAAGGAAATCGGGGTGAGAATCCACGGCAACAGCCATTACCGTAACTCGTGCCAAAAGCACGTCAAGTCGGAATGCTTATCGCTTTGTGACACGTAAAGGTCTCTTGGGCAACATGGGGAGATTGTGGAAAAAGGTCAGGGAAAAATATGCTCTGACCCGGTTTTGCTATGGGCAGGATGGCAAAAGACGTTCTCACAGTACCCTATGGGAGGGTACTTTTATTTTATCCTTTTGAAACAACAGAAAGGATTACAACCATGAAAAAAACAGTTTCACTTATTCTCGCGCTTGTTTTTATTTTCGTTCTCACGTCCTGTAACACTGTCGAAAAAACAGGGGTATGGGAGAACGCCACCTACCGCAAAGATACGGAGTTTGGTGATGGCGCCAAAACCGTAGTGGTAGAGGTGAAGGCTGAAGAACAGCAGATCACCTTCACCATCAAGACGGACAAGGACACCGTGGGAGAGGCACTCCTTGAGCATAGTCTCATCGCAGGTGAGGAAAGCCAGTACGGCTTGTACGTGAAGGTGGTCAACGGTATCACCGCAGATCACGACGTAGATCAAACCTACTGGGCGTTCTACGTAGACGGTGAATATGCAATGGCAGGCGTTGACAGCACCGAAATCACCGAGGGAACGATTTACAGACTTGAATACACGAAGTAACCGAAAAAGCCCTTTGTCAATACGGGAAATGGCGGTATTTGCCATGCTTGGCACCATCATGTTTTGCTCGAAAATCATCATGGAGGTTCTGCCCAACATTCACCTGCTCGGAATGCTGACAGTGACCTTTACCGTGGTGTTTCGCAAAAAAGCATTGATCCCCATTTACATTTACGTTTTGCTCAACGGCGTGTACGCAGGCTTCAATACGTGGTGGATCCCCTATCTTTATATTTGGACCATCCTTTGGGGTGTCACCATGCTGTTGCCCAAGGAAATGCCGAGGAAGGCGCAATACGTTGTTTACCCTGCGGTGTGCTGTCTTCACGGCTTAGCCTTCGGGATTTTGTACGCTCCCGCGCAGGCGTTGCTGTTTGGAATGAACGTCAAAACCATGGTGGCTTGGATCATCGCCGGGTTGCCTTGGGATGTTCTGCACGGCGTGGGCAATCTGTTTGCGGGACTGCTGATCGTCCCCCTTGCCGAGCTGCTTACCAAGCTTATGAATCGATCCCGTACGTATTAAAAGAGAAAACCCCGACAGACCTTAAAATCTGTCGGGGTATTTTCGTCCTTGTTTTGGGGAGAAATTACTTAATTTCGATCTCGCCCATGAAGCACCAGCCGTAAGAGATTACACGAACCTCAACGTAACGGCCGGTAACGTCCATCTCAGCAACCAGATTGTGGGTAACGTTGTCTTCCAGATCATCAACTTTGGTTACCAGAGTGGTAGCGGAGTACCAAGTCTCGCCATCCTCGGAAACCAGAACCTCTACGGTGTGAGGAGCGTTGATACCGCTGGCGCTGTCTCTCAGAGAAATTACGGTAACCTCGCTGATCTCGTAGCTCTGACCCAGGTCGAAGCGAACGAAGCCGTAGCCACGCTCAGCCTGTGCGGGAGTCTGCTGGTTGAATGCCATCCAGCAAGCTGCGCCAAATCTATCGTCGTTGGTGGGGATCACACCGTCGGTGAGCTCAAAGTTGTCGTCGGGGTAGGAGATGGGGCAGTTCTCATCATAACCGTAGGTCTCGGGATTGGAACGGAACTGCTCGGAGATGGTGTACTCCTTACCTGCGGCAACGTTAGCACCCTCGGTGGGGATAGCGTCGGGGTTCTTGGTGTACTCGGGCTCGGTGGAAACCTCTTCCTCGGAGGACTCTACAGCCTCTTCGGAGGACTCAGCCTCGGAGGAGGTAGCGGGAGCTTCGGAAGAAGTTGCGGGAGCTTCAGAGGAGGTAGCGGGGGTAGAGGTGGTCTCTTCCTCACTGCAGGAAGCCAGTGCGCAGCAGGTG
>JAZKZH010000004.1:0-47717 GCA_045612545.1 Eubacteriales bacterium
AAACGTCCGGTGGGGTTTACGTAGATCTTGGTGTTCTCGTCCACCAATTCTGCGGGCAGGGTGGGAGTGATGACCTCGCGGATGATATCCTCGCGGATCTGCTCCAAGGTTACGTCTGCGCTGTGCTGGCTGGAAACCACGATGGCGTCAAGTCGAACGGGCTTGCCGTCCAGATACTCCACGGTGACCTGGGTCTTGCCGTCTGCGCGGAGATAGGGAAGGATACCCTGCTTCCGCACTGCGGTCAAACGGCGGGCAAGATGCTGTGCCAAAGAAATGGGCAAGGGCATAAGTTCGGGGGTGTCGTTGCAAGCGTAGCCGAACACCATGCCCTGGTCGCCTGCGCCGATGTCAAAGCGGTCGCCGCCCTCTTCCTTAGCTTCCAGAGAACGGTCTACACCCATTGCAATGTCGGGGGATTGGCTGTGCAAAGAAACGATGATGCCGCAGGTGTTGCAGTCAAAGCCCTTGTCGCTGTGATCGTAGCCGATCTCACGAACGGTTTCTCGTGCAATCTCCATGGCGTCAAATTTTGCGGTTGTGGTGATCTCACCCATCACCAGAATCAAGCCGGTGGTGGTGGCAGTCTCGCAAGCTACTCTTGCGGTAGGATCCTGGGCAAGGATGGCATCCAAAACGCTGTCGGAAATACGGTCGCAAATCTTATCGGGATGTCCTTCCGTTACGGATTCACTGGTAAAAAATTGTCTCATAAAACATACCTCTCTTTCTCGGGATTCCATAAAAAAACCCCGCATTGGAACGTCTTCCAAGGGCGGGAGTGATAACACTGCAAAAACTTCTCATCTCTCGATCAAACGTCGCTGAATTGACACCTTGCCATGCGGTAGGTTGTCGGGCTTCAAAGGGCAGGTCCCTCCACCACTCTTGATAAGACTATTTATTTTTCGACTTATTGTAACATCAAAACCAAGGCTTGTCAATAGTTGCAATAAATTTTTTTGTAATCTGTATCATCGTACAAAAAAACTCTTGCAGGATCCGAGGAAATGTGCTATAATACCCTCGAATATCCCATGAAAAAGAGTGTTCCGCATGAAGTATAAGAAATTGAAAAACCAATTGATGAATTTCATCGTTCCCGCTTTCGTGTTCGGGTCTCTTACCGGAGCGCTTACTGCGGTAACGGTGCTTCTGTATAAGCTTTGCGCCCATTTTATCATCTCTTTGGCGGAGCATGGGTACGAGGCACTTTCTTCCCGTCTGTACCTTCTTCCCGTGGTATTGTCGGTATTGCTGGGTGTTGCATTTTTGTTTTCGTTTATCTACAAAAAGGTTCCCAACCTGCGTGGCGGTGGTATTCCTACGTCCGTGGGCATTTTGCGCGGGATATTGTCCTTCGATTGGTTGAGGAATCTGCTGGGAATCTTTTTCCTTTCCCTTTCCTCCTTCCTTGTGGGTGTCCCCTTGGGCAACGAAGGTCCTGCCGTGCAGATGGGAACTGCCGTCGGCAGAGGAACGGTATTTTCCTTTGCCAAAAAGCACCGTGCGTGGGATAGATACTCCATGACCGGTGGCGCTTGTGCGGGCTTTGCCACCGCAACGGGTGCGCCCATCTCGGGTATTTTGTTTGCCATTGAGGAAGCACACCAGCGCATTTCCCCCATGATCGTCATCGTTTCGGCGGCCGCGGTCATGTCTGCAAGATTCGTGACCGAGCTGCTTGCTCCTCTTATCGGAGTCAGCAGTGAAATGTTCCCCGCCTTTAATCTGCCGGTTCTGGAAGCAAAACAGATTTGGATTCCCGCCTTGGTGGGGATTGCGGTGGGCCTGTTTGCTGTGCTGTTCTTGAAGTATTACCGCGTGGTATTCTCCTTTTTCTCCGTTACACTGAAAAAGATTCCCCACGGCTTGAAAATTTTCTTTGTGTTTGCCGTGACCCTTCTTTTGGGACTTTTCTCCTTCTCCTTTATTTCAACGGGTCATGATCTTATCCTGGAGCTTTTGGATGGGAAAATTGCTATCGGTATGCTGATCCTGCTGCTCCTTGTCCGCTCCACCCTCACGCTGTCTGCCAATGCCAACGGCATCACCGGTGGCTTATTCGTTCCCATTATGGCCTTGGGTGTGCTGGTAGCTTCCATCCTTGCAAAAGGTCTGGTGCAATTTGCAGGGGAGGAGCAGTACGCAATGATTTTGGTGCTGGGGCTGACGGCTTGCATTTCCGGTATGATGAAGACCCCTCTTACTGCAATTCTCTTTTCGGTAGAGGCTTTGGGCTGTTACAATAACCTGCTTCCCGTGGTGGTAGCGGCTTCTCTTGCTTTTGTGATCCCCGAGCTTTTCGGTGCGGAATCCATCAACGACGTGGTGCTGGAACGCCGTGCTTCGGCACAAAGAGAAAAAAGCACGCCCAAGGTATTTGATACCTTTGTCACCGTCCAGGATAATTCCTTTGCGGTGGGCAAGCAGATCCGGGATATTTTCTGGCCGCCCAACCTGTTCGTGCTGTCTGTTAAGCATGATGAAAAGCGCCGTGCGGAGGTTGACGAGCACGGCGGGAAAGAGCTTCACGCAGGCGACATTCTTCACGTCCGTTATTCCACTTGTGATGAAAAAAAGACCAGAGAAGAGCTTACCGCCATCGTGGGTGTGCAGGAATACAACGAGCAAGAGACTGATGTTATATAAGAATCGTTGGTGGCTTCACAAATAGATCGCCATCCCGCGCTACGAAAGGAATGGTCATAACTATGATTTTTGAACATATGGATCGTATCGTTTTTGCAGGAGATTCCGTGACGGATATGGGAAGTGTAACACCCGTAGGCGAGGGGCTGTTCGACAACGTTGGCCACGGCTATCCCCGTGTCGTGGAAAGTATGCTCTCTGCCTTTTATCCCGAGCGGTTCATTCGTGTTACCAATTCGGGAATTTCCGGGAACACCAGCCGTGATTTGCTGGCGCGCTTTGACCGCGACGTGGTGGAACTCAACCCCGATTGGGTTTCCATTTGCATCGGCATCAACGACGTGTGGCGGCAGTTCGATTGCCCCGCTATGCCGGAACGCCACGTGTTGCCCGATGAATACCGTCAAAACGTAGAAACCATGATCGAAAAGGTAAAAGGCAACGTGAAGGGAATCTTTCTTCTTTCACCCTATATCATAGAACCCAATCCCGACGACATGATGCGGGCAAGATTGGATGAATACGTGGCCATTTGCGCCTCTCTTGCGGAAAAGCACGGGTGTGTTTTCATTGATTTTCAAAAAATGTTTGCGAAATATTGTAAGATCCGCCATTCCTCCTACATCGCTTGGGATCGCATCCACCCCAATCAAGTGGGCTCCACTCTGATGGCCAGAGCTTTTTTGGAAAAATGCGGTTTCGATTACCAACACTGATCCATGGATTTGAAGAAGGGTAAGCGCTTATGAAACAAAACATTATCCTTGCAAGTGATAGCACCACCGACCTTAATCAAGAGCTGATTGCACGTTACGATTTAAAGATTCTGCCCTTATCCGTTGCATTGGCGGGAAAGTCCTATGCCGACGGCAGAGAGATCGACCCCGATACCATCTATCGCCACTATGAGCAAACCGGAGAGCTTCCCAAAACCGCCGCTCCCAACATGGCGGATTTTCTGGAGTTCTTCGGGGAGCAAACTGCCGATGGCAGTGCCGTTTTGTTTTTTACCATCAGTAGCGAGATGTCTTCCACGTATAACAACGCCCGCATGGCGGCAGAAGAGTATCCCAACGTCTACGTGATCGATACCCGTAACCTTTCCACCGGCGGAGGGCTTTTGGTGGTTGCCGCAGGGGAGATGATCAGGGAGGGCAAGTCCGCCTCCGAGATTGCCGAGAAATGTCAAGCTATGACCGACAAGGTCAGTGCTTCCTTCGTGGTGGACGATTTGGAATTTTTGCACAAGGGCGGCAGATGCTCCGCTGTGGCGGCCATCGGCGCAAGTCTTTTGCAGCTTAAGCCCTGCATCACCGTTCATAACGGCAAGATGGGCGTGGGGAAGAAGTACCGCG
The DNA here is from genome assembly GCA_045612545.1 of Eubacteriales bacterium. Lineage (GTDB taxonomy): Bacteria > Bacillota > Clostridia > Oscillospirales > CAG-382 > Coliplasma. Next base: position 4,008 of record JAZKZH010000004.1, read on the forward strand.
GAAAATTCTCGGCTGTGCTTCCCAAGTACATTGAGGATCAATTGAAGGATGGTTCTGCTGTGGAGCCGAATTGCATTTTTGTGACCCATGCCGGATGCGACGAAGAGATCTACCAAGCTTGCGTTGCAAAGGTGAAGTCCATTCTTCCCAAGGCGCAAGTGCATATCACCCGTGCGGGCTGTACCATCTCCTCCCATTGCGGCAGAAATACCCTTGGCGTTCTGTTTGTACGGAAATGAATTTTCGAAAGAAGTCTTCTGTTCGGGAGACTTCTTTTTTTGTAAAAAAAGTTTGAAAAAGCTATTGCAATTCGTTGGGCGATTGGTTATAATGATGTATACAAAATTTTATAGGAGGTTTCAAATCATGAAACGTATTTTCGCTCTTCTCGTTGCCGTGCTTATGGTCGCTGGCCTCTTGGTGCTTGTTCCCGCCGCTGAGGACGATGAACTCCCCGCAGATGCCATCATCCTTGACTATGCAGGCTATATTCACGACGCATATTTCGTAATCCTTGCAGGCGACAATATGACCGTTGGCGAACTGACCACCTTGGGTATCGGCGCTGAAAAGGACATGAACTATTTCGCTGTTGCAGTTGTAGACGCATATGACCGCATCACCGAGCTTCACCTCACTCTCGGCAGACCCGCAGGCGTTAAGACCGATGTGGTTTGTCCCGAAGGCGGCTATATCATCGGCTTGAACGGCAACAAGGAAGGCTACAAGATCTTCGAATCTGTTCAGGTAGGTGACGAGATCGATCTGTACAACATCGACGTGGAAGAATTCCGCGGTGTTGAGGGCAACCAGAAGCTGGAGAACGTTGGCTTCGTGATCCACAGTATGTCCAAGAATCTGTGGTACAACGCTCCCGTAACTGCTGAGAACGGCGTTGCTATCGACAATGGCGACGTAGACGGTCAGCTTTACGTTTACCCCGCAGGCGACGAGGACCGTGTTCTGGAATCCTCCGAGGGTAACCTCCGCTATTCCTACATCATCGTTTGCGATGCAGACGGTAAGGCTATCGAAGCAGGTAACAACCTGGTGTTCGCTGAAGTAGATTCCAGCTTCCAGAATGAGATCACCATCCCCGCAGGCGGCTTTGCCTTCACTTTCTATTACAACTCCGACAACACCGGCAATCAAGAGTTGTATGATATCTACACCGAGCTGCTTCCCACCGGCATTTTCAATGCAACCACTTCCGTAGATCTTCCCGCATATACCTTCGCTTACGTAGACGGTTGGTTGGAAGTTATGAAGGAAGAGGAAGAAGCACCCGAATCCTCCGAGGAAGCTCCCGAGTCCTCCGAGGAAGCTCCCGCTGAGTCTTCCGAGGAAGAAGCCTCCGAAGAGCCTGCCGAATCCTCCGAGGAAGCGCAGACCTCCGCTCCCGCAACCTCTGCTCCTGCAACCTCTGCTCCTGCTACCGTTGCTGACGACGGTGCACCCATCGGTCTCATCATCGGCATCAGCGCAGGTGTGATCGTAGTTGTGGTAGTCGTTGTTGTTATCATCCGCAAGAAAAAGTAATCTTTTGCGGTTCTTAATCGAATAGCTTTCGTGTAAATGAATCAGCACCCCTGAAAAATCCACAAATTCAGGGGTGCTTTTTTATGTTTTTTCTACAAAAAACCGATTGACAAAAAAACGCAAAAGGACTATACTGCCATAGAAAATGCAAAGCATAGGTATGCTTTGCGTTTTAACTTTTAAGACTTTTTTCGGAGGCGTTTTATGCAGATCTTGCTTAGTCTTTCCGTGGCATTGTTTGCGGGGCTTATGCTGTCCCGTGTTGCGAAAATGGTGCATCTGCCCGCAGTAACCGCATACCTGGTGGCGGGTATCCTCATCGGCCCCTATCTTCTCGGCGCAATTGGCGTGGAGGGTCTCGGCTTTGTCAGCATGGAGGATATCGAGACTTATTCTTTGATTCCCGACGTAGCCTTGGGTTTTATCGCATTTTCCATCGGTAACGAATTCCGCCTTTCTCAGTTGAAGCAGATCGGCAAAAAGGCTACCGTCATCGGTATCTGGCAGGCAGTCTTTACCACTCTTTTGGTAGACGCCGCTCTGATCGGCCTGCACTTCCTGATTCCCGATCTTTTGCCCTTGCCCGCGGCCATCGTGTTGGGCGCAGTTGCTTCCGCCACTGCACCTGCCGCCACCTTAATGGTTGTACGTCAGTATAAGGCAAAGGGTCCTGTTACAGACGTACTTCTCCCCGTTGTAGCATTGGATGATGCTGTTGGCTTGGTTCTGTTTGCCTGCTCCTTCGGTGTTTCTAAGGCATTGATCAACGGTCAGGTGGACGTTCTCTCTGTTGTGGTGGAGCCCATTCTTGAGGTTGTCCTTTCCTTGGCACTTGGCTTCGCAATGGGACTTCTGTTTACCTTCTTTGAGCGCTTCTTCCATTCCCGTTCCAAGCGTCTTGCCATGTCCGTTACCTTTATCCTGCTGACCGTTGCTCTTTCCATGATCGAGTTTGAGATCATGGGTGTACACGTTGCCTTCTCCTCCTTGCTGGTCTGCATGATGTTGGGTACCGTGTTCTGCAATTTCTGCGATTTCTCCGAGGAGCTGATGGATCGTCTGGATCGTTGGACTGCCCCTCTGTTTATTCTCTTCTTCGTTCTCAGCGGTGCGGAGCTGGAGCTTTCCGTCTTCACCGATTGGCTGATTGTTTTGATCGGTGTTGTTTATATCGTTGTCCGTTGCTTAGGTAAGTATTTTGGCGCATTGATGAGCTCCCGGTGGACGAATTGCGATCCCAACATCGTCAAGTATCTGGGTATCACTCTCTTCCCCCAGGCAGGCGTTGCGCTGGGCATGGCCATGAAGGCCGAAACCCTCGGAGAGCCCGGCTTGATCGTGGCAAATATCACCCTGTTCTCCGTTCTGATCTACGAGCTGGTAGGTCCCTTCCTCACCAAGATTGCTTTGCTGAAGGCGGGGGAGATCAAGCCCGAGGAAAAGAGCAGCTCTCGCGGCAAGATTGCCAAAGAGCATCACGAATAAATCCGGAAGAGCCTTTCTTTTGCAAAAGAGAAAGGTTCTTTTTTTATGCTCTGTAACCTTTTGTAAGCTTCCTCTTGACACGTTTCGTTTAAAGTGGTAAACTATCTGCATAAATTGCAAGGAGGGCTTTTATGACCTACGAAGAACGCAAAGCACAAGTCCGCTCCTATCTGGGCAAGTCTGTCCGTGTGGAGATCGACCGTCCCATCGGTTATGTCCACCACAAAGAGAAATACGACCTTCACTATCCTATCAATTACGGCTATATCCCCGGTGTCTTGGGTGGGGATGGGGAAGAGCTGGACGTGTACGTCCTCGGCGTCGACACTCCGGTGGAGGAATGCTCTGTTATGGTCATCGGCATCGCCCATCGAGAAAACGACGTGGAGGACAAGCTCATCGCCGCCCCGCTTGGAATGACCTACACCCCGGAAGAAATGTATACCGCCATCTCCTTCCAGGAGCAGTACTACAAGACCACAATCGAATCACTTTAAATGAAAGGATATTCCCTATGTACGTTCAAAAACAATGGCAGACCGACAAATACCACCCCTTTTTTTACGTCGAATACCTTCCAAAGGATTACGATCCTGCAAAAGAATACCCTCTGGTAATGTTCCTCCACGGCGCAGGGGAGCGTGTGCAGGATCCCCACCAGGCCATGTTCCACGGCTATATGAAATACGTTCGTGAGCAGGACAAGGAATATCCCTTCGTCTTCATCGCACCCCAGTGCATCGGCAACGCATACTGGGGCAGCTATACCGAATCCCTCTCCGCCTTCTTGGATTACATTCTGGAAACCTATGCAGTGGATCGCAAGAGAGTTTACCTCACCGGACTTTCCATGGGCGGAACGGGAACCTGGATGTTTGCCATGGCGCGTCCCAACACCTTTGCCGCCATCATGCCTGTCTGCGGAAGCGGTATCTATTGGAACGTGGCTAATCTGTTGAAGACCCCCATCTACATGGTTCACGGAGATTGCGATACCTGCGTTCCCATCTCCAACAGCGTGGAAATGCTCACTTCCATCAACAGCCGCGGCGGCAACGCCAAGCTGAAGATCTGCTACGGCGTAGGCCACGATGCTTGGAACTACGCTTATACGGACGACAATCTTTTAGAATGGATGCTTTCCCAACGCTTGGAATAAAAAAACAAGGGCTTTTGCTTGGTGCAAAAGCCCTCTTTCATTGTGTATGATCAATATTCGTATCCGTCGGGATCGATGGGAGTTGCTTCGGGAAGCGCTTCACCCATCATGCCGCCGAAGGCATTCATGTAAAGCTCCTCCAGGCTTGCAAGCAGTTCATCAAGCTCCTCTTCGGTTGCTTCCAGCAAATTGCTATATTCGGGAACGTCGGGCATATCGAAATCGGTGTAATAGCCGATGGTTACGTCCGTTTTGATCGCTTCCGAATCACCGTCTTCGGACAAGCTAACCTCTTCAATCGTAAGGGTGAAGCCGCCGTTTTCCTCGGTGTACTGACCTTCTACGGTGAAAACTACCTCGGGTTCGTCAGAGTAGTCGTATACTTCGACCTCGAAAACGTAAGCGTCGTCATCGGTAGCAAACTCTACCGCCAGCAGCTTAGCGCCTTCAGCCTCAGCCTCGAATTTCCAACCTTCGTCGGTTTCTGTGTACTCAGCCTCAAACAGCTTTTGGCTGCCCACCTTTGCGTAAACAGTCCAGCCGTCTTCGGTTTCTTCCAAAGCCGCAGTGAACTTAGCTCCGGGCATGCTGGCGGTGAGGATGATGTCATTATCCTCAAAAGCAATGCCTGCCTTCATGGAAACGTTGTCCACGGTGATCTTCACGTCAACACCCTTCAGATTGTGGGCAATGGAGGAAGCGGTAACGCTGATCACAAGCTTGAAATCCCCGCTCTTGATCTCGTTGATCATCTCTCCGGAGCTTTCCTGCAGCAGATCCATCACGTCTTCCCAGCTTTCCAGCCAAGAGGGTGCAAATGAAGACAAGGAGGACAGGGAAACGTTCTCGTCCAGATATTCGATCAGTTCTTTGTCAGAGCAAAGTGTTTTAATAAAGTCCTTTGCGATCTTTGCGGTGGACTTTTCGTCCAAGGTGATGGAAACGATTCTATTGCCACCATCGGATTCGGTTTCGATCTCGCCGTATTCCCACATCAGATCGATGATCAACTCGCCGTAATCGGAAAGGTAGTCATTCAATTCCTCGATGTTGCTTTCGGTGAGAGAGCCTTCAAGCTCCTCCAGATAGGATTCCAGCATCTCCCACTCTTCTTCGTTCATATCCAGCGCATATTTGCTATCGCTGTCGGGATTGAAGATAGAATCGCTCAAAGCATCCTTCAGACCTTCGAAAACAATACCGTAGGCGCCGGCTTCGGAGTTGAATACCATGGTCATGGGATCCAACAGATAATGGACGTCGAATTGTGTGCCCATGAGATCTACAAAGCAAGAAGCCTGTTCGCTGTCGCTGTAGATATCAAATCTTACGCCTTCGGTAAGCAGCTTCTGCCCTTCGGGAGAAGTGATCTGCTGAACGTCAACAAATGCGTGGAATTCCTCAAGGGAATTGAAAAGGGGATCGAGCAGCTCGTTGTCCAGAATGGCATCATCAAAGCCGCCCAAAGCAGATTTTACAGTGGTCTTGGGGTTGGAAACGATCACAAAGAATACCACAAGTGCTGCAACCAATGCAACACAAGCGATTGCCGCGGGCATTAACCAACCGGGAAGGGACTTCTTGGGTTTTCTCTTGACGGGGGTGGGGATGGTTCCGGCTTCCGCGCCGGAGAAGTCATCGTACGCAGAATCGGTGTTGGCAGAAGAATTTCCCTGGGACTCTACTTCTTCTCCGCAGATGACACAACGGGTGGCATTTTCATCCATCAGGCTTCCGCATTTGGGACAGAACATACAGATATTTCCTCCTATTTGTTGGGTGTAGAATTTATTTCGATTTTAACGGTGATGGCAAGGGCCAGCAAGACTGCACCGATGACCAAACCGATCAATCCATTGGTAAACAAAGCGTTTTGCAATATCGTAAGAGCGACTTCCGCATAGGAAGGCAGATCCAGAAGCTCCATCACCATTTCCGTATCTACAAGCTTGACGCAGGCCAGCAAAAGCCCCACCAGGATGTAGGGAACGGACAGAAAAGCACAGGGCTTCCACAGACTTCTCAAAAGCAAAAGCAAAATGCCGTAAGCGATCAACACGATCAATACGTTGAGCATAAGGAAGAAACCGGTGCGGGAAAAGGAGAACAGCGTATTCAGCAAAGCGCTCAATGCTCCGTATTCGTCTCGAACTTCTTCAATGATTTCAAAAATCTCGCCCGCTTCGCTGCGGATGGTTTCTCGGCTGCCGTCCAGAACCGCTATGATGATGTCCATGTTATCACTGCTTCTGGGGGGGCAGGCAAATCCGATCTCCTCCGACAAGGTGACGGCAGTTTCGTAAAGATCTTCGTCGGAGAAATCCAGCTCCATCATGGCACCGTCCAACGCATCACGGTACTGCTTACCTTCTAAAACGGTGATAGCGGCATCCACAGGATCGATTTCGTCTCTTGCTTCGGTGGATAAGATCTCGGAAAGCAGATCGGAGCTCAATTGCCCGATTGTATCCGCAAATTCCGATTCCTCCATGAATTTATCGATATCCTTGATGGTCAAGCTATCCTCCGGGGCGTACTCTTCCAGAAATTCCGAAAGCTGATCCCTGAAGTAGTCATCCTTCAGCAGGGTATTCATGCTTTGAACCAGCTGTGAGCCGCCTAAAAGCCCGATGGTGCTTCTTGCAATAAATACTGCCAACAGCGGAAGCAACAATACAATAACCAACAGCACAGAAACAAATGCGCCGACAGCGGGACTTTTTCTACGCAGAAAGCTTTCGTTCAACTCCGTATCCAAGAAAACACCTCGATCGTTCAAAAATTATTCTTGTATTTTTAACAGTATACTACCAAATTCAAGCTTTGTCAAGCCTTTTCGCTGTTTCAAAGGCTTCTTCGTAGCTTTTGAAGAGTGCAAAAAATTCTCTCATTTCCTTGAGCTCTGTCCATTTGGCAGGGGAGGCGGGAACTTGATCCAGATCGTAGATCCTTGCCCCCTTCATGGAGAGCAGAAAAGGAGAGTGGGTAGAGATTACAAATTGGCAACCGAAAAATCGGGCACTGTCTTGCAAGAACGCCGCCAACTCCCGTTGCATGGAAGCGGAAAGACTGTTTTCCGGCTCGTCCAGCAGATACAAGGCGTTTCCTTGAATCTGATCCGTAAAATACGCCATGGCACTTTCGCCGTTGGAATGTGCCGTGAGACTTTGAGGAAGCCGCTTTGCCGTATACGCGTTTTTTGTCATCCCCCTCGCCTCGTTGTGACGCTTCAATTCTTCGTAATCTTCCAAAGAGCGCAAGGTGAAGCCATCCTCACGGCTGGCTCTATATTCTGCAAAAAGCTCTTCTCGCTTGCGGTCGATCCCTTGGTTCACGGTGCGAATATTCAAAAGGAAATCAAACACGTCATCACTGGTAATGATACGGCTTTCCCGGGGAATCTTCTTGTTCCCGGGGGAGAGGCTATAACCGCAAAAGGATAAATACTCCTCGAAATAAGGAGTGTGGTTGGCGGGGGAAGCGTGCTCCAATCCCAGCTTCTCCGCCATCACGTTTAAGAGGGTGGATTTCCCCGAACCGTTTCCGCCGTAAAGGATGGTCAGCGGCTCAAAGGTCAGCTTGGTCAGCCCCTTGGGCGGAAAGACCTTAAAGGGATACAGATCCTGGGGATAACAGGACATAAAGGATTTGTATGCATCTCTCCCGCAGGAGATAATGTACCCCGTTTCGGTTTTTTCATCGGGGAGGGTAAAGGATGCTAAGTACACGGGATTCACCGCCTTCTTGAAATGCAAAAGCGAACGGCATAGATCCGCCCGCTTTAAGGATGTTTTATTCTTTTGCCAGCTTGCAAATGATCTCGGCTGTTTGTGCAGGACCAAAGGTAGCGCTGTTCAACATTACGTCGTAATTCCGTCTTGCGCCCCAAATACTGTCGGTAAACTCCTCGTAATGTCGTGCGCGACGTTTATCGGATTGGGCAAGAAGCTTTTCCGCCTTGGCAGGATCTTCTCCGTATTCCTTGATGATGCGCTCTATTCTTGCCTTTCTGTCGGCGTAAATGAATACCTTCAGAACGTTATCCCGATCTCTCAGAATATAATCTGCGCAACGCCCCACGATCACGCAGGGGGATTGGGAAAATTCCAAAATTGCCTCTCTCTGCGCCAAAAATACCTGGGTGTTCAGATCCAGCGGAACGCCCGAAGAATTGACGTAGCCGTAGCTGGTGCCGATAGCAAGGTCGTATAAAAAGGAGCGGGTAACGACCTGGTCGTTTTCTTCAATGGCTTCCACGGCCAATCCGGAATGCTTTGCCGCCTTATCCACAAGCTCGCGGTCGTAATAGGGGATCCCCAGCATTTCCGCAACCTGTTTACCGATGGTTCTGCCTCCGCTACCGTATTCACGTCCAATGGTGATAACTTTCATAAAAACCGTTCCTTTCTGTTTTTCTATTGATATTTTACTATAAAATATTTCGTTTGTCAATGAAAAATCGCCAATCTCTTATAAAAAAACTGCACGAATGTAAAAAAATGAAACGCTCGTTTGGCAAGAATGCACAAACGAGCGGCGTTTTATTAGGCGTAAGCAAGGAATGCGGATCCGAAGATCAGTAAAAGGTGTACTACGATCGCTCCGCAGACGGAAAACCAGAAAACGGGGTGAGCGGTTTTGTGGTGGAAGACACACATCCCCAAAAAACCTCCCGGTGCGCCCAACAGCCAGATCCACAGGTGCAGTGTGCGTTCGCGGATTCGCTGTTTTTTCTTTATGGCGAGCCACTTATCCAACCCGAAGGTGAAAAAGCAGATGAAGCTGATGATGCCTTCTGCGGCAAGCAGTATGAAGAATATCTTATCCATATCAGCGCAAGAACCCGCTGACGATCTGTTCCTCGGCTTCCTTTTCCGTCAATCCCAGCGTCATCAGCTTGATCAGCTGTTCGCCGGCAATCTTACCGATAGCGGCCTCATGGATCAGGCCTGCATCCACGTGGTTGGCGTTGATTTTGGGGACTGCACTGACAAATGCGTTGTCCATGATGATGGCATCGCATTCCGTGTGTCCGTTGCAGGCGGCGTTGCCGTTGATGCAGGAAAGGAACAGCTGGTGGGATTCATCCTTTGCCACGGAACGGGATACTACGTGAGCACCGCAGCCTTCGCCGTTGAGATCCACGGTGAAGTCCGTGGTGGCGCTTTGCTTGCCGTGGGTCATGATCTTTTCGTGGATCACCAAGGTAGCGCCTGCCTGCAGGGTAGCCTTGGTAGTACGGAAGGTGGAATCCACACCCTTGATCTGGGTGCTTTCCATTTCCATGTAGCTGTTTTCGTCCATTTCGATGACGGTGGTGGGATTCAGAACCTTTTCACCGGTTCCTTCGCCCTCGCCGTAGTGCTTTTCTACGTATTTCAGCTTTGCGCCCTTGGCAAGATGGAATGCGTGGATACCGTCATGCTCGGATTTCAGCCCTCCGGCATTGTGTATGCCGCATCCGGCAACGATAAGCACGTCGGCATCCTCACCGATGTAGAAATCGTTGTATACCAGCTCGTCCAAGCCTGTCTCGGTCAGCAGGACGGGGATGTCCACACGCTCGTTCTTCGTGCCGGGCTTGATAATGATGTCAATGCCGGGCTTGTCTGTTTTGGTTACGATGTCGATATTTGCGGTGGTATGGCGACCTGCGGATTCACCGTTGGCGCGGATGTTATACGCACCCTCGGGGATCTCCTCCAAGTCGGTAATGCTTTTCAGCAAATTCATTTGAATGGCGTCCAGTGCCATAAAACAACCTCCTTTTATACCTTAGCAGGATTTTGTCAGTGCAGAGCAGGTCTTTGCGGTGAGCAATGCGGGCAGGATCTCTTCCGCCGTGCCGTCCTTGCTGATCTTGCCGTCTGCGATGACGATGATACGGTCTGCAATGCTCAAGATACGCTCTTGGTGGGAGATGATCAGGATCGAACCGCCCAGCTTTTGGTGCATCTTCTCAAAAACAGAGATCAGATTGTTAAAGCTCCAAAGGTCGATTCCCGCCTCGGGCTCGTCAAACAGGGAAAGCTTGGTACCTCTTGCCATCACCATGGCAATTTCGATGCGCTTCAATTCACCGCCGGAAAGGCTTGCGTTGATCTCGCGGTTGATATATTCCCTCGCACAAAGCCCTACCTCGGAAAGATATGCGCAGGCCTGTGCGGCAGAAAGCTTCTTGCCGGAGGCCATAGAGATGAGATCGTGTACCGTAAGTCCTTTGAACCGTACGGGTTGCTGGAAGGCATAGCTGATCCCCATTTGAGCGCGTTCGGTAATGGAACGGTCTGTGATGTCCTCACCGTCCAGCAGGATCTGCCCTTCGGTAGGGGTATAGATTCCCGCAATCAGCTTTGCCAAGGTGGATTTACCACCGCCGTTGGGACCGGTAAATGCGACGAACCGTTCGTCGATCTGTAAATTAACGTGACTGATGATCTCCTTCACGCCGGATTCGCTCTCGGCGCGGTAGGATACGTCTCTCAATTCAAGCATCATAAGTGTAAAACCTTTCTGTTTATCCGTAAAGGAAGATATCTTTTCCTCCTTACAGGTCTATTATATAAGAGAAAAAAGTGGACATCTGTGACCTTGTCACAAAGCCAAACCGCTTGCCATCAGGGGAATGCACTCCTCGCCCGCCACGATGTAATGCTCAAGCAAAAGAATTCCCTCGTTTTGGAACGCCTCCTTCAACCGAAGGGTTGCTGTCAAGTCTGCCGCGGAAGGAATGGCTCTGCCGTTGGGATGGTTATGAGCGATTACTAGGGCGGAGGCGCCGCATTGCTTTGCAGTCTCCACCACGGCACGTACGGAAAGCTGGACGGAATCCTCCTCGCTGCTCATGGCGGTTTGACGGCGGAGCATACTTCCGTCGCTGTCCAAATAGAACAGCAATGCACGTTCTTTGGTATATCCTGCGAATTGGGTGGGAAGATAGGTGCGTACAAATTCTTCGTCGCGGAAATCAAAATCCCGCATTCTCTGCAGAGTGCGCTCTGTCAGACAGCGGATCACTGCAAAGAAGGTCTCCGTGCTTCCGCTAATGCTGGCGAATCCCCGCATTTCCTCCGGTGAGGCCGTCAAAACACCGTCCAAAGAGCCGAAGGCTTCTATCAGCTTTTCTGCTAAAGGACGGGTGTCAACTCTGGGAATGGAGAAGAATAGCATCAGTTCCAGAAATTCCGTTTCCGTCAGAGCCTGCTCACCGCCTAAGCGGAATTTCTCCCGCAAGCGCTCCCGATGCCCCGCATGGGGATATTCCTTTCCCATCTGCATACCCTCCTTTTTGGAAATTACGTTCATAACAGAATATCATATCTTTCCCCAAAAGTCAATCTTTTGGCATAAAAAAAGAGCACTTAAGAACCTTTCTTGGGAAAAGAAAGGTTCTTAAGAAACTCCAAAGAAACTTGATTGCCGAAAACTGCCGTTTTTGCAAAAAATGTTTTTATACCGTAAGATCGATCTCCGCTACCACCTCGTAGCTTTCCAGATCAATGGCGATCAACCCCATGGTGGAGGTCACGTAGCAATACTTCCCGGCGTAGGTGCCCCGGAAGTAGCTGCCACTTAAGTTATACCGCCCTATCAAAACGAAGTCTTTGCCTTCTGCGTCATAAGCGTACAGCTGATACTCCTCCAAAGGTATGCCGATAAGGTTTCGTTCTTCACTGATCATCAGATTCTTGTGGTCGTACCAAATGGCAGCCCGTGCTTTTTGGTCAGAAAGAAAACGGTTGGTGATTTCCGTCACGTCATCGGGATCCGTCACGTCGAACATAGAGAGCTTCCACCCCGTTAACTTGCCGGTTTCGGTTCCCTCGGCTCCAATTCCCAAAAGCAGCCCTTCGCCGTATTCGTACAGATAGCTGGAGAAGCCCGTTACTTTTAATTCCGAGAGGATTTCCGGCTTGCGAGGATTAGAAAGATCAACGGCAAATAGGGGATCCGTCACGTGGAAGGTTACCAAGTAACAAAGGTCTCCCGAGAACCGAGCGGAAAGGATCCGCTCGTCCGGCTGGATACCCTCCAATGCTCCGATGACCTTCAGGTTTTTGTTCAACACGTAAACGGCGTTATACTCTGTGATCGCGTATATACCTGCAATGTAATAATCAACCACGCAGGTAGCGACACGCAGATATCCGTCGTGTTCGTCAACAGAGAATTGGTTCAGTATATAGCCCTTTACTGTTCCCGATGCCGTCAGGATGGTGTCTTCCTCATCCATTGCAAAGCATAGGATGTTCGTAGAAAAATCGGGTCCGTAAGCGAATAGATAAATATTTTCTGCCGAGGCGTAAAAATCGTAGGCACTGCACAAAACAGCTTTCGAGCTGTCAAACCACTTCTCCTCCAAATCAATGGCGGAAACCACGACGAAGGTAATGTAGCGGGCGTAGATCTCGGCTTCTTCAGTAAGATAGATTTCCTCCGGCTTCAACAAACGTTCTTTATCTCCGATTGCAATTCTGGGGATATATATTTCGATGTCAAGCACGTCACCTTTTCGGGGCAATTCGAGCAAATAATTCAAATGCCGGGTGGCAAGGTAAAGCTCACCGTCAACGATACGGCTGTTTTCGTAAATTCCGCTTTGCCAAAAAGTTTCTGCCAAGCGGGGAATCCCCGTATCGGAATCGATCTCGTAGAGATTTGCGCAGGTGTACGGGTCATGCGCAAGGCTCATACCGATCACAACAAGCCTGTCTTCCCAGAGGAACATGTCGTAGGAAGAGCTGCACTCTGCGGGCATAGGGGTGATTTCCAAAAGCTCCGTCTCTTCGCCTGCCAAGCGGTAGGTGTATAGCATATTGCGAGATAGGCGCCACAAATACTGGCCGTCTGTCTTTTGTATATCGGGTTCCAGTACCCCCTCCGTCTGCATATGGGTCTCGTAGTGGCCCAAGGCTGACGTTCCTCCCGACCCGCCGCTCGAACTGCTACCGCCGGCTGCTCCCGACCCGCCTTCTGTTAGCGCATTGCCGTCAGCGTCGTATTGAATGCCTGCGTTGGAGAACCACGCCTCATATATATCGTCGTAGGACTGTCCTGTCGGCAGAGCGGGTGTCTTTTCTTTGAAATACAAGCCGACGCATCCCGCTGCCAGCAGTAACAAGCAAGCGGCAACAGGTAGTACCCGAGCAAAGACGCTTCTGCGGGGACGTGTCGTAGAGCCGAGCAACTTCTTTTTCGTATCTGCGGGCGCATGGATACGCCCCATAGCTTTTTGATATCTTTCCATCATTTCCGTTTCTCCTTTCATGGTTCCAAAAGCTCCTTCAGGCATTGCCGCCCGCGGAACAGAAGGGATTTCACGGCGGATTCACTCTTCCCCATGGCGGAAGAGATCTCCTTCACCGTCATCTGCTCAAAATAATGCAGATGAATGGCGGTACGCATGGCAAGGGGCAGGGAAGCCACCGCGTTCAGAACCGCGCATCCGTCCTCTTCCTCCGGGAGTTCCCCCAAAACGGCCTCGTCAAAAGGCAGCGTCCGTCTGTTCCACGCCGAGGAAAGGAAGCTGTTTGCACGGTTCACCGTTACGCGGATCAGCCAGGCCTTTTCATGCTCGGAGCTCTCGAACACGGGATGTGCTTTCAGATACCGCAGGAAGACCTCCTGCATGATATCCTCCGCATTGTGGGGGCTCTTGGTGCGGATCAACGCCAGACGGTAGATCATGTCCGCGTATTCCTCCACCAAGCGCTCTGCTTCGTAACGATTGTTTGCTTGCATGCGTATATGCCACCTCCTTCTACCTATAATACCTTTGAGAGAGGCTTTTGGTTGCAAAGGGAAACGAAAAAATTATCGATAAGGATCCTTGTTCTTTCTGACGATCTTCAGAAACGCCACCATCACCACCAGCACCGCCGCAAATGCTCCCACCATCAACAAGGACCAAAGCATGGGATCTACGGGCTGATCCGCAGGGGAAAGAGAGACCTCCTCCGATACGGAAAGAACTTTATAAAGAAATGCCATTTTCAAACATCTCACGTTCCGTTAAGTTATAGAAAAACCGCCCCCGCCTCCACGCAAAGGGAAACGGGGACGGTCTTGTCCTCAAAGCAAGGGAAGCTTACAGCAGAGAGGTAACCTGCTCGCCCTTTTCCAGATGCTCGAAGATCATTTCCATGTTGGTCAGCATTCTGGGGTAATGGAAGGGTCCCTTCCACATGGAGCCCTTCTGGGTGTGGGAAACGGTGCCGTCCTTGTGGAGGTAGCCATACCACTCGCCGCATTCCTTGTCCGCAAAGTGGCCGAAGGAGTAAGCGTGTACCTTCTCAAACAGATCCCAGTACTTCTTCTCGCCGGTGATGCTGTATGCCAGCAGTGCGCCGATGAGGGCTTCGTCGTGTACCCACCACAGCTTCATATCATGCTCAAGCTGTTCCGGAGGTCTGCCGTTTACGTCGGTGAAGTAGATGTATCCGCCGTATTCCTTGTCCCAGCCCCAATCGGAAGCGGTGTCGAAGATCTGCAACGCAGTCTTGAGCAGCTTCTCGTCCTTGGTGTAGAGGTACTGGTTCATCAGGAACCAGCTGTTCTCCATGGAGTGACCGGGGTTGATGCATCTGCCTGCGGGAGTGTCGATGAACTCACCGTTAGGTCCGGTAGTTTCAAGAACGCAACCCAATTCGGGCTTCCAATGGATGTTGATGATACGGTCAGCCATCTCGTTGGCGATAGCGGTGTAGTAATCAGCCTTTTCGGGATCGCATCTGCGCAGCAGCTGTGCGGAAGAAACCAAAACCATAGGAACGGCAACGGCCACTTCCTGTCTGGTCTCTGCATAGCTCTTGGGAGTGATCTTATAGGGGTCGGAAGCGGGATCACGGAACATACGGAGCATGTTCTCGAAGCAATCCTCTGCCTTCTTGATATAAGTCTTGTCGCCGGTCATCAGGCCGTATTCAGCCATGGACAGCACGTAGAAGCTCTCGGTGAACATATAACGTCTCTTGCGGAGAGGGCTGCCATCACGAGCCAGGGTAAAGTACATTCTGCCGTCTGCGTCTGCAATATGCTTCTCGATGAAGTCAACGCCAAGCTTAGCGGCGTCTACCCACTCCTGCTTCTTGCCGTAGCGGTTGCAGAGGGTAGAGAAGGTCCACAGACATCTGCCCTGGAACCAGCCGGATTTGTCCATGTTGTACTGCTTGCCTTCGCGGTCAATGCAGGTGATGTAGCCGCCGTATTCCTTGTCCAGCAGATCACTCTGCATCCAGAAGGGGATACAATCGTCCAACAATTGGCTGCGGTAGAAATTCTTGTACGAGGTAAAAAGCTCCTTGTTCATAAAAAGATACTCCATCCTTCACAGTTTGTTTTTTTTATTTTCTCTATTGTACTTCTTTTTTTGCCGATTGTCAATCAAAATCGCATAAAAAAATTGACAAATGCAAAAGTAAGTGATATAATACATGGAAGAATGGCTTTTTTAAGCCCCTTTGCTTTGCAATTTTTTTGGAGGAATGGCTCATGAGTTCTACACGGTCGGGACATTGGTGGAAGCGTGCCTTGTTGGCGGCGCTTTTGACTGTGCTTGTTTTCTCCCTGTCCGCTTGCTCGTTTTCGCTGGAATCCGCTTTGGAACAGCTGAAGGCGTACGTCAACGGAACGGAAGTTGAACAGCCTCCCGCTGGCTTTGTAGAATCCCGGGAGAATGATGAGTATGCCTACGACGTTTACGAAAAGTACGTGGTGATTACGGCGTACCTGGGGGAAGAGCTGGATGTCATTATCCCCGCCAAGATCGGACGTCTTCCCGTGCGTTCCATTGCAAGCCTTGCCTTTTACGAAAGCGTTCCCGTGGAATCCGTTGTGGTTTCCGAAGGGATCGAAGCTTTGGAGGAAAACGCCTTCTACTATTGCACTGCCTTGAAGTCGGTCACCCTGCCGGAAAGTCTTACCTCCATTGGGGACAAGGCCTTCTCCTGGTGCAGCTCTCTTGAGGAGATCACGCTTCCCGAGAGTGTTACCGTTATCCCGCCCTATTGCTTTAACCAATGCACCTCTCTGCTGAAGGTTGGCTATTCCTCAGAGCTTGTGGCCGTGGGAGCCCGCGCCTTCTCCGGATGTTCAAGCCTTTCCAAGCTGTATTTCGAGGATACCATGGTCTCCTTGGGAGATTATGCCTTCCGTGGCTGCAATGCGTTGGAAACCCTGCGCCTGGGCGGCGATTGTGTCCTTTCCGAAAATGCCCTTACCGATTGTCCCGAGACCGTGACCATCGTCACCTTGCAGGATAGCCCCTGCTGGGAAGCCTGCCTTGCATTGGGTATTTCGCCCATTCATGACGACGGCACCGTTGTCTTCCCGGAGGAAGAGTCCGAGGAGGAATCCGGTGATGTGATCGGCGGCGTTTTTGAAGAAGAATCCACTACTGAAGAAACTTAACGAAAGATAAATGAGGAAACAACATGAAACCCCTTTCTTTGAACGTATTGCGTAAGAAATACCTGGAGTTTTTCGAGAGCAAGGGCCATCTGAAGATGGATTCCTTCCCTTTGGTACCCCAGGACGATAACTCTCTTCTGCTGATCAACGCAGGTATGGCCCCTTTGAAGAAGTACTTCACTGGGGAAAAGGTTCCGCCCCGTAAGCGTGTAACCACCTGCCAGAAGTGCGTTCGTACGCTGGACATCGACAACGTAGGTAAAACTGCTCGCCACGGCACCTTCTTCGAAATGCTGGGCAACTTCTCCTTCGGCGATTATTTCAAGCCCGACGCTATTCCGTGGGCGTGGGAGTTCCTGACTCAGGTTTTGGAGATCCCCGCAGACCGTCTCTATCCCAGCGTGTACTTAGAAGATGACGAAGCCATCGAGATTTGGGAAAAGACCGGTGTCTCCCGTGATCGCATCACCCGTATGGGCAAGGAAGACAACTTCTGGGAGATCGGGTCCGGCCCCTGCGGACCTTGCTCTGAGATCTATTTTGACCGCGGCGAGAAGTATGGCTGCGGCAAGCCCGATTGTAAGGTTGGTTGCGATTGCGACAGATTCATCGAGATCTGGAACATCGTATTCACTCAGTTTGACAGCGATGGCAACGGCAACTACGCCCGTCTTGCCAACCCCAACATCGATACCGGTATGGGTCTGGAGCGTCTTGCCGTCGTTATGCAGGATGTAAACAACCTGTTCGAGGTAGATACCGTTCGTAACATTATGCTGAAGGCTTGCGAGATGGCAGGCGTTGTTTACGACGGCTCCGCTTCCGATAAGGACGTTTCTTTGCGTGTTATTACCGACCATATCCGTACCGCTACCTTCCTGATCAGCGACGGCGTCCTTCCCTCCAACGAGGGCAGAGGCTACATCCTTCGCCGTGTATTGCGCCGTGCCGCACGCCATGGCAGATTGCTGGGCATCCAGGGGGCATTCCTGTCCACCCTGTGCGACACCGTTATTCAGGAAAGCGGCGAGGCATATCCCGAGCTGGTAACCCGTCAGGATTATATCCGCAAGATCATTGGCCTGGAGGAGGAACGCTTCAGCCAGACCTTGGATGCCGGCCTCGGTATCCTGGATAAGATGGTTAAAGAAGCCCTTTCCGCAGGCAGAGACTCTCTCTCCGGCGAGGAGATCTTCCGCCTTTACGATACCTTCGGCTTCCCCGTAGATCTTACCAAGGAGATCATTGCAGAGAAGGGACTTTCTCTGGATGAGGAAGCCTTCCGCGCTCTGATGCAGGAGCAGAAGAAGCGCGCTCGTGAAGCTCGTGCCGCCTTGGGCGATATGAGCTGGGTGGACGATTCCGTAGGCGGCATTGATAAGACCCGCGCTACCGAGTTCGTAGGCTACGAAAACAACTCTTACGAAACCGAGATCATCACTATCGTCAGCGGCAATGAGCCTCTGTCCGTTCTTTCCGGCGGAAAAGCGGTTGTGGTGCTGGATAAAACCCCCTTCTATGCCGAAATGGGCGGTCAGGTAGCAGATACCGGTGTCATCCGTCAGGCAAACGGCACGTTCCGCGTAGACAATGTGAAGAAGACCGCTGAGGGCGTTTATCTGCACTTCGGTCAGTGGGAATCCGGCGAGATCTCTCTGGGTGCTTGCACCGCTGAAATTGATGGAGAGCGTCGTGCCGCTATCCGCAGAAACCACTCCTCCGTCCACCTGCTGCAGTCCGCTCTCCGTGAGGTTCTGGGCGTACACGTTCAGCAGGCAGGTTCTTACGTGGACGAAACCAAGGCACGCTTTGACTTCTCTCATCCCACTGCCATGACCCTTGATGAGATCATGAAGGTGGAAAAGCTGGTGAACGATGCCATCCTTGCAGGATATACTATCGTCACCAAGATCATGACTCCCGACGAAGCAAGAGCCGACGGTGCAATGGCACTGTTTGGCGAGAAGTACGGCGATGAGGTTCGCGTAGTCTCCATGGGCGATTTCTCCAAGGAGCTTTGCGGCGGTACTCATGCCGATAACACTGCAAAGATCGGCTTGTTCCGCATTCTTTCCGAGTCCTCCGTAGCCGCAGGTGTTCGTCGTATCGAGGCTTCTACCGGCTACAACTCCTTGGCCCTTATGCACGAGGATCAGAAGCTGATTTCTCAGGTGCAGTCTGCCGTGAAGGCAAGCGGCGCCGATGATATTCTCCATAAGATCGAAGCTCTGCAGAACGAGCTGAAGGCTCAGAAGAAGGAGCTGGAGCGCATTGAGCGTGAGCAGGTTGGCGGTAAGCTGGAATCCGCATTGGAATCCGCTAAAACTGTTGGTGCAGTACGTCTCATCACTGCTTCCTTTGAAAACGTTCCCATGGATGCCCTCCGTACCTCTTTGGATGGGCTGGTAGCCAAGGCTCCCGAGGCTGTCTTCGTACTGGCGACCGTGAAGGATGGCAAGGTACAGCTTGCGGCTTCCTGCGGAAAGTCTGCACTCTCTGCAGGTGTTCATTGCGGCAATCTGCTCAAGAAGATCTCTCCCATCGTTGGTGGTGGCGGCGGCGGCAGACCCGACAGCGCAACCTCCGGCGGTAAGAATCCCGACGCTCTGCCCGAAGCTTTGGCAGCAGCGGAAGAAACCATCGCTTCTATGCTGAAATAAATTCTGGAGTATCAAATGGAAAACTGCTTGTTTTGTAAGATCATAGCAGGGGAGATCCCCTCAAAGAAGGTGTACGAGGACGAAAATGTATACGCCTTTCACGATATCAACCCCAACGCTCCCGTTCACGTGCTGGTGATCCCTAAAAAGCATATTGCTTCTATTCAAGAGCTTACCGAAGAAAACCTTTCTGCCGCTTCTGCGGTTTTGAAGGCCATTCCCGTGATCGCTTCTCAGCTCGGGCTGGCGGAAAACGGATACCGCGTCATCACCAACTGCGGTGAAGATGGCGGTCAAACCGTAAAGCATCTCCACTTCCACATTTTGGGTGGCAAGAAATTGCCTGTTGCCCTGGCGTAACTCTATATGCTGAAGAACCGCTTCCTCTCCGTTTTTGCGTTGGCGTTTGCGGCTGGCATTGCCACGCCATTGTTAGCCCAAAGCGGATGGGAAGCGGTGGTTTTTATCCTTTTTCTTGCCCTTGCATTGGTGTTTGTCGGAGTATATGTTGCCGTGCATTTTATGGCCAAGGACGCAAAGAAAATCATAGTGTATCCTATGGTGGTTGCGGTAGGCCTTGCCTTAGGTGCCGGCTGGCTCTGCCTGCGGGCCATGCCCTACGATGGGTATGATTCCTATGTAGGTGTTCGGGATACCGTCAAGGGTGTTGTCACGGAGAACGGCTCCTCTGCCGAGAGCAAATATCTGGAGATCCGGGTGGAAAACAGCAGAGTATCTCTTCCTTCCGGCACCAAGATCCGTCTGTATTGCCAAAAGAACGAGGTGGTTCTCGTTGGAGATGTGGTTACCGCAGAGGTAACCTATTCAAGCCTTTCCCGAAGCTCTGAGCGTGCCTCCTCTGCCTGCTTGGTAGCCAACGGATACGTTTCTGCAAAGGAGCAGGGGAAGGGGATTCTCGCTTCCGTTCGCTACGCACTGGGTGAAAATTGTACAGCGTTGTATGAATCTTACGATTGCGTAGGGGTTGCCCAAGCATTGACTTTGCGAGAGCGTTCTCTTCTCACACCGCAAACCAACGAGGCGTATCGAAATGCTGGTCTTTCCCACCTGCTGGCTATCAGTGGTCTGCACCTTTCCGTATTGGTTGCAATGCTTCGTAAATTGCTGTTTGCCTTTCGTTTTCGCAAGGGCGTGCGGGAAACCGTCGCATTGGCGGTGATTCTGTTGTATTGCTTCTTAACCGGATTTTCTCCCTCCATCGTTCGTGCCGCCGTTATGGTCGGCTTGGTGCTTGTGGGGGAGATGGTACTGCGGGAAACCGATGGGCTGACTCTGCTTTCCTTGGCTCTTTTGATTCTGCTGGCGATCAATCCGTATGCGCTTTTGTCTGTTAGCTTGCAGCTTTCGTTTCTGTCCTGCTTGGGAATCATTCTGTTGGAGCCGCACGTAACGGCCCTGCAAAGGAAGATCAAGGGCGGCGGAAATGTCAAGTTTGGTAGATTACGTGCCTTGGCGGCAGGGGCTGTAAGTCTGTTCCTGACCTCCTGCAGTGCGGTGGTCTTTACCTTCCCGGTGATTGCTTATACCTTCGGCAGTCTTTCTTGGCTGTCACCCTTTACCAATCTGGTGTTTGTGCCGCTGTTCACCCCTATTCTTATGCTGTTGCTTCTGTCTGTTTTGTTATATTCCTTTTTGCCTGTGTTGGGAACGGCTTTGGCCTTCCTGCCGGGATATGTTCTCGGGCTGATGGAATCCTTGTTCCGTTGGCTCAGGGAGCAAAACGTAGGAACTATGTATATTTCCGATTCTTGGGTTTTGATCCCCGTGCTGCTTTCTTGCGCCGCCATTGCTTGCATGTTGCTTTTTCGAAAGAAAGGCGTTCTCCTGTTCGCTTGCTTTTCCTTGAGTGCGGTGATGTCACTTCCGGTGTGTGCATTGGTCGAGGCGGCTGTCTCGCCCGAGGAATATATTTTGTTTTCCCCGGAAGAATCCTTCCTTTTCGTTTCCTGCGATGGGGCAGGGGTGCTTTTGGATTTCGGAACTGATAACGAAGATATTGACTTATCCGAAGAGTATACGATAACGGAATACGTTCTCACGGTTGCCGACGATATGGCGTTAGATCGCTTATGCAACGTTTTGGGAAAGCAGCCCGTCACGCGCGTCTATCTTCCTTTGTTTGGGGAAGATGGAGAACGGAATGATCTTTCCGAGTATTTCATCGTGGGAGAAGCCTTCGGCTGCGAGGTCATTTCTTACCGTTATGGTATGGAAATTGCTTTGCTGTCTTATAGTGCGTCGGAGCGTACCGCCGTTACGCCCTTTGGGGTTTCCGTTTTGTTGGGTGAGGAAGGACAAGCGCTTTCCGATACCTATATTTGGGCGCTTTCCCCCGATGTGAAAGAGTATTCACTGCTTTCGTGTGAACGGCTGTATCTCCCGGAAGAGACCGACTTTTCGGAAAGCGTTGCCGGTCATCAAGTTTATTTCTATACCACTCATATTGTTTACAAGGACGGAGAGGTGATCATCCCGTGAGCTACTACGGCAGTAAAAAGCTGTCCTCTATGGACGAATTGAAAAAGCGTGTCAAAGAGAATAAGCTCGGTGGAGTCTACCTGTTCTGGGGTGCCGAGGAGTACACCAAGGATTTCTATGCAGAAAAGCTTCGCAAGCTTGCTCAGGGATCTCCTTTGCCGGAATTCAACTATGAGATCTTCGACGCCGAGACCCGCTCTGTGGGAGATTTTGAGGAAGCCACCTTCGCTCTGCCTTATCTTTGGGAGCACCGTGTGATCGAGATCCGCAATCTGAAGCCGAAGAAGGTCTATATGGCCGAGGCAGAGGAATACGCCCGTATTTTTGAAACTCTGCCCGACTATCTTACCGTGTTGATCCTGTTGCGTGCAGGGGATTACAGCGGTTCAAAGCCTTCCTCCGAACCTTCCAAGGAGGAAAAAAACGAGGAGACCTCCCCGGAACAGGAGGAACGAAAAAACGGCTTTAAGACCTTTCTAACTGCTGTGGAGGCAAACGGCCTTTCTGTGGAATTTGAACCCGAAAAGGGAGAAAAGCTTTGCAATTGGGTGGCACGCCATTTTGCCTCTCGCGGGGTAAAGATTGCCCCCGGTGTTCCGTCCTTTATGACCTCCTATTGCGGCACGGATATGTATACCCTGCAGGGTGAGATTCAAAAGCTTTGCGATGCTTCCCGCGGGAATGCAATCACCGAGCAGGATGTTCGCACCTATTGCTCCGCCAACGAAAACCACGTTTTCTTTGATGTTGCCAATTGCATGGTGCGCCGTGATCTTCCCGGTGCAAGACGAATTTTGGCGGGCTTGAAGATGACTCCCGAGACCGTCCCCATGGCAATGGGCTTTTTGGCCTCTAACTATCGTCTGCTTTTGTTGATCAAAACAGGCATGGATGCAGGAAAATCTCTGACTCAAATTGCTTCAGATCATAAGATCTCTTCCTGGAAGGTGAACAAAGCCGCATCCTCCTTGGGATACACCGATTACGAAGCTTTGCAGTACGCCGCAAAAGAGATTGCAGAAACGGATATGAAAATGAAAACACGGCGCGGAAACACCGCCGCGGCGTTGGAAACGCTGGTTTACAGGATCTGTATGTATGGCAAATAAAATGAGATTGATCTGCCCTCTTGTAGTAGAGGGGAAATACGATAAGATCCGTCTTTCCAATCTTGTGGAAACACCCATCCTTGTGCTTGATGGTTTTTCCGTGTTCAACGACAAGGAAAAGAAGGCTCTTCTGGTGCGGATATGCAAGGAAAAGGGTTTGATCTTCCTGACCGACAGCGATAAAGCCGGGATTTTTATCCGCAACAAGCTGAAGGGGATCTTCAGCGAAGGGAAGATCTATCAAGTCTATACGCCCTGTATTCCCGGCAAGGAAAAACGGAAAAATGCTCCCTCGGCGGAAGGACTTCTGGGAGTAGAGGGCATGGATTGCGAGCTGTTGCGTCCTCTTCTTGCCCCCTATGAGGAGACTGCAAAATCTCCCGAAAGCGCAGAGATCACCTCCGCAGAGTGGTACGCCCACGGCTTTTCCGGCGGGGCAGGGGCAAGCAATAAGCGTAAAGCCTTGGCCAAGGCTTTGAACCTTCCCGAAAGTCTGTCCTCCGGCGCATTGTTGGAGGCGGTTAATCTGCTGTGTGATCGGGAAACCTATGAGAAAGTGAGAAAAACGGTATGAAAAAGGTGTGCATCTATACCCTTGGATGCCGTGTTAACCAATACGAGTCCGTGTCCATTGCGGAGGCTTTGCAGAAAAAAGGCTTTCTTGTCACCAAGGACGAGGAAAACAGCGATTATTATCTTTTGAACACCTGCTCCGTTACCGCAGAAAGCCAGCGGCAATGCCGTCAGCTGGCGAGGCGGTTTGCTTCTCGCGGGAAGGTTGCGGTGATCGGATGCGCTTCTCAAAACCAAAAGGAGGGTTTCCTCTCTATCCCCGGTGTCTTTTATGTGGGCGGTTGTAGCGGAAAGCTTGCGGTTGCTGACGCCATCGCAGAGGATTGCGGAGGTGATCGAGTGACGTCCATGGACAAGGTTCCGTATGAGCCTATGTTCGTGGAAGGGAAAAGCGATCTGTTCTCTACCTGCCGTGCTTACTTGAAAATTCAGGATGGCTGTAGCGGAAAGTGTACTTACTGCATCATTCCGACTTTACGTGGGAAGACCCGCTCCAGAGACGGGGAAGAGATCTTTGCGGAAGCTACACGCTTGGTGAAGGCCGGCTATCGGGAGATCGTTCTCACGGGAATCGAAACCTCTGCATATAACAAGCTTCCCTTAGGGGATCTGATCTCTCGTTTCGGAGAATTGGAATCCATGGGACTTTCACGCGTGCGTTTGGGCTCTTTGTCAATCGGAAGCTTGACACCTGCCTTCTTGGAGGCAGTCAGAGATACTCCGAACTTTATGCCTCATCTGCATTTGTCCCTTCAATCCGGCTCCACCCGCATTTTGAAGCTTATGAAACGCCCCTATACGGCCGAATCTGCCATGGAAAAGATCCTCCTTTTGAGAGAGACGGTTCCGCAGGTGCAGCTTAGCGGGGATTTTATCACCGGATTCCCCACGGAGACCGAGGAGGATTATCTGGCTACGGAACAGTTTGTTTTGCAATCCGGGATGATGCATGTTCATGCATTCCCTTATTCCGAGCGTAGCGGTACTCCCGCGGCCGTGATGGAGGGCGCTGTTCCCAAGGAGATTCGCAAGGCCAGATGTGCACGGCTGAACGCCGTTTCTGCAGAGCAAAAAAAGCAGATCATGGATACCTACACAGGCAAAACCGTCCGTGTTCTCACCGAAAAAATCAAAGATGGCATGGCTGTTGGCCATACCGAAGAATTTATGGAATGTACCTTCCCCGCAGAATCTGCTTCGGTGGGAGAGGTAACGGCAGTCGTTGTTTGCGGCAACGTAAACGGACGGCTGATGGGAAATGAAAGGAAATGATAAAATGACCGAAATGATCCAACAAACCCAGGAAAATACCTCTTTGTCTCCGGAAGCCGCTTATCTGCGGGAGATTTTCGGCGCAGAGGGATGGGCAACCAAGCTGTTGACCCCCATTACAAAAATGACCTTCTACTCTCAGCGAGTAGCCAATGCCTTCAAGACTTTTGAGGAAAACGTCTCTTTGGGCGAGCAATTCACCCTTTATGAGCTTTTGTCCACACCCGAAGTAGTGAATAACCGTATGGAGGTTGTGGCCAAAGACGGCTTTGGTGTGTATATGATTACCGATAAGCTTCCCGATCTTCAGCTGTTGGCCTCCTTGATGAGAAATTCCGTGGTTGGGATTTGCGGCGTTTTGTTTGCGACTCGTGGTGTGGAGCTGTCTATTCCCGAGGATATGACTGTGGAAAAATTCTGCCATAGCCGTTTCTTGCTTCTCAGAGAGCGTGACGGTGATCGTTTCTGCGCTTCCGGGTTAGTTAAGATGATCCGCGTAGGCTCTTTGCTGGCCGATCGTATGACCATCCGTCGGGGCGGCGACGTTCTTGCTGATTTTTCCTTGAATGAAATTTTGCCCTCAACCCCCGTAGAGCTTACTGTAGAAGCCTCCGCAGAAGATCTGTTTACAGAAACCTTCGAGGGAGCCTTGGGCTTTGGTTGCTGCCACATGACCGATGGCGAATATTTTGTAAACCTTCCTGCGGATCTTCCCATGGCTTCCTTTGCCGCCGGTTGCTTAGGAATGTTCTTTGCCATGATTCGTTACCGCTTCTCCATGCCTCCCTTCCGCTTCCAAAAAGGGAAACGCGGATTGGTCGTTCCCAAGCCTGTTGTTCTCAGCGGGGACGGTGTGTTTGCCTTCCGCCCAAGAAGTGGCGGAGATCAACTGCCCCATCCGGCTGAGCTTGGCAGATTGGTACGGTATTTGATGGAGGGCGTAAAAAGCGGAAAAATCAAAAGCGTCCTTCCTTTGAAGAAGAACGCTCGTGCAATGATGGATCGTTTGGGTGATGGGGAAGTGACCTTCGTCCCCGAGAGAGAATTCCCCACGGAGGGCTTCTCTGTGCTGGCGATCATGCCCGCAGGCAGTGATGTCCCCGCTACCAAGCTGGGAACGTTTCAATACAAGTAATCTAAGATCTCGCCGATGTTGTTCAGAATGACGTCGGGTGCGTTGTCCTCGTTGACATCCTCCATGGAGGATTCGCCGGTCAATACCAGGACGGAAAGTAAGCCGTTGTTTTTACCCAACGCGATATCGGTGTAAAGACGATCGCCTACGATGGCAGTTTTTGCGGGAGGAACGTTGTAGGTGCGTTCCAGCATCAAAGCGGTCTCCCGTTCGGGCTTGCCGAAATATTTGGGAGTTGCTCCGGTGCAGGCGGTGAGCAATGCGCAAATGGCGCCGCTGTCGGGCAGGACCGCATTCCCTTCCATAGGGCAAACGAAATCGGGATGGGTGGAAAAGAAGGTTGCACCGCCGCGGATCAGATTGCAAGCAATGTCCAGCTTCTCGTACGTCAAGGTGGTGTCAAAGGATGCCACAACGATGGAAGCCGTTTCTGCCGTCTTGCGATCGCTGCCGTTGGTCAGGTTGATCCCTTCCGCAAGGAACATCTCCTCCAAAGCGGGGGTGCCAACCAAATACACGGGCTCACCTTTGTGATGCAGGTTCAAATACGCCGCCGTTACGTCTCCGGAGGAGAGAATATCCTCTCTGGAGGCCTCAAAGCCCATACGGTTCAAGCGATCAACGTAGATTTGAGGATTGCGGGAAGCATTGTTGGTGAAGAAGATCACGCGTTTTCCTGCTTCTCTTGCTTCCTTTACAAAACGTAAAGCTTCCGGGAATACCTGCTCTCCCAAATAAATGGTTCCGTCCATGTCCAGAACGAACAGTTCGATGTCTTTCAGACTGCTTGTCATATTTTTCATAAGCTTAAAAGCACCTTCCTTTCAAACAAATCGCATTATATCATAAATCGGGCCGGATTGCAAGATGCCGTGGCGTATTTTTGTAAGCAATTTGCTTCTTGCAGAACAAACCAATGCCCTTGTGTTAAGGAGACCTTTATGTTCGGACGTAATCCGCGAAAAGCAAAGCTTGAACGCGTTCATCGGGATAGACTGCGCCCTCTGCGTGTTGTCGAATATTTAGATAACAGTGCTATTTTTGAAAACAGTCCCGTGGAGATCAAGGAAGGCTATATTGTATCCGACCGTGATACCGGTGAAATTTTCCTTACCTTGAACCTGCGCTCGGTTTCCTCAAAAACCATCTCCGCTTTGGATATTCGGGTTGATCTGTATAAAGAACGCATCTTCCTGCCGGACGCCAAACTGGATTTTCGGTACAGCTGGGAGGAAGTCACCTTCGGAGAGCGAAAATACAACGGTGAGGTTCGCAAAGAACGGGATTGTAAGAAAGATAAAAAAATCTTCCCGGGAGAAGAATTCGGGGGCGGTATCTTTATCCCCATGCCGGAGAACTATTTTAAGAAGATGCAGATCCGCTTGGTCTCCGTTACCTTCTTTGACGGCAGTAAGCAAGAGCTGGATCTCGTTGCAGGCAGCAGGGCTGTGCGCTTTATCGAGCTGGATGGCGATTTGAGAGATGCGTACCGTTCTGTGAATATATTCCAGAACGCCGAGGAAAATCATCCCATTCGTGTGCTTCCTCAAGCAGGGGACAGTGTTTGGCTGTGCTGTTGCGGCAGAAAGAATCCGTCCACCGCAACCCTTTGCGATACTTGCGGAAGAGACAAGGATTGGCAGCTTGAAAATCTGTCTGTGGAACGTCTTGAGGAAGTTGTTCAGCGCGATAACGAAGGTAGACGTATTCTCCATGACACCTCTGCTTATAAGCAGAATAAGTACATGGAAAGCCAAGAGGAGCAGGCAAAGAAGGTAGAGCTTTGCAACCAAGCGCTGGAGCGTCTGGCATATATGGAGAAAGAAAGAGAACGCCGCCAGGTCATGCTGTTGCCCAAGATTCTTTTGTGGGTTGGTGCTGTTGCGGTGCTGTACTTCCTGTGCGAGCTGTTCTTAAGCTTCCTGCAGAACTACGGCTATACGAATCAAGAAGCCGCCATGCTGTTTTTCCATATTTTACCATGAGAACAGAATTCTCGCCCCAAAGACCTTTCACTCCCAAACCGATATATCGGTTTGGGCATTAGGTTTTTTTGGGGGAATTCTTAAGGGCCTTTCTTTTTTCGAAAGAAAGGCCCTTAAGTGTACTTTAAATTATTATCCCTTTAATTTTGCTTTCATTTCTGCAGAGAATGCCGCGATCTTTTCTGCGGTGTTCGCCTCGTTGTCGCCCTTGGCAAGGATATATACCTTGATCTTAGGCTCTGTGCCGGAGGGGCGTACGATCACTGCATCGCCGCTTTCCAGCTCGTAGTAGAGTACGTCGGAAGAGGGAAGACCCGTCTCGGTAACACTTCCGTCGAGGTGGTAGATCTTGCCGTCTTTGTAATCTCTTATACGCACTACCTTCAGACCGCCGATGGTTTCCGGCGCATTGGCACGCATAGCGGCCATTTGTTCCTTCATCAGCCCCATGGGATCAAGGCCGGAAATGGCCAGATTGATGACGGATTCTCTGTAGTAGCCGTAGGTTGCATAGATTTCGTCCAGTGCTTCTGCAACGGTCTTGCCGGCAGCGGCGTGGTAACAAGCCATTTCTGCAATCAACATGGCGGCAGCGATGGCATCCTTGTCTCTGGCATAGCCGTCGGACAAGTAGCCTTGGCTTTCTTCGTATCCAAAGATAAAGGTGTATTCTCCGCCGGCCTTCCACTGCTTGATCTTTTCTCCAATGTACTTGAACCCGGTAAGCACGCTGATGTGTGCAACGCCATGGGCGTCACAAATGGCGTCGAACAGATTGGAGGACACGATAGACTTGATGGCGCAGCCGTTTGCGGGCAGAATGTTCTTCTCTTTTCTTACCTTAATAATATAGTCGATGAGCAAAGCACCGATCTGGTTGCCGTTGAGCGCAAAGAACTCCCCGTCCTTGCCGCGCAGTGCAAGTCCAACTCTGTCGGCGTCGGGATCACTGGCAATGATCATATTGCAGTTCAAGCTAAGCTCCTTGATCTTCTTGGCCGCTAAGTTAAAGCATTCCTTGTTTTCGGGGTTGGGAGAAGCTACGGTGGGGAAGTCCCCGTTGGGCTCTGCCTGCTCCTCTACCACTTGCAAATTGGTGATACCGCACCGTCTCAGACATTCGGGAATCAGCTTATAGCCGGTTCCGTGTAAAGGCGTGTAGAACATATTCAACCCATTGCCGTATTTAGCGGTAAGGTCAGGGGCAAGAGCGCAGTTCAATACAGCGGAAAGATACGCTTCGTCAGCTTCTTTGCCAATGACGGTGATAAGACCGTCAGCAATAGCCTGCTCCATGTCAGCCAATTGAACGGAGAAGATATCCGTCTCTGCGGCTGCCTTGGAGACAACCTCCGCGTGTTCGGGAGGAAGCTGTGCGCCGTCTTCCCAGTATACCTTATAGCCGTTGTATTCCTTGGGGTTATGGGAAGCGGTCACGTTGATTCCGGCGATACAGCCATAGTGGAGGATCGCAAAGGATAACTCCGGTGTGGGGCGAATTCCATCAAACAGATAGACCTTGATTCCACAAGCGGCAAGTACTCTCGCGGCGGTGTGAGCGAACAATTCGGAGTTGTTACGGCTGTCGTAGCTGATGGCGACACCTCGCTCCTTACCTCCTGCTTCCAAAACCAGATCGGCAAGCCCTTTGGTGGTCTGTGCCACGGTGTATACGTTCATACGGGAAATTCCCAGGTCCATGGTGCTGCGCAATCCTGCGGTACCGAATGACATGGGGATGGCAAAACCTGCGAGGATGGCGTTTTCGTCTCCGCGGATAGCTTCAAGCGCGGCCTTATCCTTCCCCTCAAGGTGGGCGACCCAATTTTCGTATTCCTTCATTGCTGTCATGTAGGCAGTGCTCATAGTAAACTCCTCTATGATTTTATTGGTTTGCCAAAGCGTTCTTCAAAGCCTTTGCCAGCTGATCTGGGCAAGAGGTGTTCTTGAAACCGCATTTGGTGCCTTCCAAACGGGCAATCAGATCCTCTGCCTTCATGCCTTCACAAAGGCGGGCGATTCCCTTCAGGTTGCCGTTGCACCCACCGGTATACTCTACTCCGGTGACTACGTGATTTTCATCCATTTCGAAACGAATGGAACGGGAGCAAGTCCCGCTGCAGGTATGGTTGAATTCCATATGATTTCCTTCCTTATTATATATAAGATACGGGCGCTGCTTCGGCGCCTTTTATATATCACCATTATAGCAGAAAAATATAGAAAGTAAAGTGGTTTTTTTGAAAAAAATACGGCAGATTTTGTTCACAAATTGTTTACAAATGCAAAGCGGGAAAATATGTATTTTTTTGAAAAAAACACTTGACTTTTCCGCTTCCTTGTGATAAAATCTACTTCGCTTGGTGTGCGATGAAGCAGTAGATTGCCATGCAAAAGCGTGGGTAACTTCTGTGGAGTATGTCCGGAAATCGGGCGCAGAGGAAGGCATTTTTTTAGGGAAGGGCATGAAACGCCCGGAACGGTGTCCATCCTACTGCCACTAAAATCAAAACCAAATCTTTTTAGGAGGCTAAACCATGGCAAAAGAAAGAATTCGTATCAGACTCAAGTCCTACGATCACACTTTGATCGATCAGGCAGCAGAAAAGATTGTTGAGACCGCAAAGCGTAACGGCGCTTCCGTCTCCGGTCCCATTCCGCTTCCTACCGACAGAGAGATCATCACCATCCTGCGTGCTGTTCATAAATATAAGGATAGCCGCGAGCAGTTTGAGTACCGTACTCACAAGAGACTGATCGACATCATCAAGCCCTCTAAGGCTTGCGTAGACGCAATGATGAACATCGATCTCCCCGCCGGCGTTGATTTCAGCGTCGAACTCTAAGTTTCGTAAACAAAACAAGGTCACGTTGGTTCGAATAGATCCAACCAATAACCAAGGAGGAATATTTCAATGAAAAAAGGCATCATTGGCAGAAAGCTGGGTATGACTCAGATCTTCGATGAGAAGGGCAAGGTTATTCCCGTTACTGTCATCAACGCAGGTCCCTGCACCGTTGTTCAGAAGAAGACGGTGGAGAAGGACGGTTACTCTGCAGTTCAGCTCGGTTACGCCGAATTGCCTGAGCGCAAGGCGACCAAACCCGTTAAGGGTCACTTCGAAGCCCACAAGGTTTCCTTTAAGAAGTACCTCAAGGAGTTCCGTCTGGATGACGCGGCTTCCATGAACGAGGGCGACATCGTGACTGCCGATACCTTCGCTGAAGGCGAAAAGGTCGACATCACCGGTATCACCAAGGGTCATGGTTACAGCGGTGTTATCAAGAGATGGAATGCACACCGTCTGAGAATGACTCACGGTACCGGCCCCGTTCATCGTCAGGTTGGTTCCATGGGTGCAAACTCTGATCCCTCTCGTGTGTTCAAGAACAAGCACATGGCAGGTCAGTACGGTCACGAACAGGTTACTATGCTCAATCTGGAGATCGTTAAGATCGACGCCGACAACAACTTGATTGCTGTCAAGGGCGCGGTTCCCGGTCCCAAGGGCGGTATCGTTTATGTTCGCAACGCTGTGAAGTAAGCGAAAGGAGGAAATGAACTATGCCTACACTTAACGTGGTAAACATGGGAGGTCAGGTGGTTGGTACCATCGAGCTTTCCGAAAAGATTTTTGCGGCTGAAATGAATGAAGCTGCAGTTCACGCTGTTGTAAGAGCTTACCTGCTCAACCAGCGTCAGGGCACCCAGTCTGCTCTTACCAGAGCGGAAGTTTCCGGCGGCGGCAGAAAGCCCTGGAAGCAGAAGGGTACTGGTCATGCAAGACAGGGTTCCACCAGAGCTCCTCAGTGGACTCACGGCGGTATCGTGTTTGCTCCCAAGCCCCGCTCCTATCGCGTCAGCATCAACAAGAAGGTGAAGAAGATTGCACTGTTCTCCGCTTTGTCTGCAAAGGTAGCTGAAGGTGAACTGATTGTTGTTGACAATATCGCATCTGCAGATTACAAGACCAAGCCCATGGTGCAGTTCCTCTCTGCTATCGGCGCAAACGGCAAGACTCTGGTAGTTCTGCCCGAGGCTGACAAGAAGGTAATCAAGTCTATGGCTAATATCGAGGGCGTGGCTACCACTCCCGTAAATGCAATCAACGTCTACAACATCCTGAAGTATGGCAAGCTTGTTATGGCTAAGGATGCGGTGGCTAAGATCGAGGAGGTTTACGCAGAATGAAAACCGCATATGATGTAATCCAGAAGCCGGTCATCACCGAGGCAGCGATTGAAAACATCCAGCAGAAGAAGTACACCTTCCGCGTTGCAAACGACGCGAACAAGATCGAGATCAAGAAGGCAGTGGAAGAGATCTTCGGTGTGGAAGTTGAAAAGGTGACCACCATCACCATGAAGAGAAAGCCCCGCAGAATGGGCTACCACTACGGTTATACCGCACAGTGGAAGAAAGCGATCGTTAAGCTGACTGCTGATTCTAAGACGATCGAGTTCTTCGATAGCTTGATGTAAGAAAGGAGTAACGGAAATGGCAGTTAAAACGTATCGTCCTACTACTCCGTCACTCAGACACATGGCAACTCCTTCTTTCCAGGAGCTGACCAAGAGAACGCCTGAGAAGAGCCTGCTGGTTACTTTGAAGCACAAGGCAGGTCGTAACAACACCGGTAAGATTACCGTTCGTCATCACGGCGGCGGCAATAAGACCAAGTACAGAATCATCGATTTCAAGGGTGCATTCAATGCGAACGGTAACACCGTTACCGCGATTGAGTACGACCCCAACCGTACCGCTTATATCGCACTGCTTCAGGATGAGGCAGGGAAGAAGAGCTATGTTCTTGCTACCGACGGTATCAAGGTTGGCGACGTTCTTTTCGCAGGCGAGAATGCTGATATTAAGCCCGGTAACGTGCTTCCTATCGCAAACATCCCCGTGGGTACCCTGATCAACTCTATCGAGCTCTACCCCGGCAGAGGCGCGCAGCTGGTTCGTTCCGCAGGTGCTGCGGCTCAGCTGATGGCAAAAGAGAACGGCATGGCTCAGGTTCGTCTTCCCTCTGGTGAGGTTCGTCTGGTTCGTTTGGATTGCAAGGCAACCATCGGTACCATCGGCAACCTGGAGCATGAGAACATTAAGATCGGTAAAGCCGGTAAGAAGCGTCACATGGGCATCAGACCTACCGTAAGAGGTTCTGTAATGAACCCCTGCGATCACCCCCATGGTGGTGGTGAGGGTCGCGCTCCCATCGGCCGTCCCGGTCCTGTAACTCCTTGGGGCAAGCCTGCTCTGGGTTATAAGACCAGAAACAAGAAGGCTCGTACCAACAAGTTCATCGTCAAGAGACGTAACGACAAATAAAGGAGGATATGAACAATGAGCAGAAGCGTAAAAAAAGGCCCCTTTGTCGAGGCTAAACTGTATAAGCGCGTTTGTGAAATGAATGAAAAGGGCGAAAAGAGAGTTTTGAAGACCTGGTCTCGCGCCTCTACCATCTTCCCGGATTTCGTCGGTCACACCATTGCCGTTTACGACGGCAGAAAGCACGTCCCGGTATATGTAGTTGAGGACATGGTTGGTCATAAGCTGGGTGAGTTCGCTCCTACCAGAACTTATAAGGGCCACGCAGGTTCCAAGACTTCCAACAACGGTAAATAAGCGAAGGCTGAAAGGAGAATAAACGATGGAAAACAAAGTTTCTAAAGCTTATCTTAAGCAGCTTCGCGTATCTCCCCGTAAGGTTGGGATCGTGCTGGATGAAATCAGAGGCAAGGATGCCGCTGTTGCAATGGCGATTCTGAAGAACACCAACAAGATGGTGGCTACCGATATCGCAAAGCTGTTGAAATCTGCTATGGCGAATGCCGAGCATAACTTCGGTATGGATGTTGAGAAGCTCTACGTTGCTGAGTGCTACGTAACTCCCGGCATTCTCAAGAACATGAAGAGAGTTCAGCCTCGTGCGCAGGGCAGAGCCTTCCGCATTATCAAGCGTACCTCTCATGTGAACCTCACGCTGAAAGAAAGAGA
This sequence comes from Eubacteriales bacterium, assembly GCA_045612545.1. Taxonomy (GTDB): domain Bacteria; phylum Bacillota; class Clostridia; order Oscillospirales; family CAG-382; genus Coliplasma. Next base: position 37,833 of record JAZKZH010000004.1, read on the forward strand.
CTAAGGAGGAGGACTAAAAATGGGACAGAAAGTTAATCCCCACGGACTTCGTGTGGGCGTCATCAAAAATTGGGACTCCCGTTGGTATGTAAAGGAACAGGATTTCGGCGATACCCTGGTTTCCGACTATCAGTTGAGAAAGTTCCTGAAGACCAGACTTTATCAGGCTGGCGTTCCCAAGATTGAGATCGAACGCGACAACAGCCGTATCAAAGTGATCATCCACTGCGCTAAGCCCGGTATTATCATCGGTAAGGGCGGTGCTGAGATCGAAAAGCTCAAGGGCGTTATCACCAAATTCCTGAACACCCCCGCGAACGTTACCGTGGATGTTAAGGTTGTTGAGGTAAAGAGCCCCGACTTGAATGCAACCCTGGTTGCCGAGAACATTGCTGCTCAGCTGGAGAAGAGAATCTCCTTCCGCCGCGCAATGAAGCAGGCAATCGGCAGAACCATGAAGCTTGGTGCTAAGGGTATCAAGATCTCCTGCGGCGGCCGTTTGGGCGGTGCGGAAATTGCGAGAACCGAACACTATCACGAAGGTACCATCCCGCTGCAGACCCTCCGCGCTGATATCGACTACGGCTTCGCAGAAGCTAACACCACCTACGGTAAGATCGGTATCAAGGTTTGGATCTACAAGGGCGAGGTTCTCTCCGAGGTAAAGCGCACCACTGCTCGCGAAGGAGGTAGACGCTAATGTTAATGCCTAAGAGAGTTAAGTACAGACGTGTCCACAGAGGCAGACTGACCGGTAAGGCCTACAGAGGCAACAAGATTTCCAATGGTCAGTACGGCTTGGTTGCTACCGAGCCCGCTTGGATCACCAGCAACCAGATCGAGGCAGCCCGTATTGCTATGACTCGTTATATCAAGCGTGGCGGTAAGGTTTGGATTAAGATTTTCCCGGATAAGCCTATCACCGAAAAGCCCGCAGAAACCCGAATGGGTTCCGGTAAGGGTTCTCCCGAATACTGGGTAGCGGTTGTTAAGCCCGGCAGAGTTATGTTCGAGATGGAAGGCGTCGACGAATCCGTTGCTCGCGAAGCAATGCGTCTCGCTTCCCACAAGCTTCCGATCAAATGCAAGTTTGCAACGAAAGCTGACCTTGAAAATCAGGAGGCATAAAGATGGATATCAGAGAAATCAAAGAATTGTCCGCTTCCGAACTGGAAAAGGCCATCAAGGAGCAGAAGGAAGCGCTCTTCAATCTTCGCTTCCAGCATTCTATCAACCAGCTCGAAAATCCCATGAAGATCGTCGAGACCAAGAAGACGATCGCACGGATGCTCACCGTTCTCCGCGAGAAGCAGCTCGCTGAGAATGCGTAAGGGAAAGGAGTAGAACATGGAAGAAAGATCTATGAGAAAAACCAGAGTCGGTATCGTAGCAAGCGACAAGATGGATAAGACCATCGTCGTTGCTGTACGCGACAATGTGAAGCACCCCCTTTATAAGAAGATTATTAAGAGAACCGTCCGTTTCAAGGCTCATGACGAGAACAACGAGGCTAAAATCGGTGATATCGTTATGATCATGGAAACCAGACCTCTCTCTAAGGACAAGAACTGGCGCCTCGTCAAAATCGTCGAGAAGGCTAAGTAAGCAGGAGGTACAGAATGTTACAGCAGCAATCTATGATGAAAGTTGCCGACAACACCGGAGCTAAAGAGCTTATGTGCATCCGCGTACTTGGCGGTACCGGCAGACGTTATGCCGGTGTAGGCGATGTTGTTGTTTGCGCAGTTAAGAAAGCAGCACCCGGCGGTGTTGTAAAGAAGGGTGACGTTGTTCGCGCCGTTGTGGTTAGAACCGTACAGCCCGTTAGAAGAGCTGATGGCTCCTACGTTCGCTTCGATGAGAACGCAGCAGTTATCATCAAGGAAGACAAGAACCCCCGCGGTACCCGTATCTTTGGGCCGATTGCAAGAGAACTTCGTGATCATGACTACATGAAGATCCTCTCCCTTGCGCCCGAAGTTGTTTGATGGGAGGATGTACAATGAGTAAAATGCACGTTAAGACCGGCGATACCGTAATCGTGATCTCCGGCGAATATGCAAACGGCAAAGAGCCCGCAATCGGCAAAGTAATCGGCGTTTCCCCCAAGGAAGGCAAGGTTATGGTTGAGGGTGTTCAGATCGTATCTAAGCACGTCAAGCCCAGAAGACAGGGTGAGGCAGGCGGTATCATCAAGACCGAAGGCGCTATCTACGCCAGCAAGGTGCAGCTCTACTGCAACAAGTGCAAGGCTGGTAGACGTTCTAAGGTTAAGGTGAATGAAGCTGGTCAGAAAATCAGAGTCTGCGTTAAATGCGGCGAAGAACTTTAATGAAGGAGGGTAATTACAATGTCTAGACTGAAAGAATTTTATAAGAGCGACGTTGCACCTGCCCTCATGGCAAAGTTCAACTACTCCAGCCCCATGCAGATCCCGAGACTTGACAAGGTTGTAATCAACGTTGGTGCAGGCGAAGCGAAGGAGAACCCCAAGGTTATCGACGCTATCATCGCTGACATCACCGCTATCACCGGCCAGAAGGCTGTTGCAACCACCGCAAAGAAGTCCGTATCCAACTTTAAGATCAGAGCCGGCCAGAAGATCGGTGTTAAGGTTACCCTCCGTTCCGAGAACATGTGGGAATTCGTTGACAAGTTCTTCAACCTGGCATTGCCCCGCGTTCGTGACTTCAAGGGTATCAATCCCAACGCGTTCGACGGCAGAGGCAACTACAGCGTAGGCCTGAAGGAACAGCTGATCTTCCCCGAAATCGAGTACGATAAGGTGGACAAGGTCAGAGGTATGGATATCGTATTCGTAACGACCGCACAGACCGATGAGGAAGCAAAAGAGCTTCTGACTCTGTTGGGCGCTCCGTTCGCAAAACAGTAAGGAGGAAAACAAGATGGCAAAGAAAGCAATGATTCTCAAGCAGCAGAAGGCCCCCAAGTTTTCCACCCGTGCGTACACCAGATGTAAGATCTGCGGTAGACCGCACGCGTATATGAGAAAGTACGGCATTTGCCGTATCTGCTTCCGTGAGCTGGCTTACAAGGGCCAGATTCCCGGCGTGAAAAAAGCCAGCTGGTAATCGTAAGGAGGATTGAACTATGCAGATGACAGACGTTGTAGCAGACCTGCTCACCAGAATCCGCAATGCAAATGACGCAAAGCACGAGACTGTTGAGATCCCTGCTTCCAATATGAAGAAAGCTATCGTTCAGATTCTTCTTGACGAGGGCTATATCAAGGATTACAAAGTAACCGACGACGGCAAGCAGGGTATCATCACCGTTACCCTGAAGTACGGCGAAGGTAAGCAGAAGATCATTCAGGGCATTAAGCGTGTCTCTAAGCCCGGTTTGAGGATTTATGCGGCAAGTCAGGACATTCCGAAGGTCAGAAACGGCCTCGGCATCGCGATTGTTTCCACCTCCCGTGGTATCATGACCGACAAGGCAGCCCGCAAAGAGAACGTGGGCGGTGAAGTGCTCGCCTTCGTTTGGTAAGGAGGATTTGAAACATGTCCAGAATTGGCAGAAAGCCGATTGCGCTCCCTGCTGGTGTTACCGTTACTGTCAGCGACAGCAACCTGGTAACCGTTAAGGGACCCAAAGGCGAACTTTCCGAGCAGATTTCTCCCATCATCAACGTTAACGTTGAGGGTGCTGAGATCCTCGTAACTCGTCCCAATGACGAGAAGGAAGCAAGATCCCTCCATGGTCTTTCCAGAACCCTCATCGCTAACATGGTTGTTGGCGTTACCGAAGGTTATGTAAAGAACCTGGAAATCATCGGTGTTGGTTACCGTGCAGAAATGAAGGGCAAGGACCTTCTCCTGCACCTTGGCTACTCCCATGACATTCTGATGACCGCTCCCCAGGGTATCACCTTTGAGATCCCCGGCGATAGCGGCGGTTTGAAGATCAAGGTTAGCGGTTCCAACAAGCAGCAGGTTGGTCAGATCGCAGCAGTTATCCGCGGCAAGCGTCCTCCCGAACCCTACCATGGTAAGGGTATCCGCTATGCCGGCGAATACGTGAGAAGCAAAGCCGGTAAGGCTGGCAAATAACGGGAAGGAGAGGAAAGAAACATGATTACTCGTGCTGATAGCAATGCAAAGAGACTCCATAGACATAAGAGAGTCAGAGCGAAGATTTTCGGAACTCCCGCAAGACCCCGTTTCTGCGTTTATCGTTCCAACGATAACATCTACGTTCAGATCATCGACGACACCGTAGGCAATACCCTCGTGGCAGCTTCCTCCACCGAAAAGGAATTCGGCGCTGAAGGCGGCAACATCGAGGCTGCAAAAAAGGTTGGCGAACTGGCTGCAAAGAGAGCCCTTGAGAAGAACATTACCGAAGTAGTGTTCGACCGCGGCGGTAATCTCTATCACGGCCGTGTGAAGGCTCTCGCTGAGGCTGCTCGCGAAGCCGGCCTGAAGTTCTAAGGAGGGTATTATGAAAAAAGATTATTCCAATGTAGAATTCAAGGAAAACCTTGTTGATACTAAGAGCGTTTCTAAAACCGTAAAGGGCGGTCGTATCCGTCGCTTCTCCGCACTGGTTGTAGTCGGCAACGGCGAAGGCCTGGTAGGTTACGGTATCGGTAAGGCAGCTGAGGTTCCGGATGCAATCCGCAAGGCAATCGAAGCAGCTAAGAGAAACGTAATCGAGGTTCCTCTGGTTGGTACTACCATCCCCCACGAGATCATCGGTGAATACGGCGCAGGTAAGGTTCTGCTGAAGCCTGCTGCACCCGGTACCGGTATCATCGCCGGCGGTAAGGTCCGTGCCGTTCTCGAAATGGCAGGTATCCACGATATCCGTGGTAAGTCTCTCCGTTCCAACAATCCCGCGAACGTTGTAAAAGCAACCTTCGAGGCATTGAAGGATCTTCGTACCGTTGAAGAAGTTGCCGCTATGCGTGGCATCGACGTCAACAACGTCCGCTAAGGAGGTCAGACATGAAAGTAAAGATTACTCTGGCCAAGAGCCTGATCGGTCGTAAAAAGAACCAGATCCTCACCGCTGCATCTCTCGGTCTGAATAAGATCGGCGATTTCAAGATCGTTGAGAAGGATGCAAGCATCGAGGGTAAGATCAACGTTATCTGCCACCTGGTTAAGGTTGAAGATGCAGAATAACGGATCGACAGATTAGAAGAAGGAGGATATTGTTATGAAGCTTCATGAGCTTTCTCCGGCTGTCGGTTCCACCAAAGCTCCCTACAGAAAAGGTAGAGGTGCAGGTAGTGGTAACGGCAAGACCGCAGGTAAGGGTCACAAGGGTCAGAACGCTCGCGCAGGCGGCGGTGTAAGACCCGGTTTCGAGGGCGGTCAGTTGCCCCTTTACAGAAAACTTCCCAAGAGAGGTTTCAAAAACCACTTTGCAACTCAGTATGCCATCATCAATCTGTCCGCATTGGACGCATTTGATAACGGCGCGGTGATCGATTTGGACACTCTCGTTGCAAATGGCATTATTAAGAACACGTTCGATGGACTTAAGGTCCTGGGTGACGGCGAAGTTACTAAGGCATTTACCGTAAAAGCAACCAAGTTTTCCGCAACCGCTAAAGAAAAGATCGAAGCCGCAGGCGGAAAGACTGAGGTGGTATAATGTTTAAGGTATTCGGTAATGCATGGAAGGTGCCGGAGCTGCGTAAGAGAATGCTCTTCACGCTGCTGGTCATCGTGATTTACCGACTTGGCGCTAACGTCATGGTTCCTTTCATTAACAGCACCGCTGTGAACAGCATGTTCAACTCCGAGGCTGTTCAGGGATCTTTGTTCGGCTATTTCAGCATGCTGGCTGGTGATGCTTTCTCCAACGCAACCTTGTTTGCACTTGGTGTTAGCCCTTACATCACCGCTTCCATCGTGATTCAGCTGCTTACCATCGCTATCCCCGCATTGGAAAGAATTGCCAAGAGCGGCCCCGAGGGTCAGGCAAGAATTTCCCGCTACACCCGTTATGTGACCATTGCTTTGGCAGTGATCACCTCTTACGGCTACTACGCAACTTTGAAGAGCCAGAACATGATCGAGAACAAGGGTCTCTTCGCGGCATTGGTTATCATCGCATGCCATACCGCCGGTGCCTGCTTGGTTATGTGGCTGGGTGAACGTATCGACGAGAAGGGTATTGGTAACGGTATCTCCCTGATCCTGTTTGCCAACATCGTCTCCACCGGTCCTACTCTGGCAACTAAGATGTTTGCGCTTCTCAAGGGTAGCTTCACTGTTGCAAACGTTCTCGGCGTTCTGGGCGCAATCGTTATGATGTTGATCATCATTACTCTGGTTGTGTTCTTCTCCAACTCCGAGCGTCGTCTGCCTGTCCAGTATGCAAAGAGACAGGTTGGACGTAAGATGTACGGCGGTGCCAACACCCACCTTCCCATCAAGATCATGATGGGCGGTGTAATGCCTGTCATCTTCGCATCTGCGATCGTATCTCTGCCTTCCACTCTGGCTTTGATCATCGGTGGCGGCTTCCAGGAATGGGTACAGACCTGGTTCTCTTCCGGTAGCGTTATCTACGTTCTGGTTATGTTTGCATTGATCATCGCATTTGCATACTTCTATATCGCAATTTCGTTCAATACTGTTGAGGTTGCCAACAACCTGAAGAACAACGGCGGTACTATCCTGGGTTACAGACCCGGCCAGCCTACTGCACAGTATATTCAGAAGGTTGTTAACCGTATCACCCTGATCGGCGCACTGTTCCTTTCCTTCATGTCGATCTTCCCGATCCTCATGAGCTGGACCAACAACGCTGCGCTGTCCATGCTGGTATACGGCGGTACTTCGGTCATCATCGCTGTGGACGTTGCTTTGCAGACCACTCGAGAAATCGAAAGCGAGACGACCATGCGTCACTACAAGGGCTTCCTTGAGTGATCTGTTTTGCGGAGATATTGAGAAATGAACCTGATATTGTTTGGCCCTCCCGGTGCCGGTAAAGGCACACAGGGCGAAATTATCTGCGAGACCCTCAAGATCCCAACCATTTCAACCGGTGCCATGATCCGTGCCGCCATCAAAGACGGCACGGAGCTTGGCAAGCAAGCGTCCGAGCTGATCAAGTCCGGTGCCTTGGTTCCCGATGAAGTGGTGGTCGGTATTGTGAAGGATCGTCTCGCACAATCCGACTGCGCGAATGGCTTCATCCTGGACGGTTTCCCCCGTACCATTCCTCAAGCAGAAGCCCTCGAACAGCTTGGCGTGAAGATCGACTGTGTACTTTCTTTGGAAGTTACAGACGAGACCATCGTTGAGCGTATGAGTGGCAGACGCTCTTGCCCCGGCTGTGGTGCTACTTACCACGTGAAGTATAACCCCTCTGCCGATGGTAAGACTTGTGATTCCTGCGGCACTGAGTTGACCCTCCGTGCTGACGATAAGCCGGAAACGGTTTTGAATCGTCTTCAGGTCTATCACACGGAAACGGAACCGCTTAAGGACTATTACGCAAAGAAGAATCTTTTGAAATCCGTTGTCGGTCAGGCTAAAGTGGATGAAACCACTGAGCTTGTTATGAAGGCACTTGGCTTATGATCAACCTGAAGTCTTCCGAAGAACTTCGATTGATGAGAGAGGCTGGTCGTATTGCGGCAATTGCCCGTGCAGTGGGTGGAGAACATTGCAAAGAAGGCGTCACCACGGCGCAGATCGATGCAGTGATTCGTAAGACCATCACTTCCATGGGCGCCGTGCCGTCCTTCTTGAACCTCTACGGCTTTCCCGCTTCTGCTTGTATCAGCGTTAACGAGGAAGTGATCCACGGGATCCCCTCCGATCGTGTGCTGAAAAACGGAGATATCGTCAAGATCGATGTTGGAGCTTTTTATAAAGGCTATCACGGAGATTGCGCCGCAACCTTTGCGGTGGGGGATATTAGCGAGGAAGCAAAGAAGCTGATTGAGGTTACCCGCCAAAGTTTTTTCCAAGGGCTTCAAGCTGCAGAGCGTGAGGGTGCTCGTCTCGGTGATATCGGGAACGCCATCCAAACCTATGTAGAATCCTTTGGTTACTCCGTTGTCCGCGACTTCGTTGGTCACGGCATCGGGAAGAAAGTACACGAAGATCCGGAAGTCCCCAATTATGGCAGAGCCGGCAGAGGGATTAGATTGTGTAGCGGCATGACCTTGGCAATTGAGCCAATGATCAATGCAGGCGCCTATCCGGTGCACACCTTGTCCAATGAATGGACTGTGGTTACCGCCGATGGTAAGCTGTCTTCTCACTTTGAAAATACCATTGCTCTGACGGATAACGGTGCGGTCATTCTGACCGATCCCACGTGAATATGATGGGCTCGGAAGGCTGTCTTGCCGTATCGCTTGCCGGAAGGGATGCAGGTATGGTTTGCCTGATCCTGCGAGATGAAGAGGAGTACCTTTTCATTGCCGACGGCAGGGGAAGAAGGGTAGAAACACCAAAGAAGAAAAAACGTAAGCATGTAAGATTGATCACCGGCGAATGCGGAGAACCCATTCGGTTTTCCGGACCTACTCTAACCAACCGTTTCTTGAGGAATTGGCTACGAGAACAAGCCGGTCGCGTACAGGTATGAAGGAGGAGTTGTTCTGGCTAAGGACAATGTGATTGAATGTGAAGGTGTCGTGGTCGAGGTTCTGCCTAACACGGTATTCCGCGTAAAGCTGACCAACGGTCACATCATCACCGCACACATTTCAGGAAAAATGCGCATGAATTATATTCGAATCCTTCCCGGCGACAAAGTCACCGTTGAGGTTTCGGTATATGACCTGACACAGGGCAGAATCACTTTCAGAGCAAAGTGATCTGCAACCACAATGAATGGAGGTATCATCATGAAAGTAAAACCTTCCGTAAAGAAAATCTGCGAGAAGTGCAAGATTATCAAGAGAAAAGGCAAGATCATGGTAATCTGCGAAAACCCCAAGCATAAACAGAAACAAGGCTAAGGAGAGAGGTGTAACAATGGCACGTATTTCAGGCGTTGACATTCCTAACGCAAAGCGAGTTGAGATCGGTCTGTGCTATATCTACGGTATTGGCAGAAGCCGTTCCAACGAAATCTTGAAAGCGACCGGCATCAATCCCGACACTCGTGTTAAGGATCTGACTGAGGCAGATATTGCCAAGCTTCGTGACTGCATCGAAAACAACTACGTTGTTGAAGGCGATCTGAGAAGAGAAGTTGGTCTGAACATCAAGAGAATGGTTGAAATTGATTGCTACCGCGGCCAGAGACACAGAAAAGGTCTCCCCGTAAGAGGTCAGCGTACCAAGACCAACGCAAGAACCAGAAAAGGTCCCGTCAAGACCATCGCGAACAAGAAAAAGTAAGAGGGAGGTAAAGACGGAAATGGCAAAGACTACTAAGAAGACTGCTCTTAAGAAGCGTCGCGAAAAGAAGAATATCGAGCGCGGTGCTGCACATATCCAGTCCAGCTTTAACAACACCATCGTAACCATCACCGATACCCAGGGCAACGCAATTTCTTGGGCATCCGCAGGTGAGCTGGGTTACAGAGGTTCCAGAAAGTCTACTCCTTTCGCAGCGCAGATGGCAGCTGAGGCAGCTGCAAAGACTGCAATTGAGCAGGGCTTGAAGACTGTAGAAGTATTCGTAAAGGGCCCCGGTCAGGGTAGAGAATCTGCAATCCGTGCACTGCAGGTAGCAGGTTTGGAAATTACTATGATTAAAGACGTAACGCCGATTCCTCACAACGGTTGCAGACCGCCCAAGAGAAGACGCGTTTAATCAAGAATAGGAGGCAAACACATGGCAAGATATACTGGTCCCGCTTGCAGACTGTGCCGCAGAGAAGGCACCAAACTCTTCCTTAAAGGCGAAAGATGTTTTTCCGATAAGTGTGCAGTA
>JAZKZH010000005.1:0-82126 GCA_045612545.1 Eubacteriales bacterium
CTGATCACGCTACGAAACATATCCTTTGCGGATGCCTTTGTTTCGATATTTGCATTGCAACGCTCGATGCTCGTATCATTTGAGGGAATGCGTGAAACAGAAATAGTGATTATGAACGCTACGCTCGGCTCTGCCGTCTGCGTGATTGTGTTTCTGCTTGGGGTAAACCTTTTGAGAAACAAAAAGACATTATTTAATACTTTGGATGATTGAATATTAGCGTTGAATGCCCAGTGATTTTGGTGCAAATTTGGTGCAACACTTTATAGGGCGATACTCACGATATTCACGATATCAAACGGTGTTCTTAAAACTCGAAGAGATAATTGGCTTTTTCGAAAAATTCAGTACTCACTTTTTGTGGGTGCTGTTTTTTTCAATAGGAACCTCATCCCTGCGCTTGCGCCTTCCCCCCATTCCCCAGAGGGGAAGGTAGGATCGCTTCGCGATCGCAAAATGGATTTCTATATTTTCTCGCCGAAACCATTGTCAACAAAAGATTGAACGCTTTTGCACGCACGCCAACGACGTACTCTTGCCTTCCCCGCCCTGCGTGGAAGGGAGGGAGGCGCATAGATGAGATTCTGCTTGTAAAAACCCTGCTTTTCTCTTTACTTTTTCGAAAATATATGGTATCATACCCTTGTGCAGTCGCTCTACCTGCGGTTTACTTCTCCTCACTAAACCGACGGTAGGTGTACTTTTGTGAAAAGCGTGGCTATACTGTGTTCGAAAGGAGACGAAACCCATGGATCAATTGAAGATAGGCAAATTCATTGCCGGTTGCAGGAAGGAGCAAGGCTTCACCCAAATGCAGCTGGCAGAACAGCTGGGGATCACCGACAAGGCAATTTCCAAATGGGAGCGCGGCGTTGCAATGCCGGACACTTCCCTGATGCTGGAGTTGTGTGAGCTTCTGAACATTACAGTCAATGAATTATTATGTGGGGAGAAAATCAGTATGGAAAACAACGAACGTAAAAACGAACAGCTTATGCTGGACATGGCCAAGGAATTGGAGCAAAAAACAAAAGTTATTTGGAGATCCATGTGGATCATCATGTGGGTCAGCATCATCGCGTTGCTGGCGGGTTGCTTCGCCGTGGCGTTCTTCGTCCCGGAGGGTGTCTGGCAGCTGGTGGCGATTGTTGCCATCGTGGTGGTATTCTTGATTCCCTGCTTCTACGCTTTGAAGCTGGAGGTCAGCGTGGGCGCATACAAATGCAAGGAATGCGGCCATGAGATCGTGCCCACCTATACCGAGGCGCTGAACGCCATGCACATGGGTACCACCCGCTACCTGAAGTGTCCCACTTGCGGCAGACGCAGATGGTGCAAGAAAGTTTTGAAAAAGAGTTGATGAATCACAGCACTCATTTTATGGGTGCTGTTTTTTCGTCTTCCTCTTTACAGCAAGCCGTTTTTGTGGTATGATGGAGAAAAAGGCAGCACCGCTTTGCTTTGGAGGGAAAAAGATGACCTTGGAGTCTTTGTATCACCAAACAAAAAAGCATATTGACAGCGTGGATTTCTCCCGCCTGTGGGAGGGGTTTGCACCCTTGAAGTTTGCCTTGTATACCCACACGGAGTGCTATTTCCACGGCAGATACATTCCCAAGACGGATGATTTTTTGGGAAACACGGCTATTTCCTTTGAGGGGGAAATGATCGCCATCTGGCTGGTCAGCGGAGATCCCGATCCCGTGGTACTTGCCTCCAAGCTGATCCACGAGATGTTCCACGGTTTTCAGAGGTTACAGGGGGAATCCCGCTTCCCCGACGAAATGGAGGCTTTGTTCCGCTACAAGTATGACGAAGGCAATCTAAGTGCCAAGCTGGAGGAAAACCGTATCATTGCGGGGCTGTTGGAGCAGTTTGATCCGCCTGCTTTCCAAAGGCTGTTGGAGCTGCGGAGATACCGATACAACCGCTTCCCCTATGAATACCGCTACGAATCCTGCACCGAGCAGATCGAGGGTACGGCGCAATACGTGGAGCTGAAGGCGTTGGAGCAGCTCTCCCCCGCCCTGTTTGTAAAAGAAACGGAGCGTCTGAAAAGTCGCATCGTCACCGAGAGCAATCTGCTTCCCGTGAGGATCATCTGCTATGACGTGGGGGCGCTGTTGCTGTTGCTATTGGAAGAAAACGGCGTGGAATACGATAAGGGCTTTGGCGACATCCCTTTTTCCGAAGGTCTGCTTGCGGAAGCGGCGGAATACCAAGGGGATATTCCCCACACCATGAAGGAAGCGGTGGAGAGTTACTTCCGCAAAGCCGAGGACACCATTCGGGAGGGGCTTTTGAAAAACGATTTGGTCTTAGAAGGGGAATTTGACCTTCTGGGCGTGAACGTTTATAACGCCGTGTATCATAGGGGATATCTCATCAGCACCTTCTTCGTCATGTTTGCAGAGGGCGGAGAGCAACGGGTGGAATACGGAGACTTCCTCATCGAGACGGATGAAAAGAGAAAAATGACAAGGCTTTTCCGTCTGTGACGGTGGAGACGGCACTCACGAAAGTGGGTGCTGTTTTTACGTTCTTGACAGAATGAGAATTGCGTGGTATACTATCATGGAAAGAAACCCACGGGAGGGACAGACATGAAATTCAGATCTCCATACGACGCCTATCGCAACGGCCAATGGTCGTTGTTGGGTATTTTGGCGATAACGGCCATCAACATTGTGTTGGCTGTATTTTCCGTGTCCCTTTACTTCCCCTTTTCCGCTTGCGTTCCCAGAGAGCTGATCCTTTGGGGCAATAAGGCGGGAGGAAGCTGGGTTTCTATATGCCTCATTGCCGCCGTTGTGTTTCTGTTTGCCTTTTTGGCTTGCGAGATCCTGGTATTGCGGCAGGAGAAGTTCCCCCCCTTCCGTTTGGCTTTCGGGCTGTACGCCTTGGACAGCTTGGTGTATTTGGTTTTCGCTTTGCCGGAGATCACCGAGACGGGGTTTGGCATCATGTCCATCACCGAGGTGCTTTTGCGGTGGTACGCTTTGACGGCGTTGTATCGCGCGGACAAGGTTTGGTTTGACCCCCAGCGGAAGAACCCCTCCTATCGGGCAGACCCTCCCCAAAAGAAGGAAAAGGAAGCCCCCCGTCCCGCTGAAGACGAGGATGAGGATGAGGGTATTCAATGGTAATACCTGAAAGCGGATCGCTTTCAGGTAGGATTTTGACGCTTCGCGCACAAAATCAGCACGACCGTCCGCTTTGCGGACTACAAAAAGTGCTAAGCATACACGAAAGCGGATCGCTTTCAGATATTTGCCCGTCCGCTTTGCGGACTACAAAAGGTGCTAAGCATACACGAAAGCGGACTTGCTTTCAGGTATTTGACCGTCCGCTTTGCGGACTGCAAAAGGTGCTAAGCATACACGAAAGCGGATCGCTTTCAGGTAGGATTTTGACGCTTCGCGCACAAAATCACCCACAAAAAGAAAAAACGGCAAATGCCAAAACAGAAAGGATAAAACCATGAAACGCATTCTTCTTTTACTCCTTACGACTGTTCTTTTGCTTGCTTCCTGCGGAGAAGCGGCACCTGCACCCAATGAAAGCTCTGCAGAAAACTCTTCGGAAAGCTCCGTGGCAGAATCCTCCACCGAGGAGAGCGCAGGCGGGGATACCATTCCTCCCGCTTTTGTGGATGCCAAGAACGGCAAGCTTCCTTCCGTCTCCCACGATGCGGGAAGCGCTTTGGATCTGCTGGAAGGCGTGGAGGCGATGGATAACGTCACCGCCACCGAGGACTTGCAGCTCTCCATCACGAACGAGGGCGGGTATGATCCCGATATTCCCGGCACTTATACCGTCACCGTTGCCGTCACCGACGAAGCGGGCAACAAGACAGAAGCCACTGTTGAGGTCACCGTGCGCCCCGTATACGAAAAGATTACCCTCACCTTGGGCGGAGACCTGCCTTACGTGGAAAACGACACCTCTGCGCTGGTCTACACCTCCTCCGGCACCTCCTTCCGTACCGATGACGTGATCCAGGTGATGGATAAGGATTTCTTCCTGGAAGAATACAACGCCCACAAGGCAGAGCATACCAACAACGGCACCGTACCCTTCTTCCCCAACGGTGTCATTGTGATCGTAGATGAAAACAACCTGATCGTGCAGGTACGCATTGCCTGCGGCGATACCGTACAGATCAACAGCGACGGCTCCGTGAAGACCTCCGGGCTTTCCTGGACCAATTCCTTGGATGCCACCTCCGGCGGCGGTATGTTCAAGGGACTTGCCGCGGAGCTGGACAGCATCATCCCCAACGGCGGTAAGCTGCTCTTTGTGGGCAACCCCGGCAATTACACCTGCCGCACCCTTCTGATCCGGACCCTCTTCTCCTCCGAGTACGTCACCGGAGCGCTGAATTTGAGTGGGCAGGACATCCATCCCATCGGCGGCACCCTGGTGCTGGAATAAGGGAGCTGTTTATGAAGAAATATTTTTTAATTCTTCTGGCGGCCTCTTTGTTGCTGGCCTCCTGCGGGGAGGCTGCTCCTGCCGAAAGCTCCGCCGAGACCTCCTCGGAAGCCACCGTCAGCACAGAGCCTGACACCGAGCCGCCCACCCTGCGCATTACCAAAGCCAACCAAGAGATCACCATCAAGAAGGGAGCTGAATTCGACTTGATGCAAGGCGTTTCCGCAAAAGACAACGTAGACGGTAAGATCACCGATAAGGTTGAGATCAACAAGAATGGTTTTGACCCCAACGTACCCGGTGAATACACCGTGGGATATTTCGTCACCGATGCCGCAGGCAATTCCGCAGAGCCCGTGTTCCGCAAGATCACCGTTCTGGAAACGGAAGCCATGGCGGCGCCTCCCCTGTGGGAAGAAGTGATCGAAGGAGAAAAGAAGAACCCCGCAAAGCCTGCCGTATTTGGCGGTGCTTGGTATTACAAGGTGGTTTCCTCCAAGGACAAGTGGGTGGGCATTGAGACCACCGTCACCCTGCCCGAGGTGGACATCAACCGCTACAACGGCACTTACGATGACAGCTACGCCGCTGACCCGGGCGTCAAGAATCTGGACAATCCCTCCATCTATCTGGGTGGTCACGCACAGACGGAATCCGACGTGGGACTTTCCTTCTCCCGTGCATTGGTGGACGTGAAGTCCTCCACTCTCAGCACCGGCTGTATCGCCTTCCGTCCCTTCTGGAGATATATCACCGACAAGGATCAGGACGTGGGCGGCTACGACGCTCACGGCGGTGAATACGCCGTTTCCGCCAACGGAAACAACTGTATCGCCAATTATCACTGGAAGTATACCGAGTATTACTATCTCCCCGGTGATCAGCTGCGGATCATCGTATTCTCCCCCGAGCCCGGCAAAATGCAGCTCCAGATCGAGGTGCTGGCAGTCTCTACCCTGCCTTCCTCCGTCGCCATTCGTGAGCAGTACGGCTGGAACGATCCCGCGGATTTCTTGAGCCCCATCTTCACCTCTCCCGGTCAGGGTACGGGCATGGATGCGGAGTTCAAGAGAGTATGCGCCATCGACCAGTCCGGCAACGAGGGCGGTACTGCCATCGAGACCACCACCCTGGTTTCCAATGTGATCTGGCACGAGACCTATCTCTACCGCGTCATCGACGGCACCCTGTACCGCGTTCCCATGAGCGAGGACAGAAGAGCTTCCATCGGTGCGCCCTACGCAGATCGCTACACCGTCACCCACGAGGGGGTTGACTCCTCCAAGGGCGGCGAGGTGGTCACCATCCATCCGGGGTATAAAGAGTAAGAATACGAAGCGTTAAGAACCTTTCTTTCGAAAAAGAAAGGTTCTTAACAATCTCCAAAGAAACCTCAGTGCCGAAAGCTATCGCTTTCGGAGGAATGAAAAACATTTGACGAAGGAGGTTATTGCAATAAAAAAAGTGCTGAGCATAATGTTGGTGTTCATTTGTCTGTTGGGACTTTCGGGTTGCGATCCGAAAATGAATCAGCTATCCAAAGCTGAGGCTTCCACCGTGGTGAAAATCGAATTGGTTGATTACAAGAATGATCATCCCGAGCTTCTCACCATCAGCGGTGAGGAAAAGCCCCGCTTCGATTACGGCAAGGCAACCTTGATCGCAACGCTGGACGAATCTCGTTTCGGTGCTCTTATAGAAGAAGTTACGGAGATGTACTACACCGACTATGGAACCGCTTTAAATGAGCCTATGGGAAAAACGTTGGTATTCCATCTAAACAATGGCAGTATGATCGTTTGGTTTGGTTGTGTCTATACAAACGAAAATAACAAAACCTTCTACTACGGGGATTGTTATGTGTTTGCCCAAAACGGCGAGTTCATTCGATATATCGGCGATGTGGGTTACAATTTCCCCGATACGGTAGAATCTAAATATTTTCGAAGCGCTCCATAGATGAAACGGCACTCGCTTTTGCGGGTGCCGTTTTTCAATAGGAACCTCATCCCCCACTACGAGAGGCAGCTAAGAAAGCAGACGAAACCTATGCCGTCTCGCAGCAGGCCTCCTTCCCCTATGGGGAGCGCAAAAAGATTTCAATCGTGCGTAGCCAAAGCCGCGGAGATAGAATTTAGAAATCTTTTTTCGCTTGCGAAGCAAGCTGACCTTCCCCTATGGGGAAGGGGGCCCATTCGCCCTGCGAATGGGGGATGAGGTTCATTTTTAGCGGGCGATTTATGAATCGCCCCTACTTGCTCACCGACGCCCATGAAAAAAACGAGGCCGGGTCATACGACTCGGCCTCTTGCGTTCTTTTAATTCCCTGCGTATTTCTGCTTGGTTTGGTTGATCTTGGACTGTTCCACATTCTGGGTGGGATACCAGCCCTTATCCTTCATTTTGTCGTAGATCTCCTTCTGCATCTGCAGGGTGCGGGTGAGGGAGGAATCAAAGACCGTTCTCACCTGGGGGGAAGCGGCTTCGATAGAGCCGTGGAGGTAAAGATCCCCCACGCCCTTGGTGGTGAGGAGAAGGCTCTCCATGAGATTTTTGTCGTCCATGTGGTTTCCTTTCTTACAGTACGTTGTAGAGAGATTTGAACAGCTCACTGTGGCTTGCGGCAAGTCCGCTGACGAAGTTCTTCAGCTGGGGATCGGTGAGCTTGGCGGCGCAATCGGTACACTGGGTCATCAAAAACTGCTCGTGTCCCAAGGCATCCTCCAAGTACAGAAGCTCTTTTTCGCTCATAAAGTGTCCTCCTTTGAAAATTTTACAAAAACCTCTTTACATCCCACCGGGATTTATGGTAAACTAAGGATATAAAGTGTCTTGTTGTTATCTTTGCCTTCTTTTGGGAAGGATATTCAAGAAGCGAGAAAGGAACGTGGGATATGAGCGGATATGAGATCGGTTGCGTAGCCGTGGGTGATCTCAGCACCAACTGCTACGTGGTAAAAGACAAAGAGACGGGGGATGCCTGCGTCATTGATCCGGGGGATAATCTGACCTTGATACAGGATCTTCTCCACCGCATGGAGGCCAAATGTCGGCTCATTCTGTTGACCCACGGTCATTTTGACCATATTTTGGCAGTGGGCAATGTGCGCAGTGATCGTGCTCCCGTTTGCATCCACCAAGAGGATGCCCATATGCTGACCCAGCGGGATATGTTTTCCCCCATGATCCCCCACGATCCCCGCCCTCTCGACCCTGCGGACTTTGTTTTTGACAGAGAAGCGAGCTACACCGTGAACGGCTTTACCTTCTACGTGATCCCCACCCCCGGCCACACCAAGGGGAGCGTTTGCTATCTTTTTGAGGACAACCTGTTCACCGGGGACACTCTGTTCAAGGGGTGCATTGGCACGCTGAATTTTGGCGGCAACGCCGCAGATATGAAATCTTCCCTGCGGTTGCTTTGCAATCTTCCGGGAGATTACACCGTATACCCCGGTCACGACGAAAAGACCACCCTTTCCGACGAGATCGCTCACAATCCCTTCCTGCAGGAGTTCAAAAGAAAATGAAAAAATTACTTTCTGCCGTCGTACTTGCCGTTTTCGCACTGTTGCTGTTGTGCGGGTGCGCACCCTCCGCCATCAACGAGGGAGAAACCTATTTAAGCGGCGCTTGGTATTTTTCCGATGAGACCATCGGGCTGAACGTGGGATACAACTTCTTCCCCGACGGCGGCGGATATCAGTTCATCGGCAGCACGGTGAACCCCATCCGCTACGGTATTTACGAAGGAAATATTTACATTGCCGTGGGAGACGGCAGGACTGACGTATTCCCTTTTGAAAGAACGGGCGATAGCATTGTCATCGGCGGTCTGGAATACCTCTACGCTGAGGAAGACCAAGACACCGCGCAATCCATTGCAGACACGGTTTCCAAAGAAGAATCTGCCCAGGCAGAAGCTCCCACCGGGGGCGTGACCTTCTATATTTTAGCCTGCATCGCCTTTGGCCTGGTGATCCTCGCCGTGGTTTGGGTGGTACGCACCTTCCGTAAGAAGGCACAATAGTTTCCGAAGGGATGATCCAATTGAAAAAGCTTTTATCCATATCCCTGCTGAGCGCTCTGCTGCTGGCGGGGTGCTCCGCACACCAACACGAATATAACGCCACCGTCATCCAGCCCACCTGCACGGAAATGGGCTACACTGTCCACACCTGCTCCTGCGGAGACGTGTATTTTTCCAATTACCGCACCACCGCCACCCACAGCTACGGTGAATGGATCACAGGGGTCGCCGCTACCCTCACCCACGGTGGTGAGGAATACCGCATTTGCAAGTCCTGCGGCGCTCTGCAAACCCACGACACGGGGAATCTCTCCGCATTGCCCAAGGTATACCTTTCCTCCGACGGAAGCGTTTTCTTCTCTCAGGGGGATCTGTATTTCACCTGCGAAAGCAATGCCCGTATCGAGGAGGGCAAATCGGAGATCCAACTTCTGTTCACCAAAAACGGAGGGCTGTTCCCGGTGGATCTGGGCTGGGGAGAGCAAAGCGCATACCGTCTTGACCCCTGCACACCCGATCTGACCTACGCCCGTGCCGCCGCCGCGGAAGCACTTGCGAATTTCTGTAAAAGCGTGCGAGACAGTGCGGGAGACACGCCGTCATGGTACCCCGCATTGACGGGAGGCGGCTTCCTTGTGCAGGTATACCACGATGAAGCTTATATGGGGCTTTACCGCCTGACACCCCCTGCGGGAGATTGGGCATACGCCTCCGCAAACACGCAGAACAGCCTCACCGCAGTATTCTACGGCGGATTGAACACCGAGGAATGTCTGTTTACCACCAACCTTTTGTTTGATGCAGAAGGCTTTACCCTGCAATACTGCTCCACCGAGGACAGCAAGTGGGCCAAGGACAGCTTTGAAAGCTTTGCGGATTTCCTGCGGCTTTCCTCCGAAGACGGCTTTAAGGAAGGCTTGGAAGCATACACCGATCTCACCGTATTGATGGATCACTTCTTAATGGCCACCTTGTTTGGCTCGGGAGAAGGGGACACCGCAGGCACCCTTTGGACCACGGTGGACGGCGTGCATTGGCTCCCCTCCTTCGCACACCTGCATACCGCATACGGCTTGAACGCAGACGGCGTACAGACCAAGGGAGATCCGGGGCTTTCCCCTCTCGGTGAGGACGGAAGCATTGTCTATCAAGGGGAAAACCTTTTGTGGAAGCGGCTTTGCCAATCCTTTGGCGAAGAGCTGAAGACGCGTTACACCCAGCTGAGAGCCACGCTGTTGCTCTCCCCCGATCTGCTTTACCAAAGCTTCTTACAGCAAGGCTCCGCTCCGGAGCAGGAGCTTTTGGAGCTGGAAAAAGAGCTGTTGCCCGCCCTTGCTCCCAATGCGGTGCAGGCGGAAACGATCAAGAAATATATAGAAGACCGTCTTTACGCCATGGATAGCTGGCTGGGAATCGTCGGATAACAAAAAAGTGATAGAAAAACCATAAAAACCTATTGACAAACAAAAAAAATCGTGCTATAATTGCCGCAACTTCATAAAAGCTGTGACGAGGACAAGGGCATTTGCTTTTTCGGTTTTCAGAGACCTGCCGGTTGGTGCGAGGCAGGAGCCGCAGGAATTGCTTATCACCTCCGAGCCGCGGGGCCGAGCCCTTTTGGGTCAGGTCTCGACGGAGCTTCCGCCGTATAAAGGGAAAAACGTTGGTTGACGTGTCAAATGAGTGGTTGTAAAGTACCTTTGGTTTCAAAGACTTTATCTCGTTGCAGATAAAGTCTTTCTTTTTTCCTCTCGGAGACGGCGCCAAGCAAGGAAACCGCAACTCACCAAAACAAAGGAAGGTAACGAAACATGGAGCAGCAAACCAAACTCATCGCCGAACGTCTGAAATGGGCCCGTATCAATGCCGACGTCTCCCCCGAGACCTTGGCCTCCGCCTGCGGTGTTACCGTTGAGGAATACTTGGAGCTGGAAAAGGGCGAAAAGGACTTCTACTTTAACTTCTTGTACAACTGCGCTTTGACCTTGCAGATGGATCTTTCGGAGCTGGTCTCCGGTACAGACCCCAAGCTGGGCTTCTTCACCCTCACCCGTGCGGGAGGCGGTATGCCCATCCGCAAGGGAGACGGCTTCCACTACCGCCACGTGGCGCCCTTCTTGAAGCACCGTCTTTCCGAGCCCTTTGTGGTCACCGCGGTGTACGATGCCGCCAAGGAAAGCGCTCCCATCGAGCTGGCTACCCACCCCGGTCAAGAATTTGACATGGTGCTGGAGGGACAGCTGAAGATCCAGCTGGACGACCACGTATTCATCCTCAACGAAGGCGACAGCATCTTCTATGAATCCGAGCACGCCCACGGTATGGTTGCCTTGGGTGGCAAGGACTGTAAGTTCTTGGCCATCGTTCACAAGGAAGAAGGCACTCCCGAGAACCAGCCCGTTCTCCAGGAGACTCCCTTCCTGCCCCCCGTGGTAGACTCCTTCTCCGATCCCGTGGCTTACAACAAGCGTTACGAGAACTGCGTCTACAAGCGTTTTGTTACCGAAGACATCGATGAAAACGGCAGGCTGAAGAATATCAGCTTCAATCCGCCGGAAAACTTTAACTTTGCTTATGACGTCATGGACGCTCTGGCAGAGAAATCTCCCAACAAGCGCGCTTTGGTTTGGGTGGATGACGATCTTACCCGCAGAGACTTCACCTACAAGGAATTGCAGGACGAGGTCAACCGTACCGCCAATTATTTCGCCTCCTTGGGCATCGTCAAGGGCGACCGTGTGATGCTGGTGCTGAAGCGCCACTATCAGTTCTGGTTCTCCATCCTGGCTCTTCATAAGCTGGGTGCCGTTGCCATCCCCGCCACCAATCAGCTGGTGGAAAAGGATTTTGTCTACCGCTTTGATGCGGCAGGTGTCACCGCCATCTGCTGTACCGCAGACGGCAAGGTGGCAGAAGAGGCAGAAAAGGCGGCAGCCAAGTGCGAGACCGTGAAGACCTTGATCATGGTCAACGGCTCCAGAGAGGGCTGGCACGATTACGACACCGAGGTGCGCCGCTTCTCCAAGCGTTTCGACAGAGTGGATACCAAGCTGGAAGAGCCCATGATCATGCTGTTCACCTCCGGCACCACCGGGTATCCCCGCATCGCAACCCACGATCACGGCTACGCCTTGGGTCATCTCATCACCGCCCGCTGGTGGCATTGCGTGGATCCCGAGGGTCTGCACTTCACCGCTTCGGATACCGGCTGGGGCAAGGCGCTGTGGGGCAAGCTCTACGGCTGTTGGTTCTGCGAATGCGCCGTGTTCGTTTACAACTACGAGCGGTTTGACCCGGAGAAGATGCTTCCTCTGTTTGCAAAGTGCGGCGTGACCACCTTCTGCGCACCGCCTACCATCTACCGCTTCCTGATCAAGTGCGATCTTTCCAAATACGATCTTTCCACCATTCGCTACGCCTGCACCGCAGGTGAAGCCTTGAACCCCGAGGTATGGAACAAGTTCCGCGAGGCCACGGGCTTGAAGATCATGGAGGCCTTCGGTCAGACGGAGACCACCCTGACCATCGGCAACCTCTACGGCGAAACGCCTCGTCCCGGCTCTATGGGCGTTCCCTCCCCCGCTTATGCGGTGGATGTTGTTCGGGAGGACGGTACTCCCTGCTCCGTGGGTGAGGTGGGTGAGATCTGTGTGCGACTGAAAAACGGACAGAGGCCCTACGGTCTGTTTATGGGCTATTACAGAGACGAGGAAAAGACCTACGCCGCCATGCATGACGGTCTGTATCATACCGGCGACACCGCATGGAAGGACGAGGACGGCTTCTACTGGTATGTGGGCAGAACCGATGACCTCATCAAGTCCTCCGGCTACCGCATAGGTCCCTTTGAGATCGAAAGCGTGCTGATGGAGCTTCCCTACGTTTTGGAGTGTGCCGTTACCGGCGTACCCGACCCCGTTCGCGGCCAGGTGGTAAAGGCAACCATCGTCCTGACCGCCGGCACAGAGGGCAACGAAGCGTTGGTGAAGGAGATCCAATCCTACGTGAAATCCCACACGGCTCCCTATAAATATCCCAGAGTGGTGGAATTCGTGACAGAACTGCCCAAAACCATCTCCGGCAAGATTCGCCGCGTGGAGCTGAAAAAGCAGTCATGATGATTTTCCGTCAAATCCGACAATTTTTTTGTACTGGTTTCTACAAATTAAGGGTTGACATCCCGCAGGAAATATGGTAACATATAGGAAACCATCATGAGGAGTTATTTTGCCATGAAGAATAATAACGTCGTTGCCGAGGAGGCAAAGGAAGTCAAAACGGTTGTTCTTCCCGAAGAAGAAGCCACCAAGAAGCCCAAGGCAGAAAAAAAGCCCCAGGCTGTGAAGAAGCCTAAGGTAGAAAAGGATAAAAAAGAACTCCACAGCGTTTTGTTCACCGCGGCATGGATCGTTGCCGCAGTCGCATTGCTGTTTGCACTGCTGGGTCAGAACGCTATGAACACCAAGGACGGCTACGCCACCTTGAGCTACCATTGGTTTGAGGACGTATTCAACAGAAAGACCGGTATCACCACCACCGAATGGACCGAGCAGGAATTTGTGATCCCCTATTTGACCACCGCATTCTACGCTTTGGTGGCCTTGGGTCTGGGTCTGGTCAGCACCGGCATGGGCATTGCCAGCAACATCCTCAAGAAGGATAGCAAGCTTTTGGCATATCTCCCCGGCGTCGTAACCTCCGTTCTGGCTATGATGTGCTTCCTTTCCACGGTATTTACAAACAAGTAAAGTGCATGAAAAAAGCGACCTGCTTTCGGCAGGTCGCTTTTTTGCGCTTATTTGGGGGGAACGGCGGGATGTCTTACGCCCGCCGGGCTAAAACTATGCCCTACGGATAAGCCAAAATTTGATACGCAGTAAACAAACAGATAACCCCGACAGATTTTAATAGTCTATCGGGGTTCGCTTATACTGTTCGATAAATTGGAATTTGAACATATATCCATTTTAGGATATTCACCTTATAGTTAATTATTGGACAAAGAATTTTTCTCCGTCTTTAACTTTTACATATCGGAAATTACCAGAACCATTATCCAATCCTTTATCCACAAAAATCAAGGTATCTTTCTCCACCGAGAAGCTGTATGAATTTATGACTTCCTCCAATCCATTCGCTTCACTAAATCGAGAAGTCTTTTCAAATAATGTGAGCATTCCATCCGAATAAGACCATTCTCCCATACCAATATGGCTACTTAATAAGCCTTCGTAATAGTTAAATGTCCCATCTGCTTTGATTTCGATTGTAAAGTCGCTACCACAACCATCTTTTTCATAAACATAAACTTTATCTACAATATCGTCTTTGGTTATCTCTTTTGGATTAGAACATCCCATTACTCCGAAAGCAATCGTTAGAGCCAATATAATAGCAAGTACTTTTTTCATGTTAATACCTCCTCGTCAAATTCTTATTTATCGTTCTGTTTTATCGCAAGTTTCACATTTGTATTGCAAACGCGTCGGGCAAAGCCCATACTCCTAAAGATAAACGAGCGCGTCCATAGGCTCCTTCCGTCACGCTACGCGTGCCGCCTTCCTCCCGGAGGAAGGTTTTTAGTTAACCCCATTATAACACAAATCGGCAGAGAAAACAAGTCCTCTGCCGAAATTTTGCGCCCGGCGATTCTCCGCTAAGAATGCAGAGAGAACGCTCGGCTTTTTTCTTAAATCTCTTCGATATGGTTTACGTATTCCAAGCTACCCAAAGCAGAGATGATCTCCTTGTGGGTCTTGTACCTTCTAAGCTCCTTGCCGGTGATGGTCAGAGACAGCGAATACACCGCAAGCCCGGAATTCAAATATGCGGTATTGGCCTCAATCTCATCGATGGTCATCCCCAGTTCGCGGATGATGGCAACGAAGTTTTGCAGGTGCGCCACGTTTTTCAGCTCCAAATGTACCTCAAAGTGGTTGGAACGGTTTTTGAGATACCCCTCCACGTGTGGAAACAGCGACAGGCTGCAAAGCAAGGCCACAAAGGCAACCAGCGTGACGGTATAAAGCCCTGCGCCGATGGACAGCCCCAAAATCCCCGATGCCCAAAGTCCCACGGAGGTGGTAAGCCCCTTGATCTGGTTACGGGAGGTAAACAGCACGGAGTTCACAGTGATGATAGCGATGCCCACCACCGAGGCGGCAGAGAGAAGGAACAGATTGCTCTCGGCGTTTCTGCCCAAATACTGATCCATCAAAACAGCCACGGTGCTGGCCAAGGACACCAGCATAAAGGTACGAAGTCCTGCGGCGTGTCGCTTGCTGGAACGCTCCCAGCCAATGAGCATCCCCATAACCACGGACACTGCCACCCGCAGCAAAACGGAATAAAGATTGATCTCCGTGGACCAAGCCCCCAAGAGATGTGCAATAGGATCTAAAATCATAAACGATTCCTCCTTTTTTTCAGCGGCGTCTGCCGAAGTTTCTGCGGCGAAGGCGATAAGCCTCCCAATGCTCCTCGGCGGCTTCCGTAAAGGCCTGCTCCTCCTCGTGGGGAGGGGGCAGGGTTTCTTGAATTTTGCGAATGCGGCGAACGAGAAGCTCTGCCTCGGAAAGGGACTCCCCTTGGGTCAGCTCCTCTGCAGGAACAAGATCCTCTAACTTTTCGGAGTAAGCGCCGGAAAGATACAAAGCAAGCTTTGCCAAGGCAGGCCCTACCAGCTCATAAAGAAGTCCCGCCGCCAATATGACGGTATGTAGAGCACTGCCCACCTCCCCGCCGATGGTTCTTGCACCGATGGCGGCAAGGCCGATGGCCACTCCCGCTTGGGGGATCAGGGCGAGGCCTAAATAGCTGCGGATCTTTTTCGGGGTCTTCACCATTTGACAGCCCAAGAAAGCGCCCAGATACTTCCCTGCAATACGGACGGCGAAGTACACCACGCTCACCACCAAAAGGGACACAGCACCTGCCCCTGCAGCAGGAGCAAGCAACGCTCCCAGATCGAAGCGCAATCCGCTGCATACGAAGAAGATGAGCAGGATGGGCGGGCTGAAATAACCCAGCTGCTTGAACAGCTTTCCGTCATCGGTGGTATTGATATACACCGTACCCATGGACATACACCCCAAAAGCGGCGAAATGTTCAGCACGGCACACACACCGCAGAAGGCCGCCAGCAGAGACACGGAAATGATGAGACGGTTATCCGTAGACCGCTTGGTGGGCATGAGCCACTTCATCAAAAGTCCGAACAAGCCTCCCAACAGCAACGCTCCCAAGTTGGCCGCCAAGGGGAACAGCACGTCCCAAAGAGCAATGCTTCCACCGGGGGACAGCAGAGACAACGCCAAGGAAACCGCCACGCTGTACCCCACCAGACCGACGATATCATCCAAGGCCATGGTTTGCAGCAGAGTGTTTACAAACTCCCCCCTTGCCCCGGTTTGCCGAATGGTCACGGCGGTGGAGGTGGGGGCGGTCACTGCTGCCAAGGCGGCCAGCACCACGGAAAAGGCCAAGCCCAGCCCCAGCAGAAAATACAAAACAACAAACACCGAAACGGTGGCCAGGGTAGCCTCCATCAGAGCGATGACCAGCACCTTCCCTCCGTTTTTCTTCAGCACGGAAAGGCGGAAAAACTCACCGATGGAAAACGCCACGAAGGACAACGCCACATCGGACAAAAAGTCCATGCCCTCCGCCACAGACGCAGGAATCAACGCCAGACAGTAAGGCCCCAGCAAGATCCCCGTAAGCAGATAGGCGGTAACGTTGGGCAGACGGCAAAGCTTGGTAAGCCTTGTCATGGCGAAGCCGCAAAATAAAATAGCGGAAATAGACACCACCACTCCCGCCGTGGGAGAAGCGGTATACAATCCTTCCGCAAAAGAAGAGAACAAAGCGGAAGCACCCCTTTCTCTTTTTGAAAAGATTGATGGCAGGACACCCCAAAAAGGATGCCCCGCCACGTCATGCGATTTTTTTGGGTAGGAATTACTCCTCCACCACCTCAAACTTATAGCCTACGCCCCAAATAGTCTTCAAGGTCCATTTTTCGGAAGCGCCCTCCAGCTTCTCCCTGAGACGCTTGATATGCACGTCAACGGTACGGCTGTCGCCCAGATAATCAAAGCCCCAGACCTTATCCAAAAGCTGATCTCTGGTGAACACGCGGTTGTAATTGAAGGCAAGGAAGTAGATCAGCTCCAGCTCCTTGGGAGGCAGGTCAATGGCCTTACCCTTGATCTTCAGCTCATACTTCTGCAGAGAGATCTCCAGATTGTCAAACTTGATCACCTCGCCGTCGGCATTGTCATGCTTGGCGTAGCGACGCAGGACAGCCTTGATACGGGCGCAGACCTCCTTCATATCAAAGGGCTTCACGATAAAATCATCGGCGCCCAGCTCCAGACCCAAAACCTTATCAATGGTCTCCCCTTTTGCGGTGACCATGATGATGGGCTTGGAGGATTGCTTGCGGATCTCCTGACAGACCTGCCAGCCATCCATGCGGGGCATCATAATGTCCAAAAGAACCAGATCCGGCTCGTAGGTGCGGAAAAGGCTGACACCCTCCATACCGTCCTGGGCGGTACGGACATCGTAGCCCTCCTTTTGAAGATACATACAAAGAAGATCGCAAATATTGCTGTCGTCATCGATACAAAGAATGCGGGTTGCCATAGAGAAACCTCCTATTTTTACTCTTGTTATTTTTATCCTTCTTTACAATAACAATATACCATATTATTTTCTTGTTGTCAATAGTTTTTCTCAAACAATTATAAATTTTATTCAAAAAGAAATATGAAATAAAATTGTATATTGCAATCTGCAAGAAAATAGTGTATAGTATAGAATAGGAAATTATGAGATTTGATATATTCACATCAAAGAAACAGAGGTAACCTTTCGTTATGAAGCTTGGTATCGTCGGTCTTCCCAACGTGGGAAAAAGCACCCTTTTCAACGCCCTGACCAAGGCGGGTGCGGAAAGCGCAAACTATCCTTTTTGCACCATCGACCCCAACGTGGGCATTGTAGCCGTTCCCGATGAGCGTTTGGATAAGCTGGCGGAAATGTATCACCCCAAAAAGGTGACCCCCGCCGTCATTGAATTCGTGGACATCGCCGGTCTGGTAAAGGGTGCGGCCCAGGGCGAGGGCTTGGGCAACAAGTTCCTCTCTCACATCCGCGAGGTGGATGCCATCGTTCACGTAGTACGTTGCTTCGGCGGTTCGGACATCATTCACGTTGAGGACAGCGTTGACCCCGCCCGTGACGTGGACATCATCAACACGGAGCTGATCCTTTCCGACATGGAGCTGCTGGAGCGCCGTATCGACCGTGTGAAGAAGGCAGGCAAGGGGGACAAATCCGCCCTGGCCATTCTCCCCGCACTGGAGCGCATCGGTGACGCTCTGCAGAACGGCAAGGCCGCCAGAAGCGTGGAGCTTTCCGAGGAGGAAAAGGCGGAGCTGTTCGACCTGCCGTTGCTTTCCTGGAAGCCTGTGATCTACTGCGCCAACGTGGCGGAGGAGGATCTGGCAAAGGATCCCACGGAAAATCCCTACTACAACGCTCTTTGCAAGGCTGTGGAGGGCGAGCAGGCGGAGATCATCACCGTTTGCGCAGGCATCGAGGCAGAGCTTGCCGAGTTGGACGAGGAAGAGCAGAAGGCCTTTTTGGAAGACCTTGGCGTCACTGAGGCAGGTCTTGCCAAGCTGATCCGCGCTTCCTATCACCTGCTGGGCTACATCAGTTACCTCACCGCAGGTGAGCCGGAGGTACGGGCATGGACCATCGTGAAGGGTACCAAGGCACCTCAGGCGGCAGGCAAGATCCACTCCGATTTTGAACGCGGCTTTATTCGTGCAGAGGTGGTTGCCTTTGACGCGCTGATGGAAAAGGGCTCCTACGTTGCCTGCAAGGAAGCGGGTCTGGTGCGCTCCGAGGGCAAAGAGTACGTGATGCAGGACGGCGACATCGTTCTCTTCCGTTTTAATGTATAAATTCTTAAGAACTTTCCTTGGAAAAGAAAAGCTTTTAAGCGTCCTCTCGTAAAAAACAACAACCATAATGAAGGAGAAAATACTATGAAACTTTGCAAGAGACTGCTGCCTGCACTGCTGGCAGTTCTGCTGCTGATGGCTTCCCTGCCCTTTGCGGTATCCGCAGAAGAGGTAAGACAGAAGCTGAACGGCATCAACTGCTCCCGCGGTACCGGCGAGCTGATCGTCTACACCAGCGAATACGGCGCAACCACCGCCACCAACGAATGGGGCGGCGAGGCCGTAGTCGGCGCGGATAACGTGGTTATTTCCGTAGGCGGCAACAACAATAAGATCCCCGAGGGCGGTTTCGTTGTTTCCGGTCACGAAGCCAGCACGGGCGCTATGCGCACCTGGATCAGGAACAACATCCACGTGGGCGATTACGTATATTATAACGAGCGTACCATGACCCTCACCGTTTCCACCGAGCCCATCGACACAAGAGGTGAGGTTTTCTACGACGTAGAAAAGACCTACAACGCCATCAACGCCACCCGCGGTGAAAACTATCTGGTGATCTACACCTCCGGAAGAGGCGCCACCACCGGCACCAACGAATACGGCTACGAGATCATCGTTGAAGACGGCGTCGTGGTAAGCATGGGCGGCAACAACTCCGCCATTCCCAAGAACGGCTTCGTGGTTTCCGGCCACGGTTCCTCTCTGGATTGGCTGCAGAACAACGTGCTTCTGGGTATGGCGGCAAAGTACGACACCGCCACCAAGACCGTTACCTTCAGCTACAGCGCTGAAAGCCTTGAAAAGGGCATGGGCGTGATCCTGGGCGAGCTGACACCTATGCTGGCAAACGCCAAGGAGAACTTCATGTACATTCAGTACGACGTGTTGGAGGCGGCCATCAAGGAGGCCGAGGAGGCCCTCGCCCAAGCCCTTGCCGCCCACAAGGACGGCAGTGGCGACTATGAGTTTGCGGCACAGTGCGCAGAGATCACCGACAAAGCCAACGCCATCCGCTACTCCATCTCCGAAAGCTACACCGTACAGTACCGCGCCGCTTGGGTTCGTCCCTCCCAGAAGAGCGCAAAGGAAGTGGAGGCTTACGTAAAAGAGCTTCACGATGCGGGCATCAACACCATCTGCGTGGAAGGCAACTTCAACAACGGCGTGATCATGAACACCCCCGAGGATTGCCTGTTCCAGCGGATCAAAACCTTCAATTACGACGTTCTGCAGGCCTACGTTGACGCCTGCCACAAGTACGATATGGAATGCCATCTGTGGATGGCCATCATGGAGGTAGGCCACAGCCAGGCTTCCTATTACTCTGACTGTATCGCATACAAGAAGCCGGAATGGCTTTCTCTCAGCCAAAAGGGCACCCCCAACAACCCCGATGACTTCATGATGATCGACCCCGCCAACGATGAGGCACGGGAATATTTGGTTTCCTTCTACGAATACATCATCCGTAACTACGATATTGACTGCTTTGAATTGGACTACATCCGTTACTACACCAGAGGCGATCTGGACTTCGGTTACACCCAGGCGGCTTTCGATAAGTTCGAGGAGCAGTATCATTACGGCGTGACCCCCACCTACGACACCTCTGCAAGCTACTGGGAGGATTGGAAGAAGTTCCGTATGTCCCAGGTTACCGAAATGGTAAAAGCAGTCCGTGAAATGGTTGACCGTGTTCGCCCCGAGGTATTGATCTCCGCAGACGTTGTTGCCACCGTGAACGGCGCTACCGAGTACAACTATCAGGACTACGTGACCTGGATGGAAAACGACTGGATCGACATTCTCCATCCCATGGCATACGGCGACGGCTTCGGCGATGATATCAAGGCGCAGGTAGCGCTGGGCGGCGATCAGTGTATGATCGTTACCGGTCTGGGCGTGTTCATGGCAGGTCTGGGCGCTTCCGACATGGTTCGTCAAGCAGTAGAGGACAACCTTTACGGCGCATACGGCGATTGCTACTTTGAAGGCTCCGCTTATCTGAAGGACAAGGCAGGCCCCGCTTTGCTGGAAACCGTATACCGCAACGATGCCATCACCCCCTTCTTAGATCCCGATCTGGCCATCAAGACGGCCTTGGACTACATGGCAGGCAGAATCAACGACGTGCTGGTTCCCTTGAATGGTATTTCCGCTCAGGAGGGCGAAGAGCTGGTAGCATTGATCGGACAGCTGAAGGAGTCCGTAGCAGACAGCAAGATGGACGGACAGCTTTTGAAGGATCTGCACATGGCCATCAAGAAGATCGCCGGCAAGAACGCCAAGAAGGTTCTGGAAAGCGATCTTTACAGAGCAGAGATGATCACCTGCGTTACCTACAAGGTAGATCAGAACGAGCTGTTCGGTGAGCTGGAGCTTCCCGAGGGAGAACCCTTTGATCCCAACCCCGCCCCCAATCCCGGCGAGGGAGACACCTCCCAGGATGTCAGCGAGGACACCTCCGCCGAGGAATCCGCAGAGGAATCTCTCACCGAAAGCACCCTTATCGATCCTATCGACGATGATGGCAGCTCCACCACCCTGATCATCGTGATCTGCGTTGTGGTAGTTCTGGCAGGCGCTGCAGTGATCATCCTGATCCTGCGCAAGAAATGAGAAACCGTAATTTTTGGGAACCGTCCGTAGAGGCGGTTCCCTATTCTCTCCCCGCAAAGGGTCTTGCCTCCCCCGTGAAATTGGCATTTCTCTCCGATCTCCACGGGGAAGGACACGAAGAATGTCTGGCCCTCACGCGGGAATTTGCCCCCGACTTGGTGATCTTCGGCGGAGACACCTTTGACGAGCGGATATCCTTGAAGGGCGGGTTGAAGGCGCTTGAGGCGTTTCAAAAAGAGTTCCGCACTTTTTACGTTCCCGGCAATCACGAGATCAAAACCGGCAGGTACGATCTGGTAAAGCGGGCGGCAAGAGCCACGGGCGCTCGTCTGTTGGCAGGAGAAAACGCTTTGGTGGTGATCGGAGAGAATCAGCTCCTGCTTTGCGGCGTGGAGGATCCCTTGCACCAAGAAGAGGTCTACAAAGAGCAGCTTTTAAACGCTTGCGAGGCGGCACGTCCCGATAGGTGTGCCTTGTTGATCACCCACCGTCCCGAACGGGCAAAGGACTACGCCGGATTGCCCTTCGATTTAGTGCTGACGGGCCACGCCCACGGCGGACAGTGGCGGTTCTCCTTTTTGAAGGACGGCTTCTTGGCACCCGACGTGGGGCTGTTGCCCAAGTACACCGGAGGCATTTACGATCTGGCCGGCACGAAAATGCTGGTCAGCCGCGGCCTTGCGGTGAAGAACACCCACGTTCCCCGCATCGGCAACCCGCCGGAGCTTTGCTTGGTGACGCTTGTGCCGAGGGAATAAATAGAACGTTTTACGAGGAACCCCTTTTTGAAAAAAGCGGTTCCCCGTACCCTTCCGTAAAAACTTTTCATGTAAAAAAGAACCTTCCGCAAAAGCAGAAGGTTCTTTTTTCTCTTCCCAAAAACGACAGTTTTTGGCATTGGATTTTCTTTTTTGTTAAACTTTTTTCTTTTTTCGAAAAGAAAAAAGTTTAGTTGCCCCCTTAAAGCACCATCCACAACCCCAAAAGTGCGGCCGCCATGGAAAGGAGGGACACGGGGGCGCAGTAGCGGATAAATTTACCGAAGGACATCTTCACCCCGTAGCGGGAAAGCAAGGACATCCACAAAATCCCTGCAAGTGCGCCGATGGGCGTAAGATAAGCACCCAAGTTAGATCCCGCCACGGCGGCGTACAATGCGCCTGCCGCCTCTGAGGAAGGCACAGCCCCTACCACGGCGGAATAAAACACGCTCATGGGAATGTTGTTCACCAGATTGGCGGCCAAGAAGGAAGTGGTGCCGAAGGTCAGCACGCTGTCCCCCTTGACCAGCAGGGAGGCCAGAGCTTCCGTAGCTCCCGCGCGTTGGAGCGCCAGCACGATCACGAACATAGAAAGCACAAAGGGAATGATCTCCCACGGGGCACGGCGGAAGGAATCTGTGATCATCCGAAGCCCCTTCTTCCCCGCCAGAAAGTACACCGTCATGGAAACGTATAAGCTCGCGAAGCACCAAAAGGTGATAAGCCACATGGGCAAATCCAGAAAGTTGGAGAATACCAGCAGAAGGATGCACACTGCCAAGTGCAAAATGGCGGTGATCACAGCGGGCACATCCGCAAGGCGGGGCTGTTCCTCGGAAACAACCATTGGCTTTTGCAGCTTCTTACGGGACATAAGGTACAAAACCCCGAAGGATACCGATCCCGCAAGCAAAGTGGGCAACCACATCACCTGCAGATAGGAAAGGAAATCCACGCTCCCTGCGGTGCAAAGGCAGATATTGGTGGGGTTACCGATGAGAAGCGCCATGCTCCAGGTGTTGGCCGCCACGAACTCCGCCACCAAGAATGGCAGAGGGTCGATTTTCGCTCCTTTGGCAAAAAAGCACAGGAAGGGGGTGAAGGTCAAGATCACCACGTCGTTGGAGGTAAACACCGTCAACACCGCCACCATGAGGTACAGGCTGACAAACAACTTCTTTTGGCTATGCCCCGCGTGGTGAAGTACCTTTACCGCCAGCCAGCGGAAAAAGCCCGCTTGGTCAAGAAATACGGAAAGCAACGTCATGGAAAGGAACAGCACCAAAAGCTGCAGGGGGTTGATCCCTCCGCTTTGGGTAAGACCTGCCCAGATCTCTTCCCCACTGATGCTGCCGAAAAGCCACAAAAGCACCCCGCCGATGACAGGGGCGAACCAATAGGTACTGATAAAATGCCCACGGATGGACACCGACGGAAAGAAAAACACCAGCCCCAGCATGGCGATACACGCCACGGCGGCAATGAAAACGGTAACGAGCATACTGCGCCTCCAACAAGATTCTCTCATTTATACCCCTTTTTTCGCCGTTCGTCAAGGGGTTTTTCCGATTTTCTGTTGACAAATCACCTGTTTTTATGGTATACTGCCATGGTATAAACAGTAACGTATAAGGAATGGTAATCACAATGACAGTCTATGAAGATCTTCAATGGCGCGGCTTGATCGAGAGCATCTCCGACCCCGTATTGATCGACAAATTGAATCAGGGAGGCTTGACCTTCTACATCGGTACAGACCCCACGGCTGACAGCCTGCATTTGGGGCATTACTCCTCTTTTCTCATTACCCGCCGTTTGGCAGAGGCAGGTCATCATCCTCTGATCCTGGTGGGCGGTGCAACCGGCTTGGTGGGCGACCCCAGAGGTACCGTGGAACGCGCCCTCTCCCAAAAAGAAGTGGTCTTCCGCAACTTTGAGGCGCTGAAGGCTCAGGTACAGAAGCTGTTCCCCTACCCCGTGGTGAACAACTACGACTGGATCAAGGACATGAACGTTCTGGACTTCTTCCGTGACATCGGTAAGTTCATCAACGTGGGCTATATGCTCAGCAAGGATCACGTGAAGCGTCAGATGGAGACGGGTATCTCCTACGCCGAGTTCTCCTATATGCTGATCCAGGGCTACGACTTCAAGTATCTCCACGAGCATATGAACGTGGATCTCCAGGTGGCAGGCTCCGACCAGTGGGGCAACATCACCACCGGCATCGAGCTGATCCGCAAGACTACCGGCGACACGGTCTACGCCATGACCATGCCCCTGATCACCGACTCTCAAGGCAACAAGTTCGGCAAGTCCGAGGGCAACGCAGTTTGGCTGGATAAGAACAAAACCTCCTCTTACGAGCTGTATCAGTTCCTTTTGAACGCAGAGGACGTGATGGCAGTTCCCTATCTGAAGAGACTCACCTTCCTCTCCCGCGAGGAGATCGAGGAGATCGAGCGTCAGCACAACGAACAGCCCCATCTCCGCCTGGCACAGAAGGCCTTGGCCAAGGAGATCATCACCGACCTCCACGGTGAGGGCGCATACGAGGAAGCCGTTCGCATCAGCGAGCAGTTGTTCTCCGGGGACATCAAGTCCATCCCTCCCCAGGATCTTCTGGCAGGGCTGAAGAACGTGCCTCACTTTGAGATTCCCGAGGGCACCCGTCTGCTGGATGCCTTGAAGCTGGGCGGCGCCGCATCCTCCAACCGCGAGGGCAACGATTTCCTGAAGGCAGGTGCTGTCTCTCTCAACGGCGATATTGAGAAGGACGGCAACGTTCTGTTGACCAAGGAAAACGCCATCGACGGCAAGTTCGTGGTCATCCGCAGAGGTAAGAAGAAATACTACGTAGCAACCTTCTGCTAACAAATTCCCCCCGTGTTGAAAAACGCGGGGGGATTTTTTTACAAAAACCAACCCCCGATTGTTCATCGGGGGCTTGTGTTTGCCTTATGCTTTCTTTTTCTTAACGGTCAACACCGCCACTACTGCGATGACGAGGACCGCGCCGATGATCACAAACCAGATCCAAGCGCCGTTTCCTTCATCGGCGGAAGCGGGGGCAGAGGATTCAGCGGAAGATTCCACGGCAGAGGAGGCGGGAAAGGTCTCCTCGGAGGTGGTCTCATCGGAGGTGGTCTCATCGGATTCCTCGGGAGTGCTTTCCTCGGTGGATTCCTCGGAGGCGGAGGTCTCGGGAACGAAGCCTTCCTTCACGCCCACCAGGAATTCCGAGCAGAACACGAAGTTACCCCCTGCGGGGCCGAAGGACATCTTCACGTATCTTGCGGTGACGGGCTCCGTCTCGTACTTAATGCAGGAGTTGGTGCCGTCCATGATCTGCAAGGGAGTCGCCAACTGGCGGAAGGTCTTGCCGTCCTGGGAAATGCTGAGAACAATGCCCGTGGGGGAGCCGATGCCGGACTGCAAGCGATTGTCGAAATGGGCGTAGAAGTGGGTAAGATCGTTACGCACCTCTCCCAAGTCGATGATCACGCTCATTTTTCCGTCCTTATCCAGATTGGAGTGGTGGAAAGCGTGCCAATCGGTGGTCAATGCTTTGTCGGCGAGGATGCCGTCGGTCAATTCCTTGCCGCTTACCTCCTGATAAGGCAGGCCGTTGCCGTCCATGTAGGATTGACAGCCGGTGTACGTTTTGCCGATGGAGACCCAATCCACATCTTTCGATTTCAAGGTGTCAAGGCCGATGTCGTCCACCACCTGATAGCCGTTTTCGGTCTGGGCGGGGCGAACGGCATCGAGGTCGTCCTGGGTCAGGGTCTTCTTGGCGTACTTGTAGGTCAGATCGTAAACCGCGCGGTACTGCTCATTATCGGAGTAGCAGGCCTTGTAATACACCGCCGTTTTGCCGTCCTGATAATACATCTTCACGCTACCCATCATGGAGGAATTCATACCGCCCTCCAGATAGTTCAGATATCTGGCGAAATATTCATCGGTGTAGACCTTGCCATCGCACTCCATTTCCATGGAAAGACCGTACTGCTCGGAAAGCTGCGTGCTGGTCTTAACGCGCTTGGGATCGTTGTAGCCAAGCCACATCAGGTTGGGCTGCATACAAGCTACGTCGAAGCCGTAGCTCTTCCAATACTGGTAGCCGTTTGCCTGATACCACGGAATCCAGATAAACTTGAGGCCCTTGGAATGGAGGTATTCGGAAGCGTAGCGCAAAAGCTCTCCGTCATCCCCGTCGGCGATGTATTCCTCCAGCCAATAGAAGCCTGCAAGGTCGAGATTCTTGTAGCCCTTGGCTTCAAAACGGGCGATCTGCTCGTCGATCATCCACTTGATGGCGTACTTTCTGTCCTCCGTCTTGGAGAAATCCAGACTTCTGCCGCCCAGAGTACCGAAATTGGTAGCCTTCTTGCCGGGGTAAAGCAGGGTGAAGAACACACCCGCCTTGCTGTCCGTATCCCCCAAAGCGGCCTTGGTGGTGCCGTAGGCCTTTTCCAAAGCATCTACGTTGGCACCGTTGTGGAAGGTATCGTCCACGTAGGAAGTCCAGTCAATGGCCTTGGTGGGGTTGTTCTCGTCCAAGTGCATTCTGGCGCCGGAGGGGCCGTAATCCATGCAGGGCAGGAACAGATAGCTGTCAAAGAAGAAATCCAGGATATTGCCCTTGGTATCCAGATATGCGGTGTAGGGCAACAGATCCTTTTCGTAATGTCTGCCGTAATCCGAGCCGGAACGGCGGAAGGTATAGGTGAGACAAACGTTTTCGTAGCCGTCCAGATCGTCGGCAGTGGGCACCTTGGCTGCTGCAGCAGGCCGGAGACACAGCAGAAGAGGCAACACCAACAAAACCGTTAAGGCAAGGGAAAGAATTTTTTTCATAAGAGCCTCGCAAGAAAATATAATTTTATCTATTATAGCACATCCCGATTCTCTTGTCAACCAAAAGAAAAAGCTCCGAGGAAAGCCTCGAAGCTTTTTGTATCAATACTTATCTCTCCGTGCCGATGAAGAACATGGCGATGGTGCCGGGGCCGGAGTGTGCGCCGATGACGGTGCCGGTGGGAGCGATGATGATCTCGGGAACGTTCAGCTCTGCCTTCAGCTTCTCTGCGATCCACTGTGCATCCTCCAGACAGTCGCCGTGGCAGATGGCCATGGTCTGACTTGCGGGGTCGATGGCATAGGCCTTGACCTTATCCACCATGGTCTGCAGGGAGGCTTTTCTGCCTCTTACCTTGGACATATTGATCAGGTGACCCTCGTCATCCACGTGGAGAATGGGCTTGATGCCCAGCATGGTGCCTGCAATCGCGGTCACAGCGGAGATTCTGCCGCCGCGCTTCAAGAACATCAGATCATCAACGGTGAACCAATGCACCAGATGGGGGAGGGTGTCGATGACCCAATCCCGCACTGCCTCGATGGACTCCCCTGCCTGCTGCTTTCTTGCCGCAAGAACAGCGAGAAGGCCATGGCCTGTGGAGGCACAAAGGGTGCTGATATGGTACAGCTTACGGTCGGGGTACTGCTCGGCCAGCTCCTCCATGGCAAGCTTACCGTTGTTGTAGGAGCAGCTCAGCCCCTCGGAAAAGCCAAGGTACAGAATGTCCTTCCCTGCTTCCAGCACGGGACGCATCTTCTCGGCATACTCCTCGATAGAGGGGGCGGAGGTGGAGGCCACTTCCCCTGCGCGAAGGCGCTCATAGAAGGTATGGCTATCCAGGGTATCAATATTCTCCTCGTTACCGCCAACGAACAAATGCAGATTGACGATCTGCAAGCCGTAGCGGTTGATCTCCTCGGCGGGAAGATCCACGGAGCAATCGGCAAAAATCACATATTCAGACATAGAGAAAACTCCTCGTTCCTATTTTGGATGAATTGAGTATACCACATTTTTTCGCCTTTGTCAATGATTTTAGCACAGTGTGTGCTGATTTTTCAAAGCCAAAAGCAGTTCTTCGCGGGTGTTTTTCCATTTTCCGTCGGTAACCCCCTCCAAAAGAAAGCGCAAGGCCTGCCCCATCTCCTCACCCGAGGGGATGCCAAGGGTCAAAAGCTCCTTACCGCCGATGGCCAGATCCGCCACGGAAAGGCAGGGAGAGGTGGCCAGAACGGCTTCCACCGCCAAACGGCATTCCTTGACGGAAGCAAGGTATTCCTCCGGACGGGCTTTGGCCAGAGCATCCCCTTCCATGAGGGAAAGCAGAGGCTGTGCCAATGCGGGAGTGATCCGTTGCAGCAGGCGGAGAATGCGGGGTGTATCCCATGCGCGAAGCAGCGTATCATGCTCCCGGATCAAGAGAGTAACGTCTCGGATCAGCTTTCTTTCCATCCGCAGACGGCGCATGATGGTTTCCGCCATTTTTGCCCCCGCCGCAGGATGCCCTCGGAAGCTGCTGCCGTCAGCCACCCGGGGCTTGCCCAGATCGTGAAAGAAGGCGGCAAGGCGC
The DNA here is from genome assembly GCA_045612545.1 of Eubacteriales bacterium. Classification (GTDB taxonomy): domain Bacteria; phylum Bacillota; class Clostridia; order Oscillospirales; family CAG-382; genus Coliplasma. The sequence continues at coordinate 28,262 of JAZKZH010000005.1, forward strand.
AACATAGGCTCCGGCGGAACGTTCCGCACCACATGGAGGATGTGGGTATATACGTCGTACACGTGGTGGGAAGATTGCTGGTGGAAACCAAAGGCGGGGCGGATCTCCGGTAGGAAGAAGGCCATCAGCTCCCGATATTCATCCAGAATCTCGTAGGCGTGACTGCCGCAAAGAAGCTTGACAAACTCCACGGAAATGCGTTCCATGGACACCTTGGCAAGCAAGGGGGTATATTCCAGCATGGCCGCCTTGGTGGCAGGCTCTGCCCGAAAGCCCAACACGGAGGCAAACCGCGCCCCCCGCAAAATGCGAAGAGCATCCTCCGAAAAGCGGCGCTTGGGATCACCCACACAGCGGATCACCTTGTTTTGCAGGTCTTCCCTGCCGCCATAGGGATCGATAAGCCCCGTCTCGGGACTCCAGGCCATGGCGTTCACGGTAAAATCCCTGCGGGCAAGATCCTCTTCTATGGTGGAAGCAAAGGTCACCCCGTCGGGATGTCTGCCGTCGGAATAGCTGCCGTCGGTACGGAAGGTGGTGATCTCCAAGGGCATACCGCCGGAAAATACCGTAACGGTGCCGTGCTTAAGACCTGTTTCCACCACATTTTTGTCGGGAAACAGCGCCTTCACCTCCTCCGGCTTGGCAGAGGTGGTCAGATCGTAATCTGTGGGAACAACGCCCCGCAGAACGTCCCGCACGCATCCTCCCACCAAAAAGCCTTGGTAGCCATGGGATGCAAGACGCTCCAACGCTTCCGCAACGGGAAGGGGCAGATCAGTCCACATAAGAGAACAGATCTCCGCTTTCTATGTAGCAGATCTCCAGCTCGGGATATTTTTCAGCCATATCGGAAGCGTACGCCTCCATACCGGGGGCTTCGCAGGCAGAATGTCCCAGCACCAGCATGGCCTTGGGAATGCCGAACTGGGAGGCATCGCGGATTGGCTCACCGTCCCGCCATTCGCAGATCTCGCCGGTGATCATCAGCTGGTTGTCATCTCCCAAAAACTTATCCGCCGCACCGCTTCCCCCTGCGCCAAGCATCATATTGATCCCGGTCACAAGCAGATCGGGATCCCCGATGATGCGGGGGTGGCGAATGCCCAGATTTTCCTTGACACTTTTTGCCAAGTCATAAACGGTGGTGGGCGTATCCAGAACAAATCCCGTTCTGCCATCAAAGGTACCCTCCCAGCCCACAAGCCGCAGGAAGCCCTCGTTGATGTGGTCAAAATCCACGCCCCAATGGATAAAATCGTGGAAGCGGTACAGAGTGAAGGGCATTTCCGCCACGAACTCCCGCTTTTTCAGGGTAACGGCATCCTCTCTGGGGTTTTCAAAATGATCGTGGAAGGTGGGTTCATGGGTGATCACCATGTCCGCGCCCCACTTTTTTGCTTGATTCAGCACGTCCGGCGTGGCGGTCATGCAGAGGGCAACCTTGCGCACCTCTTTTTCCGGGTCGCCGTGCTTGCAGGTGTCTACGGTGGGTCTGTTCAAGGTAGCTCCTCCGATGAGCTGCTCCATCAATTCTCTTGCTGTCATCATAAATCTCCTTTTCGTTTTCTGTAACAACGGAAAGCGGGAGACCTTGGCTCGGTCCCCCGCTATGCTTGGTTGGATTAGTTCAAAGTGATCACGGGGATCTTGGCGTAGTCGTTTCTGCCGATGATGCCGCCGCCATTACGGGCAGTGATGTTCTTCCAAATACCCTTGGAAATGTCATCCTTGTTGGTGGAGTTGATGGAGAAGGCCAGACCCAGCTCCATTCCCTCCTCGGGAGTCACACCCAGCTCGGCGAAGGGGAATGCTACCTCGTAAACGGTAAGCTGCTCTGCATCATCGCGGGAGCAAGCAACCTTGCCGCCGGTGGTGCCGTAGTAGCAGGTCTCGCCGCTGTCGTTCACGGCAAAGCCGCAGGAGATAACAACCTTTTCGTTATCGGCAGTCTTGTCGATCACGCGGTCAAAATGCTCGGAGATGTAGTCCCCTGCAGGGCTTTCTGCAGAGTACTTCACCTGAATGCACTCATACTGCCACATATCCGATGCCTTATCGGTGGAGATGGGGCAATAGTGATAGGGAGACTGAACCACTACGCAGAGGTAGAGGTAGGTATCGTCGTAGGTCACGTAGTAATCTGCGGTAGCGTAGTAGTTGTCCTTCTCGAACTGAGCGTAGGACCAGCCCTCGTTCTCCGCATCGATGTGGTCGATGTAGTAATCCTCCCACTCGGCTTCGTCAAATACGCCGTCGATGGTGGGAGCGGCGGCAGTCTTGTCTACGTCGTAGTCAACGCCGGTGTAAAGGTGCAGACCGTGGGGGAATACGGTGGTGCCTTCCTTGATATCCTTTGCACGGGTGATGTAGTTCGCGTGGTAGGAATGGATAGCGATGGCAAATCCATCCTCGTCGATAGCGGTATCTTCGGCCGCGCCAACCTCATAGAAGGCGGTCTTTACGTAACCGAAATAGGTGTGATCGTAGGTAAATACAACCACTGCGAAATCAGCCAGCTCGTCGGCAGCGGGCATACCGTATTCTTCGGTATAAAGAATCACTGCGCCGTATGCAAGGTCTTCGTTCACGCCGGTCAAGGGGATCGCATTGGAGCCGGTAGCGCGGTCGTTGGTGGAAACGGTACCGATGGATACAAACTTATTCAAGAATGCAGGAACCTCGGGAGCTTCGGTATCCTCAGAAGAAGTGTCCTCGGAAGAAGTGTCCTCGGAAGCCTCCTCGGAAGACTCAGCCTCGGAGGATTCGGTAGAAACTGCCTCCTCGGAGGAGGTGGGAGCTTCGCTGCTTACGCCTGCGGCGGAAGAGGTGCTGCTAACCTCAGCAGGCTCTTCGGTACAAGCTGCAAGAGCGAACACCATCAAAGTTGCCAAAAGCATTGCCAGAAATTTTTTCATGTTCATTTCTCCTTTTTTTGGGTTTTCCTAATTATATAACAGAAATAAATGTATGTCAAGAGTTTTTTGCGCCCTTGCGGTCAAAACGCCACATAGCGATCACAATGGAGGCGGTGTTGAAGCATTCCGTGATGGCACCCGCCCAGGAGAGGCTTGCCAAATTATATGCCAACCACAGCCAGGAGCCGGGAAGGTTCAGCCGGCGGACAGTCTTGGGTTCATCCGCCCACAACCCGAAGCTGGTGACCACCATGGCCACCGTGGGAAGCAGAGAAAGCCAGCTTTCCCAAGTGACGATACAGCACCCTGCGGAAACCACCGAGAACACGTAGGGCCAAAAAGCGTAGGACCAGCGGGGAGCAGACCCTTTCTTGGAATACACAAAGCCTCTTGCCGCCCCGATCAGGTTCATTGCCATGCCGGAATAAGCGCCCAAAAGCCCGAAGTGCAACGTCCATACCAAGGAGGAAAGCATCTGCAGAAAAGCAATGCGTTCCCGTTTGTTTTGCTGAAAGGAAATGAACGCCAAGGTCATTCCCACAAAGCCCACGGCTTGGGCGATATAGAAGGTCATAAAGAAATCCGTCCTTATCAAAAGCTACGGGGTATTATACTCCATCGGGAGGAAAAATGCAAGAGGGAGAAAAACATTTGCGCTTTTTCAAAAAAAGTTTTGGACGTTTGGCGGATTTTCGATATATGTATAGTGAAAGCAAAACGCTCCCTCCGGGGGAGTTTGAAAAAACGGACGAATACCGCCAGATGCTGGAAGAATACGAAAGACTTCACGGCAACTGATCCCACCGAATAACCCCGCTCCGCTCTCCCTTCACCGGGAGGGCGGATTTTTTCCTCTTGACAAACGGCGGCGGGTGCTTTATAATAGTAAAGAAGAAAAAGAAAGGAACGGGAAGCCATGGATCGTACGTTGAAGGTAAAAATTGCGCTGGGGGTGACCCTTGTTTTTTTGGCGGCGCGGCTGATTCTGGGTCTCTTCCCCGTGCCCTTGGAATTTGCTCCCTATTCCACCGAGGGAAAGGCGGCCACTCTGCAGAAGGTCTCTTTTGTGGAGATCCAATTGGCCTTTTCTCTTGTAACGGACGATAATATTCCCGTGTATTACTACAAGGTGGTGCAGACGGACGGCAGTGAGGGCGCCGTTTGCTCCAAGGTGCTCTATAAAAACGAGACCTTTGAAGAGCCCGTGACCTTCACCGGGATGATCACCCGCGTAGCTCCCACGGAGGATCTTTACGACCCCGCCATCGTGGTGATTCCCGAAGGCGGCGACCCGGAGGCATACAAGAAAATGGAAGGTGTTTCCGTTCTCAATCGGGATTACACCCAAACCACCACCGATCACCCCGCTTGCTTCTGGGTGGCGGCGGGAGGCTTTATCTCATTCTGCGTCATGCTTGCCATGCTGCTGAAGGAATATGCCGGCGGAAAACGGAAGGCTTTGCCGGATGAGGCTGAATAAACGGGAAAGATTTTTTATAAAAACCATAAAAACTCTTGCAAAACAGCCGCAAATGTGGTAGAATATTCCACGGTCGGCAGAAAAACCCACAGGAGGTCTCCCCTATGAGTTACGCAGATACTTTATTCATCAATATGTGCCGCGACATTTTGGAAAATGGCACGGACACCAAGGGTGAGAAGGTTCGTCCCGTTTGGGAGGACGGCACTCCCGCCTACACCATCAAGAAGTTCTGCGTGGTGAACCGCTACGATCTGCGGAAGGAGTTCCCTGCCCTGACCTTGCGGAAGACCAATCTGAAAAACTGCGTGGATGAGCTTTTGTGGATCTGGCAGAAGAAATCCAACAACATCCATGAGCTGAATTCCCATATCTGGGATTCCTGGGCAGACGAGGAAGGCTCCATCGGTACTGCCTACGGCTATCAGCTTGGGGTGAAGCATCAATACAAAGAGGGTATGTTCGATCAGGTAGACAGAGTGCTTTACGATCTGAAGCACAACCCATTCTCCCGTCGGATCATGACCAGCCTTTACAACCACCACGATCTCCATTCCATGGCGTTGTATCCCTGCGCTTACAGCATGACCTTCAACGTCACCCAGGAGGACGGTCAGCTGGTGCTGAACGGCATCCTGAACCAGCGCAGTCAGGACGTTTTGACTGCCAACAACTGGAACGTGTGCCAGTACGCCGTACTGCTTCATATGTTCGCTCAAGTGTCCGGCATGGTGGCAGGTGAATTCGTTCACGTCATTGCGGATGCCCACATTTACGACAGACACGTGGATCTGGTCAAGGAGATGCTCCAAAGAGAACCTCTCCCCGCCCCCAAGTTCCATATCAACCCCGAGATCAAAGATTTCTACGATTTCAAGGTTGAGGACGTTTGGCTGGAGGATTATGTGACGCATCCCCAGATCAAGGGCATTCCCGTAGCAATATAAAAGCAAAAGGATTTTTATGGTAATTTTAGTAGCGGTGGATCGCAACGGCGCCATCGGCAAAAACAACGGGTTGCTTTACCGCATTCCCGAGGATCTTAAGAATTTCAAGGCACTGACCACCGACAACGTGGTGGTCATGGGCAGAAAAACATTGGAAAGCTTCCCCGGCGGGAAGCCCTTGCCCAACCGTTTAAACGTGGTGCTTTCCTCTCGGTATGAGAACACGGAAGGCTATGACAATCTGTTGGTGGCAAGAGGTGCGCTGGAGCTGTTTAACCTGTTGGGGCAAAATTCCCAGGGCAAAACGGTGTATCTCTGCGGCGGTGAAAGCGTTTACAAGGCATTCGCCGGTGCTTGCGACGGCGCAATTATTACCGAGATCGATGCAGAAACCGAGGGCGCAGATGCCTTCTTCCCCCATCTCCTCCCCGAGGACGGCTGGCAGGTGACGGAAACTACCGAGTGGAGAACCTCCGTTTCCGGCTTGCGCTATCGATTCGTTACTTTGAAAAAAGAGGCGTAAAACCCTCTTTCATATGCGGGCGTAGTTTAGTGGTAGAACTTCAGCTTCCCAAGCTGACCGTGCGGGTCCGATTCCCGTCGCCCGCTCCAGAAGAAACTCAGAATTGCGCGCAATTCTGAGTTTCTTCAACTAAATCCGCATACAGCGGAATAAATCCTCTATCGAGGATGAAATCGCCTCGCAATGAAATCCCGCTGACGCGGGGTGATAGGAGGCGGATTTAATTTCATCTGAAGCCGCAGGCTGAAGATTTCATCCAAGATTGCCTTGGATTTCATCCTGCAACGCAGGATTTCATTCTCTTTTTTGGATATATAACATACTTATAATCAGAGGTATTGTTTATGGCAGAGAACAAACTCGCAGATTTATCCATGGATTTCGCAATCAAAATACTAAAGATGACCGACGGTATAAAAGGACATTACTCTCTTATCAATCAGTTGGAGCGTAGCGCAACTTCTATCGGCGCAAACATAAGAGAGGCAAAATATGCCCACAGCAAAGCAGACTTCGTTTCCAAGTTGCAGATAGCATTAAAGGAATGTTACGAAACAGAGTATTGGCTTGAGCTTATGCAGCACTCGGAAATTTTCGTTGACAATACCATGAAAACACTCCTTCACGATTGCGGGACCATTCGGCGAATGCTGATTTCTTCAATCAACACAACAAAGGCGAATATGTAATCACTCTCAAGACCCCTTCGTGGGTCTTCTTTTTTTGGACTGTAACAATGGAGGGAATCGCGGCCAATACATAGCCAAAAGCATACTGTATTTATGCCGCTATGCAAAACGGCAAGCCGTTTTGGTACCTTGGTCGAGTGTCTTGGGGACCCTGACCATCTCCCGTCGCATCTGCTATCCCTGCCCTTTTCCTTCCAAAATGTTAATTTTTTTGGAAGGATGACAGGATTCTCTTTCTTTTTTCAAAAAAGTATGCTATACTATTCCCATCGAAAGGATGTGAAACGGATATGAAGATCAGACTGAACGAAAACGAAGAGATCGTCCGCACCATCAAGGAAGGTCTTGAGAAGAAGGACGGCTACTGTCCCTGCCGTTTGGGCAAAGCGGAGGAATATAAGTGTATGTGCAAGGAATTCCGCGAGCAGATCAAGGATCCCGATTTTGAGGGGTATTGCCACTGCTTGCTGTATTACAAAGAGAAATAAGAAGGAGATAAATTATGGCAGAAGTGAAATTGACCGCAGAGGCCTTCTCTTCGGAGGTGCTTTGCAGTGACAGACCCGTACTCATCGATTTCTGGGCAACCTGGTGTGGTCCTTGCATGATGATCGCCCCGGTGATCGCGGAGATTGCAGAGGAACATCCGGAGTGGAAGGTATGCAAGGTGAACGTGGACGAGGAGGGCACCTTGGCGGCCCGCTTCGGCATCAACAGCATTCCCACGGTATTGCTCATCAAGGAGGGCAGAACCGTTGCCACCTCCGTGGGCTACCGCACCAAGGAGCAGCTCTTGGCGACCTTGGGGTTGAATTAAAGCAAGAGAACGATTAAGGGGGGGCTTTCTTTCGAAAAAGAAAGTCCCCCTTTCCCCAAAAAGAAACCTCAGTGCCGAAAATTGTCGTTTTCGGGAGAAGAAAAGATACAGCTCAAAGCTTGGATTGCAAAAAAACGACCTGCTTACGCAAGTCGTTTTTTCTTCTGGTGCGGCTGATGGGACTTGAACCCATACGGAGTACTCCACACGCCCCTCAAACGTGCGCGTCTGCCAATTCCGCCACAGCCGCAGACCGTATTTTGTTTCGCGCATTTTCTTCATCGGGAAAGGAGGGAACTCTCCAAACGCGCAAAAACTATTATACACAAATATTTGGCTTTGTCAAGACTTTTACAGAATTTTTTACTTAAAAAAATTTTCCCCGTCATCGGAATCGGGCAGGGTAGGCAAATGAGGCTTCACCTTCAGCAGATCCTCCTTGAAGCGGCGGCAGGAGCTATCGGCGCGGACAGCGCCCTTCTTTTTGCAAATGCAGGCGCCGCTGTCCCCGATGAGGGTGGCATATTCGCAATAAGCGCAGATCTTTTCCAATGCTTCAGCGTTTTTCTTCACGGCGGTAAGCTCCTTTGGTTTCTATAGATAGTTTACCATAGTTCTTCCCCTTTGTCAAGAGAAAAGAAGAAGCCCCACCCCCATGAGGGCGGTCTGGATCAGCTTCCCTCCCAAGTAGGGGGCAAGAGACAGCTTGCCCTTGGTAACGGCGGCAACCTGCCCCAAAACGCAAAGCCCGGAAAAGCCCACGGAGATGCCCGCCAAAATCGCTCCCGCCTTGCCTCCAAGCTCCGCCGCCTTACCGCACCCTGCGGAAAACTCCCAAAAGCCTCCCATCAGCACCGCGGGGACACCCTGCAATCTCAAAAGCATTTGCAAGCAATCTCCCGCCGCCCCGAAGAAGATCAGCATTCCCCCTACCTCCAATGCAGTATAGGTGGCGGAGGTGATATGGAAAAGAAGAGAGGCAGGCGTTTTTCGCTCTCCGCAGACCCCCTTGCACGCGGGACGCAGACAAGCATACAGCACTCCTGCGGTCAACAGCCCACACACCGCCTGCAAGGCGATGAGCCGCCATCCAAAGGCAGTTTTCCCGAAAAGGGTATTCCCCACCACCCCCAGCAAGAAGGGCGCTGAGGCAAGATTGGTAAACCCGCAGAGGAATTCCGCCCGTTTTCGCGAGATCCTTCCTTGCCCGTACAACTGCATGGCGCTCCTTGCACCCAAGGGGAAGCCGCAAAGCACCCCCAAAAGGAACACGGTGCATTCCACCCCCCAGGGCTTTTCGTAAAGCTTGCTCATCCGAGGATCGTCCACCAGCATTCCCCCGAGACACAAGGAAAGAAACAAAGTGGGAAACACCCGAGAAACGAAAAACACCGCGCGGGAAAGCACCGCCTCCCCTGCCGTAGCGGGGAAGGCCAGCAAGAAGATAAAAAACGCTCCGGGCAATACCGTACGGAGCAGGGAGGAAAGCTTCATAAAATCACCTACGGTAAAATATACTTGTCTTGCAGGCGGTGATATGATGGAAAACCAAAGAAAAAACAGTCTTGGGAAGCTGATACGAACAGTCATACCCCCCACCACCTCCGGGATCTTTTTGGAATGGCGAGGAAAACGCCGTTTGGTGGCGGAGGGGATCGACGGGCTTCTGGAATACGGAGAAACCCGTATGACGGTAAGCGGCGGCAAGGAACGGATCGGCATCTTCGGCAAGGAGCTGGAGATGCGGTATCTTTCCAACACCTGCATCGTTATCGAGGGGGATATTAACAAGGTCTGCTATCTTACGGAGGGGGAAAACCCATGAGTATGTACGGAGTTTTGCATTCCGTGGCAGGGGAATATACCGTCCGTCTGGAATGCGCCGATCCCCTGCCCTTTTTGCGGCAGCTCACCCTGAACAACCTGCTGTTTTGGAGCTTGCGTGGCGGAGACGGGGTATGGTATCTGAAGACCACCCTCTCCTGCGGGGAGCTTCTTTTGAACAACGCTGCTCGAGCAGGAATACACGCCGCAATCGAAAAAACCAAGGGACTCCCCTTTTTGGTGGCCAAATACAAAAAACGCCCCGGATTGCTTTTGGGGCTGATCTTTGGGCTGGCGCTTTTGTTTTACAGTGAGCTGTTCGTATGGAAGGTGACGGTCAACGGCAACGAGACCGTTTCGGAAGCCGCTGTTTTGCAAGCGTTGGAGGAGCATGGGGTCACCGTGGGAAGCTACATTCCCCATATTCCCATTTTGAAGGTGCAGAATCTGGTGCTTTTGTCCTTCCACGAGCTTTCCTCCATCGCCATCAACGTGAAAGGCACCCACGTTCAGGTGGAGGTGCTGGAGCGTACCGCCGAATCTCCGCCCAAGGACAGAGAGGGCTATTGCAACGTGGCAGCCACACGGGACGGCATCATCGTTTCCGTGAAGGCGGAGGCGGGGACGATCCTGGTCTCCCCCGGAGAGGTGGTGGAAACGGGGCAGATCCTCATCTCCGCCTTTACCGTGGGAAAGCGCAACGTATATCGGGTACATCACGCAGGGGGCGAGGTGATCGCCAAGGTATACGAAAGCTATTCCGCCGTGTTCCCCGTACTGCAAGAGGTCAAGCACTACACCGGCAGGGTGACAGTGCGGAAGGCGATCTCCGTTCTGGGACGGGAATTTTCCGTAAAGACAGACAGCCCATACGCCCGCTTTGACACGGAGCTTACCACGGAAAATCTGCGGTTGCTGGGCTTTATCGAGACCCCCATCCGTATCACCAAGGCGGTCTATCGGGAATACGAAAAACGACAATTCACCATGACGGAAGCCGTATTGCGGCAGAACGCCCGACAGGACGTTTCCCGTTGGCTGGGCACCTTGGGCGAGGTGTGTGAATGGGAGCATACCTTTGTTTTTGACGAAATACAAAACGCTTACGTTTTGAACGTAAGCGCAGTGGTTTTGGAAAATATTGGATTTGACCTACCCTTGGAGCCGGGGGAACAGCCGCCGCCTCAGGTACAGCCGCCAAAGCCTGCGGTGTAGAGTTATTCCGACACCTTGCGGATTCCCGCCTTGCGGCGCACGTCCTCCAAGGCCATGTCCATCAGCTTTTCGGTTTTGTTCATCTCTGCGGTGACGGCATTCATACGGCTTGCAAACTCTGCCGCCGCCTGACCGATCACGGCGCAGCCCTTGCGGGTCTCTGCCAGCATACGCTCACATTCCGCCTCTGCCTTTTCGCGGACGGAGCTCGTAATGGCATCTGCCTTCTTTTGTGCCTCGGCAAGAATCTGCTCCGCACGGGCATCGGCTTGAAGCATCCGCTGACCGATGGAAGCCTGCAGATCGGCGCACTCCCTCTCCTTTTCCGCAAGACGGGCAGAGTAGTCTGCCTCCAAGGCCTCGTTCTTGGCTTCTGCCTCACGAAGCCGCGCCTCCGTTTCCGTAAGGGCGGCGGAAAGCTGACGGATACGGGCGTCCAGCTCCTTCTCCTTTTCCGCAAAATTGCGGTTCAATTCCAAAAGAAAGGCATCCACCTGCTCTCTGTTGTAGCCCTTCCCCGCTTTTGCAAACATTGCTTCTGCCATAACTGCCTCCGAAAACAAGGATTTTTACTTTTTTATGGTATCATATTTTCCGCCCTTTGTCAACCCGAAAGGAGACTTTGTTTTTCATGCTGGAAACTATCCGCAACGCTTTGTGGGGAATGCCCCTCATCGGATTGCTTTTATCCTTTGGGGGATATTTTACCGTCAAGACCCGCTTCATCCCCCTGCGGCTGCCGTGGATCTTGAAGCGGACGGTGGGAAGCCTCTTCGGGAAGAAGGACAAAAAGGCGTTGCTCCGTGCGGTGTCCACCGCCTTGGGCGGCACGGTGGGCATTGGAAGCATCACGGGAGTTGCCTACGGCATCGCCGCAGGCGGCGCGGGAAGTGTTTTCTGGATGTGGATCAGCGGCTTGGGAGGCATGGCGTTGAAGTACGCCGAGGTGTTCCTGGCGGTGAAGCACAGAAGAAAAACCAAGGACGGCTTCACGGGAGGCGCCCCCTACATTTTGGGCGGATTGGGCTACAAGAAAACAGCAGTCTTCTTTTCCTTGCTGTGCGTTGCCGCCTCCTTTGGGGTGGGAAATCTCACCCAGATCGGGGCATTGACGGAGACGGTCTCCGAAATGGGAATTTCTCCCCTGCTGTGCGGGGGCGTATGCGGTCTGCTGTTGGCCTACTGCCTTTGGGGCGGGAGAGAACGGATCGGGAAATGGAACGGAATTTTGGTACCCGCCGCCTCCTTGGTGTACATATTGACGGCGGCAGGGGTGATTTTGGCCCACTGCTCCGCATTGCCCGCCGCATTCCAAGAGATCGTAAGCTCTGCCTTTGGGGTACGTCCCTTGGTGGGCGGGGTTTCCGGAACGCTCATTGCCGCCTCCATGCGGGAGGGGTTTGCCCGCGGGGTGTTTTCCAACGAAGCCGGGGTCGGCTCTTCCCCTCTTGCCCACGCCGCCTCCGGGGAGGCAGACCCGAAAAAGCAGGGGGAGTGGGGGGTATTTGAGATCTTTGCAGACACCTTTTTGGTGTCCACCCTCACGGCGTTGGCACTGCTGGTAACAGGAAGTCAAAGCATTTCCGAGATCTTCTCCGCCTTGTTTTTCGGCAGTGGGACAGCGGTGTTTGCCCTGCTTTCTGCGGTGTTTGCCTTTTCCTCCATTCTCAGCTGGTGTTATTACAGCAGGGTGTGCCTGCAATACCTTACCCTGCCCGCCGGGGAAACGCTTTACAGTATTTGCAGTGTGGCGTGCGCTTTTTTGGGAGCGTTTCTCCCCTTGACAAGACTTTTGATTCTGGCGGATATTCTGGGCGGGCTGATGATCTTCCCCAATTTGTTCTTGCTGTTTAAGTTAAGAGGAGAAGTAAGGTAAAAAACGAAGTTTGCCTGCAGGGCAAATGGTTCACGGGTCGCCGTGGACGTCGACCCCTACGGACACAAAAAAAGCATTCGGAACTTTCTGCCTTTTCTCCCGCAAGAAGAACGGCGCCGGCTATTCTTCCTTCCAACTGCTTTCGTGAAAAAAGCACGAAAACCAACACAGTTGGCGCGGTTTCGTAGGGGTCGACGCCCACGGCGACCCGTTCTGCGAGAGCAAAGATCCGATACAAAAAACCTTCCGTATGACCGGAAGGTTTTTGCACTTATGCTTTCTTATTGTTTCTGAAATCCAAAAGTCTCACGATAGCGGGGGTCAACAGCACGTTGATCGCCACCTCCACCAGGAAGTTCAATCCTGCCAGACCCAGGAACATATATCCCACCACGTTCTCGCCATAACCTGCCAAGGCCCAGGTCTTGATGGTGTCCATAAAGAACACGCTGCAGCCCAACAGGAACACGCCGGTGTTTACCACGGGGCAAACCAATGCGGAAATGATTACGGATGCATATCGATCCAGCTTGGAAAGCCACTGATACACAAATCCCGCCACCAGACCGCAGGCAATGCCCTTGACCATGACGGTGATGATGGTGCCGGGTACGTTGATGGCAAGAAACGCCGCCGCGTCACCGCTGAGCAACACCACGATGCCGAACACGCCTCCCAGCCAAGCTCCCAGCTTGGGGCCTCCCACGGAAGCACCCAGAACAATGGGCACCAATACCAGAGAAATGGAGAACATTCCCAAATGGATGAATGACCCCACCATCTGTAAAACCACTACCAATGCGGTCAGGATGGCACCCAGAACCAAGGTCTCGGTGGACATTCTCTGCCTTTGTTTTGCTTGCATAAAAAATTCCTCCTTGCTGTCGTCCGCAAAAGCGGTACAACGCTTTTTTAGTTTTTTATGTTTGTTATTTTGATTCAATTGTTGCGCAGGTACAGAAGGTACAGCCCCTTCAGCACCAATTGCTCGTCCATGGTATATTCGCTTTCGCAATGAGGCATCACGGTGGATGCCGCACCTCCCGTGGCGATGACGGGCAATTTCTCCCCGTAGGTCTGATTGAAGCGGGTAATCATGCCATCCACCATGGAGGCGTTGCCGAACACCACGCCGGAGCGCATACAGTCCGCCGTGTTCTTACCGATAACCGAGGACGGAGCTTGCAGACTTACCAAAGGGAGCTGTGCCGTCCCTGCGGCCAAAGCGTTCAGCCCCATGGTCACCCCGGGGATGATGGAAACGCCGATGAAAGCGCCGCCGCCGTCCACCACCATCATTTTGGTGGCCGTGCCCATATCCACCACCAAGGCGGGACAGCCGTAAAGCTGCTTTGCCGCCACGCAGGCGCAGATCAGATCCGCACCCACGGAAACGGGATCGTCGCAACGGATTCCCAGCCCCGTTTTGATTCCCGGGCCTACCACCATAGGGGTCACCCCGTAGGCGATGGAGATGGCTTGCTTCATCACGTCGGTGATAGGAGGTACCACAGAGGAAAGGATCGCCCCCTCCACAGCTTCCCGCTCCACACCGTATAAGGAAAGGGTGGACAAAAGCTTGCAGGCGTATTCATCCCCCGTTAAATGGTGGTTGGAGGCCACCTTCGCCACGAAGGTCAGCTCACCGCCGGAAAATCCGCCGAGGCCGATGTTGGTATTGCCGATGTCAACCGTGAGGATCATAGTGGAGTCTCCTTTCCCATTCTTGCGGACATAGTAGCATATTTTCGGAGAAATGTCAAGAGCAAGTCGGCGCAATGTTTTCGTCTTATGTGTAGTATCGTTTCGCCGACATCAAAAACGGCAGAGCCGTTTTTGGAACTGTAGCGAAAGTGTTTGCGGCGGAATGGATTTTATTTTATGCCCGGTTTCGCTACGCCGACATCAAAAAATGAAAACAAGCATACCCCCGCGAAAAGGGCGGGGGCACGCTTGCAACAAGAAAGGATACAAGAAGGGAAAAATTCCCATGCGTTCGAAGATTATTCTGCCAGATACTTTGCCAGCAGAGAGTTGATATAAGCCGCCATATCGGCATTACCGGAGAGACAGCAGTACGGCTGATACTCGCCGAAGCTCCAGAGGTCGGGCTTATAGTCTGCGCGATAGTGGAAATAGGTGGTGTTGGCAGAATCCCCGTAGATGGGAGTAGCACCGTTGAGGTAGACCACCACGGAGTAGTTGTTCACGGGGAAGTAGTCTTCCACTTCTACCATCTCGTACTCGTCGGGGTCGCCCAACAGGTATGCCATCATTTCGTCCCACAAAGCTTCTGCGGTGGCAACCTCTTCGGGGTTATCCACACGGATGCGTGCAACCAGAGACTCGGTCTTGTCGTTCCAGACCTCAATGACCATGGAATGGCCTTCGGTAGCGTATTCGAACTTGCCAAAATCAAAGGTATCGGTGGCCTTGTACAGCTGAGTAAAGTCGTTCTTATCGGAGTTGCCGATATCGCTGATAAAGTGGGCTTCCTCCTTCAGCAGGCTGTTGTAGGTGGTGAGAATGAAAGCGCCGCCGGAGTAGCAATTATGCCAGTAATTGGACCAATAATCGTGGCCGAAATACCAATAGCCGGACACCTCGTGACCTAGGGTATTCAGCTCTTCCTGACCGTCCACGTATTCGTAATGATCGGGATAGTCGGAAAGGCCGGTAAAGATCACCACGTTTTCGGGGCTGCACATACCGTCGGGAACGGTCACGGCAGAATGGACTACGCGGATGCGGTCCACGGTAGCGTGGTGCATATCGCCGCTGAGATCAAAGGTAGCGTCGGTGTCGGCGGGGTTCAGACCGAAGTACTGCAGGTAGTCGCCTTCGGAATAGAAGCTGTAGCCGTAGTACTTGGAGGTGGTACCGTCCAGGTTGTTGATGCGGATCACGTCGTACTCAAAGAACATCTCGCGGGTATCGGTGATCAGCGCCAGAACCTCCTCGTCGGAGAGGTTGAACCACTCTCCTGCTTCTCTGCGGGCGTTGAAATCCGCGATCTGCTCGGGGGTGTAGAGGGTGGCGACGGTCTTGCCCTCTTCTTCGGTGACGGTGAGGTACCGGTCAACCACGGTGGCTGGAGGAGCGGGGGTCTCGGGATCGTCCACGGGAGGAAGCTCCGCATTAGAGTCGCCCACGTCTTCGATTGCGGGGGTCACGGACTCGCCGTTGATGGAGGAGGTGCCTTCCACGGATGCGGCGATGAACAGCATCCCCGAGGACAGCACGGCGCAGGCCACCAACAGGCAGAGTGCCGTTTTGAAGAATAAGCTCTTCTGGGTTTTCATAGGGTGTTCCTTTCTGAAAAAATAGATTCCGCTTTCACGGTATGACCATGTTACCACGGGAATATATGGAAACCGTCACGGAGTTGTCATGGAGTTGTAAATTTTTCGGATTTCCCAAAAATAACAAAGGCGGTAGTCCCCTCTCCCAAAGCGGAGGTGAAGGTGAGGGTGGCGCCGTGGGCGATGGCGATGCGCTCGCAAAGAGCCAGCCCCAGCCCCGTGCCCCCCTCCTTGCGGTTGCGGGAGCGGTCGGTACGGTAGAAGGGGGTGGTGATAAGGGCAAGCTGTTCGGGAGTCATGCCGTTTCCGTTATCCTTGACGAACAGGGTCTTGCCCTCTTCGGTGACGGTAGCGCCCAGTTCAATGCTCCCCCCGACAGGACAGGCCTTGCAGGCGTTTTCCGTCAAGTTGGTGAGCAACAGCTCCAACAGCAATTTATCCCCCGATACAAGGAGCTCCCCTCCCGTAACGGTGACGGTGAGATCCTTTTCGTGGGCGCGTGTGACGAAGCGACTGCGGGTGGCCAGCAAAAGCTCTCTTGCCACCAGCTCCGTGGGGGAAATACGGTTTTCCCGCACGAAGGCCATATCCAAAAGCGTCTCGCTGATCTGCCGCAGGCGCATGGATTCCGACATAATGAACTGAGCCGCCTCGATCTTCTCCTCCTCGGAGATCCTTGCGGCGGAGATGTATTCCGCATAGCCGTGGATCCCCGTCAAGGGGGTGCGCATCTCGTGGGCCAGGTCGTCCAGCATCCGTTGCCGTTGGTCGGCGGTATCCCGAAGGGTTTGGATCTGCCCCTGGAGCTTATCCGCCATGTGATTGAAATGCCCTGCCAGGGCGGAAAATTCATCTGTTCCCGAATCGTCTGCACGGACGGAAAGGTCCCCCTCTGCCAGACTCTTCGCCGCCCCCGAAAGGTTGCCCAGAGGGACGTACAGCTTCCGCAACAGGAGGTACAAAAACAGCGCCAGCAAAGCGGATGCCGCCAAGGAGACCCCTCCCAGCACCAGCATGAGGGTGCGGAATTCCTCGTCCAGATAGGTGACGTCGGAGGCGTAGGTGAACAACAGTCCGTCCTCCCCCGCTTCTTCGGTGAACACAAGATAGCGTTTCCCCTCCGTGCGCAGATCGGTCATCTTCCCCGCCGCGGGACATTCCACCCCTGCGGGCAGGTTGGTGAAGGTGGTCTCCCCCTCCCGGGTAAAGGCAAGATAGACGTTCTTTTTACGGTAGAAATTGCCGTAAGACACCTGCAAAAGCAGTTCGTTCACGTCGTCCAAGGTCTCTCTGTCCCGCAGGTAAGCCTCCAAAGCCGCTGTCTCCCCCGAGCGGCAGACCTCCCGTGCGGCATCCAGATTTCCCCCGTGGGTGTAATACGCCAACGCAAACACGCACCCGTTGAGAAACAGCAGGAAAAGCAAAAGCGTCAACAGATAGGTGCGCTCAAAAAATTTCATTTTCCCTTTCATACTTCAAATCTGTAGCCCACCTTATAGATGGTTCTGATACGGTCCTTCAGCTCCAGCTTCTGACGGAGCTTTTGCACGTGAACGTCCACGGTGCGGGTGTCTCCTTCGTAGTCGAAGGCCCACATCAGACACAGGATCTTCTCTCTGGACAGGGCAATGTTGCGGTTTTTGATCAAGGCCTCCAGCAGGGCGAACTCCTTGGGTGCAAGAATGATCTCCTCCTCCCCGCGGAACACCTTTCTGGCGTTGAAGTCCACGGTGAGTCCATCGAAGGAAAACTCATTGGAATCCCGCTTGGTACGGCGCAGGACCACCCGCACTCTGGCAAGCAGCTCCTGCATTTCAAAGGGCTTGACGATGTAATCCTCCGCACCCAGGGAAAGGGCTTTCAGCTTGTCCTCCAGGTTGCTTTTTGCGGTGACGAAGATCACGGGGACGTCTCCCATCAGCTTCACCAGATCAAAGCCGTCCAGCCCGGGAAGCATCACGTCGAGGATCACCAGATCCGGCTCGTGGGTACGTAAAAGCTCCAAGGCTCTCAACCCCTCGTAAGCGAAAAGGCAGGTATGTCCCACCAGCGCCAAGTGCTTTACGATCAGGTCGTTGATGACCTGCTCATCCTCCACTACCAATATTTTTGCCATGTCGATTCTTCCTTTCGTTTTTCCTTCTTGGGGGTATTATAACACAGGTTTGTTATGAAACTGTAATGAAAAACAAAAAAAGAGAGGAAAATTTTCGCTCTCTTCGGATGATTGTGTTTTTTGAAGATACAACGCGCCGTTGCCGTTCAAATTCATGCCATCGGCACTGTGCCCTATGCGGGTGAAAAGGTTTTGTTTCGAGTGCACGCAGGGGGAAAAGCGTGGGATCCTTTTATCCGTTCAGCACCGTTTCCAGGGTTCTTGCGAAGGCCTCCAAGCCCGCCCGGTCTTCCTCCGTAAAGCGGCCGAAAACGGGGCTATCCATATCCAGCACGCCGAAAAGCGCTCCTCCCACGTACATGGGGATGACGATCTCGGAATTGGAAGCAGAGTCGCAGGCGATATGCCCCGGAAAAGCGTGAACGTCGGGAACCACCAAGCTCTCCCCTTTTTCTGCGGCAGTACCGCAAACGCCCTTCCCCATGGGGATCCTTGTGCAGGCGGTTTTCCCCTGGAAGGGGCCTAAAAGGAGGGTACCGTTTTTATACAGATAAAACCCCGCCCAGTTCAGCTCCTCCAGAGTATGAAACAGCAACGCCGAGGCATTGGCAAGGTTGGAGATGGGCTCCGTTACCCCCTCGGTAAGGGCAAGAAGCTGTCTGCATAAAAGCTTGTAATCGGTCATAAAATCACCCAAATACTTCTGCGGCAGAAACCAGCAGAAGCCTTTCTTCATCAATCAAATCTCTTCCGTAGGCGTCAAAAAAACGGTCTCGGTAAGCATCGGTGTGGAGATTGAATTCCAAGGTCCACGCCCCCCAATAGAGATCCACGTGGCGGTCGCCAACACCTCCGTTGCCCAAATCGATGAGTCCCGACACCTGCCACCCCTTTAGCATCACGTTGGGCAGGCAGTAATCTCCGTGAAGGAGGGTATTCTTTTCCGGCAGGTGGCGGCGGGCTTCCAGAAAGCCGTAGGCCTCCTCCGCCGTGGCAAAGGCGCCGCCGCAATACGTCAGATCGTATGCCTTTTTGCGGTAGTTCTCCTCTGCGGTGGCAAAATAGCGTTTGCCGTGATCCTCCACGGGGCAACCCGCCGTGGGCAGGCTGTGGATGGTGCGCAGAGTCTCCGCCCAAAGCTCACAGAGCTTCTTCGGCTCTGCCAAATGGTCCGGATGGGTGCAATCCTCCCCCTCCACTGCTGTGGTCAACAGCCAATCCCGCTCTTCGCTGAGATAGCAAAGCACCTCGGGGGCTTTGTAGACCCCATGGAAAAAGGCGGTCAGCTCTCCTTCTCTCTTCAAGCTTCCCTTGGGGGCGGATTTCAAAAAGCAATTTTCTCTCGGAATGTAAAGCACCCGCGCCGCGGCAGAACAGCTGCTGTCATAGATCTCCCCCTTCAATAAGGGATGAAAGACCTCCGGAAAAGCAGAAGGGTCGGGTGTGATCAGCTTGCGTTCCATAAATAACCTCCGTGGGAATCGTTACCTTTATTGTAGCGGAAAGAATGGTTTTTGTCAAGGCGGGTATGGGTTTTACACTTTGTTCATAAGAACCTCGGCATTTTGCCATATCCTAAGAGTATCTTAAAGAAAAGAGGCGCAAAAGGAGGAAAAAAGTGAGATGAACGTATTACTATGTATTATTTTGGGATATTTGCTGGGCTCCTTGAACCCTGCGGCATTGATCGGGAAGCTCAAGCAGTTTAACCTGCGGAAGCACGGCACGGGGAATTTGGGCGCTACCAACGTACTGCTGAACTTCGGCAAGGGGTTTGCCGCGGTGGTGATGCTGTTCGACATCTTCAAGGCTTTTGCGGCCTTCCATTTAACCTCTCTGTTCTGCGGGGAGATTGAAATTGCTCCCTATTTGGCAGGAACGGCGGCCATTGTGGGACACATCTTCCCCTTCTATTTGAAGTTCAAGGGCGGGAAGGGCTTGGCCTCCTTCGGCGGGTTTGTACTGGCGGTGGATCCCAAGGTGTTCTGCTTCCTTTTAGTCACCGGTGTTATCGCCATGCTGGTGGTGAATTACAGCGTTGCCCTGCCCTATTTTGCGGGGATCGCCTTCCCTGTCTTTATGTGGATCTTAAAGAAAAGCGTGCCGGTGATCGCGGTCTGCTCTGCGGTCAGCGGGTTGATCCTGTATAAGCACAGAGGGAACATCAAAAAGGCCATGGACGGCACGGACAACAAGATCCGCGAATACGTGGCCACGAAATTGTTTGCGAAAAAGTAAAGAAACAGGAATTTGACTAAACAAACGGAAGATCCATACGTGCAGGAATGTTTTTCCCGCCAAAATCACAGTTTATCTCCCGTTGGCTCCTTCCACCACCAGCGGTGGTCCCCCTCCCTCTCGGAGGGAGGCTTTTCGGCACGGACAACAAGATCCGCGAATACGTGGCGACGAAATTGTTTGCGAAAAAGTAAAGAAACAGAAATTTGACTAAACAAACGGAAGATCCATAAGTGCAGGAATGTTTTTCCCGCCAAAATCACAGTTTATCTCCCGTTGGCTCCTTCCACCACCTGCGGTGGTCCCCCTCCCTCTCGGAGGGAGGCTTTTCGGCACGGACAACAAGATCCGCGAATACGTGGTCACGAAATTGTTTGCGAAAAAGTGAGAAAAAGACCTCGATGGAGGTCTTTTTTCGATGGCAATAGGAACCTCATCCACCATTGCGGGAATTGAGAAAACCTGTTTTACCCGACCTGGAAATTCCCGCAATAGTCCCCCTTCCCCAAAGGGGAAGGCAAGAGCCCGCCGTTGGCGGGCGAAAAAGAGAGTTCAATCGTGCGCAGCCAAAAGTTATGGCGAGAAAAATAGAAATTCTTTTTTCGCCCCGCAGGGGCATACGATAATTCCCGCTTGCGAAGCAAGCATCTTGCCTTCCCCTTTGGGGTAGGGGGACCGGCGTGGGGCGGAAAGAGCAAGAAAAACAGCACTTAATATTCTCCCGCGATGGTGGATGAGGTTCCTATTAAACGGGCGATTCGTGAATCGCCCCTACTTGCTTGCCGTTGTTCGCCAACTTGGGATGAGGCTCCTATTGAGGTTCCTTTTCCCCGCACAAAAAACACCCCGGCAGACTGCAATCATCTGTCGGGGCATTCTTATCCTTTGTACCGTTTTTCCATTTCTTCCAAATCGTAGTCCGGGAATACGTGGCGACGAAGCTGTTCGTAAAAAAATAAGATGCGAAAAGGGGTGTTTCTTTCCGGAAACACCCCTTTAACGTTCTTTTAATCCTCCAGCGCCTTGATGAGCTGACCCAAAACCGGCTCGAAGGCGGCACCGTACCAATGGTTCTCCAGGGTAGCGGTGTTCTTAATGCAGGCTACGGCGTAGTCTGCGGCGATGCGGGCGGCGTCGTAGGCGGACTTGCCACGCATCAAAGCGCCCACGAAGGCGGAGGCGTAGATGTCTCCCGTGCCGTGACAGCCGTTGGGGAGCATCTCATGCTCGTAGTAGCTGTAAACGCCGTTTTCGTAAACAGCCACACCGTTCTTCTCGGGGGAATAGGAAACCCCGGTGAAGATCACGTTCTTGGCACCCAAAGCGGTAAGCTTTTCCAAAAGGGTGAGGATAAAGGCCTGATCGTACTCCTCGGTGTAGGGCGTATCGGTGAGGAAGCAAGCCTCTGTCAGGTTGGGGATCACGTAATCCGCCTGGCCGCAAAGGGTCTTCATAGCCTCCACGAAGGGCTGATCGAAGCCGTAATACAGCTTGCCGTGGTCTGCCATGGCGGGGTCAACCACCTTGACACAGCCCTCAGCGGCAACACCCTCCATAATAGCCTTGACGTAATCGATCTGCTTGGTACTGCCCAAATAGCCGGTATAAATGGCGTCGAAATCGATGCCCTCCTTCTGCCAGTGGGCAAGGATGGACGGCATATCCTCCGTGAGGTCACGGAAGGTGAAGCCGGTAAAGCCCCCTGTATGGGTGGAAAGCACGGCGGAAGGGAGGACGCAGGTCTCCACTCCGCAAGCGGAAAGCACGGGCAACGCCACGGTGAGGGAGCACTGCCCCACGCAGGAGATATCCTGCACGGTTAAAACACGACGGTATTGGGACATAAGGGGTTTCTCCTTGGGAAATAAGTTCTTTGCAGAAAAATATAGCACTTTTTTGGGGATTTGTCAAGCCTTTTTTGCGTACATGGGGGTGGAAAGATAACGGTCTCCCCCATCGGGGAACAGCACGGCGATACGCTTGTTCTTATTCTCGGGGCGGGAAGCCAGGGTAAAGGCGGCGTGGGCGGCGGCTCCTGCGGAGATACCCACCAGAATGCCCTCGGTCATGCCTACCAGACGTCCTGCGGCGTAGGCCTCCTCCTCGGTGACGGGGATGATCTCGTCAAGAAGAGCAGTATCCAGCACGGAGGGGATGAAGTTAGCTCCGATGCCCTGCAAGCCGTGAGGGCCTGCCTTCCCTGCAGAAAGCAAGGGGGAGGAAGCGGGCTCAACGCCCACGATGCGGCAATGAGGGTTCTGCTCCTTGAGGTACTTCCCCACGCCGGTGATAGTGCCTCCCGTGCCGATGCCGCAGACAAAGACATCCGGTGCGCCCTCTAAATCGGCACACAGCTCAGGACCCGTGGTTTGGTAATGCACCATGGGATTGGCGGGGTTGTCAAACTGCCCGGGGATCCAAGCGGAGGGGAAGCTTGCCGCCAGCTCCTCGGCCTTGCGGATGGCTCCCTGCATTCCCTCTGCGCCGGGGGTCAGCACCACCTCTGCGCCGAAGGCCTCCATCAAGAGACGGCGTTCCTTGGACATACTGTCGGGCATGACGATGATCACCCGATACCCGCGGGAAGCCCCCACGGCACAAAGTCCTATGCCGGTGTTGCCGGAGGTTGGCTCGATGACCACGGTGTGGGGGGTGAGCAGACCCTCCGCCTCTGCGGTATCCATCATGGCCTTGGCCACACGATCCTTCACAGAGCCTGCGGGGTTTAAGGATTCGATTTTTGCATACAGAGAAGCGGAAAGGGACAAGCGCTTTTCCGCCTTCTCCAGCCGTAACAAGGGGGTGTTGCCGATCAAAGCATCGACAGATGTGTAGATGGGCATAAGGAACCTCCTTTTATCCCAAGAGAACGTCCATGGCAAGCATCACGCAGAAGCCTGCCAGGAGGGTATATGTAGCGCCCTTTTGGTGTCCGTGGGCGTGGGTCTCGGGGATCATGTCCGCGCTGATAACGTACAGCATGGTGCCTCCCGCAAAGGCCAAGGCAAAGGGCAGGATCATCTCCGCCACGCTTACGGCGAAGAAGCCGAGCAAAGCCCCCGCAACCTCCACAAGGCCTGTCATCATGGCGCAAAGGAAGGTGCGCTTGTGAGAAACTCCCGCCGCCAGCATGGGCCCGATGATCACCATACCCTCGGGAATGTTCTGCAAGGCGATACCCCCCGCCACGATCAGGGCGCGGGTATTGTCCCCTGCACCGAAGCCGACGCCTGCGGCGATGCCCTCGGGGAGGTTATGGATGGCGATGGCGGTGACGAAGAGAAGCACCTTGCTCAGATTGGCGCCGCCGCCCTCCTCCGCACCTACCAAACGGTGCAGGTGGGGTACCAGCTTATCGATCACGTTCAAAAACAGCGCCCCTGCAAAAATGCCGGCCACGGTGATGAGAACGCCGTAATTTCCGCCGTATTCTAAGGAGGGGACGATCAGCCCCAGCACGGCAGCCGCCAGCATTACCCCTGCGGCAAAGGCCATGACGAAATCGGAGAATTGGTGGGAAAGATTCTTGAATCCAAAGCCCAAAAGGGAGCCGAACACCGTGGCTCCTCCCACGCCAAGGGCTGTTAATAAAACCAGTTCCATGGAAATCAGCTCAGAGGCTCGAAGTCGGAAGCGCCGTGCTTACACAGCGGACAAACGAAGTCCTCGGGCAGAGGATCCCCCTCGTACACGTAGCCGCAGATCTTGCACACGTAGCCCTTGGGAGTGTCTGCCTTCTTTTCGGGCTTGGGCTTCACGTTCTTGTGGTAGTAGGAATAGGTCATGGTCTCTTCACCGGACAGCACCTTCGCCTCCGTCACGGTGCAGATGAACATTCCGTGGGTGTCAAGATCAATATACTGCTCCACCGCCAGGGAGAAGAAGGCGTTGCTGTACTCCGGCAGAACGGCGATGCCGTTGGCAGAGCGCATGGGAACGCCCTGGGGGAATTTGTTGGTGTCACTGCCGCTGGCAAAGCCGAAGCGGGTGAACACAGAGAAGGGAGTGGACTCGGTGAGGCAGTTCACGTTGCACTTCCCCGTTCTCATCAGTACCCAGTGGGAGTAGTTTTGTTTATTCACCGTCACAGCCACCCGCAGAGGGTTGCTTGTAAGTTGAACAGCGGTGTTGATGATACAGCCGTTGTCCTTGAGATCCTCTCTGGTGGTCAGCACGTACAGACCGTAGCCGATCTTGAACATAGCAGTGGAGTCGATGATGTTTTCGGACATAAAAACAGTTCCTTTCTTTGACCCATATTTCTTTGAAGGTAGTATATCATATTTTTTCCCTATCATCAAGAAGAATACAAAATTTTTCTTGAAAAGAATGGGAGAATATGATAGAATACCCACAGAAAACACGGGAGGCAAAGCATGACGTTTCAATGGACAGAATATACCGAAAAGGATCGGGAGACGGTAGACGGCTGGCTGGATGCCCAAGCGGTGCGCATGACGGGCATGGACGAGGGCTTTCACAGCGACTACACCTACTGGTCAGAACAGCCCGACATGGAAATTGGCGCGAATTTCTGGGCAAAGGTATTCTCCGTGGGCGATCAGCCGGCGGGAGTCGTGTTGCTTTCCAAGGAGGAAGCCATTCTCACCGTGATGGAAATTCTGGTTGACCCCGCCCTGCGAGGTAAGGGCTTGGGCTCTGCCGCATTGCGGGAGTTGATTGCCGAGGGGAATGCTATTTTGGGTATTCCCGTCACGGCGGCAATCGCGGTGATCTTCCCGGACAACCTTCCTTCCGCAAGGGCTTTTGAGAAGGCGGGGTTCCGCTTGGACTCACTTCACCCCGACGGGGACGCCATGTACTACCGTTATGATAAATTTTCCTTTTCCTGCCTCCGTGCGGAGGATCGAAAGCTTCTTCCCCGCTTGTTCGCCATTCTCCATGAGAATATGAACGCCATCGCTCCCACGGGGAACAGCTACGAAGAAGACGAAGCCCTTTGGTGCACTTGCATCGAAGAAGCCCTTTCCAAAGACCCTCGGAAGCTGCTAATGATCTACGACGGAGAAACCTTGGCGGGGTTCTTTATGTACTACGTAAACGGGGATCTCTGGATGATGGAGGAGATCCAATTCGCCCCCGCCTACCGGGGAAGCGGGCTGTTCCGAAGATTGTTCGCCCATTTGCTTTCCCTTTTGCCCGATTCCGTGGAGTACGTGGAAGCTTACGCCAACAAAAAGAACGAAAGATCCCAAGGGATCTTACGGCATTTGGGGCTCTGCCTCATCGGGGAAAATCAAAACGGCAACAGCTATCACTTCCGCGGGAAGTATAGTGATCTGAAAAAAGCGGTGAGGGGATAAGGAACCTCATCCACCGTACGCAAGCGTACGGTCCCCCTTCCCCATGGGGGAAGGTTAGCACACCTGCGGTGTGCGAAAAAGGCTTTCAATCGTGCGTAGCCAAAAGTTATGGCGAGAAAAACAAAAATTCTTTTTCCGCCCCGAAGGGGCATACGATAAATTTCCGCCTCCCCTTTAGGGGGGCCTCGCCTTCCCCTCTGGGGATAAGGGTAGCTCCCAAAGGGAGCGGATGAGGTTCCGAATTCCTTATTTCCGAGACAAAAATTCTCCCAAAAAGCAATTTTGATCAATCATTCCCCAAAAAGAAATGGTATACTCTCCTTATGAAGGAGGTGCGTTCCCATGGAATTGCAGGTTTTACAGCGGGTGATCCGTCATATCGAAGAGCATCTGCGGGAGGACAAGCCGGATCTTTTGGACAACGCCGCCTTAGCCAAGGTAGCGGGGCTTTCGGTGTTTCATTTTCTGCGGGAATTCCGCGCCGCCGCAGGACTTTCCGCAGCGGACTACATCCGCAAGCGGCGGATCTCCGAGATCGTAAAGCGGATGGGGGAAAACCGTCCCATGTCGGACATCGCCTTTGAATACGGCTTCAACTCCAAGGAGCATTTCACCCGCGCCTTCAAAAAGGAGCACGGGGTGCTTCCCTCGGCGTACAAAAGAGCGGGGTGCAGTCTGCGGCTGTACGAGCCCTTGCAGGTCTCCCCTGCCCGGGTCGTTCCCGCAGTTTCCTTGGGATATTTGGGGGAGACCGTTTTGACGGTGTATCCCTTCGGCGACCTCTACCCGCCCAAGTGCTGGAATCTTTACAACACGGAAGGGCGTTCCTCCCGATTGACCGGCGGCAGAGTGGCAAAGGATCACGGGGTGATGTATTTCCACAGAGACACGGGGAAGCTGGAATACTTCATCGGTGTCCGCAAGGAAGAAGCCGCAGGCGACAAAAACGGCACAGCGGAGCTTACCGTCCCGGCAGGGCTTTACGCCGTCTTTGAGACCCCGCCCGCCGCGCAGCATAATTTTTCCGCCGTCATCCGGGACACTTGGGAGTACATCCGGGAAGAATGGTTCCCGGAAAGCGGATACCTGCGCAAGGACGGCTTCGAATTGGAAACCTACACCGAGGAAAGCAGAACCTACACGGAAACTATTTACATTCCCATTGAAAGGAAGAGGGATCATGGCTGAGATCATCAAGGTATTCAAGGAAGATATCCCCACCCTGCGGTTTATCGGCAAGGTATACGGAGAGTTTGGACATTGGGGAGAATTTTGGGCAAACGATTGGTTTGGACTTTTGGAAAAAACCATGGGCGGGGTGGAAAAGATCCTTGCTCTGTGGAAAAACGGCGGCGGTTACGTGGGGCTGGAGCATTACGTTCCCCATAAGCCCTTTGAATATTGGCTGGGGATGTTCGTCCCTGCCGATACCCCCGTGCCCGAAGGATTTTCCCATAAAGATTTTGAAGGCCTCGCTCTGGGCACCTGCCATATCTACGGCAAGGAAAGCGAGGTGCACGATACCTCTGCTTGTCGCCCCGCATTGGAACAAGCGGGAATGAAGATCTGGGCGGACTCGGACGGCGGCACTTGGTCCTTTGAAAATTGCCTCTGTCCCCGCTATACCACCCCCGATGACAAGGGAAACATCATTTTGGATTATTGTTATTTCGTGGAGAAAACATGAAATTTGAAAAACATATTGATTTTCTGCTAAAAAACGCCTGTACAAGCATCAGATTTCTCGTACACCGTGATCTTCTGCACACCTCCTTGGAGGAGCCTTTCATGCAGGAGATGCGAAAAGAGATCCTTTTGCAGGAAAACGTGCAAAAGCATTTGAACGCCCAATTTTTGGACGGCTGGTTTGGCACGGAGCTTCACGGCGGAGACTACAGCATGGAGCGTTCCATCGGCACCCTGCTGAACGCGGGAATCGAAAAGGAACACCCCGCCATTCAGCAGGGCATCCACGCGTTGATCACCCCTGCCATTGCCGGGAATCACAAAAACTGGTTCCACGGCGGCGACGGCTTGGACGCGGAGGGCAGAGGGGGCAATAACGCCATCGTGGCAAAGATCCTCTCCTGGGTGGGGTACGACGAAAGCTACCCCGTTTTGGCAGAACAGATCGCCCTTTCCTGGGAGCACCTTTCCTCCGTGCCCGGGTATTCTTCCATAGAAGATTTCACAAAGAAGGGTAAGGATCAGCGGTACTACAAGCCCTACGCCCGCTTTCCGGGGGCGAATCACATCCAGCTTCTGAACGCCACCCAAAGCTGGCGTACGGAGGGGCGGATGACGCTTGCCAAAGAGGCGGCAAAGCACGCCTATGAACTGATGAAGGACGTAGACGAATTCATCACCTTCAAGAAGCCCGCAGCCTTCGGCGGCAGCTTCGTGGGGCCCTTCAACTACAACTGGAAGGGCTTGAAGCCCGTGGACGAAGCGGGGCTTTATCGGATCATCAACGATCCCTATAACTTCGAGTTTGCCTTCTGGCTTGGCTTTGTTTCCGGCGTGCCGGATTGGGTCAGACAGGATGACGGCACGTATTACGTGCTGGCGGACTTTTTGGAACGGGCGGACAAGGTAGACCTGATCCCCGAGCGGGTGTTCTCCTGCTTCCGCAGGGTGATGGGCAAAGAGCCTAATTACCGCAAACGCACCGCCGCCCGGTGCGATCTGACCTACGCGCTGTTGCGAGCCGTCTGGAACGTGTTAGAGTAACAAAGGAGGCATTATGAACCTGCAAGGCTATTTAGACTACATCAATACCCCGTGGGGGAGGTTATTTTACCGCTTGGTATGGAAGGACTTGAACTTCAAAGGCTTGCGTATTTTGGATTTCGGAAGCGGGTTTGGCGTGACGGCAAGCCGCATGGCGGCAGAAAACCAAGTGACCGCCGTAGAGCCCAATGCCGAAATGCTTCTCCACACGGTGCGGGAGCATCCTTACGCCCAAATCGTGGGTGGGATAGAGCAGCTTGCGCAGTTTGCGGACGGGAGCTTTGACGTTATCCTGTGCCACAACGTGTTGGAATATGCTACGGAGCGGGAGGCGATCCTGCGGGAATTCGGAAGACTTTTGAAGGTCGGCGGAGTTCTCTCCGTGGTGAAGCACAACCCTGCGGGAAAGGTGTTCCACAAGGCGGTGTTCGAGAACAACACGGAGGAAGCCCTTTCCCTGCTTATGGGCGGTTCCGCCGTCTCGGTAAACTTCGGAGAAGTGAAGGAATATTCCCCGGAAGACCTTGCCGCATGGTGCGGGGATAGGTTTGAAGTGGAAAAGACGGTGGGGATCCGTACGTTCTACGGACTGCAGAAAAACGAGTGGAAGCTTGAAGACGGCTGGGAGGACAGGCTTTTTGAGCTGGAATCCGCCGCAGGGGAGCTCCCTGTGTTCCGAGATGTAGCGTTTTTCCATCACGTGATATTGAGAAGGAAGTAAATTGACGCAAGAGAGAGGAGACTTTCTCTTGCGTTTTTACGTTGGTGGTATGAGGTGATATATAGACTCAACCTACCCCATCCGTCACCCTTGAGCTCAGGTTTGCAAGCGAAACCGTAAGGGACACCGTCACCCTGAGCAAGCGCGGGTCGTAGTCCCGGTGGCTACACACTGCAATACATCTCCGCGCGCGTCGAAGTTTTGCTTTTTGAAATTGCCCTGTGTCTTTGGATACGTAGTTCCTTTTTCGGCAATTTCGAAAAGCAAAACCGCAAGGGGTCTCCTCAAAGTCTGATCTACCCCTACATAGGTAAACTTACGTCTTTTTATGATGAAACAGTTCTTTCGTTACAAAAAGATTCATCAGACTCTCGATAGATCCCGCCTGCGGCGCCTTTTGATGCTCGGTGCCTCGCACCTCGACTACAAAAAGTTCGACGCGTGCGGAAAAATGTCTCTATTGCAGCCACAACAACTACATTCCGCACGACCAACCCGCAGGGTTGGTATGCTCAGAGATGACGGTTGAAGTGGGTTTGATCTGCGCACAACCTTATACCACCGACGTAAAAGATTTTCCAAAAACATCGCTTCCCTCTTGCGTTTTTGCGCTTTTTCGGCTATACTACTTCTCGGAAAGAAATGTCTTACAGAAAGGAAAGCAACCATGTATATCTCGGAAGATATCCGTTACATCGGTGTCAACGACAAAAAGATCGATCTCTTTGAGGGGCAATATGCCGTCCCAAACGGAATGTCCTATAATTCCTACGCCATCATGGACGAAAAGGTAGCCATTATGGACACGGTGGATGCGAACTTCACCCGTGAATGGCTGGACAATATTCAGAATACTCTTGGCCACCGCAAGCCCGATTACCTTGTGGTTCAGCACATGGAGCCGGATCACTCCGCAAACATTTCGGAATTCGCAAAGGCGTACCCGGAGTGTGTAATCGTCTCCTCGGCAAAGGCCTTTGCCATGATGCAGAACTTCTTCGGCACGGACTTTGCAGACCGCCGTATCGTAGTGGGCGAGGGGGACACGCTGTCCTTGGGCAAGCACGTCCTCACCTTTGTCACCGCCCCCATGGTGCATTGGCCGGAGGTCATCGTCACCTACGACAGCTGTGACAAGGTGCTGTTCTCCGCCGACGGCTTCGGCAAGTTTGGCGCGTGGGATGCAGACGAGCCTTGGGAGGACGAATCCCGCCGTTATTTCATCGGTATTGTAGGCAAGTACGGCGCCCAAGTGCAGGCCCTTCTCAAAAAGGCGGCAGGGCTGGATATCGCTGTGATCTGTCCCCTGCACGGCCCTGTTTTGCAGGAAAATTTGGGGCATTATCTGAATCTTTACCACATCTGGTCCTCCTACCAACCCGAGGAGGAGGGGGTCGTCATCGCCTATACCTCCATCTACGGTAACACCCGTAAGGCGGTGATGCTGTTGGCGGACAAGCTGAAGGAGCAGGGCTGTTCCAATGTGGTCGTTCACGATTTGGCGAGATGTGACACAGCTTTGGCGGTGGCGGATGCCTTCCGTTACAGCAAGCTGGTTTTGGCAACCACCACCTACAACGCAGAGATTTTCCCCTTTATGCGCACCTTTATCACCCATTTGACAGAGAGAAACTATCAAAACCGCACCGTTGCCCTGATGGAAAACGGAACCTGGGCACCCATGGCGGCAAAGGTGATGAAGGGAATGCTGGAAAAGAGCAAGAATCTGACCTTCACGGAGACCACTGTGAAGATCCTTTCCGCCTTAAGCGACGACAGCATTTCCCAGATCGAAAAGCTGGCAAAAGAGCTTGGGTAAAAAAGAATTGCAGGCTTTCCTTTTTGAGGGAGGCCTTTTCTCTTGCAAAACCCACGGAATTGTGGTATACTTCTGGGGAAGTGAGGAGGTGCTACTATGCAATACGGAAAAACGGTGAGAGGGAAATTTCTTTCCCGACCCAATCGGTTTATCGCCCACGTGGAGCTCGGCGGCGCAGATACCGTCTGCCACGTAAAGAACACCGGCCGTTGCAAGGAGCTTTTGACCCCCGGGGCAACCGTGATCTTAGAGGTCTCGGAAAACCCCGCCCGCAAGACGGCCTACGACCTGATTGCCGTCTACAAGGGGGAAAAGCTGATCAATATGGATAGCCAAGCCCCCAACAAGGCATTCGGAGAATGGGCAAAGCGCAGCGGCTTCTTCGGCAAGAATCCCCGTGTGACTGCGGAACGCACCTACGGCGGCAGTCGATTTGATTTCTATATCGAAACGGAGGACGGCAGAAGGATCTTCGTGGAGGTAAAGGGGGTGACCTTGGAGCATGACGGATTGCTCCGCTTCCCCGATGCCCCCACCGCAAGGGGGACAAAACACCTTCGTGAGCTGATGCAGGCGGTGGAGGAAGGGTATGAAGCCATGATCTTCTTCGTCTCGCAAATGGAGGATTGCCACCTCTTCTTCCCCAACGACCAAACCGATCCCGCCTTTGCAAACGCCCTGCGGGAGAGCGCCCAGCGCGGGGTGCAGGTGTACTGCGTGAACTGCCGTGTCACGGAGGATGCCATGCATATCCATGATTTTATACCCGTGAATTTAACAGAACACGCCCCTTATTGCAGAGGATGCGATCAAGCGGGCGAACGTGAATCGCTCCTACATACAAAAAGCAAGTGCGGAGAAAGAAGCAACTTCACCCCCGCCGATACTGACAAAGGATAAAACCATGAAGCTTTACGACATTACCCAAGAGGTTTTCTCTTGCAAAGTATATCCCGGTGATCCCGCGCCGGAAAGGAAAGTGCTTTCCGCCATGGACAAGGGGGATCTTTACAACCTCACCGCCTTTTCCATGTGCGCCCACAACGGAACTCACATCGACGCCCCTGCCCATTTTATTGGCGGTGGGGACACGGTGGAGCAGATCCCTTTGGAAAAGCTGATCGGAAACTGCCTTGTGGCGGAGCTTGACGGAGATGTGACCGCCGAGGATGCAAAAAATCTCCTTGTGGGCGGGGCAAAACGCATTCTTTTGAAGGGCAACGCCGTAGTGACCTTAGAGGCGGCCAATGTGTTTGCCGCAAACGGGCTGTATCTTTTGGGCGTGGAATCCCAGACGGTTGGCCCGGAGAATGCGCCCATGGCGGTGCATTTGGCATTGCTGGGTGCAAAGGTAGTGCTTTTGGAGGGGGTTCGGCTGGGAGAGATCTCCCCCGGGGAATATCTCCTGATGGCGCAGCCCCTTGCCCTGGGCGGGGCGGATGGCGCCCCCTGCAGAGCGGTTTTGGGAGAAGCAGAAAGCAATCTCGCCTCGGGACTTTGATTTTCGTAAGTTTTGCACCTTGCCTTTCTTATGGGAATGTGGTATGATACCCACGAAGGCTATATATTTATAAATAGGTAGAAAAGGCGGTGAGGCTTTGAATCCCAAATTGCGAGAAAAAACAATGGAATCCCTGTCGGCGGTGCTTCCCATCACGGGTATCGTGCTGTTCATCAGCGTCTTCCTGGTTCCCATGGAAGTGGGTACGGTCATGCTGTTTTTGGTAGGCGCGGTAATGCTGATCTTGGGTATGGGCTTCTTCCAATTGGGTGCGGAAATGGCCATGACCCCCATCGGTGAGGGTGTCGGCACCCGTGTCTCCAAGACCCGATGGGTATGGATCGTTGTTCTCATCGGCTTTTTGATGGGCGCCATCATCACCATTTCCGAGCCTGACCTGCAGATATTGGCTCAGCAGGTTCCCTCGATTCCCAACATGACCTTGATCCTCACGGTGGCCGTGGGCGTGGGTATTTTCCTTGCCCTGGCGGTGATCCGTATCAAGTACCGTATCAGCCTTTCCAAATTGCTGATCGTTTTGTATCTGGCATTGATCGGACTTTCCTTTTTCGTACCCGGGGAGTTTTTGGCAGTTGCCTTTGACTCCGGCGGCGTTACCACCGGCCCTATGACCGTGCCCTTTATCATGGCCATGGGTGTGGGTCTTGCCGCTTCCCGTACCGACAAGGATTCTTCCAGCGACAGCTTCGGCTTGGTGGCGCTGTCCAGCGTTGGCCCTATTCTGGCGGTGCTGATCCTGGGCTGCTTCTTCCGTCCCACAGAGGCGGCGTACACCATCGGCGTCATTCCCGAGGTTCTGACCACCCGCGACGTGGTGTCCCTTTTCGCTTACGAGATCCCTGCCTTCGCATGGGAGGTAACCCTTTCCCTGCTGCCCATTGCGGCGGTGTTCCTGCTGTTCCAGCTTTTGACCCACCATTATCAAAAGCGTGAGATCAAGCGTATTATCATGGGTGTGCTATACACCTATGCGGGGCTTGTGCTGTTCCTGTGCGGTGTAAACGTAGGCTTTGCCCCCGTGGGTACCTTCCTGGGCGAAGCGTTGGCTTCCCTTTCCTACAACTGGGTGATCGTCCCCATCGGCATGCTCATCGGCTACTACATCGTCAAAGCAGAGCCTGCCATTCAGGTCTTGAACCGTCAGGTAGAGGGCATCACCAACGGCTCCATCTCCGTCAAGGCTATGAACCGCTGTATGTCCATCGGCGTGGCCATCAGTATCGGGTTGGCGCTGACCAGAGTGCTTTTGCAGATCCCGATTTATTGGATCATCATCCCCGGTTATCTTATCGCTTTGGTGATGTCCCTGTTCGTGCCCAAGATCTTCGTGGGTATCGCTTTTGACTCCGGTGGCGTTGCCAGCGGACCTATGACCTCCACCTTCCTGCTCCCTTTGAGCCTTGGCACCTGCACTGCCGTGGGCGGAGATCTTATGCAGGACGCCTTCGGCGTGGTGGCTTTGGTTGCCTTGACCCCGCTGGTCGCCATCCAGATCATGGGTCTGGCTTATCAGTACAAAACTGCCAAGCTGCAGAAGATGTACGCTGTACATCCCGGCATTACCGCAGAAAGCGACAATATCATCGATTTGGAAGAGGAGGTACTTGCATGAAAGAAACCAAAAAGCGGGATTCCTACCGTTTGCTCCTGCTCATAGCTAACCAAAAGCTGGCTGAAAAAGCGGCAGAGCTGTTCCTGGAGCAAAACCTCCCCATCCAATACCGTCTTGGCGCCAAGGGCACTGCCTCCAGCGAGATCATGGATACCCTGGGCTTCGGTAGCGTGGACAAATACATTCTAATGGCCATGGTGCCAAAATCCTTCGGCAGCGAGATGCTTGGCCTTTTGCACACAAAGCTCCGTTTGGACGCGGTGAACAGCGGTATCGCCTTCACCATTCCCCTGACGGGCGTGACCAACCTTATGCTCCGCATGATGCAAAGCGTGGAGCAGCCGGAACAAAATCTTACGGAAAGAACAGGTGAACACATGATGATAGAAAACGAACATACCTTGATCGCCGCCATCGTTGAACGCGGATTCAGCGGAAACGTGATGGAAGCCGCCAAGGCGGCAGGCGCGGGAGGCGGCACCGTCCTCCACGGCAGAAGCGTCGGCAACGAATCCGCCACCGGATTCTGGGGGCAGAGCTTGCAGGAAAAGGACATCGTTCTGATCCTTGCCCCGCTGGAAAGCAAGGTTGCCATCATGAGCGCCATCAGCGAGAAGTGCGGTATGCACAGCGATGCAAAAGGCACCGTGATCTCCCTGCCCATCGATCAGGTCAT
Source organism: Eubacteriales bacterium (assembly GCA_045612545.1). Classification (GTDB taxonomy): domain Bacteria; phylum Bacillota; class Clostridia; order Oscillospirales; family CAG-382; genus Coliplasma. Next base: position 62,611 of record JAZKZH010000005.1, read on the forward strand.
GGGAATCTGAGAAGATATGTGTTTTTACGAGCGGAACTCTTTTTGCAGAAAAAGGGTTCCGCTTTTGCTCTCCGGGGAGAAACGCCCTCATCGCCACAACCTTTTCGGGATATAAAAAGCAAAAGCGGAGTGAACTCACTCCGCTTAAGTTTTATACAATTCCCAATGCAAATTCAACCCCAAGGGCTACAACAACTACAAGCGCCGATATAACGAAGCCATGTATCATAGGTTTGATTCCTGATTTTTTCATATCCTTGAATGACGTGTTGAGACCGATTGCGGCCAGGGCGCAAACCATCAAAAATTTACTGATCTGTTTTGTCCCGGCAACTATTTCGGCAGGGATGGTGAAGATACTTGCTACAATGGACATCGCCAAAAAGCCTAAAATGAACCAGGGGAAGATTTTGGCAAAGCTAAAATTGGTTTTAATTTCTTTTTCGTTTTCTCCGCTTTTGATGGCTTCTTTTCTTTTGAGGTTCATTTGAATCAAAGCAAAGGTCAAAACGGTAGGAATAATGGAAAGAGTGCGGGTGAGCTTCACCATGGTGGCAAAATCGCCGGCGGCCTCAGAAAAAGCATAGCCTGTCGCTACCACGGAAGAGGTATCGTTAACCGCTGTTCCTGCCCAAATGCCAAAAGCTTCGGCGCTCATACCAATCGCTCTACCCATAATCGGGAACAATACGATCATCGCCATATCGAACAGAAACGTGGCAGACATAGCGTATGCAACGTCACTGTCCTCGGCGTCAATGGTAGGTGCAATCGCAGCGATGGCCGAACCGCCACAGATTCCCGTTCCTGCAGAAATAAGGTTGGAGAGCTTCCAGTTTAGCCCCAAAGCCTTGCCGATAAAGTAACCCCCGCCGAAACAGGTGGCGAGCGTAAAAATCATAACCACAAGGGACATTTTACCAACGTACAAAATTGTGTTGATGTTCAAAGAAAGACCAAGCAGTATAATGGCAAATTTAAGGATTTTCTTCGATGTAAATTTAACACCCGACGCAATAAAGCTTTTCTTGCCAATAAAATGATTGACGATCATACCGATAAACATGGCAATGACGGCTCCGCCAATCAAATGAATCGGCAAAAGATTTTCTATAAAAGTTGCCACCGCCGCTATTGCAACCGATAAAGCAATACCCGACAAAAATTTTATCGCTTTCATAAGAAACTCCCAAAATAAATTTTATATATTGTATAACAATATTGTATCACAATATTGTATCACGATCGGCATAAAAAGTAAATAGTCACAGTATATTTTTTCTTGCAATAGGATGAGCTTCCCGATTGAGAAATTGAAAAAAAGCGAGGGGAAACACCCCTCGCTTGATGTATCACTGCTTTTCCGCATGATGCTTTTCGGCACAACCGTTGCAAATATTGCGATATCTTGTTCCCATATCATCTTTGATCTTGCAATATACAAGGCGCTCAAAGTGCTTGCCGCACAGTTCGCATTTCAGTCCGTCAGCCTTCTCAACGTCTACCGCCACTTCTTCCTTTTCCTCGTCTTTTACTTCGGTAGTTGCATTGGAAGTACGAACTTGATTGTCTGTCTTTGCCGCTTCCGGTGCTATCCGGTTGCGGATTGCGTGCACGTCTTCCACAAGCTCACCGAAGGCATACAAAAACCAAGAAGATACCCAAGCGAAAAGCGGGATCACGATCCATGAAAGGAAACCGTACAGAATCAAATCCTCATCGGTTACCATCAAGACAAAACCCGTAATGAGAGCCGCGATTGCCTCGACCACAAAAAGAATCATCGCCAAAAATTTAATTTTGCCGCCAATGTTTTTAAAGAATTTTTCGCCCATATACAAAGCCTCCGAAACGTTTTTTCTTTTATTGTAGCACGCAAAAAATAAAATGCAAGACTTTTTGACAAAAAAACACGCAACTATTGACTTCCCGGACATCGCGTGCTATAATTTACCCGTAATTTCACCATTTCCAGGAGGCTTCTTATGGAAGAAAAAAATGGCAAAACCGAAACTTCGTTCTTCAAGAAAAACTTTAACTATCCCATTTTGCTCTTTGCTTTGATCTCCCTAACCAACATCTCCAGCATTTACAATTCCATAATCGGCATTTTCAAATATCCCGGCGCCATTGTTAGCATACTTGCAAATCTTATCTTATACGTAACCCCCATTGCCATCGCAGTGTTTTTGTGGTTGTACAAAAATAAGGGGTTCGAGAAAGCTTCTATCGCCATTGCTGCGGTTTTGTCTGCCGCAACACTGCTGACAGCATACAGTTGGATCCGAACGGTCATAAATAGCTTCTCCTATCTCTCTTTTGATATTGAGTTTGTCATCGGGCCGTTGCCCAATCTGTTGGGAACACTTTTCTACATTATTATTTGCGCTATCTTGGTATTCAATTTGTTTGCCAATCGTAAAAACTACGGTGCATTTTATGTGTTGCTGGTTTTGTTCATTGTAGAACTGTGCTTCTTCGGACTCTTAAGAACTTACGCTGCAGTTTTGGACATGGGTTCCGCAAGCTCCGCATTCTCTTGCTTCTTTGACGTATTGCTCGCGTTGGCCATTTGGTATATTCCCGGCGCCATCAACAATCCTCCCGCCGCAGAATTGTCCACCGGAAAGGCAAAAGCCTTGGCCATGATTGCTGCTGTGGTAGTCGGCCTCTATTTCATTGCTTCGGCAGCAGCAGGCGGCCCCTCCGGCGGCAGCGATAGCTACTGGGACGATTACGACGATAACCATGACGGAAAAATCGATGACAACGAATTCGGCGACGGATGGAAGGATTATGTGGACGATTTCCTGAACTAACGCTCGTCTAAAAATTCATCTCAACACAAAAGTATAAATCTCCTTGTTTTACAGATACTATTATCAGCAACTGTAAAGCAAGGAGATTTTATATATGAAAGCAACAGGAATCGTTAGAAGAATCGACGACCTGGGTCGCGTCGTTATCCCCAAGGAGATCCGCCGCATCTTGCGAATCCGTGAGGGAGAGCCCTTACTGACAATATTGACACTTTTCGACAAGTTTTGTTTAGCGATACATAGTGTGGTAGAAAGATATAATGAGCAGAGAAATTAAACTCTCTGCTCGTTTTTTTGTAAGATGTTGACTTTTTATATCTTTTGTGATAAAATAATTATGCCAAACTAATTGAATAAAATCAGACAAGAGCTTTTTATATTTAAGGCTCTATTTGTGCATCCTATTATCATAAGGTGAATTTGATAAAAACGCAAATCTCCCCTTGTGATAACTTGATGTATGTTCTTGTCTTATCCAATTAGTTTGGCGACTATTGGAGTTTGCGTTTTTTGTGCGGTTACTTCGGTAGTCGCACTTTTTATTTTACGGAGGAAAAGAAAATGAAAAAAGCAATTAGTTTATTGTTGGCGGTAATGCTGGTTTTGTCTCTTTCTGCTTGTGGTGGTAACGAGACTACCCACACCCATAGTTATTCTGATGCAACTTGTGCTGCACCAGCAAAATGTTCTTGCGGTGCAACCAATGGTAGCGCTTTAGGACATAGTTATAGTAATGCTACTTGCACCGAGGCTAAAAAGTGTTCTCGTTGTGGTGCAACCAATGGTAGTGCGCTTGGTCACAGTTATAAAGATGCAACTTGCACAGAACCCAAGACTTGTACCAAGTGCGGCGCAACCAATGGCAGTGCGCTTGGTCACAGTTATAAAGATGCAACTTGCACAGAACCCAAGACTTGTACCAAGTGCGGTGCAACTAGTGGTAATGCTTTGGGGCATAAGGAAGTGGTTGATAAAGCTGTGTCTGCAACATGTACTAAAGCTGGACTTTCAGAGGGTAAGCATTGTTCGACTTGCAATACGGTTATAGTCGCTCAAGAAACTATCCCTGCAACACATCAATATGCCGATGCAACCTGTACCGAACCACAGAAATGCAAACTTTGTGGTTCAACTTATGGGACTCATAATGGTCATGACTTTTCTCGAAGCAACTCCTGTTCTTCTTGCGGAATGTGGTTAAGCGACCTTTTTGATATTACTTATTCTAGTGGAAGTTACAACCGAGGAGATAGAAATTCTGATTTTGCATCTATTTCAATAACAAGTTGTTCTCAAAAATATTACAGTTACAACAATTCTGTTACCTTAACTATTAAAGCGACTGGTAAAATGATTTATACATGGTCATATATGAGACCTGGTGTTGTTTCGTATCAGATTGGTTTATACAAAGATGGTGTTTTATATGCGACTAGTAGTACGGGATATGTGAATTGTCAAAAAGGAGAAACTGATTCAGAAACTTTTTACATATACGATGTAGAACCAGGAACATATACTATAAAAATACTTTAACTATCCAAAACACAATAATTAAGGAAAAGTTTATGCTAACATAACGACTTTATCAAATATAATTTACAAAGTATAAATCTCCTTGTTTTACAGATACTATTATCAGCAACTGTAAAGCAAGGAGAATTTATATATGAAAGCAACAGGAATAGTTAGAAGAATCGACGATCTGGGTCGCGTCGTTATCCCCAAGGAGATCCGCCGCAGCTTGCGGATCCGTGAAGGCGAGCCTTCTCATACCTCATTGACACCTTTTGGTAAGTTTTGTATTTCGATACATAGTGTTTTGAAACGATATAAAGAACAAGCGAGGTGAAATCACCTCGCTTTTGAAGTTTATTTATTGTAGTGCATATACAAATTAGCAAGTGTATGGTTCATAGCTTTGAGTTTATCAAGTTCGCAATTCATATATGACCATTCATATGCTTTTTTTGAAAAACCCATTATTTCTAAATGCTTATATGAACGATAAAAATCATATTCGCTTTCAGAAATAGCAGTAATATTTTTTATTTGATTATCTTCAAATTTAGCAATAAAACCATGAACAATAACACGATTGTCATCTCGCATAAATCCAAGCACATAATATGATTTTGTAACCCTGTCAAACTCTATATGGTTCACCATCATATCTTCACCTAACAAAACTTGATTGGCAAGAGAAAAATCAGTTGTATCATAAACCGATATAGCAGAGTGCAAACCATCTTTTTGACGTTCTACATTGAAAAACAATTTTCCGTCGGGAGAAAAACAAAAACCATCGTCTTGTGCTCCGTCAACCTTTGAGAAACGGAACTTTTTAATTAAAGACAATGTTTCCAGAGAATATATCGCAAGTCTGCCATCTGTAGATTTGACGACAAATAATGTTCCATCTGGCGAAATCATAGGCGTATAACCGTAAATTATATCTTTGAATTTGCCTAACTCATTACCGTCCTTATCATATAAAAATACAGTTTGTCCTGTACAACCAACAGAAAAGTCGTTATTGGATACATAGCCCCAAAACTTTCTCATATAATCACCGCCTTTATTTTATTGTATCACACTTTTTCCACAAAGTAAATAGGTATAGTATAATCCCCCACTTTTTGCAAATAATAACACCACAAATGTAAAAGCAAGGAGATTATTATATATTATGAAAGCAACAGGCATTGTACGCCGCATCGACGACCTGGGTCGCGTCGTTATCCCCAAGGAAATCCGCCGCAGCTTGCGAATCCGTGAAGGCGAGCCGCTGGAGATCTTTACCAACGAGGAGGGGGGCGTGGTGTTCCGCAAGTACTCCCCCATCGGCGAGGCGGGAAGCTTTGCGGGAGAATACGCAGAGGCGATCTACAAATCCGCGGGAATCGCGGTAGCGGTGTGTGACATGGACGGCGTGATCGCAGTGGCAGGCGCGCCAAAGAAGGATTACCTTTCCCATCCGCTGACCCCTTCCCTCGCCGCCTTGCTGGAGGGGCGCAGACCTTATTCCGCCACGGCGGACGGCACCCCCATCCGCGCCACGGAGCAGGCAAACGAGCTGGTTTCCTACTTTGCTCCCATCATTAGCGAGGGAAATCCCGCAGGGGGCGTGATGATGCTTTCCAAGGACACCGCCTCTCTCGATGAGACGGCGAAAAAGCTGGTGAACACGGGAGCAATGTTTCTGTCCTCGCAGATGCAGATATGATAGCAAAAAGGACTTCACAGCGAAGTCCTTTCGTATTTTAGCGACTGTATCCGCACGCGGTGCAGACACCGTTTTTGTAGGTATGGCTCTTGGTCTTGCCAATGGTGTAATTGCAGGAATCGCACACCCTTTGGTGGCCGTCCGAGGTAGAGGCATAGGTCTGGTAGGGGTGCAGGAAGAGGTAATCCCAAAGCTTATTCATATCCACGTAGCGGAACACGGTTTTCTCCGGCAAGGTCAGCGAGGTGACCTCGTAGACACCCACAGTGTTGTTCGGCCCCATGCAGGCAAAGAACATCACGTGGGCGTTGTCCCCGGGCTTTAAGAAGACGTCCATCTCCTTCATATCGTAGACGGATTTCACCTGATGACCGTACTTGGTGAGATGGTAGGGCGCGGACCAATGGTAAGGCTCGTCGGTACCCGACCCACTATCCACAAATTCCCAAGCGGCGCAGACAAAGGCGGAGCAATCCAGCCCCACGGTGTAGGGCTGATGCCCCACGTCGGGGTTGACGTTACCGGTGGTGTAATAGGAGCTTGTGCCAATGGTTGCCACCGCAACGTTGGCAAAGCTGTCCTTGCCGTAATAGGAATGGGGGTTAAAGCCGCCGCGGCAATAGGGAATACCGGTATAGGATACCATAAGTCCGTGCTTTTAGCAACTCGCAAAACCGCAAAAAATGTCGGAACGCTTTTGGGCATTCCGACAAAATTGTAAAAGCAACCTTATGAAACCGTGAAGTCTTTCAGTGCCTCTATCATCCAGGCTTTATCCGAATCGGAATAATAGAAATGCCCCGCTTCATGAGAAATGCGGATCTCCACGTTTTCCTGCGCTGTCAGGTACTTTTCCGACCGCAGAGAAACCAGCTCATCCTTCGCACCCAGAAACACCTTGCAGGGAACGGAGATGGGATTTTTGCGCCTGCGGGCGCGGCGGCAAAGCAAAAGCAACTCCAGGAATCGCGGGATCCATCCTGCATACTTCACAAGCGTTGAGGTCAGCTCCACGCCGATGCTTTCTTGGCAGGCCGTTTCGTGAGGCTGCTCCCGATCCACCCTGCCCTTGGCAAAACGGTAGGAACGCTTTGCCATCTCCCACCGTACCCACGGGCGGAAGGGCGGGTTCAACAGCAACAATCCCTTGATTTTGGGGTGGGCTTCCAAGGCCTCCAGCGCCAAAAGCGTACCCATGGAATATCCCACGATGTAGATCTCTCGGTGATCCGCCTCCAATGCGGTCAAGGCATTCTCCACGTCGGCCCTCCATTTCTTCATGGAGGCGTTGGTGAAGTCCTTCACCGTCCCTCCGTGACCCTCCAGCAGCAGGGCGTGTACCGTCACCTCCCCGGGCAGGGAGGACACCAAAAAATCAAAATGACGGGGCGTGGAGCAGATGCCGTGGATCATCAGCACCGCTTTTTCACGGGTGGGAGAGATATGCAAATAGGGGGCGTGTTTTTCCTTCATAGCGTCAAAACTCCGATTTCTGGCTCCGTGCAAACAGAGCGTTCAGCTCCTCCGCAGGGTCGCCATGGAGGTACAGCAGACGGTACACCGCCTGGCAGATGGGCAGCTCCACGCCGTGGGCTTCCGAGAGCTTCATCAACGCGGCAACGGTGTAGTATCCCTCCGCCAAACGGTCAAAGCTTTCGCCCTTGATAAAGCACTCCCCGAAACGGCGGTTATGGCTGTGGGGAGAGAACAGGGTGGCCTCGTAGTCCCCCAAATGGCAAAGGCCGTAGGCAGAATGCGCCTGCCCTCCCATGGCGTGGATCAGGCGGGCGACCTCCGTGGTACCGCGGGACATCAAAGCTCCCTTGAGGGAGGAAAGTCCCCGCCCGTCCAGCATTCCCGCGGCGATGCCCACCACGTTTTTGGCGGCGGCGCCGATCTCGTTGCCAATCAGGTCGGTACCGTAGTAGAAGCGGATCAGATCCCCGGAAAAGTGACGGATCAGCTCATCCCGCAAAACGGTGCTTTCGCTGTCGATGACCATACAGTTGGGCTGTCCCCGATAGAAGTCCTGCACGTGTCCCGGCCCCAGCCATACGGCGATGGGTTCCTTGCGGAACTCCGAGGCAACCTGGGAAAGCCGCTTCCCCGTGGAGATCTCGATGCCCTTCATGCACAGCACGAAGACACGGTTCCCCGCAGGATATACCGCCAGCTCCTCCATCAGCCCACGAAGCTGTTGACTGCCCACGGAAATGATGACGATGTCGCGCTCCATCACCTCAGACAAGGAGGAGGTAAGAGCCACCGTCTTCGGCAGGGTGAGGAAATCGTTCCGCCCCTCCTCCTTGAAGCGGGCAAAGGCGGCGGAGGATTCCCGCCCGTACAGGCATACCTCATGCCCCAGACGGTCTAAATACCATGCGATCAACGACCCCCATCTGCCGCAACCGATGACGGCAACTCTCTTGCGCTCTGCCATAGAAAGATTCCTTTCTGCTTTTTATGGGGATAGTATAGCATATTTTTCCCCAAACGGCAAGGGGAATCTTGACATTTGCGGGAAAAGATGATAGAATAGAAAAACTGAAATGCGCCTGTGGTGGAATGGCAGACACGATAGATTTAGGATCTATTTTCGTATGGAGTGCAGGTTCAAGTCCTGTTAGGCGCACCAAAGCAAAAAAGCCCCCTGCGGGCTTTTTTGTTTTGGCGTGCATGATAGGGTTATCGCTCTGCACTCCCGGAAGAATGCAAGCGTAGCGAAGCATTCTTCAGAAACAAAGTGCCCCGCACTTTGTTTTGTGCAGACGTTCAAGTCCTGTGGGCAAGAAGTTTGCTTTGCCCCCCGTGGGTCACCCCCCCAGTCGGCTATGCCGACATCTCCCCCTTCCATGGGGAGCCTGTATGCAGACGTTCAAGTCCTGTTTGCAAGAAGTTTGCTTTCCCCCCGTGGGTCAACCCCCTCAGTCGGCTATGCCGACAGCTCCCCCTTCCATGGGGAGCCTGCATTCCGTGTCCTTTTTGGCTGCCCCCCAGTCGCAACAAAAAATCTCCCATTGCGGGAGATTTTTCTGTTTTATATGCTGCTTAAATGGTGTCTTCCTCCGGCATGGAGGTCGCCTGCACCAAGGCTTTTCTGAAATGGGGGTTGAGGGTGGAAAGATCCACCTTCTTTTCAAAGATCTCGTCCACTCTGCCCTTGATGTGGGTGAACAAGGTCTTGAAGAAGTAGCAATATCTGGGATTCTGCTTGGAAGCGTCTCCGTTGGTGATGGCGTCGTCCGTACAGCCGCCCTTGCAGTAATCAAACAGCTCACATTTTTCGGAGCAGCTCTTTCTGCGGGTGATGGCGCCCATGATCAGCTGCTTGAAGCCGGGAGAATTGAGGATCTCGCTCATGCTCCCCACCTCAGCCACGTTGCCGAAGCAATACTTGTGCATAGATTCTCTGCTGCAACCGAAAACATCACCGTTGGAGTCCAGACAGAAGAAGTTGCCGATACAGCTGCCGTTACAGCAATATTCACTGCCGCAACGGAAGATCTTGTTGAGGATGTAGTTGAAGTTCCGCACGGGGGTGCCTTCCTTGTCGTACATCCAGTAGTCAAAGAGATCCACCATCTGCTTCACGTAGGATTCCACCGGCAGAACGTCAATGGTTTTTGCGTTACCCTCGATAAAGACGTAGCTGAAATCCACGTTGACGCCGAAGGACTTCATATACTCGTAATTCTTGGCAACCTGATAATCCTTATCCGCAACCACGGCGATACAGCCGAACTGCATCCCGTTCTCCTTCAGAAGGCTGATGGCGTTCAGAGTGTCCTGCGTCTTGCCGCGGTAAGCGTCGTTATAGATGCCGTCGAAGGAAACGCCCACGGCGATCTTATTTTCCTTGAAATACTTGATCCACTTGGCATCCATCAAGGTGGCATTGGTCTGGATCTGGTTGGAGAAGGTAACACCGGTCATCACCGAGGTCTTCTTCTCAAGCTCCAGCACCTGAGTGTAAAACTCCCTGCTTGCCAGCATGGGCTCACCGCCGTGGAAGATCACGTCCACACGGTCGTAGTCCTTCACCAGGTCAAACATCTTCTCCACCTTGTCCAGGGAAATGACCTCGTGCTTGAACTCCTTGGCCGCATTGTAGCAATACTTGCAACGCAAATTACAGCCGTTAGTTACCTTTAAGATCAGTTGAATTCTTCTCATGCTTTTTTGCCGTTCTCACCGTTTCAAAATGCTTTACGATCTGCTGGTAGGTGTTTTTGAAATAATGAAAACTGATGTCCTTTCCGTTGATAACATTGGGAATCAAGGTCGCCATGGAATGTCTTACCAGCTTGTTCAGAACGATCCATTCCACGGTATCGTTCTTGATGGCAAGCAAGGCGCTCTTCAGCTCGTCCATTTCCTTTCGGAGGAAGGGGATCAAATCAAAATAATGCCGGTCAAAAAGCTCTGCAATGGTGGCGCACCCCTCCACGCGAAGGGAATTGGGGCGGTTCAGCCTGTAATCATCGTCGTAATCCTCGATCATATCCAGCAAAAACGTCCACCGCGCGATGCGACCTATACAATGAAAATAAGGATCCTCTGCATCAAAAAAATACCGGAAACTATGTTCCATCGACAAACCGTACAACGCCAGAACTTCCTCAATGGGGCCGTTTTCACGCTGCAAGGCGTCCATTTGCCGAATGATTCCGTAGGAGGAATCAAACAGAGCTTGGTGGGAGGCGATCGTTTCCTTGAAAAGGCCGTGAAACAGAAGGTTACCGAAGAAGGCCTTGGTACGGTCGCCATCCTCTTGGTTGTCCCTCGTCTTCATTGCAAAGCCCAAAATAGAAAGATCGGCGATCACGTAGCCTATGGGGTCGTCCTTAAAATACTTTTTATTGTGGGTCTTAACTCTTTCACAACAAAAACATGGAGGACGCTTATCCTTGCCCGCGATCGCCATCACTAAATTATACGCCGCTGCATCGTAGGTGGTCAAATAGCGGGCTTTTTGCCCGCCTTTGTTCCACAAGCAGTAGCAAAGTCTGCAATAGTAGGAGTTAAAAACACTCCGCTCGTTATTTTTTAAGCAAGATCCTAATAAATCAAAATACCCATACATAGGGAATTAGCAGCAGCAACCGTCGCTATGAGTCTGTGCGTAAACGCTGTAACCCATGTTGTGGCTGTTGTCCTTATCCTGTGCCAGATATTCCTTCAAAAGCTCTTCGCCTGCAACCTCTTCAACTGCGTTAACCTTGCGTTCGTTGTTCATAACTTATTCCATCCTTATTAAAAAATTTTATGATTTTTTCATAAATCTATCATACATCATAATGTTTCGTTTGTCAACTGTTTTTTCAAAGTTTTTATGCATCTTTCGACTATTTTTTGAGAATTCGGACTCATTTTTATACCTCTGCAACGGCTTAAGATCAAAAGCGTCAGCAAATTTGCGCATTCCTCCACGGGAGAATGCATCCTGTGATCCCGCCCGAAAAGTGCCTTGTATTCCCCGTCGATCTCCTTGAGCAGAGGATAGCGTTCATCCCCCATCAGGAGAAAATGCGCAGATTCGTGGGCAAGGAGCATAAACAGCTTTTCCTTGCGGGAAAGGTCTTTTTTGCCAAAGCAAAGCACGCCCGATTCCTGCATATAGGGGGTGATCTCCTCCGATTCCAGCCGCAGGGTAACCGCAACGGGAGAAGCCTTGCTCAATTCCATCAGCCAGCGGTTCACCCGCAGACGGGTCAACAGGGCAAATGGCCCCAACACGGCGCAAAGCTTTTCAAGTCGGAGTCCGTCCAACACCGCCTCCGCGGCGGCAGAATCCAACCGTTCCGCCAAGCAGAGGGCTTGATATTCCGTTAAATTCCGAAATTCCTTCAGCATAAGCCGCTCCTTTCAAAGGGTGTCGAAGGGGTGCAGACCTGTCTCAAAATAACCGTCAGAAAGCAGGGAGGCCAAATAGGTCTTCCCGTAAGGGGCGGAAAGATCCTGCCGCAGGTGAGCCGTGCTCCACTCCCCGTCCGCAAGCAGGAGATCCTCCCGCAGGAGAAGGGTTTTGGTGACAGCCTTCTGCAGCTTTTCCACCCGCTTCCAAAGGAACTGCATCTGCAAGGCGCTTAAGTAAGGCCTCAGCGCCTCCAGATCCCGTTTTTTCAACTGCAAAAGCCTTTCCGCCGTGCTTCTGTTCAAGTGGGCGCGGTTGATGCGTCCCTTGCCGTCCACAAAGGGGGAACAGCTCACAAGGTTTTCAAAACGGATGCCGGCGGACAAGCCGAATACGTCGGGGCTGTCGTTATCGTAGGAGCAGACGGAAGTATATTTGCCGTTTTCATCGGTTGATACGTGATAATTCCCCACGCGGTGATCGTTCTCCCCGGAAAGCACGTCCAGCAGATTCAGATCGGTGAGATCCCGCAGCAGTGCGGGGGTCACCGCGGCGGCTCTTTCGCCGTAGGGACGGGAAGCAAGGGTATCCCCCGGGGCTTCCTCGCTCAGCACCCCAAACTGCTCCCTGCCGTGGAGGGTAAGCTTCACAAATTCACACCGTGGGAGCAATCTTTCCACCCCCAGCAATTTAGCCAGAGCGTAGGTACCCAAACTGCGCCGGGCGGAAAAGGTCTGCTTTTCCCCGGTTTTCAACCCCACGTTGTAAAACCAAGTCCGAATCTCCCCATAGAGATAAAAGATCAGCCGTCTCAGCTGCTGTGCCTCCGCAGGATCGGTATGCGGGGGAAGCCCCAAAACGCTCTCGTCCCCGTCGGTCAGATACCTGTGAAGGCCATCGCCGGGGCGGTTCTTTTCCCCCATGGCGGCAAGACGGCGGAGATTCTTCTTTTGCTGTAAGGAACGGAGTACCTTTTCCCGCAAGGCGGGGTTTTCCCGGATCTCACGGAAAAACAGCTCCACACCGTTTTCCACACAATCCCGCAGAGAAGCGGGGCGAGGCGAGGCCTCCTTGAAAAAGAAGGTCTGCCCCCCGTGGGTGAGCAGCTTCAGCACGTTGGAGGAATAGTTCAGAATATACTCCCCCTCCGCACCCGCAAAGCGTTCCGTGGCATCGCAAAAAGAGAGCTGCTTCGGGGTCTCCAGCCGATACCGCAGGGTCATATACCAATGCATACGCGCTCTCCTTTTCGTGTTAAAGCTTGTTCGTTGTGATTCTACACCGTTTCGCCAAGCAGGTGGAAGCGGATCATATTCACCAGCCGATCCACGTCGTTGGTTTCGCTGCTTTGGATGCCCACCACGGCGTTTTCCGAGGGGAAGATCAGGGAGAACTGGCCGTAGGCACCGTCGGCGCGGAAGGCGTTTTCCTTTTGGGGGATCATCCAGAATTGGTAGCCGTAGCCGCAATGCCACGGGGAGGTATGTCCCGTATCGATCTGATGGCTGCCCGCCTGCTTCACCCATTCCCGGGAGAGGAGACGCTTTCCTTCCCAAACGCCCTCCTGCAGGTACAGAATCCCCAGCTTCATCATTTCTTCGTTCCGCAGATACAGCCCCGATCCACCGAAGGCAGTGCCGTCGGGGTCGGTTTCCCAGCCGGGGAAGCCCATGCCCATGGGCTCAAACAGCTTGCGGTAGGCGTAATGCAGTAAGGTCTCCCCCACCGCCCGCTGTACCATACAGCCTGCCAAATGGGTGTCGGCGTTGGAATAGACGAATTTTTCTCCGGGGGTGTACACCAAGGGCTTCCCGATCATATACGCCACGTAATCCGGCTGACCCTCTCCCTTGCGGCGGTTTGCCCCCATGAGGAACGCCCCACCGAAGCCGGAAGACATCATCAGCAAATGGCGCAGGGTGATGGTCTTGACCCGTTCGTCGGTAATGACGGCATCATACTCCGGAAACAGACTGCACAGGGTGGTATCCAGGGTCAGCTTGCCCTCATCGATGGCCATCCCCGCCAGGGTGGAGATAAAGCTTTTGGTGTGGGAATAGATCAGACGGGGGATATCAAGGACAAAATGATGGGAAAGCTGCAATTCCCCGTTCTGATACAGGGCAACAGCCTCCGCACCGGGGTTGTTTTGTTCTAAATCGGCGATCAAATTCTTGACTTTTTCCAGCATAGTTACAAATCCTTTCTCATGGCAATGTGGGGACAATCCTGCTCGTATTCGATATCCCCAAAGGGGGTATAACCGTTCTTTTGGTAAAAAGGCGAGGCCTGACATTGGGCGTGGAGAGTAAGGCTTGTGCCGCCCATGAAGCGCACGGCTTCTTCCGCACCGCGCAGCAAAAGAGAGCCGTTGCCCTTGCCGCGGTACGCCTTCATCACCGCAAATCTGCCCAACAGCCAAATGCCCTCCTGCACAAACACACGGCAGACCCCTGCGGGAATCTCGCCGTCGTACAGCACCAAATGGGTGGCGATTTGGTCGATCTCGTCAAATTCATCCACAAACCCCTGCTCCTCCACGAACACGGTATTCCGTATCTCTGCGGCGTGGGAGGGCAGGCTGTGAAAAATCCTGATCTCCATAAAGCTCCCTCCTTTTTCTATCGGCAGTATACCACAAAAAATCCGATTTTGCAAGCCTTGACAAAGGGATAGAAAATTTGTTATGATAAGACATCGTCAATGAAAGGAGCAGCCCCATGGAAGATTACGAAGCACGACTTGCCAGATTTTTCACCACCTTTGCCTTCCCCACCGAGGAGCAGGGCATCGGCACCTTGGGAGAAAAGAAGCTCCACGCCGCCTTGAAGCGGTTTTACGCCAAGGATTCCACTTGCTTGGAGGTTCCCTTGGGCAGGTTCGTGGCAGACGTTTTTGACGGAGAAACTGTGGTGGAGATCCAAACACGGCAGTTTTCCAGACTCCAAAAAAAGCTTGCCTTCTTCTTGGAGCGTTACCCCGTGACGGTGGTATACCCCTTCCCTCGCACCCGCTATTTGGTGTGGACAGACCCCCAAACCGGGGAATCCACCCGCCCCCACAAAAGTCCCAAGCGCGGCACTCCCCTTTCCGCACTCCACGAGCTGTATCAGATCCGCACCCTTTTGGGAGTGGAAAACCTCACTGTGGAGCTGTTGCTGTTCGATCTGGATGAGTACCGCCTTTTGGACGGCTACGGAAAGTATAAAAAGAAAGGCTCCACCCTTAGGGAACGGATTCCCAGAGGTGAGCCTGAGCTGATTCGGTTGCAAGCCCCGGAGGATTACGGAGCGTTGTTGCCAAGGGCACTGCCCGCGCGGTTTACCGCATCCGAGTTCGGAACGTGCGCAGAGCTGAAGGGGCGTGCCGTTTACTCCGCCGTACACGTTTTGGAGGAGCTGGGGGTGATCCAAGCCGACGGCATGGAGGGACGGGCTGTGGTGTATAAAAAAGGGGACACTTAAGAGGCTCTGCCTCTTAAGAATCTCCGGGGACTGATTCATTCAGCGCATAACAAAAACGCAAGATCAAATAAATAAAGAAAAGATCGTTTTTTCATCTCGTACGATATCGCATGCGATGGAAAAAGCGGTTTTTCAGTAGAAAGTTTTGCCAATTTTGAGCGTTTTTTAGCCGTGATTTGGCTCTCTGACGTATGTTTATACGCCGACGAGAACCAAATCACGGCTTCTGCCTCTGAATGACTCAGTCCCAATCCCGCACCCTTTGAAGTATATATATGATTTCCCGAAAACGACAGTTTTCGGCAGAACAGGTTTCTTTGGGGGATTCTTAAGGGGGCTTTTCTTTTCCGAAAGAAAAGCCCCCTTAAGCCCCTTAATCGTTCCCCCACAAAAGCGGTGCAAAGGCTTGGTACTCCGGCAAAAGCTCCTCCCGCACCTCTCCCGTGTTACGGTGGTAAAGGTAGGAATAGGAAAAGAAGCAATACCCCGCCGCCCGTGCTTCGCCGTAGAGAGCTTCCAAGCTCCGCGCGAGAACATCGGTGCGGTCGATCCACTCTCTCTTCCCCGCCTCCGTGCCTGCATACGTATCCGGTTCCCCCTGCCGCGCCTGCACTGCCTTGTAGGCGGCAAGGCCTGCATACAGCTTCACGTTGCTCCCTTCCGTAAGATCTGCCCAATCCTTTAAGATCTGCGGAAAGGGGCAATATTTGTTTTCAAACCCAAAATACAATTGGGGCATGAGGTAATCCACGTACCCCTCTCTGCACCACACCTCCACATCGGCGAAATACCCTTTTTTCAGAGAATACAGATTTCCCGCAGGGGCAACCCCGTACACCTTACCCCAGGCGTGGGCGGTGCGGTACAGCATGGACACCAAGGCATTGATATTGTCACAGCGAAACTCTTCCAAGGAATCGCACCCGCTTCGGGCGAATTCCTCCTCATCAAAGGCTTCTTCTCGGGTGGGGTAAAAATAATCGTCCATGTGAATGCCGCCCAAGTCGTATTTGACCAGCATTTCCGAAGCGCCCTTACAGATCAGCTCCCGCACCTCGGGATAGGCAGGATCAAGATACAGCACGCCCTCCCAGGGCTTCACCTGCCCCGTACCCTCGGTGTACCATTTCTTGATGAGAAAGTCCTCGGAAACGGCTTCCATCTCCGTCTCCGTCATCAGCCGCAAGGGGTTCAGCCAGCCGTGGACGGAAAAGCCCCTCTCCTTCGCCATGGAGACAAAGATCTCCACCGGGTCATACTCCAATTCCCCGCCGTACTTCCCCGCCACGTACTTGGAAAGGGGGTAAAATTCGCTTGGGTACATACTGTCTCCGTTGGGGCGCATCTGCAGGAAAATAGTGTTGAAGTTGTCCTGCTCCAAGGCGGAAAGCATAGTGTCTATGTAGTTTACATAATCATTCTTCTCCCGCTGTTTTCTCCCATCGCGGTAGATGGGCTGCATATCAAATTGAGAGATCCACACCCCTCGCAGGTAGGTATCCTCCCGGGCGGGCGGAGTGGTTTCCGTGGGACGGTAGGTCAGGGAAATTTGGGGGTTGAAGGAGAAGAAAAACGAGAGGAAAAAGGCGATGAGCTTCAGCATATACGTTTCCTTTTCTTGGTTTTGCTTGAGTATATGCCGGGGAAAGGGCGGGGTATTCATACAGAAAAAAGATTTCCACGCATAGGGCATTATGTAGAAACGCTTCCCAACGTAACGCAATTGGGCTGCCGTGGACGTCAGCCCCTACGAATGCGCATGATGCATGAGCTAAATGCAAACCGTTTCCCACGCAACATGATGGATAAAAAATGATTTTTGCTATCCTCTATGCGGGAGCGAAGGATGTTTTTTAACCTTTTCTCTTTTCGGGTTCGTAGGGGACGACGTCCACGGCGTCCCAAAACAGAAGGCAGCTTTCAAAAACAAAAAAGAGGGCTATTCACCCTCAATTTCTTGTTGCAGTTCCTTTCCTATGGCCTGCATGGTTTCCTCCTGCACCTTCACCACCTGTCTGTCGTAGGTGACCAGACCGTTGGTCTCGTCCTCCACGTCGGAAAGTTGGGTAAGCACCGTAGCGCAGAGACCCTCCTTCACCGCAGGGAGGATCTGCTGTCGGTAAAGCTGCTCCAGCCCCTCTCCGAAGGACTCCCGATCGGTGTAGGTCTTGTAGCCGTAGGTTTTATTCAAGTTGAAGGAATGCTCCTCCAGCTTGCAGGAATATCCCCCGAACTCGGAAAGCACCAAGGGCTTGTCCCCTGTTTTTCCTACCCTGAAGGTACGGAAATACACGTGGCGGCTGTCCACGTCGCTTTCCCTGCCCAAAAACCAACCGGAGGTGGCGTCCCAGATACGGGTGGGATCGAGAGCCTTCAGCTCCCCGTAAATGCGGTCGGCATCGTACTGCCCCCAACCCTCGTTGAACACGGTGTAATAGCACACCGAGGGGTGGTTGTAAAGCAGGCTTACCGTCTCCTTGGCGGTGGTTTCAAAGTGGTAGCGTTGCTTTTTGGTGGCACGGAAGAAGCACCGTTTTTTCATGCCGACGGTGGGCAGCACGGTGTCACGGAAATAGCGGTATTTTCCGCCGTTCACCATGTCCTGGAACACGATGACGCCCAGGCGGTCGCATTGGTAGTAGAATTCCTCCGGCTCGATCTTGATATGCTTGCGGAGCATATTGAAGCCCAGCCGTTTGGTCAGCTCAATGTCAAAAATATATCCATCGGGAGACGCGGGGAGATAAATGCCGTCGCTGAAATAGCCCTGATCCAACAGCCCGTGGAAGAAATAGGGCTTGCCGTTCAAGCACAGACGGGGGATGCCGCCTACCTTTTCCGCGGTCACGGTACGCAGAGCGAAGTAGGAACGGATCTCGTCTTCCCCGCTTTGCAGGGTAAAGAAATACAGATAGGGATCCTCGGGAGACCAATGGCGGGGCGCTTCCACCATCAGGGTGAAGCTGTCTCCGTTGTAGGTATACTTGAGTTCTCCCGCCGGGGTGGTAAGGGTGAGGGTCTTTTCTTCGTTGCCGCCTTGGGTCTTGATGGTGACGGTCTGCAGGTCGGCTTGTATGCGCAAGGAAGAAACGTAGCTTTCGGGAACGCTTTCCAGCCACACGGACTGCCAGATGCCGCTGATGGGAGTGTACCACATCCCGCCCCGCTTTTTCCGTTGCTTGCCGTAGGGCAGGTCGGTGTCAAGCTCGTCGGTGACAGTGACGGTGAGGGTGTTTTCCCCTGCCGTCAGGGCGTCCGTAATATCAAAGGAAAAGGGCAGGTAGCCTCCCTCGTGGGTTCCCAAGGGAACGCCGTTGAAGGTGACCTCCGCCACCTGATCCACCGCCCCGAAGTGCAAAAGGGTGCGGGTTTTCACAAAGTTCTCCGGCAGGGTGAAGGTCTTGCGGTAGACCCATTTTTCCCCCTTCTGCAACGTGCGTTCCACCCCGGAGATACGGGATTCCGGCGGGAAGGGAACGGCGATCTCCCCCACGGGGGTCTCTTCCCCGTTTTTCACGGCGGAAAGCTCCCATGCGCCGCACAGGGAGAAGAAGGAATCTCTTACCATGGCGGGGCGGGGATAGGTCTCGCTCCAAGAACGATGCCCCTCTTCAAAGGGAGTGGTGAGCTTTTGGAAGGGGTGTTTCATAGTTATGACCTCAAAAGAATCTTGATGAGGATAGTGTAGCATTTTTGGGGGAAGTTGTCAAGGGAGGGGGAATAGGAACCTCAATAGGAACCTCAATAGGAACCTCATCCACCGTCTGCGGAGGATGATTGGCTCTCTTGCGTTTAACTTGTCCCGTCCGCCACCGGTCCCCCTTCCCCATGGGGGAAGGCAAGATGCTTGCTTCGCAAGCGGGAATTATCGTATGCCCCTTCGGGGCGGTTCTTTGCCCGTTGCTTCGGCTACGCAGGATCGAAAGATTTTTGCGCTCACCGAAGGTGAGCTGACCTTCCCCTCTGGGGATAAGGGTAGATCCCAAAGGGATCGGATGAGGTTCCTATTGAACGCATTTCGGGTCGCCGTGGACGTCGACCCCTACGGACACGAATCAGGCACAGATGAAAGCCGTAGTTTTTTTCTCCCGCACAGTCTTGTTGCGTGAAAAGATGGCATAAATCCAGCCAAAGCACCATGCGTATTCGTAGG
>JAZKZH010000006.1:0-42270 GCA_045612545.1 Eubacteriales bacterium
TGCACCGTGAAGATGAAGGTGGAGATCGATGGTGCGGAAGAGGATTGGTTGCTGTTGTTCAAGAACGAGACCCACAACCATCCCACGGAGATCGAACCCTTCGGCGGTGCGGCTACCTGTATCGGCGGCGCCATCCGTGACCCCCTCTCCGGCCGTTCTTACGTTTATGCTGCTATGCGTGTTACCGGCGGTGCAGACCCCTTGAAGGCGGTTTCCGAGGCTCTGCCCGGTAAACTCCCCCAGCGTAAGATCGTAACCACCGCGGCGGCAGGCTATTCCTCCTACGGTAACCAGATCGGTTTGGCTACCGGTATGGTTGACGAGCTGTATCACGACGGTTACGTAGCAAAGCGCATGGAGATCGGCGCAGTGATCGCGGCGGCTCCTGCAGAAAACGTACGCAGAGAACGTCCCGCCCCCGGTGACGTAATCATCCTTTTGGGCGGCCGTACCGGCCGTGACGGCTGTGGCGGTGCTACCGGCTCTTCCAAGTCCCACACTTTGGAATCTCTTGAGAGCTGCGGCGCCGAGGTGCAGAAGGGTAACGCTCCCGAGGAGCGTAAGCTGCAGCGCTTGTTCCGCAATCCCGAGGCTACCCGCTTGATCAAGCGTTGTAATGACTTCGGTGCCGGCGGTGTTTCCGTTGCCATCGGTGAATTGGCAGACGGCTTGATGATCGATCTGAACTGCGTACCCAAGAAGTACGAGGGTCTGGACGGCACAGAGCTGGCAATCTCCGAATCTCAGGAGCGTATGGCCGTGGTGGTTGCCCCCGAGGATGCAGAGAAGTTCTGCAAGCTGGCTTACGGCGAAAATCTGGAGTCCACTCAGGTAGCGATGGTTACCGAGGAAGCCAGACTTCGTATGACCTGGAACGGCAAGACCATCGTTGACATCTCCCGCGAATTTTTGAATTCCAACGGTGCTGAAAAGCACATTGATATCGCCCCCGGCAAGATCGAAGACTATGCCAAGGAGATCCCCGCAGACTTTGCAGAGGGCATGAAGGCCTTGGCAGAGGATCTGAACGTATGCTCCCGCAGAGGTCTTTCCGAGCGTTTTGACTCCACCATCGGCGCAGGCACCGTGCTTATGCCCTTTGGCGGTAAGTACCAGATGACCCCCATTCAGGCCATGGTACACAAGGTTTCCACAGAGAAGAAGGAAACCTCCACCTGCTCCTTGATGAGCTGGGGCTACAACCCCTTCATCGCAGAGAAGAGCCCCTTCCACAGCGCTTATCTGGCAGTTGTGGAATCTGTAACCAAGCTCATTGCCACTGGTGCTTCCTTTGAGGACGTTTATCTGACCTTCCAGGAATATTTTGAAAAGCCGGGTAAGGATCCCTCCCGTTGGGGCAAGCCCATGGCGGCATTGCTGGGCGCATTTATGGCTCAGAAGAATTTGGGCATTGCCGCTATCGGCGGTAAAGACTCCATGAGCGGTACCTTTGAGAAGATCGACGTACCTCCCACCCTCTGCTCCTTTGCAGTGACCACCGAGAAGGGCGATCACATCCTTTCCCCCGAGTTCAAGAAGGGCGGACATCCTCTGTATCTGTTCTGCCCCGCTTACGATGAAAACGGATTACCCGAGACCGACTCTCTCTTGGCAGTATACGAGAAGTTCACCGCACTGGCAAGAGCAGGTAAGGTAGCGGCGGCCTACACACCCACCTACGGCGGTATTGCCGAAGCAGTGCTGAAGATGGCCTTGGGTAACGGCGTGGGCTGTAAGCTCCTTCCCGAGATCTCTATGGAGACTCTGTTCGGCTACTGCTACGGCGGAATTCTGGCTGAATGCACCGAAGAGACCGACGGTATTCTGTTGGGCTACACCACCGAAGAAGCCAAGATCTGCCGCGGCGAGGAATGCCTGTGCTTGGCTGAGCTTTCCGATCTCTATGAGAATAAGCTGGAGCCTGTATTCTCCTGCAACATTCCTCAGGGCAACGGCAAAGAAATCCCTGCCTTCCTTTACACCGAGGGCAAGCCTGTTTCCGCTCACATCGGCGTTGCAAAGCCCAGAGTACTGATTCCCGTGTTCCCCGGCACCAACTGTGAATACGACACTGCAAAAGCGTTCGCAAGAGCAGGCGCAGAGCCCGAAATCGTGGTGCTGAACAACCTTTCCGCTTCCAGCGTTGCTGAGTCCGTTCGGTACTTTGCAAGCCGTGTGGAGGATTCCCAGATCGTCTTCATCCCCGGTGGCTTCTCCGGCGGTGACGAACCGGACGGTTCCGGTAAGTTCATTACCGCATTCTTCCGCTCCGCACAGGTAAAGGACGCGGTACACAAGCTTTTGAAGGAAAAAGACGGCTTGATGGCAGGTATTTGCAACGGCTTCCAGGCGCTTAACAAGCTTGGACTCGTTCCCTACGGTGAGATCCGCGACACCTTGGAGACCGATCCTACTCTGACCTTCAACACCATCGGCAGACACCAATCCCGTTTGGTGCGTACCAGAGTATGTACCAACCTGTCTCCTTGGCTGATGAATGCGCAGCCCGGTGAGATCTATACCGTGCCGATCTCCCACGGCGAGGGTCGCTTCTACGCTTCCGCAGAGTGGGTGGAAAGCTTGGCAAAGAACGGTCAGATCGCTACTCAGTACGTGGATCTGAACGGCGCTCCCACCGCAGATATCCGCTTCAATCCCAATGATTCCGTTTGCGCTATCGAAGGTATCTGTTCTCCCGACGGCAGAGTGTTCGGTAAGATGGGACATTCCGAAAGAATTGGCAATTATCTGTATCGAAACGTGGAGGGTAATTACAACCTTGGCATGTTCGAATCTGCTGTTTCTTACTTCAAATAACGCCAAAAAAGGAATTCGTTTATGAAGCTTTCATACAAATTTCTTGGCTTATGTATTCTGTTGTGCATGGCGGTGACGATGTTCGCCGCCTGCGCCAACAACACGCCCGACGCCTCTTCCTCCCCCGAGCAAAACGGTGAGCAAGGCGACAACGATGGCAACGGTGAAACCAGCTTCCCCTTGGAGAAGATCAACTTCGGTGGGGTTACCATCAAGTCCCTTTCCTATGATACGGAGGGTAGCTTTGCGTATCAGACCTTTGAGATTGCTCCCGCCACGCTGAACACCGATCCTGTTAATGACATAGCCTATGACCGCGCTCAGCTGATCAAGCAGGAATACGGCATCACTTTGGTGCAGGAGCTGGTTGCCACTAAGAACGACGTGGTCAACACCGTCCGTGAGATGGTGCTGAACAACATGGACAGCTATCAAATCGTGGTCGCTCCCCTGCACTATCTTGCAAAGCTGGTAGCCGATGAAGCGTACTACGATCTTTCCACCATCGAAAACGGCTACATCAACCTTTCCAAGCCCTACTGGGATCAAAAGATCAACAAGCAGCTTTCCGTAATGGGTCACAACTTTTTTGTTAATGGTGATGCTATCGTTTCCGACGATGAGGCTACATGGGCGGTGTTCTTCAACAAGGATATCGCCGCAGACCACCATTTGGCTGAGGCTTACGGTGTCGGCTCTCTTTACGATATTGTAAAGAACGGCAATTGGACCATTGACGTAATGTACGAAATGGCAAAGCGCGTGGTGCAAGACAACGGCGACGGCATGAGCTGGTCTGCCTCCTCCAATGACGTTTGGGGCATCAGTGCACAGGCCTACGACGGCTACACATTCACCGTTGCAGGCGGACACACCATGACCGCTTTGGATAACAACGGCGTTCCTTATATCACCATCGATGAAGAAGGTAATATCGACGCATACGCAAAGGTGCACAACATTCTCAACGATAAGTCGGTTTGCGCATTGGCAGAGGTTGAGGGCAGATCTTCCTCCAACAAATACGAGGAGATCGTGCAGATTTTTGCCAACGGCGGCGCATTGTTCACCCCCGAAAAGATCGGTACCGTTTCCAACCCCGTGATGCGAAATGCGAACATTCGGTACGGTCTGCTTCCCATGCCCAAGATCAACGAGGAGCAGGAGGAATATACCTCCACCATCACCGTTTGGTGGTGCTCCGCTATGGCAATTCCCACCACCAATGTGGAGAAGCTGGATGCCACTTGCTACGCCATGGAGGCTTTGGCTTTCTACGGTATGGAAATGCTGACTCCCGAGTATTATGACCGCACGTTGAAGAACAAGAGATTTGAGGATCAGGAATCCGAGGATATGCTGGATCTGATCTTCCGCAACAGAACCTACGACGTAGGCATTGTGTTGAACTTCGACGGCGGTATGCTGGGATTCTATGACAGCATTTTGATCTCTGGCAACAACACCCACGTTTCCGACTTGGATGCTAAGCGCGATGCGTTCCAAGAAGCTATCGACGATTTCGCCGATATGTTTTTAGAATAAGAAACTGACAACAAGAAAGGACTTAAGCTTATGAAATTATTTTCTAAGGTACTCTGTCTGCTTCTGGTAGTTTGCATGGCAGGAACTTTGTTGGCTTCTTGCAACAAGCCTGCGGATGTTTCCGCTACGAGCGATGCCTCTACTCCCGAAGGTTCCGGAGAAGATGAAAATCAGTTCCGCCTTCCCAAGGAGGATTTCGGCGGTGTGACCATCAAATTCTTGACGGACAAAGCCACCGACTACCTCTCCTGCGAGGTCGCTCCCACCACGTTGAACGACGAGCCTGTAAACGATGCGGCTTACAACCGTGCCGCTCTGCTCTCTCAGGAATATGGTATCAACCTTGTGCAGGAATACGCAGAGAATCAGAACGACGTAATGACCAAGGCAAAAGAACAAGCGCAATCCGGACTTGACACCTATCAGGTGTTCGTTGCCGGTGCACTTTACCTTGCCAAAGCTGCTGTCGAGGACACTTTCATCGATATGAACCATATCGAATCCAATGATTTCATTGATTTTACCCAGCCCTACTGGGATCAGAAGATGATCAGTGATCTCACCATCAACGACCGTGTATATTTTGCCACCGGTGATGCCTTGGTCACCGACGATGAGTCCACCTGGGCTATCTTCTTCAACAAGGATATCGCCAACGACAACCAGATTGCCGCCGCTTACGGTGTGGACAGTGTCTACGATCTGGTAGAAACGAACCAGTGGACCATTGACGTGCTGTACGAGATTATTCAGAGCGTTACCACTCAGGTTGGTTCCGAGATGACCTTCGCCGCGGATACCGATGATACTTGGGGCATGGTTGCACAGTGCTACGACTCCTACACCTTCATGGTTGCCTCCGGTGAAACCCTAACCCGTGTGGACAACAATGTTCCCATCATCACCATCGACGATGAATCCAACGTAAGAGCATACGAAACCGTTTTCAAAATGCTCACCGATAAGCAGAACATTGTCATTGCCGAGCAGGCAGGTGTTTCCGATTGCTACAACGTGATGACCCAGGTATTTGCCAACGGCAAGGCTCTGTTTATGCCCAACAAGGTAGCGCTGGTTTCCGACCCCACCATGCGTGAGGCAAACATCCGTTACGGTATTCTCCCCATGCCCAAGGAAAACAAGGAGCAGGAGAACTACTCCTCCACCGTTACCGTTTACTGGTGCTCCGCTATGGCAATTCCCAAGACCAACGTGGAGAAGCTGGACGCTACCTGCTACGCTCTGGAGGCCATGGCTTACTACGGCCAGGAGCTGATGACCAAGGAATACTATGACCGTACCTTGAAGAACAAGAGATTTGAGGATACGGAATCTGAGAATATGCTGGATCTGATCTTCCGCAACAAGTCCTTCGATATCGGCGCGGTATACAGCTTCAGTTCTATCCTCAGCTTCTACACCGACATTCTTCTGCGTGGTCAGAACACCCACATTTCCACGCTGGAATCCAACCGTACCGCTTACGAGATGGCCATTGAGGACTTCTTGGCGGAAATCGGCGGATAATTTCCCAAAAACAAAAATTGAGTCAGCACAAAAAACGTGCTGACTCTTTTTTATATGCATATTTCAGACGATAAGATTTATCGATGGTACAAACGGTTCAATTTTTTAAAGCGCGCTTTGTCAATGGAAGAAAGCTGTTCCTTGGTGATGCGGTACGCCCAGTTGCCATCGGCCTTACCGGGGGTGTTCAGACGGGTGTCGCAACCGTAGCCCAGAAGATCCTGGATGGGCAGCATTACCAGATTCGCGTGGCTTGCAAATACTGTGCGGATGATGCTTTCGCAACCGTTCTTCCAATCCCCGCTATGGCCGCAGTAGGCAAGCATTTTTTGGCGGGTGGAATCGTCCAGCTCCCAAAGGTAGCCCAAGAGGGTGTTGTTATCATGGGTTCCGGTGTACGCTACGGCGTTAGCGGGATAGTTATGGGGCAGATGGGTGCTGTTATCGTCGGCAAGGAAGCCGAACTGGAACACCTTCATACCGGGGAAGCCGCTGTCCTGCACCAGCTTATAGACGTCGGGAGTGATGTCCCCCAAGTCCTCTGCGATGATCTCAGTCTTCCCTGCGGCTGCCTTGATGGCTTTAATGAAGGGGAGCCCCGGACCTTTGATCCACTTCCCTGCTTTTGCAGTCTCCGAAGAAGCAGGAATGGACCAATAGGATGCAAAGGCACGGAAGTGGTCGATGCGTACGGTATCGAACATGGTTGCCATATGGCGAATTCTATCACACCACCATTTGTATCCGTCCTTCTTCATGGCTTGCCAATTGTAGAGGGGATTGCCCCAAAGCTGGCCGTCGGCACTGAAATAGTCGGGCGAGACCCCTGCCACGTGAGTGGGCTGCAGCTTTTTATCCAGCAGGAACTGCTCCGGCGCACTCCAAACGTCGGAGCTGTCCAGGGCAACGTAGATAGGTATATCCCCCACCAGCTTTACGCCTTTGCCGTTGGCGTAGGTGCGGATCTCCTGCCATTGGGTGAAGAATTCGTATTGGATGAACTTCCAGGCAAACAGAGTGGATTCGTCCACTTCGTTCACCGTCCAAGTCTGCCAAGGCTTGCCGCCATTGGATTCCATCAACGCCATAAAGCGACAGAAGGCCGCCAGATAGGGAGAAGAGGAAATGAAGGTCTCTATGGGTGTTTTATCGGTAACGCGCAGAGAGGCGGCTTTGAGGAGCTCAAAGCGTTCCTTCTGCAAGCGATCGAACTCACAAAGATAGGGAGTCTTTTGCTTTGCGGCAGAAAGCTCCTCCTTGGTGAGCAGACCCTTTTCGAACAAGGTGGGAAGATCCACAAAATAGGGGTTGCCGCTGAAGGAGGAATAAGATTTGTAGGGGGAATTGTATTCGTCCGTCATGCAGAAGGGCAAAACCTGCCAATAAGAGAAACCGCAGTCCGCCAAAAAGTCCACAAACTCCTTGGCTTCCTTGCCAAAGCTACCCGTGGAGTATTCACCGTAGAGTGAGGAAACGTGCATAAGGACGCCGCTTTTACGTTCCATGAGGGTGTACCGTTCTTTCTTAGAATTGGAAATATTATATCACGCGGAGATGAGTTTGTCAATCTTGGTGATAAAGTCACAGAAGGAGCAACAAGATAAGAGTATACTATGGATACAACAAAGGAAAAGGAGAAAAACAATGTCTGTTAAGAAATTTAATCGCGAAGAATTTGAAATTGCAAAAAAGGAAGCAGGCGTGATCCTGTTGGATTTCTATGCGGATTGGTGCGGCCCCTGCCGTATGGTTGCCCCGGTAGTGGAAGAAGTCTCCAAGCTTCGCAAGGACGTTTTGGTGGGCAAGATCAACGTGGACGATGAGGAAGCGCTGGCAAGGGAATTTGAGATTGTAAGCATTCCCACCCTGATCGTTTTGAAGAACGGGAAGGTACACAAGAAGGTCGTAGGCGCACGCAACAAGGAGCAGCTCTTGGCATTATTGGAGAGCTAAGCTTCTCAGCCGTTTTTTGTCCAGCAGCTTGATGCCCTCCCCGCGGCCGGAGGAGATCATGCCCTCCAAAGAAAAATACTTCAGCATGCGGGTCACCACCTCCCGGGCAGAGCCCATGTATTTGGCGATCTGCTCGTGGGTAAGCTTGATGGTGTCGCAACCGATTTTGGAGGATTCATCCAGCAGGAAAATGGCAAGGCGTTTGTCCATGCTCATAAACAAAACCTGCTGCATGACCCACATGACATCGGAGAAGCGGGACAATGCCAGCTCCATGATAAACAGCTTGACGGAGGGAATGCGGCGGGAAAGCTCCTCTAAGACACAGCTTCCGATGACAATACATTCGCTGTCCTCCTCTGCGTCCACGGAAACGTCGAAGGTGATGGCCTCCAGCACGCAAGAGGCGGAAAGAACGCAGACATCTCCCGGATAGAGGCGATATAAGGTTATTTCTTTACCCTCGGGAGAATGGAGATACAGGCGAAGATTTCCGCGGCGGATCAAGATCACGCCGGTACATTCGTTGCCATCGTGAATATGCGTACCTTTTTTGAAGGAAGCCTGATAGGAAGAACGGATCAAGGCATCCCTATCGTCGGGTAAAAGAGATTCCCAAAAAGAGAAACATTCTTGGAAAAGCTGTTCAAAATTCGCGTGCGGCATATGGTGACTCCTGATTGCATAATACGAAGATGTTTTGAAAATTATACTGCGTTTTTCTTGTTCTGTCAATAACGGAACAAAAACGAAGAAAGGACCTGCCAAAGGCAAGTCCTTTTTCTTGGTGATCCACCGGAGACTCGAACTCCGGACCCCCTGATTAAAAGTCAGATGCTCTGCCAACTGAGCTAGTGGATCAGATTTCCAACGCAAGTTAGAATACCACAAAAAGAGCCTGTTGTCAAGAGGGTTTTGGATTTTTCTCGAAATATTAATAGAATCGGAAGTTTGCAATCACCTTGCCCAGCACGGTAACCTCGGGGGCGTAGATGGGCTTCATGGCGGAGTTGGCGGGCTGGAGACGAATTCTGCCGTTGTCACGGTAGAAACGCTTTACGGTGGCTTCGTCCTCGATCATGGCCACCACGATGTCACCGTCGTCAGCGTGCTGAACGCTTTCCACAATGACGATGTCGCCGTTGAGGATGCCTGCTTCGATCATGCTTTCTCCCATAACGCGCAGGGCAAACAGATTGGCTCTGCCTCTGGTCATCACTGTGGGGAAATCCACGTAACCATCGTAATTTTCGATGGCCAAAATGGGAGCACCTGCGGTAACTCTACCCAGAATAGGCACGCGACGAGTTTGCTCACCACTCTCCTCATCCGTTGGCTCGATACGCATGGCACGGCTCTTGCGTGAGGACATTTGGAGATACCCCTTCTCGTCCAAACGATGAAGATATCCGTGGACGGTGGAGGTGGAACGAATATTCAACGCACGGCAAATGTCACGCACGGAGGGTGCGTAGCCGTCACGCTCAATACATTCTTTGATAAAACAATAAATTTCAGATTCTTTTTGGGTTAATCCGGTCATTTTGGCGACCTCCCTTAGTTATTCACACAGCGCGAGAATAATTCTCTGGCGCGGTCATATTGCGCCGACAGCCAAAAATAGCCGTAGAGACATTCCAGCCCGGTAGCACGGCGATATTCCACAGCAGAGGCGCTCTTGGAGCGATGGGCGCTTTTGGAATTTCTTCCGCTTTTATAAATGGCAAGCTCTTCTTCGTTCAAGAGGGGCAGAAGGCGTTCCACCATGACACTTTGGCTATGGGCGGTAACGATTTCCTTGGCACGATCGTTCAGCAGAGAGGGCTTGCAGTTGCCGTCTCCAACCAAATACTCTCTGGCAAGGGTTTCGAAATAAGAATCGCCCAGATACGCCAGCACAAGGGGGTTGAAATCCCCTCTGCGAAAGGTTACGCCCGCTTCCATGTGGTGCCCTGAGAGGAGTCAGCCAAAAGGATTCCCTTGGCCTTCAGTTCATCGCGAATGGCATCGGCCTCGGCAAAGTTCTTTGCCTTCTTGGCAGCGGCACGCTTGGCGATCATCTCGTTGATATAAGCTTCATCCTCGTCGCTTGCGGCGGGAACGGCGGAAGCCATTTTTTCTGCGGCGACGATCAGGCCAATGGAAAGCACCTCATCAAAGTCGGCCAACAACGCCAGCTTGGTAGCAGCGTTGGTATTGACCTTGAGAACATCATACAAGGCAGTAATGGCCATGGAGGTGTTCAAATCCTCGCCCATGGTGGCAGCAAACTTCTCTTTATAGGTGCCAAAAACAGCTTCATCCACTTCCCCATCCTTTTGGGGCAGGAGGGCGGCGATACGG
Organism: Eubacteriales bacterium; assembly: GCA_045612545.1. Lineage (GTDB taxonomy): Bacteria > Bacillota > Clostridia > Oscillospirales > CAG-382 > Coliplasma. Next base: position 10,186 of record JAZKZH010000006.1, read on the forward strand.
TCGATCAGCTTATTGTAAGCTGCGCGGGCGTTATCCAAATTCTCGAAGGAGAATACCAGAGATTTACGGTAGTGGGATTGCAGGCAGAAGAAGCGGTACACCAAGGGATCATAGCCCTTCTGTTCCAAGAGAGAAACGGTTAAGAACTCGCCCTTGGATTTGCTCATTTTGCCGCCGGTAGTGTTCAGATGGTGCACGTGGAACCACTGGGGACACCAAGGATGACCGAGATACGCTTCGCTCTGAGCGATCTCATTGGTGTGGTGAGGGAACTGGTTATCGATACCGCCGCAGTGGAGGTCAAGATACTCGCCGCAATGCTTTAAGCTGATTGCGGAGCATTCAATATGCCAGCCGGGGTAACCGATGCCCCAAGGGCTTTCCCACTTCAGCTCCTGGTCGTCGAACTTGGACTTGGTGAACCAAAGAACAAAGTCGCCCTTGTTCTTCTTGTTGCCGTCGGCCTCAACGCCGTCGCGGACACCAACCTCCAGATCCTCCTCGTTGTGACGGTTGAACACATAGTATTCCTCGCACTTAGAGGTGTCGAAATACACGTTGCCCCCTGCCAAATAGGCATAACCGTCGGCAAGAAGCTTCTCTACCATTTGGATAAACTCGGGAATACAGCCGGTAGCGGGCTCCACCACGTCGGGTCTGCGGATGTTCAGTTTTTTGCAATCTTCAAAGAAGGCGTCCGTATAGAAACGGGCAATCTCCATCACGGTTTTATGCTCACGGCGGGCGCCCTTGAGCATCTTGTCTTCCCCGGTATCCGCATCGCTTGCCAAATGGCCTACGTCGGTAATGTTCATCACGCGGAGAACATCGTATCCCGACCAACGCAGGAATTTTTCCAATACGTCCTCCATGATATAGCTGCGAAGGTTGCCGATATGGGCGAAATGGTACACGGTGGGCCCACAGGTATACATTTTGACCTTGCCGGGTTCGTGGGTGATGAAGGGGTCAACCGTGTGGGTGACGCTGTTGTATAATTTAATCATAAAATTTGCCTTTCGGATGTTAGGTGCTTATTTTTCGGGATCCATGTATTTCCAATAAGTGAGAATGTAATTTAAACCCGACCACAGGGTGAACACCGCCATAACTACCACGGAAGCCAAGGACAGCCATCCGCGGCAGAAGGGCATAACGATGGGCTCCAGCAACAGCACGGCGACACATACGATCTGGGTATTGGTCTTGATCTTGCCCAGCAAATTGGCTGCTACCACCACGCCGGTCTTAGCAACCACCAAACGCATGGACGTCACCGCGAGCTCACGGAACAGCACGATAATGGTTGCCCAGAAGAATACTTGGCGTAGCAACTCCATGGGAACCTCAAAATCGTGGATCATAACGGTATTGTACTCAAACGTATAATCAGACACCGCTAAAGCAAATAAGGAGCCGAGGATCAGGAATTTATCCGCCAGAGGATCCATAAATTTACCGAAATCGGTGACCAAATTGTGTTTGCGGGCAATATGCCCATCCAAGAAATCAGTAATAGCTGCACCGATAAATAAGCCTGCGGCAATGGCTCTGCTCAGCCAATCTCCATAGCAATCGTCAAAGGGAAAAAAGTCGTACACAGCAAACAAAATGAAGAACGGGATGCTGACGATACGGATCAAAGTGAGTTTGTTTGGCAGATTCACGGTTATATCCTTTCCTTTCGCATTTGCGAATTATTTGCGAAAATTGTTATTTTGCTTTGCCTACGAGGTCGTAATCCATAACCTCGGTGATGGTTACGTTGATAAATTGACCTTCGCGGACGTTTTTGGAGGACGAGAAGAAAATTTTCCCATCGATGTCATAGGCATCCGCATAGGATCTGCCAAAAAAGCTTTCGGAAACGGGATCATATCCTTCGCAAAGCACCTGCAGGGTCTTGCCCAAGAAGGCTTCGTTACATTCGTTATGGATGCGTTCCTGCTGCTCCATAATCATGTCGTGACGCTGTTCCTTCACCTTTTGAGAAACTTGATTGGGGAAGTCGTAAGCGGGAGTTCCCTCCTCGCGGGAATACGGGAACACGCCGAGGCGCTCAAAACGGATCTCCTTTAAGAACTTGCGAAGCTCCTCAAATTGCGCGGCGGTTTCCCCGGGGAAGCCCACGATCACGGTGGTACGCAGGATAATGCCGGGGATACGGGTACGCAGTTTTTCGATCACATCCAAAATCTGCGCTTTATCGCTGCGGCGGTTCATCCGCTTCAAAATATCGTCGTTGATATGCTGGATGGGCATATCGATGTATTTGACCACCTTGGGGTTATTGGCGATCTCTTCGATCAAACTGTCAGTAATACGGTCGGGATAGCAATACAGCAATCGGATCCATTCGATGCCCTCGATCTGAGACAGCTCTGAGATAAGGCTGTCCAAAGCATAAGTGCCGTAAAGATCTTCGCCGTAGCGGGTGGTATCCTGCGCAATGAGACAAAGCTCCTTGATGCCAAGCTCTGCCAGCTCGGTTGCCTCCTCCACCAGCTCGCTCATGGGGCGGCTGCGGAATTTACCGCGGATGGAGGGAATCACGCAATAGGTGCAACAGTTGTCACATCCCTCAGAGATCTGCAGATAAGCAAAATGCTCCGGCGTGGTGACCACTCTTTCCCCGCCGAAGGAAGCGATATCGATATCGTCAAACGCACGGTAGGAGGTGCCGTGATAAGCGGCACGGACAGCTTCGCAGATCTTTTCCACAGAGCCCGTACCGAGAATACAGTTCACCTCGGGAAGCTCCTTTAAGATCTCGTCGCCGTAACGCTGAGGCAGACAGCCTGCCACAACGATGCCCTTCAGAGTATGATGCTCCTTCAGCCAAGCGATATCCAAAATACTGTCAATCGCTTCCGTTTTGGCGCTTTCGATGAAGGCGCAAGTATTGATGACCATAACGTCCGCTTCCACGTCCTCGGCAACGATCTCGAAGCCTTCGGCGGCAAGCAGAGCAAGCATCCTCTCGGTATTCATTAAGTTTTTGGGACAACCGAGGGACACAAAACCGACTTTGATATTCATAGTGTTTTATTCCTGTGTAAATTATTGATAATCGTTGAGCACGTCGGAAACCTCCGACCAGCCGTAGCCCTGGCGATTCAGCCATGCGGCGGCTTTTTTCTTAACGGCGGGATCGTTTAGGGATTGCCCGCGAAACTTTTTCTCCAAAAGCTCGGCGATCTGTTCGCGATGATCCATAGAACGATAGGCTTCCAAAACGGTATCGATCACTTCTTGTGTAAAGCCTTTGCCGTACAGCTCCTGCCGAATACGCATGGGGCCGTAAGAACGGAGGGAATAATAATTATCCGCGTAACGTTCTGCCAAGCGGAGATCGTTGAGATATCCGCGCTCCTCAAAAAGATCAACCGTCTCTCTGCACAAGGGCGCTTCAAAATGGCGGCGAAGCTTTTCGTACAGACGTTTTTTGGATAAATCGCCGTAGGCAAGATGGGAGAAGGCTTTTTGGATGCAGGACAAACGGGATTCGGCGGCTTGAAGCTCTTCCAACAGATCATCGGAAAGCTCCATCCCCTGCTCCAGACCCAGTCGCTTGCAATCGTACAGAGTGATGCGGAAGCGGTCTCCTGCACAATGAACAGCGGCTTCCTTACGCTCCTCGTCGATCAGGAGCTTCTCCAAGATGAGCATGGGAAATTATTCCAGCTCGTCAGAGAAAGAAAGCTCGGTATCTGTCTCGGAATCCCCGAAGCCATCGGGCTTCTTCACGAAGCATTCCTTGATTTTGGCCTCCAGCTCGGCACAGAGAGCAGGATTCTCACAAAGGATGCCGCGGACACGGTCCTTACCGTTGCCCAGCTTCTCGCCGTTGTAGGACAGCCAGCCGCCGCTCTTTTCCAGAACGCCGCACTTGACGCCCAGTTCAATGATCTCGCTCTCCTTGGAAATGCCTTGGCCATAGATAATATCGAACTCGGCAGACTTGAAGGGAGGCGCAACCTTATTCTTAACCACCTTACAGCGGACGTGGTTACCGTAAATATCCTCACCGGTACCCAGCTGTGCTGTCTTGCGCACATCGATACGGACGGAAGCGTAGAACTTCAAGGCGCGGCCGCCGGTGGTTACCTCGGGGTTACCGTAGACGATGCCCACCTTCTCACGAAGCTGATTGATGAACACAACGATACAGTTGGATTTGGAGATGGAGCCGGAAAGCTTGCGAAGCGCCTGAGACATCAGACGGGCATGGAGACCCACGTGGGATGCACCCATGTCGCCATCCAGCTCGTTACGGGGAACCAAGGCGGCAACGGAGTCGATGACAACCACCTCGATAGCGCCGGAACGCACCAACGCTTCGGTAATTTCAAGAGCCTGCTCACCGTCATCGGGCTGGGAAACAAGAAGCTTATCAATGTCCACACCCAATGCCTTGGCGTAAACGGGGTCAAGGGCGTGTTCCGCGTCGATAAATGCGGCTTCGCCCCCAAGCTTCTGTACTTCGGCTACGATATGCAAAGCGATAGTGGTCTTACCGGAAGATTCCGGCCCGTAGATCTCGATGATACGTCCTCTGGGAACGCCACCGATGCCAAGGGCAATATCCAAAGAAATGGAACCGGTGGTGACCCCGGTAACACCCATGCGGGTATTGTCTCCCAAGCGCATAATGGAGCCCTTGCCACACTGCTTTTCGATCTGAGCAATGGCGGTTTCCAACGCCGCTGCTTTGCTGTCCTTCATATCCTTCGTAGCCATATCAATATCCTCTCAAAGCATAAAGTTTGCGAACTCATGTTCTTACGATAGAATATCATATTTTGAAGGAAATGTCAATTCCATTTTGAAAATTTCATTCTTTTCGCAGGATGAAAAAATTGATTTTTTTCGCTTTAGGAAAAAATATGTGATTTTATGTAAAAAAAGAGATGATATTTTGTTAAATAAACCTATATACAAAAAGGAAAAACTGTTGTAAAATTTATATGCAAAACAGAATTGTATATGATAAGGAGAATTGTTAATGTCTATCGGAAGCAACGGCGGGCTCGGTCTGATCGTCATGAACAACTGCAAAGAGTTGGGCGAGAAGGTCGATGCCTGGATCAAGGAGATCCGCGGCGAGGATCCTAATTCCCCCAGCTACATTATCCCCACAGAAGAGGTTCGCTTTAGCAACGGCGAAGGTAAGGTTCGTATTTTGGACTCTGTTCGCGGCAAGGATCTTTATATTGTCAGCGACGTAGGCAACTATCACTGCACCTACAAGATGTTCGGCTATGAGAATCACATCGGCCCCGATGAGCATTTCCAGGACATCAAGCGTGTTATCTCTGCAATCGGCGGCAAGGCAAACCGTATCACTCTGATCATGCCCTTGCTTTACGCCTCCAGACAGCACCGCAGAAAGGGCAGAGAATCCCTGGACTGCGCAATGGCTCTTGAAGAGCTGAGAAATCTGGGCGTTGATACCATCATCACCTTTGATGCCCACGATCCTACCATTCACAACGCAATTCCCGGAACTTCCTTTGAGAACGTTCTGCCTACCTATTCCATCCTGAAGAACTTCATCGCCATCGAGGGCGACAATATCTTCAAGGATAACATGACCGTTATCAGCCCTGACAACGGCGCTATGGAGCGCGCGATCTACTACGCAAACGTACTTGGCCTGGACGTTGGTATGTTCTACAAGCGTCGCGATCATTCCCGCATCGTCAACGGCAAGAATCCCATCGTTCAGCACGAATATATCGGCGGCCCCTTGGATGGCAAGAAAGTTCTGATCATCGACGATATGATCGCTTCCGGTCAGTCCATCATCGAGGTTGTAAACGAGGCATACAAGCGCAACGCTAAGGAGATCTATGCGGTTGCCACCTTCGCATTCTTCACCGAGGGTGTTGAGAAGTTTGACAAGCTCTATGAGGAAGGCAAGCTGACCCGTCTTTACACCACCAACCTTTCCTACGTTCCCGAGGAATACCTCTCCCGTCCTTGGTTGGTTTGTGCGGATCTTTCCAAGTTCGTTGCAAAGATCACTCACACCCTCAACAATGACGAGTCTATCTCTCCCCTGCTGGAATGCACCACCCGCATCAGACGTTTGCTGAAGCATAACTAATTTGAATATGATAAAACGCCTCGCTGATAAAGCGAGGCGTCTTTTGTGGGTGGGGACATGGGGACCCCAAGGGACGCTTTTTGAAAAAGCGCCCCTTGGACCCCGAAAAGCATTGCCGAAAACTGTCGTTTTCGGAAAACATGTAAGAAAAGATAGGTTATATCTTTCTGTCGGGAAGATGAAAGTAATTTTTGATCTGCAGTGCCACCGCATCGGGGGTGAGGTTCCGGTTGCATGTTTGGCGAAAAGCTTCGCCTTCCGGGACGCCGAAGGGCGTCGTCCCCTACGGTCTCGCGAGGGGTGAAGGGGATCATGGGCGGACGAAGGAGGTGGGGCAAAAATGCTTTACAGATATTTTTGCATATAAAATTCCGAGAGGTAGGTGCCGTCTTTCAGTTTGATAACGCCCGGCTTTTCGGCGACGGTTTTGAAGCCGAATTTCTCGTAGAGGTGCTTCGCGCGGTCATTTCCTTGGATATATTCCAATTCGATGATCTCTGTGCCGTGTGCCTTTGCGGCGGCAATCAGCTCCTCCATCAAAGCAGAGCCGATTCCCAAGCCCCAATACTTCTTGGCCAGTGCGATACCGATAGAGGCACGGTGGCCTTGTTTCATGCCTTGTCCAAAGGCGATATGGCTGTTTCCCGCCACCTCGCCGTCTACAAAGCAGGCGATGGGGAGCATGGACGGGTTGGCCGCCATTCCGCGGAGCATTTCTGCCTCGCGCTCTTCGGTAAGCGTCCACTCCTCAGGGTAACGCAAGAGGAAGTCCGTCTCTCCTGCGGTGGTTTTGAGAAGTGCCAGCATTTCTGCGGCGTGTTCGGGAGTAGCGGTCTTTAAGACGGCGGTTTTGCCGTTTTTTAAGGTGATGGTTTTGGTGGGAAAAATCATGGAGTGTCTCCCTTCTGTATATCCGGCAAACGGAAATGATTTTTGATCTGCAGTGCCACCGCATCGGGGGTGAGGTAGGTATTGTCGATTTTGAGATAGCTGGTAAAGGGAAGGTCTTCCCCGTCCCGGGAGTTGAGGCGGTGGAGGGCTGAAGTACGGCGCATTTCAGCTTCGCTCCAGGCAAGATCCCGTTTGGATTCCTTATGATAGAGGCGGTTTTCCGTTTTGTTCCGTTGGATACGGACATCGAAGTCGGCGGTCAGCTCCACCACGTGGCAGGATGCGCCCTCGCCGCGGAAAAGTAGGATCAAATTTTGCAGGTAGTCAAATTCGCTTGGCTGATCGAAATCACACATATAGGTGAAGATCAGCCCGGGAAAATCTCCTTTGGCGAACATTTGAAATACCATTTGACGGATGGAATCGTTTAGTAGGCGGAACTCCGGCTCGTTATGGGCGAAGAGCTTACGGGCAAGCTCGATGGACATATGGTTGTGGAACAGGCGCAGGGGCGTGATCTTAGCAAGCTCCTGGCCTACGGTCATTTTCCCCACGGCGTGGGGGCCGAGGATGATGACGAGGTGTTTGTTCATGGGCGGGACTCCTTTCGGAAGATGGGTTGTTAAGCGTATTGTAACACCAAAAGATAGAAGTGAAGCAGGAGAAGCACTGCCGGGCAGGGGCAGGCAAGAAGGAGGGCGCAAACAGCTTTAGGAACTCGCGGGCTCCTTCCACCGTCTGCGACGGTCCCCCTCCCTCCCGGAGGGAGGCCATGCCAAGCACAGCGAGGAATGCAGACATGGTACCCTGACATGAAGGAGGCTAACTATCAATGACGCCAACCTGATACTCGTCTTCATAGATAATCTTTCCTACATGGTTTGTATAGACAATATCATAAGGGATATCGTATTTCTCCAGCAAGTCGATAAGAGGTTGTATGTGCAAAAGCATTTCCGAAGAAGAATCGGTTTTGAAATAAGTAATTGCTCCTTGGGGGTTATCGTTATCTTCTCCGTAAAAAGGCGGCTGCGGCAAATGCTCTAAAAACCATTGGTGGGTCTCATCGTAAAGCTTTATATCCTCGGCGCTGTAGATGCCGTCTCGTATTCTGCGCCAATTCAGGATAAAAATGCCTACGGGTTTTTGGGTCTTCCAAGCAAGCTCTCTTCCTTGGATTCTAACGTATTTGGGTAACTTCATTTTGTATCTCCTTTCCATTCCAGATAGCCGCTGGTGAAGGGCAGGTGGTGAAATTTCTTTGTGCCGGTATGGGTAAAACCGTTGGTGATATACCAATTTTTCAGCACAGTGCTTTCCTCGATGATGCCGATGCGGAGGGTGGTGCCGCCAAGAGAACGGACGGTTTCTTTGGCGTGGTCAAGGAGCTGTTTTCCGAAGCCGTTGTGGCGGTAGGCAGGGAGGACGGACAGGTTGTGGAGTTCGAAAACACCGTTTTCTTCTTTGGAGAGAGAGGCGTAGCCGATCAGGGTATTTCCCGCAAACAAGCCGAACATCTGCCAGCCCCATTCCATTTGGGTTTCCAAGTAGTACAGGGGCAGAAAGGCGGTGTGCTTGGGGCAGTTTTCCGGGGTCAAGCCGAAGTCCTCCGCCACGGTGCGGAAGCTTTCCCGGATCACGGAAAGGCAGGCGGGAAGGTTGGTGCGTTCTACGGGGTGGATAGTGATGTTCATAGGAAGTTATTCCTTTCGGAAGATGTCTAAGGTGTGGTGGGAGATGCCGATCATATCTCCCCTTTCGCAGGTGGCGAAGTGGTAGCGGAGGTAGAGCTGGAAGGTTTCGTCGTCCATGGATTCTAAGGTGGGGCGCATATGGTTGGCGTAGCCGTCGGTTGCCACGAAGTGGAGTTGTTTCACGGGAAAAGCGTTGCGAAGTTTGTCGATATCTTCTTTGCGGTGGAGCTCGAAGATGTCCCAGGGCTTGGAAAAGGCTTTGAAGGTTTGGGGATCCACCATACATTTCTCGATGATATTATGTATCTCCCCGCGGATGAAGCCGTAGGTCAGGACAGTGGGGTCTGCCATACAATAGGCGGCGAAGATCACGCCGTGGGGCTTGGTGACGCGGATAGCCTCCGAGAGGGCTTTCAGCTTGTCTTCTTCGGTAAAAAGGTGGTACATGGGGCCTAAGAGGAGGGTGAGGTCGTAGGTGTTGCCAGGGAAGGTATGGAGATCCGTGGCGTTGCCTTGGGTGATGGTGATAGGCTCGTCGGGGAGGGTGTTACGGCGAAAGAGCTCGATGTTATGTTCAAGAAGCTCCACGGCGTCAACGCGGTAGCCTTCTCTTGCTAAGGCGTGGCTGTATCTGCCCGTGGCGGCGCCGATCTCCAGGATTCGAGAATCCGGACGGAGGTATTTTTCGATGTAGCGCATGGTGGTGAGGTATTCTATACTGCCGTGGCGGGAGGAAAGGCGGTTTTCTTCGTCGTAGTTTTGGTAGTAGTTGTTGAGGTAATCTTTGGTTTCCATGGGAGTAAATCCTTTCGTAGAGGGGGAAAAATAGGAACCTCATCCCCCATTGCGGGAGATAAGATATGCTGTTTTTTCGAGTGGGAGAGTCCCGCAATGGGCCCCCTTCCCCATAGGGGAAGGCGAGGCTTGCTTCGCAAGCGGGAATTTCATTGTATGCCCCTTCGGGGCGGGAGGATAGGCTCGCAGTGGGTAAGGTGGACATGGGTGGACGAAATGGGTTGGATGGGAATGGGCTGCCGTGGACGTCAGCCCCTACGAAGTCGCAAGGAGTGGAGATAACATAGGTGGACGAGATAAGTTGGATGGAGGCGGGACGCCGGAGGACGTCGTCCCCTACGGTCTCGCAAAGAGTGCGGCGAACACAGATGAACGAATTTTTTAGTGTTTTCTTGAGATAGCCAGCAGATGTCCGGAGTTTAGGTGATTGAAAGATAAAAGGAACCTCATCCACCGTATGCGGAGATAAAAAATCGTTCGAGTTTCTTTGTTTTTCCGTCCGCATTCGGTCCCCCTTCCCCAAAGGGGAAGGTGAAGCTCGCTACGCTCGCGGGAATTACCGTATGCCCCTACGGGGCGAACTTGCAAGGGGCGAAGATAACATAGGCGAACAAAATGTCTTATTGTTTTTTTGAGATTGCCAGAAGGTGGCCGGAGAGACCGATGATCTCCTCATGGGTGTCCAGCATACGGACGGTTTTCAGTAAGGTTTCCTTGGTATCGGGGTTGGTCATCAAGGCGTGGAGGTTGGGTGCCAGCCAGGCACCGCCCATAACGCCGTGGACGGAGAGGGTTTGGAAGCCGCCTGCAGAAAGTTCTTCCTTGAATGCTTTGGCGGTGTGCATATGGGAGCTTCCCAGACCTGTGGAGATGGAACGATTGGGATTTTCGTAGCAGCCGTCTGATAAGGCTTTTTCTATCATGGAAAGTGCAGCGGGATCGTCAAGCTCGTAGCTCTTTTTGTTTTCGGTGGCGCGGTAGGTAGTAATGCGGGCAATGAGGGCGCCATAGGGGGTTATGGCGGCGGAAAAGAGGATTCCGTCATCCTTTAACAAACGGCGGCTTTCATTGAGAGCGTAGAGGCGTTCTTCATAGTCCGTGATGGAATAGAGAGGCCCCATCAGCAGGATGGCGTCTGCGGTTTTGCTGTCTCTTGGGATCTTACGGGCATCGCAGACCTCTGCAGCGGCAAGGAAAGTGCCGGGGTATTCCGACGCCAAGTCACGGCTCATGGCGATATTGGTTTCCGCAAGGTCGAAGAGATGGACTTCGTAGCCCAAGGAGGCCAACCACCAGGCGTATTCTCCGTATCCGCCGCCGATATCGTAGATCACAGCAGGAGGAGTGGGAAGGTATTCTATGAGAAGCTCCTTGGTGCGTTCAAATTCAATGAGACCCATCCCCGTTCGCAGGCGGTCTCGCTCGATGCCGGCGTTGTATCCTGCCAGCACGGTGGGATCGATGGTTTTCATGAGGTTGTTTCCTTTCGGGATGTTGATTAGCGACAAATAAGAAGCGGGAAACTGAGCCGGGCCAGGGCAGATGAGAATGGAGGCATGAGCGGTTTTGTTGCTCGCGAGCTCCCTCAGTCGCCGACGGCGACAGCTCCCTCCCGGAGGGAGCCTGTGGTTCGCGGCTTGTAATAATAAAAAACGGTGCAGATCGAAATTCATCGACTTGCACCGTTTCTTCATTCGTGAATTGGATAAAATTTACGATAAAAGAGTACGACAATACAAGCCTGTCTTCACGTGGGGTACGCGAGTCCAAAGCTGGGCGGTGGTATTCATCTGCATCATAGAAGAATAGATTGCCATTGTCGTAGTTCCTTTCTCAAAAATTTTCACTCAATATAGCACAGTTTTTGCAGTTTGTCAAGGGGAAGCGGGAAAAATTACGAAAGTCTTGCCTCGATACGGTTTTGACTCTTGGTGAGCCAGGAGATCAGATCCTCCAGATCCTCTGCGGCGATCTTGCCGTGGTCGGGATCATCGAAGATGGCCTTCACATCCGCCAAAATATTCTGCAGCGCTTCGATGGTGGTTTCGCAGTAGTCTTTTTGTTGCTTGTAGCTTGCGCCGGCAAGGTTAAAGGCTTCAGCAGATTCCAGAATGGGTGTGAGCAAGGCGGAGAGGGCTTGGTAATCCTCTTCGGTAAGACCTGCGTAGGGCATATAGACGTTCTTCGCCTTATCCAGGATGTAGGCCAGCTGCGCCGCCGCGGTGACGTTCAGCTTATCCACTTGGACAGAGGGATTGCGGAAAGCACCCTCGGTGACGGGATAGAAGTATTCAGAGCCGTTCAGGTTGGCAAGAGAGAAGATAGCCACGCCGTCTGCTCCTGCCTGCCTTACCTCGGTCATCTGCAGGGCAAAATTCATGGGAATGGTTTCGCCAAAGGCGGAAATGCCGGTGGAATAGAAGCAATTATCGCCGGACAGAGAGACGAACTTGGAGGCATTATCGGAAACGTATGCGTTGTCTGCGCCATAGGACATGGAGAACAGCTCGTCAACGTAGCCGTTTTCCACCCAATTGGCACAATCCTGGAAGATATCGTTCTTGATGGAGGGGATGCCGGGGTAAACGGCGGCGGAAAGCCACGTATCGGGATCCTCCGCCTTGATCATCTCATAGACCTCTTTTACGAAGCTATTGATGATGTCCTGGCGGAACTTCACCCAAGACTGATACTGCGCGCCTGCAGTGAGCTTGGCGGGGTCAACGGTGGTGGTATTTTCGATCTGCCATGCAGCAACGATGTTCTCGTTATAGCCGAAATCCACGGAGCCGTAATTCAGTTCGGGGAAGCGGATGTAATCCAGATGAATACCGTCGATATCGTACTTGGTGAGCATTTCCTTGTAGAAATCGATCAGGAAGGTGCGGACATTTTGATCGTAGGGATTCAAAAAAATGAAGTTGGTGTTGGATGCGGAGTAGAAATAGGTGTTCTTGCCGTTTTTGTCCTTCAGCCAATCGGGGTAAGCGTTGGCAAGGGCCATGTTGGCCTGCTCCTGCGCCTCCACGGTGCCAATGAAGAAGTTTTGCACCCATGCGTGCACCTCAATGCCATTCTCGTGACAAATGCGCACAAAGCCGTCCATGGCGTCATAACTGCCGTTGGCGGTGCAATGCTTGATCAGCTCGTTGTCGGAGAAGCCTACGAAGCTACCGTTATACCAGGTTTCCAGATAGACGGTGTTGATGCCCAGAAGCTTCATCTTCTCCACCACTTCTCTCACCTGATCGTCGTTCTTTTCGGAACTGCGATACCATACGGCACGATTTTCCACGGGGTGAGCTTCGATGAGGGAGTACAGAAGGGTATCCCATGAGTTATCCACATAAGAAAGCTTTTCCAAAGCGATATCGTACAGATAGGCTTCGAAGGCTTCCTGGGCTTGAGAGAGGGTAAGCCCCACGTCCTCCACCATAGCATCCAAGCCGTTATAATCCAGATATGCCAAGGTCTTTTTTGCGTTTTCCAGACGGGTCTTCATATCGTCCAGACGAACGGCGGCGTCGACAAACAGAGATTCGGGAGTGGAGATAATGTTGACGGTCATGTCTTTCTCATTAAAGAATACCTTTGCGCCGTAGCAAAAAGCCTCCTCCAAAGCACTCTTGTTGATACCATGCCCGGAAAGAACGCACCCACCCTTGGGAATGGTGGCGTTACCGGAGGTGCAATCTCCGATCACGTTGCCGTCCTTATCTACCAAAATCTCATAGCCGTATACGTTGGTACCGGTGGTGGATTTGTTCATGTACACCACCAAATAATCTTGAGCGCGAGTGCCGTTCACGGCGTTGACCTTCAAAGGAACGACGTTGTAATTCTGTTCATTCAAAGAAACACGGGCGGAATCACCCTTCTTAACTTTGCAGGCTTCTTTGTACAAAGGATGATCCAGGTGGATGCTGAGAACGTATCCGTTTTCGGGAATCTCGATATCGCCTATGCCTTTCTCTGTCGCAACCACAACGCCATCGGCAATAGCAATCTCCATACCGTAAGGGTTGGTTTGGGTAGTAGCACCGAATTCGGGGGTATACAGAAGGCTGACACCCTCGGGGGCACGGACGGTATTAAACTTTTGGATGTCAAAAACCACATTGCCAATGCGGACGTGGTTCAAGGGGAGCGTAGAGGTATCCATCAGTACGGGGGTGATCTTATCCCCGATGGTGAGGCCTTCCGCTACGGAAACCATATCTCCCGCAAAGGTAAAGGCCACGCCGCCGGACAAGGGAAGCATACTGCGGGCGTTCTTTTTGCCCACATAAGTGACCACATCGTTCAAAACCACCACGTCGATACGGTCTACAACAGACTCCGGCGTGGAGACGCTGCTTCCGTTCATATCGTAGGCATACACACCGCCTTCAGCAACACGGTCGTTGTTATAGCCGCCTGCAACGATGGGATATACGGAATCATTGATCACAATCGCTTCGGAATCGTGATAAACGGACGCTTTGTCCAGATCAGAGAGGGTCAAGAAAGTCCCTACGGGAAGCCATGCCTCTGCAAAAACAGCATTGTACGCACCTACGAACACAAGCTGATCCTTTGCCACAGCGGAAGACTCCCCTACTGTGACGGATGTTACCTTGTCATTTTCCAGCACAACCGCCACAGAGCCGGCAGGCAGGGCAACGGCATTCTTGGTATAGGAGGCATCCAAGTAGTAGATGCCTTCCTTGTCAATGCCGAAGGCAGGGTTCTTCATATAAACGCGACGTTTCAAAGCGTTACGTTGCTTGTGGTTCGTACGGAAATATCCTACGTCCATACGTTCTATGCCTCCTAAGACTTGGTCACCGCTGACGGGAACCTCATGTCCCTGACGGACGCGGAGCCCCTCCAACGCGGCGGTGGGAAGGGTTACCACAAATCCGTTATAGGGAATGATTACGTCTTTTACAGTATCGGCAGTGACGCTGATGACAGCGTATTCCGTCTTGCCATCGGAAATCTCGCCACTGACAGCCACGGCGGTTCTGCCCGGCTGATCGGCCGCCAATGTGAGGGACAGGGTGTTCTCTACCGTATAAGCTCTGGTATACAGCACCACGGAATCCTCGGCGGGAGCGCAGTTGATGTGGGTAACGGTGAACTCCTTGCCACCCAATGTGAGGGTGAAGCTACCGTCGTATGGAGCATACTCCACCGCAGGAGGGGTGGAGTCTTCCTGCGGGGGCAATTCCGACTCACAAGCAGCCAGCACGGGGAGCAAAAGGCAGATGCCCAGCAGAAGAGCCAAGGCACGGGAAATATTGTTGTTGAAAAATTTCATGGCGTACTTCCTTGTCTATTTCGATGTTTTCATTATACCACATTACAGATAAATGTCAATACAAGGGATGAATTTACACTATTCCATGAAAAAAATGGGTTTCTGTGCAAAATATTAACAATGTGTTAATCAAAACGGCTTTCAAAAGGAGTATACTAAGTTAATCTTTTGTAAGGAGCAGATTCCGTTATGGTCAGCAAAACTTTGCAAGCCACCGCCGAAGCGATGGGCTTTATTTACGATGAAAAGCAAAACGCCAAGCAATCTCATATGTATGGGGTCTACGGAGGATACCTGATTACCCTTTATGACAATGGGAGTCACAAAACAATATTCATGAACTACTACATGGCACCCGACGAGGAAGAGGATGATTCCGTTCTTTTGTTGGAGCTTTCCGAGGGGTTCAAAACCGCGACCATGGGCTATTCCATGGTGGATTACCACGTGGACGTGAACGGCCTTTCCTGCACGGTCAACTGCGAGAACGAAGAGCTTATGCCTTTGGTGGACAAGCTGGTAGAGCTTCTGCAAGCGAAGGAGCTGGTGGGAGTCACACACTGCAGCTGTTGCGGAAACAAGATCGGAAAGAGATTGCCCAAGAAGCTGACCGTGGGGAAGAACAACCTTCTGCTTTGCGAGCATTGCGCTTTGGAAAAAATGGAGGAGGCCACAAAATCTCCCGAGGGAGCTTCCGACCGTCTGCCTCAAAACACCGTAAAAGGGTTGCTGGGCGCATTGGTCGGCGGTATTCTGGGAATTCTTGCCTACTTCCTGATCTATTACTTCGTCTCCCCCGTTTTCAGCGATTCTGCCTTTGAGATGAGCTACATATTCAGTCTCTTGGGCTTTGGCACCGCATTCCTGGTATACTACGGATTCACCATGTTCAGCAAACGCCCCTGCAACAGCGCTTACGCCATTGTGGCTTCCGTTTCCTTGGTGTGTGCCGCATTGGGACAGTACATCGGTACTTTTGCGGAATTCGCCAAGCTGCAGGGCTTTGAGCTTGGAAAGGCTATGTCCATTCCTGCCATGTGGCTGATCCATCTTCGCTCCACCGCTACAAGCGCGGATTTCGATTACTCTTCCACCTTCTATAAGCTGCTCTGCTTCAGCCTGCTGTTTGCTTTGATCGGCACCATCATCTTCCTGCTGGGGCTGAAGGACAAGGCAAAAGAAAAAAAGGAACCCGTAGAGCTGGAAACCTTGAGAATTTGACCTCTCTTTCCACAATTTCATAAACAGGTCACAGACTATACACAGAAAGCCTCTCGTTATTGGGAACACTAAGTTCAACATCCCAAAGCGGAGGCTTTTATGTATCATAAGGTAGAAATATGCGGAATCAACACATCCAAGCTGAAGGTGCTGACCGAGGAGGAAAAACGTACCCTTTTGGAAAAAGCAAGAAAGGGTAACAAATACGCAAGAGAAGAGCTGATCACCGGGAATCTTCGGTTGGTGCTCAGCGTGATACAATCCTTTCAAAACCGAGGAGAAAACCCGGACGATCTGTTTCAGGTAGGCTGTGTGGGGTTGATCAAGGCCGTGGATCATTTTGATCTTGAGCAGGAAGTGAAATTCAGCACCTACGCAGTGCCCCTGGTGGTGGGCGAAATTCGCAGATATTTGCGGGATAACAGTATGCTGAGAGTTCCGAGATCCTTGCGAGATCTTGCCTACAAGGCCATGAAGGCCAAAGAAAAGCTGAGCCGAGAATTGCAAAGAGATCCCTCTCCGGAAGAGATCGCAAAGGAGCTGGGCGAAGCACCCAAAACGGTGCGGAATGCCTTGGAGTCCATTGTAGACCCCATTTCATTGTTTGAGCCGGTATATTCCGAGGGTGGTGACTCGGTATACGTGCTGGATCAAGTGGGAGACACCGACAATACCGACGAAAGCTGGCTGGATCGCATTGCCATAGCAACGGCCATGGACAGCTTGACACCCCGAGAAAAGCGGATTTTAACCTTGCGGTTTCACAACGGAAAAACGCAAACGGAGGTTTCCGAGGAAATCGGGATCTCGCAGGCGCAGATCTCCCGTTTGGAAAAGGGAGCGCTTATGAAGGTGAAAAAGCAAATGACATAAGAAAGGGGCCGGGTCATTCAGTGTAAAAGCAAAAACGCAAGATCAAATAAATAAAGAAAAAACCGTTTTCATCTCGTACGATGGAGAAAGCGGTTTTTCGGTATAAAGTTTTGCTGGTTGCGAACGTTTTTTAGCCGCGATTTGGCTCTCTGACGTATGTTTACACGTAGGCGAGAACCAAATCACGGCTTTTGCATCTGAATGACTCAGCCCCTTTTAACGGATTCAATTGGGCTTCGTATATACGACCAATATGCCTTTGTCCAAAACGGCAACTCCACTTCTGCCTATAGCAATAACGCAATCCGTGGAAAAACTTTCTTTGGATTCGAACAGCACCCCGGTATTGTTATTCCACACAAAGATGTGGGCAAAGGAGTCTCCCTTGAGGCAACCGTAAAGAGTGCCGTGGAAGGTATCCAAAAAATGAACTTGCCGCTTCGCGGGGTAAGCTGTCAGCTTTTGGGTTCCGGTAGAGTAATAAAGGATGGTATTGGGTTGGTCTTCATTCTCATAGATGGCGATGCCGGTACCGTCTGCAAAATACGTCCAGTAACCGGAGTTTCCTACGTACAACAGATCCTGATATTTGCCCGTGCTAAGGTCGATGGCACCGATGGTATCATACACGAAATCCTCGTCGGCATCCTTTTTGCAGTAGAGGTAGTTGCTGTCGAACATCAAAGGAGTGATGGAGCTGACGTCGGAGATCCACTCCAGCTGGGCGATCACGTTACCTTCCCGATCCAAAATGCGATAATATCTCTCCCCGCTTCGCAAAACGGAAAGCACCACATGGTGATCGGTTTGGCGGATGATCCGCACGTATTCCAAGGCGGTCTCCTCAAAGCACAGGGTGCGGTTAACACCCCTTTCGTTGTAAAGCAGAACATAGGGGCAAGCCACGCCGGAAACGGTGGTTTCGTAGTCCACCCAAAAATAGCCGCCTTTGTTATAGGTGTTCTTATCGTACTCGTAGGCCTCGGGACGCTGGGAAGAAGGATCTGTCAGATCTCCTGTAACGGGATCGTAGTTATACCACAGAAACTTCACGTGGTAAGAGCCGTAAAAGGGAACTGCGGAGTACACAACGCAGACGCGGAGAGAATCCTGCGTATATACTGCATCTCCCACCGCAGGGAAACTGCCGGTATAAGATTTCAGGAAAGCATCCAGCGTGGGATCTACGGATTTGTTGATCATTACGCTTTCCAGGTTCTCCACCGCAGGGATACCGTCGCTGTTCAAAACGCGCAGATCGTAAACGGCCTGCGAAGGAGGGGCAGAGGTTTCCGAGGATGTGTCCTGCGACGGTTCATCGGAAGGCTCATCGGAAGGTTCGTCGGAAGGTTCGTCCGAGATCTCCTCTGAGAATTGTTCTTGGACAGAGGATTCCAAAGAGTTCTCCGCAGAAACGTCTTCTGCCGCAGACGAGGTGCTTACGGGCGGCTCTTCCGTCTCACAGCTTGCGAAGGCGGCCAAAGCTACCAACAGCAAAAACAACATCATAAATTTAAAAAGCTTTTTTGTAACAGGCATGTATTCATACCTCCTATCGACATTATTCTACAATAGAATTTGCAATCTGTCAACAGGAAAAATGTAAACAACCTATTTCACACAAAAGAAACTTTATAAGATTCCAGCCAATATTCCATCTGGAGCAACCATGCATAGAGTTGGGGTCTGGCCATCAATTGTCCAAACCAGGTACTGTCTTCCCCGTTCATAAAGGCCAGCAGCTTTTTGCGATCCAGCAAATGGTACAGGTGTCCGTTTTGGTTATTCAGAACCGCAAGGAGGGCTGTTTTGGTCAACAGCTCGTAGGCAGGGTCGTGGGTTTTGGGGTAGGGACTCTTTTTGCGGAACAGCACCCGTTCCGGAAGAACACCGATCATGGCGTTACGCAGAAGAGACTTTTCCACGGCGTTTTCAAATTTATATTCCCACGGCACGTTATAGACGTATTCCAAAATACGGTGGTCGGCAAAGGGAACCCGTACCTCTACGGCGTTATACATAGACATACGGTCCTTGCGTTCCAGCAGTGATTGCATGAAGTACCACACGGAAAGCTGTGTAGCTACCCGAGAACGGTACATTTCGTCAGTATCCTCTTCTCCCCTTTCCACAGAGGCAACAAACTTCCGATAATGGGCGGACAAGGTACGGTATCCCTCCTCCGGGGAGGCAAAGGCAGGGTCGAACAAGGAAGCTCTTGCAAATGGCTCGTGGATCCATGGAAAGAAGGGACGACTTAACATTTCCGGACGGTAAAACCAAGGGTAGCCGCCAAAGATCTCATCGGAGCATTCCCCGGATAAGGCCACGGTGTGCTGCTCCTTGATCCTGCCGCAATAATACAAAAGGGAGGAATCGATATCCGCTTGCCCCGGTAAATCTCTTGCGGTAACGGCAGACCTCAGCAGTCGGAAAACCTCCTCACTTTCGGCGGTGAGGACGGTATGGCGCGTCCCCAGCTTTTCTGCCAGCCAAGAGGCATAGGCATCGTCGCTTTCCGGCTGGAAGAGAGAGGACTTGAAGTTCTTGCGGTTATACGCGTATTCAAAGGAATAGGTGGAAAGTGTCTTCCCCTGCTCTTTGCAGTATTCAGCCGCCAGAGCAGAGATCACGGAGGAATCCAGCCCTCCCGACAGCAGGGTACACAGAGGAACATCGCTGACCATTTGACGGCGGGTGGCATCGGTGACCAGCTCTCTTACGGTGCTTACGGCTTGCTCCCGTGTATCCCGAAAGGGCTTAGGACTCAGCTTCCAATAGGTGACGGTTTGCATCTTACCGTCCTTCACCAAGGCGTATTCCCCGGGGAAGAGCTTTTTGACGTTTCGAAACGTGCCGCTTTCCGGAAGGGTGACGGGAGCTAAAAACAGCAATTCGTGGAGACCTTTTTTGTCCACTTCGGGTTTTACGCCGGGATGGGAAAGAAGGGCTTTGAGCTCCGAAGCAAACAGAAAGACATCGGAAGCAAAGGTATAGTAGAGAGGCTTGACGCCCAGACGGTCACGGCAAAGGAAGAGAAGATCTTCCGCAGCATCGTACACAGCGAAGGCGAAGATGCCGTTTAACTTGTTAGGGCAGTCTGTCCCCCACTTAACGTACGTCCAAAGGACGGTTTCGGTATCCGATTGAGTTTGAACAGCGATACCCTCACTTTGAAGCCGGCGGTTCAGCTCGTCTTTGTTGTAGATCTCGCCGTTATAGACGATGGTATATTCCCTTCCCCGGTACGTCACGGTCATGGGCTGTCTTCCGTGCTCGGGATCGATAACGGAGAGACGGTTATGACCCAAGGTTAAAAGCCCATTGCGGTAAAGACCGTTTTGATCGGGACCTCGGCGGTGCATGGAGGTATTCATTGCACCGATGACGGTTTCACTTTGTTTGCCGAAAATGCCGCAGATAGAACACATAAGAAATCATTCCTTTCCCATGTAGTCAGTATATGCAGAAATCAGAAAATAGATAAGAACCCTTCTTTGGAAAAGAAAGGTTCTTACAGGGGATTTTAGAAAATTGTTCAAAGCTCAAGAGGGGCCTCGACACATTTTAGAATAGCGGCAATCAATTCGCTATCCAAGTGCTCCATGCTTTGAGCGCGGGGAAGCTTTCCCGTGAGGGTATAAAACCACACGGCCGCGGCGGTAAATCTGCCGTAATCCATGGAAAGGTGGAAGCCATCCCGACAAAGGGAAAGTCCGCCGTGAAGATAATCAAAGGCGGGGACCGTCTCCCGCATGCGTTGGATCACGCCGCCCACGGGGATCAGATAGGCGTCTGACAGCTTGGCCGCCATCAGAGAGGCATCTGCAATTCTGCGATACATTTCCTGCTGGTCGTTTTGGTAATGAGCAAAGCCGTGATGGGCAGAGCCCCATTCGTACGACCAAGTCTGGTGAAAATAGAGCGTTGCTGTGGGATGCTGAGAACGCACGCGGTCAGCAAGATAGGTCAGATAAGGAACGTAGCTTTGGGGCATACCGCTATACGGACTTGATTGCTGGAAGGTGATCACATCCCAGGATTCCAGATCCAAGGCTTCCTGCAGGGAAACGTAGCGATCGGTGGAGACACCGTCTTTTTCCAAGAGATAGTTTCGTTGGTTCCATATGGCATTTTCCCAGTGCTTTTCCAAGCTGCAACCGGCAATATACAAATTGTAGAGGGACATGGAAACGCTGTTTTCCATTGCCAGGCGGGGCAAATAATAATGGGCATCCTGGGAAAAGCTGTTGCCGATAGAAAGAATTTTCATATTCAAACCCTTTGATTTTCGCGGATAACTTGATTTTCGATCAAAACCGTGCTATACTTTATTGCCCCTTGATGGGAAGCCATTTTAAAATGCGTTGAATGTACTCGTCCCAAAATTCCCAGGTGTGGGAACCGGGACCTTCCTCATAGGTTACCTGAAGCCCCAAGGAGCGGACGTGAGACAGCGCGTTTTGGTTTTCGCCATAGAGGAAATCCTCGGTACCGCAACAGGCGTAAAGGGCGGGAGGATCGGGAAGACGAGCTACCTTGTTCAGCAAAGCAAGGAGATCGTCATCACTTCCCTGCAATTCCTCCACAGAGCCGAAAATGCTGTTCCAATAAACGGGATTGCCCACTTGATTCCGTTTGACGGTGGAGACGATGTCCAGACATCCGGAAAGAGACGCCACGGCGGCAAATTTTTCGGGGCAACGGAGACCAAGCTTCCATGCGCCGTAACCGCCCATGGAAAGTCCTGCGGCGAAGGTATCCTCTCTGCGGGGAGAGATTCGCGGGAAGAAGCCGCGGCAGATGGCGGGAAGCTCTTCGGACAGATACGTCCAATAGGCGCCGCCCACCTTCATATCGGTATAAAAGCTGAGATCTGCGTTGGGCATTACCACCGCAATTCCCATTTGGGAAACATACCGTTCGATGGAGGTACGGCGAAGCCAGATGGAATGATCGTCGGACATTCCGTGCAACAAATACAGTACGGGATAAGTATCGGCGGTATCTGCGCCTCCCATTCCGATCTGTGTAGTGGTGCTTTGGGGCAGGATGACCTCCATGGTCATACATTTTCCAAGAATGTTGGAGAAAAATTCAACGGTAAGATGTGCCATAACAAAATTCCTTTTTGGTTTTATATTTTAGAGAGGGTATTTTATGACAAATTGTGCGCCTATATCAGACGAAACGAACGAAACTTTGCTGGAAGCGCTTCCCTATCCCGCATTTCTTCTGGATGACACGAGAACCATTGTATACCGTAACAAGGCCTCGCGCATGAGATGCTTTCATATTCGCATACGGGCAAAAATCGATCATTACGTCACCGGGAAGACGATTCAAAAGATCCGCGAAATGGACGTTGGAAAAGAATTGTTCTTCGATCTCGCAGAGGAGAATTGCTACGGTGCTTTGATCCAACGTTTAGACACGGGATACCGAGTAGCCATCCGCACCATTACCGCACACATGGCAAACTATGTAGCCGAGCTTGCCATCAAAATGCCCCATTTCTTCGGAGAAGCGCTTGGCACCGGTTCGGCGGCGTTGCCCGACGTTTACAGATCGAAAGAGGAGCTTACCCGTGCACGATTGCGGTACAACCGCGCGGTTCGATATCAAAACGCAATGGCTGCATATTTTGCGGTAACCGCGGGAAAGCTGAGCAGAGACTCCATGATAGAATTGACGGGGTGCATTCATCCCATTTTGGATTGCGCAGTGAAATTCTTGCGACCTAATGGGATCAATCTTTCGGTGAAGCAAACAACGCTGTCCGCCGTGGCTTCGGGAAGTCCTTCTGCCCTACGCTTTGCCGTTGCCTCCATGCTCTCCATAGCGGCAGAGAACACCGCCGACGGTCGGTTGAGGGCGGAGACGCGATACGCTGACGAGGATTTTGCGATACACCTTACCTTTGAGCCCGCTATTGAGGAGAGCGTACTGAAAAAGCTGCTTGAGTGCTATTATAGCGGAGAGCTTTTGGACTCCGCATACCGCGACGTTTGCTTTGATCTACTGTTGCTTCAGATGCTGTCGGAAACCATGGGATGGAAATTCGGTGTCACCCGTGCAGGCTGTGCAAACGATCTATTGGCATTGACGTTGTATATTCCGTTATCGGAGGAGAAGACGCCTGCATTAAGCCTCCCCTTCGACCCCATGCCGCTGTTGGAGGTATCCTTTGCCAACCTGTTACTACGTGAAGAGAAGTAAGGCTGTGAAAGTATTTTAATACTTTTAAACCGGTTTGTCAACTAAAAAGCGTGCAGTTTCTTTTCAAAAAGAACTGCACGCTTTTGTTACGCTCTCATGCCGTCCAGCAAAATGCCGAAGGCGTATTTGAAGTTGGTTACAGCAGTTTCCAAAGGCAATTTTCTGCAAACGGCATCGGCATTGTAGCCCCGAATAAAGCACCAGATGGCGTAGCTCAAAACCTCGCTGTCCACATCCTTCAGTTGACCGCTTTCTTTGCCGTATTCGATCAGCCGTACGATCTCATTCTTCCACCACAAGAAATTCTCCACACCGTTGGAATCGCTGTGGAACACGTAGGCGTTCATCTTCATTTTCAGCTTGTAAGACATGGTCAAGGTATTGGCAACAATGTCAATGACTTGGGTGAAGAAATCCCCATTGGGATCAAACTTGGAAACAAGGCTTTGGCGGATCTGCAGAACCAAACGCTCATAGACGATCTTTAAGACCTCGTCCACATTGTGAAAACGGTTGTAGAACACACGGTTGGTGATCTCCAGCTCCTGCAAGATCATACGGACATTGACGGATTCCGCCCCGTGTTCCGTTGCCATTTTTGCAGCCGTGGCGATAATGGTTTCGGACATTGCATCAAAAATAAGTGCTTTTTCCTGCATGAATAACATCTCCTTTTTTTGTTTGGCACACCGTGTGCTATTTCAATTATACATGGATATCAAAATTTGTCAAGGGAAAGTTTAAAAAAGGGCTGATTCATTCAGCACAGAACAAAAACGCAAGATCAAACAAATAAAGAAAAAACCGTTTTTTCATCTCGTGCGATGGAGAAAGCGGTTTTTCGGTATAAAGCTCTGCCAATTGTGAGCGTTTTTAGCCGCGATTTGACTCTCTAACGTATGTTTATACGCCGACGAGAACCAGATCACGGCTTTTGCAGCTGAATGAGTCAGCCCCAATGTATCATTGGACGGATTCTTTTTCCACGATTTCCTTCACACGACGAACAGTTTCCTCAAGATAAACGTTCTCGATGGTGTAATCAAAAGAATCGAAATAAGACATCTCTTCCTCGTAACGGGACATACGGATACGGATCTGCTCGGGAGAATCTCCCCTGCCGATAAGGCGGCGTTCCAGCTCCTCCTTGCCGATGTACAGGAACACGGTGACCACCTTGACCTCATCCTTCAGGATTCTGCCCAAATTGACGGCACCCTTTACATCGATATCCTTGATGATGGTCTTGCCGGTTGCCAAAGCCTCCGCCAGCAATTTGCGGGAGCTGCCGTAGAAGCTGGTATGGATGAACTCATGCTCAAACAATTCCCCTTCTTCGATTTTGGCTTCAAATTGCTCCTTGGTCAGAAAATGGTAAGGAAAGCCCTCCACCTCCCCGGGTCTGGGCGCGCGGGTGGTATAGGTAGGCATAAATCCAAAAGTGGAATTTTCTTCCCCCAAAAGGGTGTTGATAACAGTGTTCTTTCCCACGGCTGCACAACCGGATAAGATTACGAACATAAGGGCTTTTCTCCTTTTTCCGCGCTTTTTTTCATTATAACGACTCTTGGGTCAATTGTCAAGATATAGTTTGCCTTGCTTTACATTTTCAGAAAGGAAAACTTTGTTCAAAGCGTTCAAAACGTGCTTTTTATCTCCGCTCCAGAGAGGCGCAAGCAGGGTGCGCTTGTCGCCATCGCCGGTGATGCGGTGGATCACCACGTGAGGGGGCAAGCGGTTTATACATTCTCCCAGCAGATGAGCGTAAGCGGGAAAAGACATGGTGGAGATCCTACCTTTTCGATAAAGCGCTTCCAGATCCGTTCCCTTCACTACGTGGAGGAGGTGGAATTTCACGCCGTCGGTACGGTTTCCCACATGGGAAACGGTTTGGTATACCATTTCCTCCGTTTCGCCGGGCAAGCCGAGAATGAGGTGGGTGATGACCTGAATTCCTCTGCGGTGCAAAGCTTCCACGGCGTTATCGTATACGGACAACGGATATCCTCTCCGCAAAAAGGCGGCGGTGGATTCGTGGATGGTCTGCAAGCCTAATTCCACCCAAACGGGTTTGACGCGGTTGAGCTCTTCCAGAAGATCCAGAACCTCCTCGGGAAGGCAATCGGGGCGAGTAGCGACCGACAGCACTGCTACACGGGGATGAGAAATAGCCTCGAAAAACAGTTCCCGCAGGCGGGATACCGGAGCGTAGGTGTTGGTGTAATCCTGAAAATAGGCAATGTATAATCCATTTTTATTTTTTTGCTCCACACGGGCAGCGGCTTTTTCGATCTGCTGGGTGACGGAGCTTCCTTTTTGGGCAAACTCCCCTGCGCCGCTACAGAAGATACAGCCCCGATTTCCCAGTGTGCCGTCTCGATTGGGGCAGGTCATTCCCCCGGAGAGGGAGATCTTGTAGCCTTTTTGACCGAAGTGACTTCGGAAGGCTTGATTCAAAGAAAGATACATAGTTCACCTTTTTGTCATTTTTTACAAAGAAAAAGCAAATGCAGGTTGACTTTTGTAAAAGATTTGATATAATAAAGATATACTAAAATTTAGAAATAGGATGGCTTTTTATGAAAACCTTTCCCATTGCAAAGTTCAACGAATTCCGCGGTGCGAATGAATTGGTGATCTACGACAAAGGAGAGTTCACCGGAACCAACAACTACGGCCTGGAAGCCTGTGTGGTGGACGGTCGCGTGGTAAAGTACGGCAAGAATAATAACCGCATTCCCGAAGGAGGGTACGTGCTTTCCGGCCACGGGCAGGCGGCGCGTTTCATTGGAGAAGCGGTGTCTATCGGAGCAAAGATCATTATTGACCGCGATAATATGCTTTTGACTGCCGAGGTGGATCAACGTTCTTTGCAGCTAAACGCCGAAAGAAAAATCCACGAGGTGCAAAAGCGCTTGGACGATTGCATTGCGAACAAGGTGGATATTTTGCGCGATAAAGCAGAAGAACTGATTGCAGAGGCCAAAAAGGCCTTGGAGGAACGTCGATTTGCAGATGTGGACACCTTGACAGAGGAGGCGTATTATCACACCGCACGCTCTGTGGAAGGAGAGATCCGAGGGGTTTGGCATCGTCCTCACGAGCATTCCGAGGAGGAAGTGGAGCAGACCATTCTGAAGTTCCGGGATGCCGGATTTAACCTGATGCTCATTGAAACCAACTACGAAGGATTTGCCAATGCTCAGAAGTGCGTTCACGACTTCCTCCCCATCCGCAAGGGCTATGAGGACGGATTTGACGTGATCGAATCTCTGATCCGAAACGGCAAAAAGCACGGGATCAAGATCCACGCTTGGTTCGAGGATTTCTTTTTCGGCGTAAAGGATTGGGGCTGTCCCATGGCAGAGGTTCATCCCGAATGGATGGCGCGGCGCAAGGATGGCGGTCTGTTGCACGACGCGTTTGATGATTTCTACTTCCTGAACCCTGCTTTGCCGGAGGTGCAGGAGCTGCTTTTGGGCCTTATCAAGGAGCTGTTGGATCAGTATGATTTCGACGGATTGCAGTTGGATTACATCCGCTACCCCGTGATCCACGGCGTGGACGGCTCTGCGGGCTTTGAGGAAACCACCAAGGCCATGTTCAAGAAGGACACCGGCATCGACGTGGACTTGATCCCCAACACCGATTGCGAGGATTGGAAGGCGTTCACCGCTTGGCGCGCAGAAAAGATCACCTCTTACGTAAAAAAGGTTTACGATCTGATGGGAGAATACCGCAAGGCAGGACGGAACATTCAGCTTTCCACCGCCGTGTTCGGCAACCCCGACGAGGCCATTCGCTTGAAGTGCCAGGATTGGCGTTACTGGGTGAAGCAGGGCTGGCTGGATGCCATCTTCCCCATGGCTTACCTCAACGATGCCGAGGACGTTGGCGCAGAGGTAGCTTACATGGTGCAAAATTACGGAGAAGCCCCCAACATTTCCGGTATCGCTCCCATGTACAACCATTTGCCCGTGATCGAATCCACCAAGCAGGTGGAGGAATGCCGTAAGGCAGGGGCGGCAGGTGTTGCATTCTTTGCCACCGGTTCCTGCACTCCCGTTCAGCTGGAAAAGCTGAAGATCGGCGTTTTCAGAAAAAATTAAATCGTTGTGAAAGATCCACCGTCTGACTTGGGACGGTGGATCTCTTTTTACGGGAGTATTATTCCATGGACTCCAGAAGCTGATTCAGCAAAACGCCATCATAGATGGTAAGCTTTCCATCGGAATCCAGATCGGTTGCCTTACCCTCGCCGGAGGTCTTCCCTACCAAAACAGAAAGCAATAGAGCAAGGTCATTTTCGTCCACAATTCTGTTGCCGTCCACATCGCCGTAGATGGGAACCTCTCTGCTTGCCTGATGGCCGCAGACGGAGCAGGTTTGGACTTCCGTACCGGGCTCGGTCTGTGTCCACTCGCCATAGGTATGGGGCAAGGGGGTGGTGTAATCTGCCACATATTCGTCTCCGCAGGCGCAGGTATAGGTGGTGTAACCACCGTCGGTGCAGGTTGCGGGAGTTACCACAGCGGTATATTGGTGGGGATCGGCGGGAATCACTTCCGTCTGCACGTCTCCGCAGGCGGAGCAGGTTCTTACCCGCTTGCCCTCGCTTTCGCAAGTCGGGGCCTGCGTGACCGTCCAATCGCCGTAGCTGTGAGCCAAAGGCTGGGTATAGTCGGATACATAAGTAGCTCCGCAGGCGCAGGTATAGGTGGTGTAACCACCATCGGTGCAGGTTGCGGGAGTTACCACAGCGGTATATTGGTGGGGATCGGCAGGAATCACTTCCGTCTGCACATCTCCGCAGGCGGAGCAGGTTCTTACTCGCTTGCCGTCAATTCCGCAAACGGGGGTCTGCGTGACCGTCCAATCACTATAGCTGTGAGCCAAAGGCTGGGTATAGTCGGACAAATAGGAAGCTCCGCAATCGCAGGTATAGGTTGTAAATCCGCCCTTGGTGCAGGTTGCGGGGGTTACTACGGGAGTATAAACATGGTCATGAACGGATATTTTTTGTGTCTCTACAAAGCCGCAGGAGGAGCAAGTTCTTCTCTGTTCTCCATCCACGCCCCAAGCAGGCTCACGGATAATTTCCCATTCCCCATAAGTGTGAGGCAATGCAGGGGTCACCTCAACATCCACATAATCGCAATAGAAGCAACCACGCGTCCGCACGCCGTCGGAAGAGCAGGAGACGGTGGATTCCACCTTCCAATCGTCATAGGTATGCCCCAAGGGAGCAGTTTCCAAAACATCCACGTGACCGCACACATTGCAGGTTCTCTCGCGGCGGCCGGGGGTATCGCAATCCGGATAAGAAACAGTGGTGTAGGAGCCGTAACGGTGGGCTTCCGTGGGAGGAACAGGGTCCACCTTTCGTTGTTCGCCGCACAAAGAGCATTTCTCCAGCGTATAGCCCTCGGAAGCGCAGGTGGGAGCAACTACGTTTACCGTAGTCCATTCGTGACGGATCACGTTGATGGTGTATTCATAAGAGCTGTAATTCTTTTTGCAAAAGGCCTCGCCGTAGGAATCGGGATACACATTGAAAACCACCAAACGTCTGCAACCGGAAAAAGCGCTGTCGGAAATGGAGGTTACAGATTCGGGAATGGTAAGATTGTTCAGATATTTGCAATCCGCAAAGGCGTTCTGGTTGATGTACTTGATGTCTCCCAGGAAGGTTACCTTACTCAGCTCTGTGCAGCGGAAAAAGGTATAGCCGCTGATGCCGGAGATCTTTTCGGGAATTTCAACGGAAGAAAGCTTTTGGCAGAAGGCAAAGGCCAGCGCGTTGAGGGTCTCCAACGTGGAGGGGAGGCTGATATTTTTCAAGCCCACGCAGAGAGAAAATACACCGTAGCCCAAGGCGCGAACACCCTCGGGAATTACCACGGAGGTAAGACTTGCATTTGCATAGAACGCACCGACACCAATTTCGGTAACGCTTTCGGGAATGTCTATGGTTGCAAGAGATTCGCAATTTTCGAAGGCGGCATGGCCAATGACGGTAAGATCTTTGCCCAGCTTAACGTCTTTCAAATTGGTGCAACCGCTGAAGGTAAAATCGCCCAAGGTGGTAATGCCGTCGCTGACAACAGCGTGAAGGATCTTCGCCCGCAGGGAATACCAAGGTGTATAGACGTATTCCATGCCGGAAGGAAGATAGTCGTTCACGTCATAGCCAAAGCTTCCTGCAATGGAAAGATCCATTTCATGGTACCAATTCGCCATAGTACCGGTACCGCTGATGGTCAGTGTGCCGGTGGCGGAATCGAAGGACCAGGTAACGTTGTTCTCGTTCCCTTCCCCGCCGCAGGTGTTGGTAGCCGCAACCGCAGAAAGGGCATAAAGCGGCAGAATTCCCAGCAGAAGCGTCACAGCCAAGAGAAGCGCGGTAAGTTTTTTCATATAAAAGTTTTCCTTTCGGTAAGTTGCTTGCAAGAACGGCGGAAACTATTTTATGGTATTCTCCGCCTATTGTCAAGGCTTTGCGGGAAAATTACAACGGTAATTTATTCCACAGCAATGGTAACCACGATTTCCATGGATTCGGTGTAGCCGAAATTCAAAAGCACGGCAAAGCGGTCGGTACCGGTAAAGCCTTCGGAGGGATAGTAGGTGAACGTGCCATCCCCATTCAATCGCAGGTCACCGTTTGCGGGAGAAACAGCAAGCTCCAAGCGATAGGGGCGTTCCGCTACGGGCGAAATATTTCCGGTCAAGGATTTGCCGGTGCAGGTGTATTCCGTTTGCCCCAAGGTAAAGGCAGGCGTTTCTGTGGTGAAGCGTTCCTTGGCAAACAAATAAGTCATATCGTAAACAGCACGCCGGAAGGGATCTTCGGAAAGATAGGCCGCATGGACAACACCGGGGACACCGCCCTGATAATACATCTTGACCCCATACATATAGCCGTATTCTACCCCTGCCGCCAAGTATTCCATGTAGCGCTGTACCTCAGCCGCATTGGTGACGGAGTTCATTTCGATCTCCACGCACATACCCAGCTTTTGGGTCTTTTCTGCGGTGAGACGCAGCACGTCGGGATTGCCCTTGTTACCGAACATATAGTTGGGCTGCATACAAGCTACGTCAAAGCCGTATTCCTGCCATTTATCGTAGCCGGAAGCGCAATACCACGGAATCCAGAACAGCTTGAGTCCGAGAGAATGGACATATTCCGAAGCAAACAGCGTCAGTTCCTTTTCATCCGGGTCGCCCAGTTGCAGAAATTCCTCGAACCAATAGAAGCCGCCGAATTCCAGATTGTCGTAGCCGCCTGCCAAGAAGCGGTTATATTCTTGGTCGATGATCCATTTGATGGCCTTTTTGCGGTTTTCCAGCTTGGCAAAGCTATCGTTTTTGCCGTCTCCATCCAGATCGCCGAAGGTATTGACTGCGCCGCTTTCCAAAGTGGTGAACGTATACAGAATGGAGGTAAATACGGTACACTTATAATCCTCCAGCGCCAGCTCGTCGGCTACAATACCCACAGCCCGGTTCAATGCATCCATATTACGGCCTTCGTAGTAGATATTGTCCACATAGGTCTGCCAGCCAGCAAAGGTTTTGGCGTAATCGGAATAATTATAGGAGGTATAGGGCAGAAAGAGGAAGCCGTCAAAGAAGGTATCCGCCAGCTTGCCACTTTCATCGTAATAGCCTACGTGGGGCAGATATTCCTCCACGGTAATCAAGCCGCTTTCGTTATGCTCGCCCTCCTTGATCAAGCAATGATAAGAGAGGAACACGTTATGGACGCCCAAGAAATCCTCGGGCATCACATAGCCCAGTGCCTCAGTGGTAGTTTCTTCCGTTTGAGTGGGAGTCTTGGCATTTGCGGAGATAGCGGTGGTGCCGTAAACTTGGATCTCATCACAGAACACGTGAGAAGCGACGGTAAAGCGGATGCGAACAAAGCGTGCCTTATACACATTGTCGAAGGTAATTTCTTTCTTTTGGTAAAGGTTATTGCCGTTAATTCCGTTTTCTTCATCGTACAGCTTTTGCCAAATATTGCCATCCACAGACACGTATACGGCCAGCTTGGCGGGAGGCACGACGCCGCTGGAAGTCTCCTTCAGGAAGCGGAGCATCACGCCGGAAACGGCAGAGGTATGCCCCAGATCAAAGGTCAAGGTACGGGCAATACTACCGGTAAAATGAACCAAAGCGGGGTCGGCATAGCTGGCTTTAATAGCATACTTCCCATCGGTAAGGAGGGGCAGGGCTTTTATGCTGTTATAATACTCCGTGGCTCTGGCGCTATCGATCTCCTCTTCGCTGAAGATATAGGGCTGTTTGCCAAGGATCAGGTTGGTCTTTTGGGTATTCTGCTGCGCCTTGGGCCAATAATCCTCGGGATCTACCTCCGGCAACGTGGAATTACCGTAATAAAGACCTGCCTCGGGAGAATCGGGAAGGTAGCGGAGGACGGAAAGCTCACCGATAAACAGCCAAGTACAATCGGAGCTTCCGAAGGAGATCCGCACATAGCGAGCAGAGACAGTGTCGACAAGCTTCAGCCCGTAGTTTACCACACCGTGTTCAAATTCATCGGTGGGACGATAGATGCAGCCGATCTTGGTGTAATTCCGTCCATCCTCGGAAACCTCAAAGGTAACGGTGGCAGGGGTTCCAATGCTGTAATCCGTCAGCCGCAGGAGCTGAACGGAAAAGTCTGCAAGGTTGGATTCCACCTTGCCCAGATCCAGCACAAGCACCAAGGATTGCACGCGGGAGTAGCCCGCCCAGCTTGTTCTGTCAAAATTCTGGGGGAAATTTCCGTCGGTGAGAAGGGTTCCTTCATCCTTATAGTTGTCACTGGTGGCAACGGAGGAGGTATAGGTACATCCTTTTGCCAATTCCTTGGCGCGAAGGGTGCGATCAACAGAGGAGATGGAGACGTATTCCGGTTCTTCGTCGGGATCCTCAGAAGGGGTAGATTCCTCGGGAGCAGATTCTTCGGGGGT
>JAZKZH010000007.1:0-126140 GCA_045612545.1 Eubacteriales bacterium
TTGCCCGTCAGAAACGGTAAAGCCCTTCAGGTTACAATCCTCGCCTTGGTTATACAGCTCGATATAGTCGCTGTGCTTTCCGTTGGAATCACGGATGATCTCCGTATTTTTGGCACAGATCTCGGAAATCAGAAGATCCACCACCTCCGGCTCGATCACCACCTCCGGCGTTGTCAGGGCGCGGTCGATGGCAATGCCCATGGTCACTGCAGCAAGCAGGCCTGCCAGCAAAAGCAATATGATACATATCTCTCTTATTTTCACACGCACCTCATATTTTCTTTCGTTTCCATATGCTTCGTATATTATATCACGCTTTTAGCAAGATTGCAAGGAATTTCCCCGTGGAAGATGTAAACATTTCAAAAATCCTGCCATTTTTCGAAGAAAACAGCAGGATTTTATTGATTGGTTATTGAATGGCAATGGAATAAGACATGGGCATATCAAACTCCACCAAGATCCGGTAGGTATCCCCTTTGCAAACGCCGTAAAGACAGGGGCCATCCTCCGCAAAGCAATAGGATTGATCGGCAAAAAGATCCCCTTCTTCGTTATAAATGAAGATGTTGATCGGCCCCTCAATGCCTAAGGAGATCACACTCATATCGCCATCGGAAAGAGCAGTCCAAAGATACCAGTTTCGCTGGCCGGCAAACTCCAGAGAATCCTCGATGACCACCCTACCTGCCACTTCCACCGCAGGCTTTTGAGAGTAGAGACCGAGCTCATAAGGCGTTGCGCTATCCTTATACATCACACAAACAGAATATTCCTCTCCAACAGTAAGATTGGTCAACGCAAAGGAATCTCCGTTTCTGCAATCATTGCCGGAAGCAATTCTTCTTCCCGCGCTGTTGCAAACCACAACCGTCAAGGCTGTATCGTCACTCTTCATGCCGCCGCACACCAAATGATAAGCGGTTTGCTCCGCCACAAAGGTGTAGCGATTTTCCTGATAGCGGAAGTCTACGCTATCCTTCACCACGTTGTAGCCGGTGATATCCGCCGTCCTCTTGGGCCTGCCGATATGCATTTCCACAGCGGTGGTTTGGTTTCGGTAGAACAACGCAAGGAAATAGGTTTCCCCTTCCGTCAGCTCCGCTTGAACGCAGTTGTTATTATAAAGATAAGCGTTTTCAGAAACCACCTTCCCCTCGGGTGTTAAGACCTTAAAGGAAGCGTAGGCGCCGCTTTCCATGCCGCTCAGGGTGAAGACGTGGTTGCCGCTGTTTTGAGGGACGTAGACAAAATAATGCTCCTGATCCACGTAATCGAAAGCACCGCTCCAAGAGGTATAGGAGGAAAGATCCATGGAGGGCGTTTGATGCCCCACGTTCAGATAGTAGCTGCCCAAGCCTTTGTACTGGCGCACCTCAATGGTGTAAACGCCGGGAGTGCTCACAAACACGGATATGCCGTCGCCGTTCTTACAGCTGGTGTTCTTCTCCAGCGTTTCCCCCATATAATCCTTAAAATACAGCTTCACGGTGCCCCCATCGGGAAGTCCGGTGATCCAAATGCGATAAACTCCCGCAAGCTCCACCGTCATAGCGTAGGAATCTGTCTCGCCGCTAACCTCCAAAAAGGCCTGCAAACGGTCCATTCCGGTGGCAGGAGAGGTCAAATGGCTCCCTTTCGATTGCTCGGCGATATAAACGTTCTTTTGGATCGGCTTTGCCACCAAAAAATCGGTCTCTCCATCGGTCATTTTGCAGGTACGGCAAACTCCCGCAAAGAAGTCGTGTCCTGTTGGCTCTCGATCTACTATGGTAGAGTAACCGCAGACAACACAGCCCTGATAGGGATACCAGCCGTCCTCTTCGCAAGTGGGCTCTTTCCCTTCATGCTCCTTCCAGGAGTGTCCCGGCGCAGGCAAATACTCGGTGCTGACGATGGCTTTGCATTTTTGACAAATGGTACGTTGAATGCCATCCGTTTCACAAGCAGGCTCGTCGGTTATCACGGTATCGCATTTGGTGTGCTTACAAGAGGTGGCAGGCTTTCCGCAGGTGTTGCACTTTTCGGAGCCGAAATCATGGCCGGTGGCAACCCAGACCATCTCCTCTTCTCTGCCGCAAATGTGGCATTCCCGAGATTTCTTACCATCCTTTTCGCAGGTACGGTTTCTCTCGATCCGCCACTGGCTGAAAATGTGGTTGCATCCCTCCATACCCTGCTCCAGGCTTCCGTTTTTGCTGTTCTCATCGTCTTCGTCGTACGCTACGCGAAAGCTACACCCCGCAAGGCCGAACGCCAACAGAGCGCAAAGACAAAGCAACAACATTTTTCTCCACATCGCCATAAAGCCCCCTTTTTCTACGGATTTTCACCCGCAAGTTTATTTGCTTTGTCAGTATACCACGAAAAACCCTGTCCGTCAAGGCATTTTCTCGCATAACTCCCGCAAACAAAGGAAAACGAACAGCCGTATGAATCGCCCCAAAAAGTTAGACAAGAGTAAATATTGAATTGCTTGAGAATGAGTTCGGTACTGTACCGGACTCATTCCTTTTCGTTTTGCAGGATCAAGCCGTCGTCACGGATGGCGATCCCCTTGGAATAGGATTCCAAATGATCCAAAATGGTGCGTCCTTTAGAGGTCCCCAGCTCGTAGCTGGTCTTACATCCCGTTTGCTTAGCGGGAAGGAAATAGAAGGTCTCTTCTCCGTCGGAAGCTAGCTCAAACCGAACCAAGCCTGTCTCGATATTGTAGTTGTCGAACCAGAAATTTCCCAGATTGTAGAACACAGCCTTGCCGTCGATGAACTCAATGCCCTGCAAACGATGGGCGTGTCCGCCAATGATCAGATCCGCGCCCGCTTCCAGATACAGAGGAGCAGTCTCCTCTTGCACTTTTTCCAAATCGTTGGAGCGTTCCGTACCCCAATGCACCAAAAGAATTACGTAATCGCTCTCTTTTTTTGCCTCTGCAAGAACTTCCAGCAGGCGGGCGGTATCGTAGCAACGGAACACACCGGGGGAATCCTCCGTTGCCTCGGGGGTAAGAATATATTTTTCGGCGCGGGTGGCGGAGACGAAGGCGATCTTCCTGCCGTCCACCAAATAATACATAGGACTTTGGGCTTCTTCCGCAGTTCTGCCCGCACCGGCGTAATCCACGCCGTATTCCCGCAGGGTATCCAGGGTGTCGCAGAAGGCATCCTCGCCGTAATCAAACACGTGATTGTTGGCAAGGGAAACCAGATCCACCCCCAGATCGTGATACAGCGCCGTATTCTTGGGATCTGCGCGGAAGGTGAAGGCTTTGCCTGCCATGGCTTTGCCGCGGTCGGAGATGCAAAACTCGTTGTTCAGCACGGCAATGTCCGCATTCTTCATTTCCGAGAACCATTCGGGAGCAATGCAATCCTCAAGGGTATAGCCCTTTCTTTGCATATAGCTCATCACCTCGTAGTTGTCCGCAAAGCAGATGTCGCCGCCAAAGGTCATCACCGTAGTCTTTTCTTCCCCGGGCGTTCCCATGCTCAACAGTCGCACGAAAGGAGAACTCTCATGCTCTCCCTTGTAAAGGCTCTCCCACACATGGATCGAGTTACCGGTCATTTCCCGCCAAATGGATGCATCGTATCCGTGCTCCAGAATCATTTCCGCCATTCGGTTGGCCAAGGTCTCTCCCACATACTTTTCCACAAACGAAGCGAAGGAGATGATTTTTGACTCCCATTCCGGCACGGGGAACATGGTGGCCAACGCCTCCCACAAACGGGTGGGCTGTTCCTCCACGGAATCAAATCCCTCGGGCAAAGAGATCTCCGGAATTGCAAAGCTTTCCTCCCATACAAAGGAGGAATCTTCCTCGAAAAAGCTACTCTCCTCGGAAACAAGCAAAGACGATTCCCCAAAGGCAACAGTGGGAACGGAGTTCTCCTGTCCTGCCGCGGCACAGCCCGCAAGAAGGATCATCAGGGCAAGCAAGCCCCACAAAGCTCTTTTTTTCATGCAAAACCTCTTATCATTTGGGGTTCTTGGGAACACGCATGGTTCTGGTGGCGTTGAGAACCGCCAACACCAGAACGCCCACATCCGCAAAAGCGGCAAGTCCCATGTGATTATGGCCGTGTGTTACGTGGCTATGATCAGCAAAGGCCGTAACGATTTCGAAAATCAGCACCCCTAATTTGACGGTCAGAGAGAAGATCACGTTCTGCCACACGATGCGCTTGGTCTTTTGGGCACAGCGAATAGCGGTAGCAACGCCCGTGGGCTTGTCGTCCATCAACACTACGTCCGCCGCTTCGATGGCGGCATCCGAGCCCAACGCTCCCATGGCTATGCCCACGTCTGCGCGGGAGAGAACGGGGGCATCATTGATTCCATCCCCCACGAAGGCCAAGGCACTTCCCTTTGGCTTATCGCGGAGCAATTCCTCCAGCTTCTCTACCTTCTGCCCGGGAAGCAAATCGCAATGCACCTCATCCACCTGCAAGCGGTAAGCAACCTCTCTGCCCACGCTTTCGCGGTCACCGGTCAAGATCACCGTTTTCCGAGGCTTCAGCGCGCGGATGGCTCTTTCCGCATCCGGCTTCACAGCATCGCTGATCTCCACGTGACCCGCATAACAGCCGTCCACCGCAACGTGAACCACCGTACCCAAATGATGGTGATGGCACTCCGTCACGGAAACGTCAAAGGTCTCCATCAGCAAGCGATTGCCCACCAGCACCTTGCGGCCGTCTATTTCCGCACAGACACCCTTGCCGGGCAGTTCCTTTACAGAGAACACCTTTGTGCGGTCGATTTCTTTTTTGTATGCCAACGCCAAGGAACGGGAAATGGGGTGGTCGGAATAGCACTCCGCCGCCGCGGCAAGGTACAAAAGCTCCTCCTCCGTCATGGCATCGGGATGGATCACCGTTACGGTAAACGTACCGTTGGTGAGAGTACCGGTTTTGTCAAACACCACCGTCTCCACACGGGCAAGCTCCTCGATATGGTTGGCACCCTTGATGAGAATGCCCTGCTTTGCCGCCCCGCCAATGCCTCCAAAGAAGGTCAAAGGAACGGAGATCACCAAAGCGCAAGGACAAGAAACCACCAAGCAGGTCAGCGCCAACATCACCCACTGGTACACGTCTGCGCCGAAGAAAACAGGGGGAACAGCACCCAACAGCAAGGCGATGATCACCACCGCAGGGGTGTAATACTTGGCAAAGCGGGTGATAAAGTTCTCGCTCTTTGCCTTGGCAAAGGAGGCGTTTTCCACCAGCTCCAAAATCTTTGCCACGGTGGATTCCCCGTAAGGCTTGGTGGTACGGCATTTCACCATACCACTCATATTCACACAACCGGAGACCATCTCGTCTCCCTCGGCAAGATCCCGCGGCATCGCCTCTCCCGTGAGAGTGGCGGTATCCACGTTGGTATGTCCGGAAAGGATCACGCAATCCAAGGGCACTTTTTCCCCGGGCTTGACCACGATGATCTCCCCCGGAGCAACCTCCTCGGGAGAAACCTGCAGAAGCTCCCCGCCACGTTCCACGTTGGCGTAATCCGGACGAATGTCCATCAAAGCGGTTACGCTGCGGCGACTTTTGCCCACGGCAATAGCCTGCAGAAGCTCCCCGATCTGATACAGCAGCATCACTTCCCCCGCTTCGGCATAAGCCCCTGCAAAGAAAGCGCCTACGGTAGCAATGCACATCAGGAAATTCTCATCAAAAATCCTGCCGTGAAAAATATTCAGCACAGCCTTCCGCAACACGTCATAGCCTGCAATCACATAAGGCACAGCAAACAACGGAATGTTCACGTACCAAGGCCATTCTTCAAAGTGCAAAAGCTCTCCGATGGGAGTATGTCCGATGAAAAACAGCGGCAGGAAAATAACTGCGGCTATAACAATGCGGTAAAATAATTTTCGTTGCTTTCTGGTAAGATGTTTCATTTTACAATAATACGGCAATCCGGTTCTACCTTGTGGCAGATCTTTACAGCTTCCTTCAATATTTCGTCAAAGCGGGCGTCCTCCGCATCCAGCACCAGCTTTTGGGCAATGTAGCTGACGGTAACGCTGTTGACACCCTCCAGCTTGCGGATGGCTTCTTCCATTTTCGCGGCGCAATGTGCGCAATCCAGGTCTTCCAAAACAAAGGTCTTTTTCATTGATCGTTCCTTCTTTCTTTTATGGATTTACAGAGGCGTCCGCCCTGCCGACGAACACAAATTCTTGATAAAAAACATGGATCTCGGGAGCTTTCGTCTCCTCGGACTCCTCATCAGGAGCGTCCTGCTCCTGCGATTCCGTTTCCTCCGAAGGGGATTCCTCCAAGGACTCTTCCTTCTCCGCCTCCAAAGATTCGTCTATCTCCTCGCCCCGCTCCTGCAGGTACTGAAGATATTCCTCTTCGCTGATATAAGGGATGGCCACGCGATATTCCCCGGAAGCCATGGTAGCCAGCAGTTCCTCTCCCAAGCAATAGGTCAAGGTCTTCCCCGGCTCCAAGTGGGCGTACATACCGCCGTATTTTACGGAGCTCACGGCGCTGTCCTCCCGCACGAAGCGGATCTCGCAAATGTCCAGCCATTCTCCATCCTTGAGAAATTGGAGCATGGCGCAGGACTGCTTATTTTCATCGATGAGGATATCCATTCCCAGCACATTCCGCACCGTGAAGGTGACACTGCTGGTGAATTCTTCCCCCGAGGTGTCCACAGAAACCTCCACCTCCTGCCCTTGATGCCAAAGCAGGCTGCCTGCGGCAAAGCAAATTCCGCCGAACAGCAAAAAACTCACAACGATCAACAAAAACGCCCCTGCCTTCCCGGCGGTGGTTTTTTCGCAACTCGCTTCACCCAAAAGCTCCTCACCTCCCAAATACAGCTTATCGAATTATTATACACCTTTTTTTAAGATTTGTAAAGAGCAAAACCACCCACTTTTTCATAGAATGGTATTGATAATACGGAATCACCCTTCCGTTTACCGAAACAAACAAGGAGGATCTCTCAATGATTGATAGAAACACTCAGCAGACCTGCCAGCAATCCGGTGCCTCCCCCTGCGGCAAGCAGGGCGGCATTTGCGGAAGCAAGGAGCAGACCTGCTGTGTCAGCGTGAACAAGATCTTTGATTCTGCCAAGGACAAAGACTGTTTGGAGGATCTGCGCGTTCATTTTTGCGACAACGCCCAGGAGGTAGTAGACCACGCCACAGCTGTCCGCTGTACCGACGTAGAGGTGCTTTACACAGGCATCTCTCTGGACAGCGTTCCCTTTAACTGCGGCTTTTATCAGGTAACCGTGCGGTATTTCTTCGGCGTGACCTTGGAATGCTGTGTTTGCGGCGGCAGAAGCCAGTACGTCAAGGGGCTTTGCGCCTTCGACAAGAAAATGATCCTGTACGGCGGGGAAAAGAACGTCTCCGTCTTCACCTCCGACCCCGACGGCAACGACTTCTGCGCAGACCCCTGCAAGCTCCGTTGCAACGAACATTCCACCCTGCCCTCCGTGACCCTGGAAGTAGCGCCTCCCATCAGCCTGGACGTAAAGGTCAAGGAGCGCTGTGTACCCTTCGGCCACTGCTGCATGAGCTGCGACGGTATTCCTCAGCATATCCGTTCCCGCTTTGACGGGGAATTTATGGACGGCATCGGCTCTGTAAACGTTTACGTCAGCATCGGGCTGTTCACCGTGATCCGCATGGAGCGTCAGGTACAGCTCACCCTGCCCTCCAGCAAATTCTGCCTCCCCGAACGGGACAGCACCCCTGCCCAGGATAGCGCAGACCCCTGCAGCGTGTTCAGCAAAATGAACTTCCCCTTGGGCGAGTTCTTCCCTTACGTGAGCGACGACTGCAAGTGCAAGTAATCGCTCCGCTCTCACCCCCGAACACACGGTTCGGGGGTGGCTTCCACGGCGCTTCCCCGCGCCGTGAGCCCCTTCGGGGTTCGCGCAGGAAGGCGCGAATTTTTCTCTCGTCCTGCGTTTCTCGCAGAACGCCCTTCCGGGACGAGAAAAACCAAGATCGGTGTCTTTTGCCCGAAGTGAATTCGGGCAGCGACGCAATTTGATTGTATGCCGACGGCGACTGCAAGTGCAAATGATTCCTTCGCCCTATCCAAAAATGGCATAAAACGAAAAGCAAACCACCGAGGGCGAAGTTCCCTCGGTGGTTTTTGTGTGCAAGTATTCTCTACAGATTATCTGCAAATCCGTTTGCGAATCTTACCCAAGACTGTAACCAAAAGGTCCAACCCTATTATGCCGGACAAAAACGCAACGATAACTAACTCGATAAAATATACCGTCAAAATCGCCCATCCCAAATCCAAAAGACTTACCGTCAACCAAAGGATAGAACTAAAAAGCAAATGAAACAAAACGA
The DNA here is from genome assembly GCA_045612545.1 of Eubacteriales bacterium. GTDB lineage: Bacteria > Bacillota > Clostridia > Oscillospirales > CAG-382 > Coliplasma. The sequence goes on from JAZKZH010000007.1 coordinate 8,348, forward strand.
CCAAAACGTCGTACACCCACCATACTCCATCACGAGGCTTCATCCAGAAAAAGATAGGAGCAAACACGGCCATTGCAGCAACCATAAAAAGCAGCGATGCGGTATTGCGAATTATCTTTTCGAAATAAAAGACTATCCAAATCGCCACAAAAATATTTACTGCAAGTGCGTATATCGCAGGTCTTAACACCTGTTTCAAACCAAATCGATTTACCATCTAAACACCTCCTCACTGTGTAATTCCGAACGCGGAAAGCAATTCAGCAGAAGAATATTCATCCACTGATTCTGCAACTATTGCAACTATAAAATCTATCGTTGAGGTATCTGCTTCCTCCAAATCCTCATCTTCTCCGCTGATCATTCCTATATGAGTAGCCGTTTTAGCAGAAGAACCGCTTTTGTAATATGTTTTATTCACATCGGTTGTATTGCCTATAGTCGCACTATATCTGGAAACGGTTCCATCGCCTATCGTATCTTTTGTTAGTGTAAACATACTAAATTGAGTAGGATTTAATAAGTTGTCGAATATTCCCTTTGTGGTATACGTGGTTTCTTCTCCGATACCAACAATATAATAAGAATCAACCAGCGACGTGATATGTTGACCATTACTCCTAAACAATCTAGTCCTATTCTCAAACACTCTAGATGCCATTTCCTCATTCCAGTTGGGCATATATGTTTCTAACACAGATATTGTCTCTTCAAAGGTAGCACAACTTGTAGTCGTCTCTATCCCCGAACGATAAGTCATATATGGACTCCATTTTTGTTCAAAAGGGAACAATCCATAGATTGAAGGAAAATTATAAGCAACTTCTACCACAGCCCCAGATACAACCCAATTTTCGTAAAAAGCATCTCTAATGTTACCTGTAACATACATATATGGCATTTCTACAGATCCCAAATATGGAGTGCCTATCGAAATATGCTTATCTACCAACTTACGATACGAATTTCCCAGAGACAAGTAATATGACGAAACCAATCCTCCCATGCTATGAGAAACAAAAACAATTTTTTTATATTGGTTTTCCTCAATAAATTCTGCCAACAGTAGCGAAATATCATATGGGTCTTCTCGCCAATCGTACTCAAAAAGAACTATATCATATTCTGAATTGAAATTGCTATAAAGTGTGTTATATAACTGTCGGTAAATATCCGTTGCACCATATTGGAAGTCCCCGCCCACATTATCTCTATTTATCGTTGGAGTATTCACTTTAGTAGAATAACTTGCTATGCCATTCGAATTGTACGCTAAAGTTCTGATTTTCTCATCAATCAAAGCAATTTGAGATATCGCTGCATCTGGATCCCATAACCTAGTTCCATCTTCAAATGTGTTTGCAAAATCTCCTATCCCGGTTGATGGCACCGTAATATCTCCGTCGGCGAATATTTGGCTCCCCATTATTCCAGGAATAATGATGATCGTTTTTTTGTAAATATCAACTGTACAATCCGTCTCCCATATTACGTTTGAATTACGTCTATACGTTGCTATTACCGTAACACTGCCCACAGAAGTGGCAATCAATTCGCCTGAAGAAGAATCGATGGTAGCACTTCCTGTTCCATTTCTAACAAACCATAAAATTTCGTCCGTACCATGCTCATGAAGGTTAGTGCTGTATACCGCGGCACAAAATGTAAACTCCCCTCGCACTGCAATATCAGCGGTCTTTTTCCAAATCGTCACGCCTTCGCAATTGGCGGCGACGGGAGTGATCGTCCAAATTTGAAGTTCGTTCCCGTTCGTGTGCGCTTGAAAAAACAAGTCATCTACCAGAGCAAAGGAAGGAGCGCAAATCAACGTATACTCGGGGAATTCTTCATGCGCCCCGTTATAACTGTAAATATAAGTTCCTCCCGAATCGGTTCCGAACGCCCATTTGGCTTCTTCCGGAACGGTGTCGTTGCTTGTTCCGATAAAGCCGCATACGATATTGTTCCCAACTCGCTTCAATCCCATGGAATTATCCAGCATAGAGCGAATACTGTATACGCTGTTTCCCAAATGATTGATCTTAAAATAAGTCCACCTATTTTGTTCACTATAAGTGCCGATTCTGCCATATACGGCAGAACCCTCCGTGTAGGCGTTAACTGGCAATTGAAGAAGTTTGCTTTGGGAAACGTTGTTGATCGTATAAATTCCCTCTTCAAGCCTTACCCAAACCACACATTCTGCTGCATGGGGCTGACCGTTAGCGTCCACGTATCTTGCGGTGATCGTGGTAAATCCGAGAGCATGTGCGCTTACAACGCCGGCACTCACGGTAGCCACGGCCTCATTGCTGGAGCTCCATCTTACGGTGCCGCCGGCAGGATCCGTGGTAGCAATCAAAGTCCGTGTATCCCTCTTGCCCATAGTCAATGTGGCCGCATTCAACCAAATCGTTCCGGAATAATTCAACACAACGTACGGTCTTTTTGCGGTGTTGCTATACTCGGAGGAATAGATACCAAACTTCTTATTAACGTCCGTTTCATTCTGGTTGATCAGCATGAAGCCCGCCGAAGGAGCCAAGTAATAATTTCTCCATGCTCTCACTAACGAAGTAATGTTGAAAGCAACAACGGAGGAAGAGGCGGAAGAAGTTCCCAAACTTCCCTCAGCCGCATAAAGATTCGCGGCGTTATTCCACGTTGCCGTAGCTTCCCCCCATGTATAGTCAGTACAACGGTACAGATTTACGTAGTCCGGCGTCTTGGAGGAGGATTTGGTGGTATAGAAGGTTGCGGACAGGATACGGTCTGAAGTAAGGCTTTGGAATCTCTCGCTGTTATACAACCCGGGTAAACGAACCAAAATACGCCCTGCGCCGTAGGTTTCGTCCACATAGCCTGCGGTGTTGCGAACCCAATCTCCGGCGTTCAGGTTGGGGGTGCCGCTGAAAATGGTAGTATCCTCAATGGCGCCGGAGCCATTGTCGGTGTCGGAGATGGTGATGTCCGGGTCGATGGTAACGGGGTACACCGTAGCGGGATCGGAAAGAAACCCTTCGTCTGCCGAAACGGTCAGGGCGTAAATGTTTCCGTCCTTTACCGTCTCTACGGTAAGGTTACCGAGGCTTGGTCTGCCGATGGCATCGTAAACCACGATATCTCCCAAGTACAGCACCGCATCCGCGGAGGTTTTGGTTTGGGTAAGGATGTATCTACCCTCGGATTCGGTTACGTACAGACCGTCGGTATACAGCAAGAAAGAGAAGGATTTGTTAGGGAGGTATTCCTCCAAAATGATCTCTTCCTTCACCCCGGAAAGCAAGGGGGTATACACCAAGGACGTTCCCGCGCCGAAGAAGCTTTCGTACACCACGGAATTATCCTGCAGGGTACCGGGTGCAGTTGCGGTAAGTTTCCCCTCCGTAGCGGGGATCAGCTTCACGTCGTAGCCTTGGTAGGTCAGCTCCACCCCGTCGGTGACGGCGTGGGGGAGCAACAGGTCAAACTCGTTCTCCGTGATACGGAAGCCCTTGGTCTCCCGCTGCAGGGTATTGTTCTTTTCCCGGATATTGCCCTGTTCGTCGATATATTTTACATTTTCGTAAAGATAGTAGATACTGCGGGTGCCGTCCCCATTCTGGAACACGTAAGTATCCAACTCTTCCAGCTCGGGAAGACGGAATGCGTGGCCGGCAGCCTCGAAGGCTTCTTCGTCCACGTACTGCAGGATCTTACAATCCTCCGTCAGCGTTTCAAGGGCAATGGGTTCTTCCTCCACAGGGAGAGTTACGGTTTGGTCAATTTGTTCGGAAACAGGCGTCTCCGCCGTTTCCGTACTTTGCGCCGTGACGGGCGCAGGAGGGATGCAAAGTGTGGTCAACACCGTGCAGATGGCAAGCAAAACGGATAAGATCCTTTTCACGTAGTTCTCCTTTCGGGTGGGATGGAAAAATTCATCCATGCGGAAGCAGAACGGATTCTGCTTTACGGATCCGTTATATGAGCCATCGGACTCCCCTCCTTACGATTTTGGGACATCTTTACAGTTTCAGTGTAGCAAAAATGCATAAATTTGTCAAGATGCTTTTCGATATTTTTTACCTTTCGTTCAAAAAACGGCGAAGACACTGCCGACAGGTTTTCTCCCTCTCCCCTCTTGCTTTTTCTTTCTTTTTATGGTATGCTGTCATCATCAAAAAGCAAGGAGAACGTCTATGAGCAAGTGGAATTTCTTTACCTCCAAGGAGCTGAAGCCTGCGGGCTGGCTGAAGAGACAGCTGGAGATCCAAGCGGAAGGGCTTTGCGGCAATCTGGACAAGGTCTGGCGGGACGTGCGGGACAGCGCGTGGATCGGCGGAGATGCCGACGGCTGGGAGCGGGTTCCCTATTGGCTGGACGGCTTTATTCCCATGGCGTATCTGCTGGAAGATGAGGACATGATCGCCCGGGCAAAGAAATACATGGACGCTATCATCGCCTCCCAATGCGAGGACGGCTGGATCTGCCCCTGTGCGGAAGAAAAGCGCCCCAAGTACGACACCTGGACGGTGCTTCTCATCGCCAAGGTGCTGACGGTGTATTACGATTGCTCCGGGGACGAACGGGTGCCCGGTGTGCTTTACCGCACCATGAAGAATTTCTACGATCTCCTTTCCGCAGGCACCATCAAGCTCTTCGATTGGGGAAAATACCGTTGGTTTGAGGGCTTCATCGCCCTGAACTTTCTGTGGGAGCGGCATGAAGAGCCTTGGATCAAGGAGCTTGCCCGTATTCTCAAGGAACAAGGCATGGACTACCACACCGTGGAGCATCTCTGGAAGACTCCCTTGAACAAGTGGACCTTTGATACCCACATCGTCAACCTTGTTATGATGCTGAAATACGAAGCTGTCTCCCACGATCTGTTGGGAGAGGAATACACCGACGACGTGCGGAATCTGCTGGAGATCTTGGAGACCTACAACAGTATGCCCGCAGGCACCATTGCCGGAGACGAATGCTTGGCGGGCCTTTCTCCCATCCACGGCGCAGAGCTTTGCTCCGTGGTGGAATTGATGTACACCTACGAGCTGCTTTACGCCCACACAGGGGACAAGGAATGGGCACAGCGGCTGGAGTTTTTGGCATTCAACGCTTTGCCTGCGGCAAACAGCGACGATATGTGGACCCATCAGTATGACCAGCTATCCAACCAGATGGCTTGCATCCAATTCCCCGGAAAATCGCCCTTCCGCACCAACGGCGCACAAGCCCATCTCTTCGGCTTGGAGCCTGAATTTGGCTGCTGCACCGCTAACTTTGGTCAAGGCTGGCCTAAATTTGCCCTTTCCGCATTCTTGCACAAGGACAGTGTGGTTTGGAATGCACTGCCCATCCCCTGCAAGCTGGAAGCAGAAGGCTATACCGTCACGCTGGATACAGAATATCCCTTCCGTAATCGCATGGTTTATACCGCAAAGGCGGTGGAAGCCTTTACCCTGGGCGTCCGCATTCCCTCCTTTGCGAAATCTCTCATCGTGGACGGCAAGCCCGCCGAGGGAGATCAGACCTTTGCCATTTCCGCAGGGGAAACCCGTGTGATTACCGTGGAATTTGAAACGGAAACAGAATGGATGGCGCGCCCTTACGATCTCTACGCAGTGAAGAAGGGGTCTTTGCTCTTCGCTCTGCCCATCCCCTACGAGACCCGCATGAAGGAATACGAACGAAACGGCGTGGAGAGAAAGTTTCCCTACTGCGATTATGAGTATATTCCCAAGGGAGATTGGAGCTTCGGCTACACCTCCGTGGAAGCAGAAGCAGCGTTCATGGGTGTTTCCGAGATCCCCTTCTCCTCGGTGAATCCTCCCGTGACTTTGAAGGCCACTGTTACCCCCATCAACTGGGGCTATGAGGACGGCTACGACACGTTGTGCGCCAAGGCACCGGAATCTCGTACCCCCGCAGGAGAGGCGAAGGAAATTGCCCTCTACCCCTACGGCTGTGCCAAGCTTCGCATGACCGAGCTTCCTATTATAAAGTAAGAAAGCGCAAAAAAGCCTTCCCGCAGGAAGGCTTTTTTCATTTTGTTTTTAGCCTACGTTGATGGTTACTTCGCAGGGGGCGGAGTATCCGAGATACTCGGAAATAGCGTAGGAGAAGGTATCGGTGCCGGTGTAGCCCTCATCGGGGTAGTATACGAAGGTACCGTCGGCATTGATGGTCACCGTACCGTGCTGGGGAGAAATCGCCACGCGATACTTGACGTTCTGCTCTCCCTCGGGTGCGAGAGTAGATACCAGCGGAACATCCGCTTGAGCGGTAAAGCTCATATCCTCACGGGCGTCGGGAGCGTACTTCAAGGTCTTCTTGATAAACTGATACGTATAATCGTAGATCAAACGGTTTCTGGGGTTGTCAGACTTAGCTGCCGCACCGAAGACGTTGGTTCCCTGATAATACATATGAAGCGCGCCTTCCATGTAACCCTCGGTGATACCGTAGCACAGGTAATCCATGTACTTCTGGAAGAAGATGTCGTTGGAAAGCGCCGCGTCATCGATCTCAAGCTCGGTACACATACCGAACTTACGCATCATAGCGGCCGCTTCCTTCAAACGGTTGGAAAGGATCGCACCGTTGAAGGCGTAGTTAGGCTGGTAGCAAGCCACGTCGAAGCCGAAGGAAGCCCAACGGGAATAGCCTGCCGCGGTGAAGTAGGGGATCCAGAAGAACTGCTCACCTCTTGCGTGAACACGATCTGCAACTCCGCGCACTAACTCAAACATAGTGGGATCATCGTAGGTGGAAACAGACTCGCAATACCAGTAGAAGCCGCCGAATTCCAGATTCTCATAGCCCGCCTTTGCCAGACGGTCAAAGAAGGAGGTCATATACCACTCGATAGCCTTGAACCGATCCTCCATCTTGGAGAAGTTCTCGGAAACGCCGTCGCCGTCCACATCGCCGAAGTTGGTATTCTTGCAGTTGGGGATATACATGCTGACATAGAAGTTATACTTCTTGTTCAGCCCCAGCTCCTTGTTCACCTTAGCGGCAACCTTGTTCAAGGCGTCCAGATTTTCGCCTGCGGTAAACAGGTCATTCAGATACCAATCCCAGTCGGCCATGGTGGTCTGCAAATGTCCTGCCTGACCGCTGGGCATAGAACCGGTGAGCAGATACAGGAAGCCGTCGAACATGGTGTCCACGATCTCGCCGTTCTCATCCAGATATGCCACGTAAGGCAGAGTGCTTTCCTCGGTGTTGTGATAATTCTGACCGTGATACATCAGAACGATATCGCCTGCACCGTTGAGCAGGTTATCGTCACGGTTCTGGTAATCGTTGGAAACCAAAGGAATGGAGTTCAAGCCGGAATCCTTCAGGCTAACCGCAGCGGAGTCTACCTTCTTGGTACCGATGATCTCCAGCTCGTCGGTGGCGCACCATGCCTTAACGGCGAAGGAGAATGCCACGTAACGCGCAACGTAGCTCTTATCAAAGGTGACCTCGTAAACGACTGCGGTTTTATCCAAGGTCGTGGCGGTATCCAGCTCATAAACCTCGTACCAATCCTTGCCGTCCTCGGAGAGATAAACGGCAACGGTCTCAGGCAGACGTACTGCCCACTCGGTGTAGTTCAGCCAGCTCATTTTGGTGCCGTGGATCTGAGAAAGATGCCCCAGATCAAACACAATGTCACGGCTTCCGCCATGAGAGAATTTAAAATACTGTCCGCCGTGAATGTTGTTCTGCCCATTGGCGGCATAATTGCCGTCGGTCATAAGAGGAGAAGTCACGGGGGTGTTGTTGGTGATCATCTCCGCGGTAACGGAATCGCAGGACATGATATGGGGCTTCAGGCCCAACAGCAAGTTCTGCATGGTGGTATAGTCGCTGTCGGTGGAAGGCCAGTTGGTATTGTTGCCCATATCCAAAACCACGTCGGGATACAGCTGCAATCCCTTTTCTTCCTCGCCGTAGGCGTAAACGCCGCACTCCTCAACCAGGAAGTATGCGCCGCCGGAGCTTGCGAAGGTGAAGCGAACGTAACGTCCCTTCACGGCGTTGCTGAGGCACAGACGGTATTCCGCATGCTGCTGTGTGGTATCGGAAGGTCCGTACACTCTGCCCACCTCGACAAAGGTCTTGCCATTTTCGGAGACCTCGATGGTCAGCAGGACGGGAGCCAGGATACCGATCTTGGGATTGGCAAACAAGGAAGCGGCAAATTCTGCCAGGTCGCTGCGTACGCTGCCCAGATCCACGGTAACGGATACATCCTTTTCCCCGGTAAAGCCTACCCAAGTGCCGCCCTCGAAATAGCGGGATTCCACGCCGTCGGTCAGCATAGTGCCGCTATCCTTATAATCGGACAAAGCGCTCACAGAGGTTTTGTAGGTGCGGTTCACAGAGATCAGGTTGCAAGCCAAAGTGCGGTCAATGGCATCGCCACGCACAGAAGCCAGCAGGTTCTGGCGCTCTGCGGAGGTGATGGTATCCAACTCGTAGCGATCCTTCAAAAGCTCCAGATACGCTGCATCCAGATTCTCCTCTTCCACGTCCGCGCACACCTGAACCTCATCAAGGAAGATCCATGCAGAGCCGGGAGAAACACGGAATTGCACGTAACGAACGGGAATGTACGCTTCGCTCTCATAAACGGCTACCTGCGTGGTATTCAGCTCCGCGCCGGTGGGCTTCTTCATCTTTGCCAAACGCTTCCATTCCTTGCCGTCCTCGGAAATATAGACGTGCAAAGTGCTGGGAGCGCCAACGCCTGCTCCGGTTGCGTTGAGATAGCTGATCTCAAAGCGGTAGACGGTCTCGTAAACCTTGCCCAGATCGATGTTGATAGACAAAACACCGCCGCCGGTAGCATAGCCGGAGAACTTCTCGTCGCCATAGCCGGTATCGGCAGAAAGGGCAAACTGCCCGTCTGTCAGCTCCTTGCCGTAGGAATCGGCGTATTCGGAAGCAGCCGCAGTGCTGACAGTATACTCTGCACCGGTACTGACCACCGTGCAATAGGTCGGCTCAATGGCAGGAACGTCCGGCTCGGAGGATTCTTCCCCGGAGGATTCTCCTTCAGAGGAGCCTTCCCCCAAGGACTCGGTGAGCGACTCCAAAACAGAGCTGACGTCCGTAGCATCCTCGCAAGCAGTGAGGCACAGAGAGGCCAACGTAATCACTGCCAAAAGCAGCGAAAAAAATCTTTTCATAAAGTGAGTTCCTTTCGAAGAATTACTTATTGACGATGTTCCAGGTGTCGGAAGCGATCACAAGCTCCTCGTTGGTGGGAATCACCAAAACTTTCACACGGCTGTCGTCGGTGCTGATAACGGTGGGGTCTTTGGCATTGTTCTTTTCTTCGTCCAGCTTGATGCCCAAAAATTCCAGATCTCTCATGGCCATAGCGCGCATGGTAGCGTCGTTCTCACCAATGCCTGCGGTGAAGACCACACAATCCAGACCGTTCATAGCTGCAGCGTATCCGCCCACGTACTTCTTGATCTGGTAAGCCAGGATCTCCAAAGCAAGCTGTGCTCTCTCGTTACCGCCTTCTGCCGCGCTTCTTACGTCACGCAGGTCGGAGGAAACGCCGGAAACACCCAGGAAGCCGCACTGCTTGTTCATCCAGTCGCCCATCTTCTCCACGGGAATGTTCTCCTTTTCCATCAGGAAAGGAACAACAGCAGGGTCAATGGCACCGCAACGGGAGCCCATGATCACGCCTTCCAGAGGAGTGAAGCCCATGGAAGTATCCACACACTTGCCTGCGTTGACGGCAGAGATGGAGGAGCCGTTGCCCAAGTGGCAGGTGACGATCTTTGCGTTGGGGTTGCCGAGAATCTCCAGTGCCTTGCCGGAAACGTAGCGATGGGAGGTGCCGTGGAAGCCGTAACGGCGAACGGCGTGCTTCTCATACAGCTCGTAAGGGATGGGGTACATAAATGCCTTTTGGGGCATGGTCTGGTGGAAGGAGGTATCCATTACCAGCACCTGAGGAACCTCGGGCATAACCTCCAAGCAACCCTCAATACCCTGCAAATGCGCCTTAGTGTGCAGAGGTGCCAGGTCGATACACTTGCGCAGGTCGGTCAGCACCTTGCCATCGGGGCCGTCGATGAGACAGCTCTCGATGAGCCAGGGGCCGCCATGCACGATGCGGTGACCCACTGCGGAGATCTCAGACATATCTGCAATGCAACCGGTCTCGGCATCGGTAAGATACTTGATAACGGTGCCAACCGCTACGGAGTGGTTGGGCATAGCGATCTCAATCTTCTTGATAGAAACGTTCTTGGAAGGAACCTGATGGGTATACAAACCGTCAGTACCGATACGCTCGCAAAGACCTTTTGCGATCATTTCGGAGGTTTCCATATCAAAAAGCTGATATTTCAGGGAAGAGCTCCCTGCGTTGACTACGAGTACGAACATAATTTTTTCTCTCCTTGACTTTTTTCAGTATTCCTATTATAATACTTTCAAGAGGAAATTGCAAGAGGTTTTTTGAAATGGACACAACAAAAGGCGTTTGCGGACTGATTTGCGAATACAATCCCTTCCATTTCGGCCACGAATACCAATTAAAAAAGTTAAAAGAGCAGTTCTCCGCCGTGGTTTGTATCTTGGGAGGCAACATCTCCCAACGGGGAGAGGTAGCGGTTTCCGATCGCTACGTGCGGGCTCGTGCCGCATTGGAAAACGGAGCAGATCTGGTGGTGGAGCTTCCCGCCCCCTGGTGCTGTGCTTCCGCCCGTGAATTTGCCGCAGGCGGAGTCTTCTTGGCAAAGGCATTGGGTGTGGACAGTCTTGCTTTCTCTGCGGAAAGCGATCCCGCCCTGCTGTATACCGCCGCAAAGGAACGGAAGGAGGGAGAAGTCGCCATCCGCACCTTGATGAAGAAAGAAAAGAACCTCTCCTACCCCGCCGCCGCAGAACGGGTGCTGGGCAAAACCCTTGCAGGAAAGCCCAATGATATTTTGGGAATCGAATACCTGTCCCACGCAGGGGATCTCCCCGCTTATATTCTGGAGCGAAACCACTCCTTCCTCTCCTCCACCACCATTCGGAAGAGTGAAAATCCTGCCCAAAAATTGCCACCTTCCTCACAATCGGTTTTCGAAGAAGATCCCACCTTCCCCCGGGATACCGCCGCAGTGGGAAGCTATCTCCTCGCCGTGTTGCGGAACGATCCCCCAAAAACCGCCTACGGGGTAACGGAGGAGCTTTCCGCCCGTATGGTGGAGCTGGCATGGAAATACAACGATTTCCCCGCCTTTGTTTCCGCCTGCGTAAACAAAATGTATACCGCTGCAAGGGTACGCCGCGCCGCTTGGGCATTGGCCTTCGGCTTTTCCGAGGATCTTTCGGAGCAAACGCCGCCTTACACCCTGCTGTTGGCAGCCAATGAAACAGGCAGAGAATTTCTGCGCACCTCCTCAAAAACACGCACCCTGCCGGTGCCGACACGCCCGGCAGAAACACTGCAAAGCGACATCGGCAGCCTGAACGCAAGGATCAACGGCGTTCTGCAGCTCTTTTACGGCGGGAATGCCGACGTGAAAAATACGCCTTATCTGAAGGGGCAAAAGACATGACCTTATTGGAGCATTTGAAGCAATACACAAAAACCCTCCTGCCCATGCATATGCCCGGCGGAAAACGCCGCTTCTCATCCGACCTTCCCTATGAATGGGACGTTACGGAGGTGGAGGGCACCGACGACCTTCACGACCCCCGGGGCATTCTGCTGGAAATGCAAAACCGCGCCTCCTCCCTTTGGGGAGCAGAAAAGTCCTTCGTCACCGTAAACGGCAGTACGGGAGGGCTTCTTGCCGCTGTCCGCGCCACAGGAGAGGGCGAGATCTTACTGGGCAGAAATTGCCACAAATCCGTTTACAACGCTGTGACCCTCTGCCGTAGGAAAGCGACCTATTTGCTCCCCCGCGAAGGAGAGATCCTTCCGAAGGACGTGGAAAAAGCCCTTGACGAGCATAAAGAGATCACCACCCTGCTGATCACCTCCCCCACCTATGAGGGGGTCATCAGCGATATTGCCGCCATTGCCCGCATCTGCCATGCCCATGGCGTGACCTGCATTGTGGACGAAGCTCACGGAGCGCATTTGGGCTTTTCCTTTGGGGAAAGCGCAGTGAAGCAGGGCGCGGACATCGTGGTGCAAAGCTTACACAAAACCCTCCCTGCCCTGACCCAAACGGCGGTGGTTCACTGCAAGGAAGCCTTCGCCGCCGCCATGGCAAGAGAACTGGCGGTATTCGAAAGCTCCAGCCCTTCCTATATTCTGATGGCTTCCGCCGACGAATGCTTTGCCTTTTTGGCAAGCGAAGAGGGCAAAAAAGCCATGGAGGACTACAAAAACAACCTCCTTGCGGTGCGAGAGAAGCTAAAAAACGGTCTCGCACACTTCCGCCTGATGGAATCCCCTCGCTATGACATAGGCAAGCTGGTGATCCTCACCGAGGACACAAACTTCACGGGGAAAACCTTGGCAGAGGAGCTGCGAAGCAGCTTCAAGATCGAAACGGAAATGGCGCTCCCCCATTCCCTCACCGCCATGACCTCAGTCTGCGACACAGAAAAAGAACTGAACGCCTTTGCAGAGGCGATTCTGGCATTGGATAGGCAGGCAAGACCAACGAACTCCTCCCCCCTCCCCATCCTCTCCCTGCCCGAAAAGGCGTACGATCCCTTCGAGCTGAGAGAAAAAGAAGGCGCACCGTGCCTCCCGCAGGAAGCCGTGGGAAAGATCTCCCTTTCCTACCTTTGGGCGTATCCCCCGGGAGTCCCGCTGTTGGTTCCCGGCGAACGGGTGAATGCGCAGATAGCGGAAACGGTTACCGCTTACGAGAATGCGGGGATTCCTTTACATTTTCTCGGCGCAAAAGGAGAGGCTTCCTGCTTAGAAATTCTGTAAAAGCTCTTGACAAACAGGACAAACCTCGTTATAATGATACTATCAAAGAAGCAAAAGGAGCGAAACACCATGAAGAGAATTCAGACGGTAGAAACCAGAGATTTGGAAAAGAGCGCACAGCACGGCGGTTGCGGCGAATGCCAGACCTCCTGCCAGTCCGCTTGCAAGACCTCCTGCGGCGTTGCAAACCAGCAGTGCGAAAACGCAGCAAAGGAAGAGAAGTAATTCTGATTTCAAAAAAGCCGCGGTTTTCCGCGGCTTTTGCTTTGATTGGGAGAAGAACCTATGATACATCAGTACAAACTTAACGGCTACAACATCGTGCTGGACGTGTTTTCCGGCTCCGTCCACGTGGTGGACGAGGTAGCCTACGACATCATTGCCATGTATGAGACCACGGACAAGGACACCATTGTTCGGGAGATCATGGCGAAATACGGTGACAGAGAGGATGTAACCGAGCCAGAGATCCGGGAGGTTTTTGAGGATCTGGAGACCTTGCGCGCTCAGAAAAAGCTGTTCACCGAGGACGTTTACGAAGGAAAAGCCTTTGATCTGAAAAACCGCATGACGGACATCAAGGCACTTTGCCTCCATGTGGCTCACACCTGCAACTTGAACTGCGAATACTGCTTTGCCGCCCAAGGCAAATATCACGGACAGCGTTCCCTCATGAGCTTTGAGGTGGGCAAGCAGGCCTTGGATTTCCTGGTGGCCAACTCCGGCACCAGAAGAAACCTGGAGGTAGACTTCTTTGGCGGCGAGCCCTTGATGAACTGGGACGTGGTGAAGAAATTGGTGGAATACGCCAGAAGCATCGAGAAGGAAGCGAACAAGAACTTCCGCTTCACCCTCACCACCAACGGTGTTTTGTTGGATGACGAGATCACCGAGTTCGCCAACCGCGAGATGCACAACGTGGTGCTGAGCCTGGACGGCAGAAAAGAGATCCACGACGCCTCCCGCGTCACCGTTTCCGGCGCAGGAAGCTACGACCTCATCGTGCCCAAGTTCCAGAGATTCATTGAGCAGAGAGGCAACAAGGGCTACTATATGCGTGGCACCTTCACCCACCGCAACGTGGATTTCGTGGAGGACATCAAGCACATGGCAGACCTGGGCTTTACCGAGCTTTCCATGGAGCCTGTGGTGTGCAAGCCCTCTGATCCCTATGCCCTCACCGAGGAGGATCTCCCCAAGCTGTATGAACAGTACGAAGAGCTTGCCTATGAGATGATCCGCCGCAAGAAGGCGGGCAAGGGCTTTACCTTCTATCACTACATGATCGATCTTACGGGCGGTCCCTGCATTTACAAGCGCATTTCCGGTTGCGGCAGCGGCACGGAATACCTCGCCGTTACCCCCACCGGCGAATTGTACCCCTGCCATCAGTTCGTGGGCGACCCCAAGTATCTCATGGGCGACGTATGGAAGGGTGTGACCAACACCGAGCTGCGGAACGAATTTAAGCTTTGCAACGCTTACGCCCGCCCCGATTGCAAGAACTGCTGGGCGAAGCTTTATTGCTCCGGCGGTTGCGCCGCCAACGCTTACCACGCCACCGGCTCTATCCGCGGGGTTTACGATTACGGCTGTAAGCTGTTCCGCAAACGTATGGAGTGCGCCATTATGCTGAAGATCGCCGAAGCGCAGGATAAGCACTAAACGAAAACGAGGAATCACTATGAAAGCTATTGTTTTTGATATGGACGGCGTGCTGTTCGACACCGAGAAGGTATATTTTGAGGCTTGGGATCGAGTTGCCGCAGAGATGGGCATCGAGGTGAAGGAGATCATGCTTCGCTGTGCAGGACACAACGCCGCAGACACCGCCGTGATGTTTGACGAATACTACGGCGGCAAGGTGACCTACGCAGAGTTCGGCCCCAAAAAGACCGCCGCCTTCCATGAGATCATCAAGGAGCGGGGCTTACCCGAAAAGGAAGGGCTCCATGAGATCTTAGAATTCCTGAAGAAAGATGGCTACGCCATTGCCTTGGCCACTTCCACCCGCAAGGAGGCCGCCGTGGATCACCTCTCCCAAGCAGGGATCCTCTCCTATTTTGACGTACTGACCACAGGAGATATGTTCACCCACGGCAAGCCCGATCCGGAGATCTATGCCACCGCCTGCCGTCTGTTGGGAAGCGATCCCGCCGAGACCTATGCTGTGGAAGACAGCTACCCGGGGCTGGAATCCGCCCATCGCGCAGGCTTGCGACCCATTATGATCCCGGATACGTTCCCTCCCACGGAGTACACCCGTTCCATCGCTACCACTTACCCTTCCTTGCTGGCATTGATGGAAGCATTGAAAGGATAAAAATTAAGGCTGAGCAGATTTGCTCAGCCTCGTTTTTTACATTTCTTTGCCGTTTAATTCGCTGTATACCAGCTTGCCACCCTCGTAGCACAGCTTCAGAGAGAAAAAGGACGCGTCCTCATCCAACAGCTTCAAGAAGATCTTATCCCCCTCCCACATGGGCAGGGAGAGGAGGTCTTCTTTTTTGATCCACGCAAGGTCGCCCTCGTCGCAGACCTTCTGCTCCCCTTCCCAATCGGTAACGGTGAAGAGATGCATATACTCCGTGGGATAAACGTCGGAAACGAAGGTGACGATACCTCTGTACCGCCAAGCCTTCACGGTAAAGCCCGTCTCCTCAAGGATCTCCCGCTTCATGCAGTCCTCGGGGCTTTCACCCGCCTCGAAGCCGCCGCCCACGCCGATCCATTTGTCCTTGTTGGCGTCGTTTTCCTTCTTCACCCGATGGAGCATCAGATAGGAATCCCCTTTTTCCAAGTAGCAAAGGGTGGTCTGCTTGACGTTCACGCTTCCACCCAAACCACGCCGGTAGCGGGGATGCTCAGCTCTGCCTTGCCCTCGGCAACGGTCAGCACGCCGCTGACGTCGCCCTGCAGGGCATACTCGCCGTCGGGAAGCTCTACCTGCATAGCGGTATGCGCCTCCACGGTCTGGGAGTTGGTGAGCAACAGCAGCTTTCTGCCGTCCTTTGCCTGCCACAATGCGCCCTGCACCGCAGGATAATCCACCGTGCTGAAATTAGCATGGGGACAGTTTTCGTAGCGCAATCTGGGAGCATCGTCGGAAAGCTTGGGCGGGCGGAGCATATTGCCGAAGAAGAACTCTCTGAACTGCTTGCGCAGGAGAACGCACTTCTTGAAGAAGGCCTGCTCCGGCATCTCACGATAGAACTTGGGCGCCATCCAGCCCAACTGCTCGCCGAACAGCAAGCCTTGTGCTATGAAGATGGCGAGTCCGTCACGGACACCCTCTCCACGGAAGCTGTTATAGGTAAGACCGAAGGAAACAACCTTGTCGGAATACAGCACGGGGAAGGCGGGAACCTGCTGATTCTTCGTCCACAACCAGGAGAGATACCCCTGAATATGCTTCATAAACATTTCTGCGGTACATTCCGTGGCCAAAATAGCGGGATTCTGCACGCGAGAAACGTGATCGATGAGATTATAGTAGCTTTCGCACCACCAAGTACCGCCGCCGGGAAGATGCTCGTGAGTACGGTCACAGCAGAGCTGCGCCTTTGCCGCGGCAATCTGATCGATGTATACACCGTCAAAGCCGATGTCATTCACCAACTTGTCCACGATGCTCTTCACCTTCTCCTGCCACAGCGCGGTGGAGGGACACATAACGGAAAGCACTACGTGCTCACCGTTGGCTTCCTTGGAGGAATAGCTTTCGGTAATAGCCTTGCCGTTTCTGTCCTTACAAGCCTTGGGGTATGCCACGGCGGTGTACTGCCAATCCTCGCTGCCCTTGTCGTGAGTGTCCCAAAGTCTGCCGTTGATGTAGGGCACTACGTAAATACCCGCCTCCTGCACCTTCTTCAGCTCTCTGCGAACAGTGGGCTTCTCGGGGAAGTAATGGGGGTAATCGTTATCAAAGGGTGCGTTGTGCCACAAATAGAGATGCACAGCCACCTTTACGTCGCCCATATCCTTGGCGGTTTCGATGATCTCGTCAGCAAACTCCTCGCCGTCGATATGCACCAGCAGCCAAACGTCAACATCCTCCAGCCAGCCCAAATCGGTTCTCTTGCCGTTTTCCATAGCGGGCATCCAAAGGGCGTTCTTTTCCACCCAATCCCGATAGAGCAAGGTAGCGTCGTACCAGTCACCGTCGGTGAGCTGCCATACGCATTCTCCGAAGAGGGTCTGCCCATTACAGCCCTTATCGATCTCGGTCAAGGGCTGGGAGGCCTTGATGTACATGGTGGGGGCGTTGACCTCGCGGACAAAATGGAATTTCTTGGATGCGGGCACGGGATCGTGCAAGCCGTAGTAGAGACAACGGTTCTTAGCCTCGTCCCAAGCCGCCATGTACTGGAAGGAAGCCCCGTAGGAGGGGTAATCCTGAGCGGAACGATAGCCATGACCAAACATCTCGCTATCGGAATCCATGGCCTCACCGCATCCGTAAGGGGACAAGAATTTCACGCTGTCCTTCACATCAAACCAAAGCATGGGATGGTCACATTCCGTGAGGGTGTATTCCTTGTTCTCGGAGTGCAGAATGGTGCGGAAGGTCACACGGCTGATCTCGGGCTGTGCCTGCAACAATACCGTAACCGTGACGCCGGGAAGCTTTTCGTTCCCTGCCAGAGAGATCACACCGCGATTTCCGTTGATTGCAATGCTTGCATCGGCAAAGCCGTCGTCGGAAACCACCTTGACAGTCTCTCCGTCAGAGAGACGTTCTGCAGTAAGGGTCAACAAGGGGCCGCTTTGGGAAAGCATACCCCGGGAGATCTTTTTGTCAAAGATTCCCGTGAGGGAAACGCCCTGCTCGGTCTTCCGAAGAGCGATTTCCAAGGATCCGGCGCGAAACAAATGCAGTTCCATAGTTCAATTCCTCTCTATGTTTTTAAACACAAAATTCTTTGAGAATGCCTTCCAGCATATCCACGCAAAGCTCCATATCCTCTGCGATGGAATGCTCGTAAGGCCCGTGGAAGCCGTAGGATCCCGTGCCCAGATTGGGGCAGAGCAGGCCTTCCCAGGTGAGGTTGGCACCGTCGGTGCCGCCGCGGATGGGATCGGTGGAAAGGGTCAGCCCCGCGTTTTCCACAGCGCGGAACGCCGCCTCCACGATCTCCATGCGTTCTTTCACCTTCTCCGCCATGTTGCGGTAGCCCATGCGGATCTTCAAGGAGACGGCGGTTTCGCCGTACTTCTCCTTCATCAGCTTCTCAATGTGCTTTAAGGTGTCCACACGGTGATCCAGCTTGACACCGTCATGATCACGAATGATGTAGGCAAGGGTTGCCTTCTCCACGGAGCCTTCCATGGAAATCAGATGGAAGAAGCCCTCGTAATCCTCCGTGCAGGCGGGAATTTCCCCTGCGGGAAGCATGGCGTTGATCTCCATGGCCACCAGAGAGGCGTTGACCATAATGTTCTTGGCAGCGCCGGGATGAACGCTGACACCCTCCACGGTAAACACCGCGGATGCCGCGTTGAAGTTCTCGTACACCACTTCCCCGGCACGGCCGCCGTCCAGGGTATAGGCAAAATCCGCGCCAAAGCGGGCGATGTCAAAATTGGAGGTTCCCAAGCCCACCTCCTCATCGGGAGTGAAGGCGATGCACACCTTGCCGTGGGGAATGTCGCTGTTCAAAAGTCTTTCGCACAGACAGACGATCTCCGCGATCCCCGCCTTATCGTCGGAGCCCAAAAGGGTATCTCCCGAGGCGGTGATCACCGTCTTGCCCTTCATTTCCTTCAAATGAGGGAAGTCGGAAACACGGATCACTCTGTCGCAAAGGGGCAGATGGATATCCTCTCCATCGTAATTTTCATGTACAATAGGCTTTACGTCCACGCCGGAAAAATCCGGAGCGGTATCCAGATGGGCGATAAAGCCAATGGCAGGGGCGTTTTCCTGCCCTGCCGTGGCGGGAATGGCGCCGTACAGCACACAGGTATCGTCCAGATATAAATCGGAAACGCCCAATTCCTCCAATTCCTTGTAAAGCAAATTTGCCAGATCAAACTGCACCTTGGTGGTGGGAGATTTCTCCACCGCTTCGTCGGACATGGTGTTGACCCGACAATATTCCATTAAACGCTGGTAAGGCTTTTTCATTTCAGCTTCTTCCTTCTCTCTTTATAATCCGGCAGGCATCGTTCCACCGCCTGCCAAAAGGCCTTGCTATGGTTCATATGCTTCAAATGGCACAATTCATGCACCACCACGTACTCAATGGCCTCCATAGGCGAGTTCATCAAGTATAAGGAAAAATTCAAATTCCCCTTGGCAGAGCAAGAACCATAGCGGGTTTTTGCAGAGGTAAAGCGAATCCCTGCGGGGCGAACCCCCATGCGAGAGGCCCACGCTTCCACCAACGGCGGCAGAACCTCCTTCGCCAGCTTTTTCAGCCGTTTCTGATCTTCATTGCTCAATTCCTGCTTGGGAGGCGGGCTGTTTTTCACCGCTTCCCGAATCCACTCTTCCTTTTCCCACACGAAGCGTTCGATCAAGAAGGCGGCCAGCCGTCTGGGCGCGCGGATCTCAACCACTCCGCCGGGCTTCACCTGAATTCCCACCGTCTTGCGGTCGGAACGGATCACCGGAAAGCCGCACACAAATTCCTGCTTTTTCATTTACGGACAAGGATGTAGAACTCCTTCTCCCCCTCACCCTGCTTTTGCAGATCTGCGGAGGACAACACCTCCGCCACCTCAAAACCGTTTTCTTCCGCCAAACGGCGCAAAGTCTCCCCATCATGGACATATTCCGTCTGGGTCTCGGAAAGACGCTCGTAGGAGCCGTCCTCCTGCAATTCAAACCAATCCAACACGAAGTGGCAACGGTCTTCTCCCTGCTCGTTCCGCCAAAGGAGCAAGCCATCCTCGTATTCGTAAGTGAAGGCGTTTTCTCCGTACACCTGCTCCAAGCGGTAACGGGTGTTCACGTCAAAGACGAACACGCCACCCTCTTCCAAATAATTGTGAACCAAAGCGAACACTTTGGCAAGCTCCTCTTCCGTTTCCAGATAGTTCAGGCAGTCAAAGGAGGAATACACGCCCTGCACGGTTCCGTACAGCTCAAAATTCCGCATATCCTGGCAAAGAAGCAACGTGTTCTTCCCTGCATTCTTTTCCATGGCAATGGAAAGCATTTCCGAGGAGGCATCCAAGGCCACCATATCGTAATCATCCGCCAGCAAAGCGGCAATGCTTCCCGTACCGCAACCCAGATCCAGCACTTCCTTCACCGGGATAGATCCGTAGCGGGTGAATACCTGCCGCAGGAAGGCGGCGTAGGGCTCGTATTGATCCCCGTTGATACGGTCATACAGCGGGGCGATGACAGAATAACTCATTTTTTTACTTCCTCTTGTTCGTCAAACCCATCCGCAGGGTAGGTTCCCTTGATAAAGCGGTAGGTATCGTGGTACATGGAGTTCAACACGGGGTCGTCGGAATGGTAAGCGCGGTAGTACGAGCCGGGCATACCCTCCTGATAGTACATATGAGCCGCTTCCTTCATATAGCCGGTAACAGCTCCCGCGGCGTAATAATTGCGGGTGTGGCCCACGTTCCAACGCTGGGTACCGCCGACCTCCAGCTCAATGCACATACCCAAAAGCTTGGCAGTCTCCGCCGCATCGAACAATCTCTGCTCGGGAATGTCCTGACGGAAAGCATAGTTGGGCTGGTAGCAAGCCATGTCAAAGCCCAGACGTCTCCAATCGTTATAGCCGGAGGCAAGGTAATAGGGAATCCAGGTGGTGATCATCCCCTTGCTGCGTACATGATCGGTGGTAACCCGAATCATCTGCAGCAGCTGCTTGTCGCTATAATCGATCTCCTCGGTGAACCAATAGTAGCCCGCCAGTTCCAAATGCTTGTAATTCTTGGCGTTGAATCTTTCCTCTTGTTCATCCACCAGCCACTTCAAAGCGGTGATGCGATCCTCTACCAAGGCGAAATCCAGATTTTTGCCGTTCACCTCGCCGAAAGAGCGCTGTTCGGAAACAGGATACAAAATAGAGAAGAACACCTTCAGCTTCAGCTCGGGAAGCCCCAGATCCTTCTGCACCTGCTCTGCGGCAAGCTCCAAAGCGTCCAGATTCTTGCCGTCTAAGAACTGCTGATCCATATAGTACTGCCACATTCCCTTATCCAAGGGGCGTTTTCTGGATTTTTCGTACAGGAAGGCCACAAAAGGAAGGAAAAGATAGCCGTCAAACAAAGTATCGATGGCCTTGCCTTCCTTATTCAGATATCCAACGTAGGGCAGGAAATGCTCCACCTCCAGCGGGGGACGCTCCTCATGGCAGAAGTAGGCCAGCAATACGTCCTTGGCGCCGCCCAGCTGCTCTGCTCCGCAATACTTGCCGGGATAGGTGGTCTCGTTCAGCTGATCCGGCGCAACGGCTCTGGCATCGGTGATGTCCTTCTTACCGATGGCCTCGATCTGATCGATGTATACGTGAACGGGACAGCAGAAGGTCACACGGACAAACCGCGCCCGCACAGCAGGCTCCAGCTTTGCACGGGCAATCACTACCTCCGACTCTCTGTCGGAATGAAGATCGTCAAGCATGGCCACGGTCTCGAAATCTACGCCGTTCTCAGAAACGGCAAAATCCAAATTGTTGGGCAAACGGACAGCGGTGGCCTTCTCCTTCAAAAGGCGAATGCAGAACTGAGAAACGGAGGCTATTCCGCCGATATCAAACACAATGCTTCTGGCCACTCCGCAAGAAAAACGCACCCACGCGGGGTCTTCAAAGGTAGCACGCTCCGCCAACACACCGTCGGTAAGGCGGCTTTCCGTATCCGGGGTATTGTAATGAGGACAGCAATAGGCTTCCTCCATGCTGCCGTAAGCAATGACAGCGTACTTCTTTCCGGACAAGAGATTTTTCTCGGTGCGGTAATCCGGCTCGTTACGGACAAAAAACTTTTCCGGCACCTTCTTGTATTCGTAAGGGGTGTAGTAGTTGTTTTTGGACGTGATTTCCATATGGGATCCTCCCTTGTAAGCGTTTTTGGGATTGATTTCCTCTTTGCTTTAGTTATATCATAACTTTTCCCGCTTTGCAAGGAAAAAATAAGAAAAAATAAGATTTTCCACGTGTTGACATTGTTGACATTATTGATCTTTTGGGTTATAATATGGATATTCAACGAATAGTAAAAGGAGTCCGTTTATGCAGTATGATGTAATCATCATCGGCGCAGGTCCGGGAGGAATCTTCTCAGCCTTTGAACTGCAAAAGCTTGCGCCCCATAAAAAAATCGCCTTATTCGATATGGGCCATGCTCTGGCGAAAAGAAAATGCCCCATTGACGGAGACAAGGTCAAGAGTTGTATCGGCTGTAAGAGCTGCTCCATCATGAGCGGCTTCGGTGGTGCAGGCGCATTTTCAGACGGTAAGTACAACATCACCAACGATTTCGGCGGTACCCTCTTTGAGTACATCGGCAAGAAGCAGGCGTTGGAGCTCATGCACTATGTAGATGACATCAACATGGCCTACGGTGGAGAAGGTACCAAGCTGTATTCTACCGCGGGAACCCGCTTCAAAAAGCTGTGTATCCAGAACAAGCTGAAGCTTTTGGATGCTTCGGTGCGTCACTTGGGAACGGATATCAACTACGTGGTGTTGGAAAACCTGTATGGTCATTTGAAGGATAAGGTGGAGTTCCATTTCGATACCCCTGTCCGCCACGTAGCAAAAACCGAGGATGGCTTTGCCATCACCACGGACGATGCTGTTTATTCCTGCAAGGAATGTATCGTCTCCGTTGGCAGAAGCGGCAGCAAGTGGATGGAAACGGTGTGCAAGGAAATGGGAATCCCCACAAAATCCAACCGCGTGGACATCGGCGTGCGGGTGGAAATCCCTGCGGTGGTCTTCTCCCACCTCACCGACGAGCTGTACGAAAGCAAGATCGTCTACCGCACAGAAAAGTTTGAAGATAATGTGCGTACCTTCTGCATGAACCCCAACGGCATCGGGGACAACGAGAATAGCAATGGCATCGTCACCGTCAACGGCCATAGCTACGAGGACCCCGCCATGAAGACGGAAAACACCAACTTCGCCCTGCTGGTAGCCAAGCATTTTTCCGAGCCCTTCAAGGACAGCAACGGCTACGGCGAAAGCATTGCCCGCCTTTCCAATATGTTGGGCGGGGGTGTCATCGTACAGCGCTTCGGAGATCTGGTGCGCGGCAGACGCAGTACCGAAAAGCGTGTTGAGGAAGGCTTGGTGCGCCCCACCTTGGCCGCCACTCCCGGCGATCTGAGCCTGGTACTCCCCAAACGCATTCTGGACGGTATCATCGAAATGATCTACGCTTTGGACCGTATCGCCCCCGGCACCGCCAATGACGATACTCTGCTATACGGCGTAGAGGTCAAGTTCTACAATATGGAAGTAGAGCTGGACGAAAAGCTGGAAAGCAAGCACAAAGGACTTTACATCATCGGGGACGGAAGCGGCATCACCCACTCCCTTTCCCACGCATCCGCCAGCGGCGTTTACGTCGCAAGAGAAATCGCTAACAAGGAGAACAATTCATGAAAAAGATCCTCTCTTGGTTGCTTTTGGCAACCTTCGTAATCAGCACCCTGCTTCTTGCCGCCTGCGGCGATGCAGAGGCTCCCGCCACCTCTTCCGAAGCTCCCTCCACCGAGGAAAGCAACGTGTCCGAGGACACCTCCTCCAAAGAAGAGGAAGAGGAGATCATTCTGACCCCCGTCAGAGACAATCCCATGGCCACGGTGGTCAGCTTGGGTAAGACCTACACCTGCACCGCCACCGCCGGAGAAAAATACCCCGACTCCTACGGCAGTGAGATGACCGATGGCAAGACCGGCCCTGCCACCTCTGCGGATTACAACGATGAGACCTACACCGGCTACCACAGCCAAGGCTCCAACATCATGGCTATCGTGATCGACCTTGGAGAGGTATACGAGACACTGTACCGCTTCACCGTGGGCTATCTTTCCACCACCAATGCAGGTCTCGCGCCCCCCGATAAGATCAAGATCTCCGTATCCGAAGACGGAGATAAGTACGTAAACGTTGGCGAAATGACCATCCCCGAATTTGTGGAAGGCTGCCGCCTCGAGGCAGAGCTGACCTCCGATTTTTACGCCAAGGGACGTTACGTTCGCTTTACCATCAACAAAAACGCATGGCTGTTCCTTGACGAATGCACCGTTATCGCAGACGTAGAGCAAAAGGTCGATATCAACGAGCTGTTTGCCGGCATGGTGCAGGAAGCTTATACAAATCTGGGCACCGTCTCCTTCACCGGCGGCAAAGCTCCCGACATGAGCTTGGGCAAGAAGCTGATCAGCAAAGGCAAAAATTACACCCTCACCGGCGAGATCGTCAAGCGTTTCCCCAACGCAGGCTCCCCTCTTACTGACGGTAAGATCACCGAGCTGTACAGCTCCGGCAAATGGGTAGGCGTACAGGGCGGCGAATCTGCTACCATCGTGGTAGACTTGGGCGAAGTGAGAACCGATCTTTACAACTTTGCTTTGACCTGCTACGCCAACTTCTCCGGCGGCGATTGCCTCCCCGTAGCAGTGACCTACGCTGTCAGCGAGGATGGCGAAAACTTCACCGATATCGGCAGAGTTTACGCGCCCACCTGCGGTCAGAGCGTATACGACTATCCCCTGTCCTTGTCCGCTTGCGCTACCGGTAGATACGTACGCTTCACCGTGGAAGCTACCGAAACCGAAATGTACCTGATGGAAGAAGCCGTCGTCTACGTCCGCGAGGGCAAACCCGGAATTGCTTCTCTGTACCCCGAATTGACCTTCGATTCCACCGTTAAGGAATGGGAGAACCCCTCTACCCAGGAAGTTAACCTCCTGGCCGGCAAGATCCAGCAGGTCTACGTTCCCGTGGATGCAAAGAACGTCACCTGGTCCAGCTGTTCCGCTTGGAACCTTCCCGTCCTCACCGACGGCTGGAAGGCAAACCCCAAATACATTGATGACAACCACATCCACAACAACTGCTACTTCAAGTTCCAAAGCGCCTCCGCCGCAATGGAATTCTACTTCGATCTGGGTGCTACCAGCGCTGTGAAGACCTTCACCGCCCAGTTCACCCACCGTATGGATTGGGGCGTGCAGGCTCCCGCAGACGTGACCGTTTACCTTTCCATGGACGGAGAGACCTGGTACACCGCAGGGGTAGTCAAGACCAATCCCATCGATGAAAACACTCCCGTGGACGTTTCCTTCACCCTGGAGCAGGCTATTCAGGCAAGATTTGTTTGCTTCTCCTTCCTCACCTGCAACTGGTGCGGTATCAGCGAATTTGAAACCTTCGGCACCACCGCTACCGATGGTGCGGTCAAGCTGGAAGAAAGCGGCCTTATCAACCGTGCCGAAGACTTCCGCGGCTACATGGCTCCCAGCGAAGACGTCATGAAGGGCAACTCCGATCTGTGTCTGCTGTACCAGCGTGCCGACAGAAACAACTATGACGTGAACACTCTGCTTCCCTACCTGGCATATCTGGATACAGAAGGCAACATCAAGGACACCATGTTCGACAGCTTCCTGTTCCTCATGAGTGGCAATATGCCCTCCGGCAGAAATCCCTTGGGTGAGGCAAACAAGACGGACCTGGAATGGGTCATCGACGATATGTTCGAGGAAGGCTACAACCTGACCGCATTGGAAGAAGCCGCCGGTATGGTTAAAGATGCGCTGAACCTCCCCGATGACTTCAAGTATGGCTTTATGGTCACCATCTACGACTTGGATCCCGAGGGAACCAACTTCGGTGACATCGACGGCGACGGCAAGACCGACGCTACCAACACTTGGGAAAAGCGCGTAAAGGCTATTGAATGGTATATGCAGGCCTTTGAAGACAAATACGCAGAGTACAGCTTCGAAAACATTGAGTTCGTAGGCTACTACTGGTACCGCGAAGGCGTTTACCCCGAAGACGATCAGCCCAAGGTAGTTTCCGCCACCGCCGATCTGGCAAGAGCAAGAGGCTACTGTCTGGTTTGGATTCCGTGGTATTGCGCTCCCGGTGTCAGCAACTGGCAGGATTATAAGTTCGACGCCGTTTGTATGCAGCCCAACTACGTGTTCGATCCCACCGTTCCCGAAGGCAGACTTGAGCAGGCGGCCCGCCTGATCCGTTCCTACGGCATCAGTATTGAGATCGAGATCGGATACAGCGGCTTGCAGGATCCGTTATTGAGGAACCGTTATCTGGAATATCTGGCAGGCGGTGACCGTTACGGTTACATGAAGGATGCCATCCATATGTACTACCAGGAGATCACGGTGTACTACGATGCCGCCAAGTCCGGCGATCCCAAGGTACGCGCCATCTACGATTATACCTATCAGTTCATCAAGGGCACCTTAGACGCCAGCCCCGAGGCCATCACCGTTTCCACAGAGACAGCAGCGGACACTCCCGTAGTCCTGGAGGTCTTTGAGAATGCTGCCGCTCACCTCACAATGGACATCGTCACCTCTCCTGATCACGGCTCTGTGACCCTGGGCAACGACGGTATCTTTACCTACTATCCCGAAGCGGGCTTCACCGGCACCGTTACCTTCACCTTCACCTACAACGAAGGTCTGGGTGATTCCGAGATCTGCACCGCTACCATTACCGTAGGATAAAAAACATAAACACGCTTGCGCAGGTGAAAGCCTGCGCAAGTTTTTTGTTTGGAGGAACAGCCCATACGGTCATGGGCGGGAAGGGAGAGCAGCCGTTGCCAATCGAACGTCCTGCTTTCCATTGAGCCAAATTTCTTGCGCACACCCTTGTCCCCGCACCACTTGACAAAACCCCGCGTTTCTGCTATACTGAATACAACAAGCGGGCGCGAAATATCCCCCGCCGCAAAAAACATTCCGCCCGTACTTGCCCAAGGGGTCAGTACGGCGTTTTTATCGAATCATGAAAGACAGAAAAGCCAAAAATTTATCTTCCGCAATCAAGCGCAAAGTCCGTGTCATTGCCACCGCAGCTTTGATTTCCGTGGTTTTGCTCTCTGTGCTGTCGTTCCTTTTTTACAGGATCCTCCGACAAAGCTACCATAACGATACCATCACCCCTCTGTACACCGTATCCGGGAAATGCACCGATCTGGAAAGCAAGAGAAAAACCGGGCGAAGCGGAACGGCGCACTACCTTCTCACCATCGACGGGAAGCAATACCGTCTGAACAAACGTATTCTCTCCGAAGAAGCCTCGGAAGACTATGCCCGGTTCGAAAAAGCCGTTTTGGAATCGGATTCCGTGACCCTGCGGTACGTCATTGCCGTAAACGGAACTCCCATGGTGGCAGACGTACAGCTCCCGGACGGCAAGCAATTCGTGCAGTTTGAAGCGGTGGTAAAAGAAAACCGTTCGGGCAGTAACGTTGCCTTCGTGGTATTGCTCATCCTCTATCTGGGATGTCAAAGCGTCATTGTAGTGACAACGTATTTCCGATTAAAACAACTTCCGGGCGTCAAAACGGCGTTGCGGAAAGCCAAGCGCAAAAAGGAACGAGCCGAAAGCCGAGATAAAACAGACGCATTGCCAAAAGGATAAGCATGTCGTTTCTCACCCCCCCTGCGTGGATCACGGCAAGGATTTCGATCCACATTCCCCGCGGGTCCGTAGGGGTCGACGTCCCGCCGCCAAAGGCGGTATGGCGTCCCATTTGCGTGAGATCATCAATCGTTCACGCCTGCCCCCGGTGCGTGGGATGCACCCAACGTTTGGTGCACGAGTGGGATTTGGAAAAAACCGAAACCGTATTTCCCCGCAATGCGGGGCGCCGAAGGACGTCGCCCCCTACGAACACGACTGTAGAAAAACAAAAAAACAACCGCATTTCCCGCAAAAAGGACGGCGAAAAACCATCTTTTCCCATTCCCTCCGCGTAGATCACCACAAGAATTTCAACCCCATCCCCCCCCTGCGGGTTTGTATTACGAATCGCCCGCCGTCTCAAATCCGCTCCACCCTATCCAAAGGAGGCACATCATGAAAAAGACCATCCTTCTTCTCCTGCTTCCGTTTCTTTTGGCAGGAATGTTTTCCGGCTGTACGGATGGGGTCGCCAACCTCCCGGTCTCGGAGGATCAAAAACTGGCGGCTTGCGGCTCCTTCGCCGTACCCGGGCTGTATTGTTCCGATCTGAAGGGCGGCACGTATACCGTCAATATTTTAGAGCGGGACGTGCAGGGACGCATCCTGTATGAATACACCACCAAGTCCCTGATCACCGGAGAACAAGAAACCGCCGTGGTGATCTGCCAAAAATGCGACAACGATTTCGTATACTTCTACGAAGACAAATGCTACCTCACGGGCGAGCCCTCCGAAGAGGAGATCCGGCAATTGAAAGTCCAAAACCGTTGGGGAGAGAAAAACACCCTTGCGGGCACGGCAAAACGAAAATACACCGTCACGGTGGATCTCTTTCTCCTCATGGACGTTCCCTGGGACGTCAAGCAAGTGCGCAGCCGCTGTCGGGAGAAGTTTGGAATCACCGACACGCAGATCAAGGACCTCGTCATTTTGGATGCAACCTCCAAAAGCTCCCTGTATTGGCTGACCTACGAAGACGGCGGAGAAACTAAAGCCGGGTATCTCCTCGTTACCGCAGAGGCTACAGCCTTCCTGGAATCCAAAGCCCACGCCTCCCCCGAGGCTCTCGCGGCATTCAAAAGCGAAAACGGTTGGTGACTCCATGATGATTGCCGACACGAACGAAGGAAAACCGAAAACCAACCTTCTCTCCCGTAAGGCGGAGCGTCTTACGCCCTTGCAGGGCTAAAGCCGCTCCCTACAAAGGAAAACGGAGGTATCTCCCGAAATCAAAACGAAAAACATCTTTATCCGCCCTCTCCGCGTAGATCGAGGCAAGGATTTCAACCCACATTCCCCGCGGGTTTGTAGGGGTCGACGTCCACGGCGACCCATTTGCGTGGGATCATCAATCGTCCACGCCCGCCCTCGGTGCGTGGGATGCACCCAACGTTTGGTGCACGAGTGGGATTTGGAGAAAACCGAAACCGTATTCCCCGCAATGCGGGGCGCCGAAGGACGTCGCCCCCTACGAACACGAATGTAGAAAAACAAAGAAACAACCGCATTTCCCGCAAAAAGGACGGCGAAAAACCATCTTTTCCCATCCCCCCCCTGCGTGGATCACGGCAAGGATTCCAACCTACATTCCTTGCGGGTTTGTAGGGGTCGACGTCCCGCCGCCAAAGGCGGTATGGCGTCCCATTTGCGTTGGATCATCAATCGTCCACGCCCGCCCTCGGTGCGCGGGATCTGCCCCCCTGCTACATCCGCACAACGTAAAAAGGCCTCTCCTGCCGGAGAGGCCTTTTTGTTACATGATTAACCCAGCTTGGGGAGAGAAGCAGCGGCAACGGACTGACCAACGCGGCGAGAGGACTCGTCGGGAATGTGCAGCTTGCACTTTGCGGCCAGCTCGGGGAACTCGGTGTCCAGAACTTCCTGTGCGCGAGCCAGGAGGATCTCGCCGCCCTTGCCGGAGGTTACACGGCCCATGATGAGGACGTGCTTCATTTCGTAGAACTCAGCGTAGTAGCCGATAGCGTAGCCGAAGTAGCAGCCGATGGTGTCGTAGATCTTAGCGGCACGCTCGTCACCTTCTGCCATGAGGCCCTGAACCACCTTCAGCTTTTCAGCAGGGGTCATGTTGGGATCCAGCTCAATGCCTGCGGCGGGAGCCAGCTTGATAACGCCATCCTGAGAGAAGTACTTAACGCCACAGCCGTAGTCGCCGGACCACTCGTCAACCATTGCGTTCTCGCAGAAGTCAACGGGAACGAAGGCAAGCTCGTTGAGCCAGCCGGTGATGTTGCCATCGGGATCTACGTAACCGCCTGCCTCGGAGGTGCCCATTGCAACGCCGAGAACGGAATCGTCGTTCAGATCCATTGCGCCTGCCAGAGCGGTAACGTCGCCGTCGTTAGCGACCTCGATGGGAATTTCCTTGCCCAGCTCTTCGCCCAGCTTCTTAGCGGCATCCAGGTACATGGTCTTAACGTACTTCTGGAAGTCATCGGGAGAAACCTTTAAGAACAGGGAAGCAACCATGATCTTGTTGTCGATGTATACGCCTGCGGAAGAAACGCCGATAGCGTCCACGCGGGGCATATGGGAAGCGGCAGTCTTCATTGCGGTGTAGATGCCGTCGAAGTGGTACATGGGGTCGGAGTTGACCTTGGGCAGCCAAACAACCTCTTCGGAGTAAACGGACTCGCCGTTTACAACTGCAGAAACCTTACGGTCGGATCCGCCTGCATCGAAGCCAATGCGGCAGCCGTCCAGATGTCTGCCGATGGGGGCAGCGGTGGAAACGTCCTTGGGAGCGTCCTCAAGAGCAACGGAAACAACCTCGAACTTGCTCTCGTAAACACCTTCCATAAAGTGCAGGTCGAAATCACGGTAGCCGCCGTTGGTGTAAGCTTCCTTGATACGCTCAGCAACAACCTCAGAGCCTGCGATGATGATCTTGAAGCCGCCTGCTACCCACAGCATGGACTTCACGATACGCTCAACAAAACGATAGTTCTCCTCGTCATGGCCGGTGCCATCGGGGAAAATACGGGTACGGTAGGTGGTAACGGCGCCCTTGTTACGCTCAACGCCGATCACGATTTCCTGGCCGTTTTCCTTGGTCAGCTCGCGCATTTCGCGAACCTTCAGGGACATGGGGGCAAACTGGGGATCCAAAACTGCTTTGATCTTAAGCTCCATAACGAACGGTACCTCCGATGATGGTTTTTTCTACGTTAAATTCACAGTCGGTGATGATGATGTCGGCATCCTTGCCAACCTCAAGAGAACCCTTCTTGTCGCCAATACCGATGGCATTTGCGGGATTCAGAGATGCGCAGTTCACGCACTCATACAGGGGAATATCGCTGTTGGTGTATACATTCCAAACACCCTTGTTCAAAGCAAGGATGGAGCCTGCGATGGTTCCGTCGGGGAGACGGCACTCGATGCCCTTGGAAACGAACTTCTGACCGCCCAGAGTGTACTCACCCTCGGGCAGACCACCTGCGGGGAGACAGTCGGTGATGAAGCACAGCTTGTCACCCTTCAGCTTGTACACCATGTTGTACAGAGCGGGATTTACGTGGAAGGTATCCACGATCAGCTCTACAGTCACGTCGGAATTCAGCGCCGCACCAACCACGCCGGGGTTACGGTGTGCCAAGGGGCTCATAGCGTTGAACAGGTGGGTAGCGTGACGAACACCCACGTTGGTGGATGCCATTGCGGTATCGTAATCTGCGTCGGTATGACCCATGGAAACGATCACGTCGGTTTCCTTGCGCATCCGGGTGATCTCCTTGAAGTTCTCGTCCATTTCGGGCGCCAAGGAGATGATCTTGATGATGTCTGCGTATTCCTTTACGAACTCAGCACTGGGAACCAGAATGTACTCGGGGTTCTGCGCGCCCTTCTTCTTGGTGTTGATGAAGGGACCTTCTGCGTGAACGCCCAAAATGGTGGTGCCGTTCCAGGTCTTGCTTTCTTCCTTCAAAGCGCGACAGGTCTCCAACGCCTTGATGATGACCTGCATATCCACGGTCATGGTGGTGGGCAGGAAGCCGGTAACACCGTTCTTCACAATACCCTCGCAGATGGTGCGCATGCTCTCCTCACTGCCGTCGCACACGTCCTTGC
Source organism: Eubacteriales bacterium (assembly GCA_045612545.1). Taxonomy (GTDB): domain Bacteria; phylum Bacillota; class Clostridia; order Oscillospirales; family CAG-382; genus Coliplasma. Next base: position 39,977 of record JAZKZH010000007.1, read on the forward strand.
CCAGATAGCCATGGATGTGCAGGTCAATGAGGCCGGGAGCAACGTACTTGCCTGCGGCGTCAATAATCTCCGCATCAGCGGGAACCTTGTCTGCGTCTACGATGCCTTCGATCACATCGGTATACAGCAGAGCCTTACCCTCTACGATACGGTCCTTGAGAATCAATTTCCCATTAACGATCGCTTTCATTTGTCTCTCCTATTTTTTAAAATTGAAAGTGCAAAGCATACTTTTCCTTTATATCCTCATTATACAGACTTCCCCTTAGAAAATCAATAGGTTTACGGAACTTTTTGCAAAAAAACGCCCCGCAAAAGCGGAGCGTTTTGACATATCGGATTTATTCTGCGATTTCGGGAAGCTCGCCGGTTTCAAAGAAAGCGACGGTTTCATTCATCGCGATCTCAAATCTGCTGCGCACCTTCTCCACGTAGCTGACTACGTCGCCGTTTGCCCACATAATGTTGTTATAGTACTGGATGCAATCGTCCCAGTTAAAGGCAACGGAGATATCCACCAAACGGTTGGAGAAGATGATCTCCAGAATTTCGGGGGAATCGTCATCATCGGGGAATCTCTTGTTTTCCAGAGTACGCTCGTAGTACTCGGGAGTTACCATCTTCTCGCCCAGGTAAGCCATAGCCTCCAGAGCGAAGGTAACGAAATCGGTATCCTCGCAGCCATTGAGAATAGAAATGCAGGTGAAGGAATAGGGGTCAACGGTGGTCGCGTAGCTTTCCTGCTCTGCATTGTACTTGGGCATGGGCAGAATACCGTAACGGATGTTTGCCTCACGCATGATAGAAGTGTTTACCGCGGAAATGGTGTTCATCATGAACAACGCTCTGCCATCGTAGAACTGGTCTACAACGATGCCTGCGTTGGGATCGTTCCAAGCGTAGTAGTTCTCGCGAACTGCGGTGACCTGCTTATCGGTCATGATCTCGTAAACCAACTCAAAGGCCTTCAGATTGTACTCTTTGTCCATCGCCAGCTCAGGGAGGCCTTTTTCGTTCTTTACGACCTGGGGAGCATCTGCGCCCATAACCAGCTTGTAGGTATCGAACAAAACGCAAACCAAGCCCCAAACGTCCTTACCGGTTACCTCCATGGTACCGTTGTCGGTGTCGTGAGCAACGGTAACAGCCATTTCGTACATCTTGTCCAGAGTCCACTTCCCTTCCTTTACCAGTGCAGAGGGGTTCTCCAGCTGATAGTCTTCAACGAGACCTTTATTGTAGAACATACACATGGTGAACTCGTCATCCAGCAGAATGATGTCGCCGGTGGCAAAGAACAGCTTGCCGGCAATGGTCATGTCATCCTGAGAAGCCTTATCCCACCAGGTTTCGTTCAAATGCAGATTGGAATCTTCGATGGAATACAGGTCCATCAGCATACCTTCCGCAGCAAAAGGAGCCAGATTGGTGATACCGCCGGAAACAACCTGATAATCGGCAGTACCGGTCAAAAAGTCCTGCTCAACCTTTTCGGGGAACTCGTTCCAGGTCTCCACAAACTCTGCCTCAACCTTGAAGCCGTAGGTCTGCTCGATAACCGCAAAACGGTTAATACAAGCATCGTTTACAGGCTCGGAATTCACCTCGTGGGCACCGAAGGGCTCCTGAGCAAAGGCAACACCCTCTTTTTCCTGTGCTAAGATCTTAAGTACCTTTCCCTCATGCTCCCGGGTGTCATCCAAGGTGGGAACCAAAGCCTCGTCTGCAGAAACCTCGCCGGCAGCAGAGCTTTCGTTTTCGGTCTCCTTACAGGAAGCCAAAGCGAAGCAAGAAACCACCATCAGCACTGCAAGAAGAAGCGTAAACACTCTTTTCATAAAAAACGTTTCCTTTCTTTCAACCTATAGTTGACAATAGTATACACCGAATCTTCAAAAAAATCAACCTCTTTTCTCAATCTTTTTTACCTTTTTGGAACACCCCCCCACCTTTTGGGGTTTATCTCGGAAGCAGAAAGTTATGCCTTTGCTGATTCAACTTGTTCTTGATTTACGGCAAAAAGTATGCTATAATACCCTCGAAAAAAGAAATAGTTTTCTTAGGAGGATTCTCTATGGCAATCAATCGCAATTGGTGGAAAAACCGCATTGCGTATCAAGTATATCCCCGCTCCTTCTGCGATGCCAACGGCGACGGCACCGGCGACCTGAAGGGCATCACCTCCAAGCTGGATTATCTCAAAGAGCTGGGCGTCGGGGTGGTTTGGCTTTCCCCCGTATACCGTTCCCCCATGGACGACGGCGGATACGACATTTCCGATTACTGTGACATTGACCCTCTGTTCGGCAACATGGCAGACATGGACGAGCTGCTTTCCGAAGCAAAGAAGAGAGACATCAAGATCCTCATGGACTTGGTGATCAACCATTGCTCCGACGAGCATCCTTGGTTCCAAAAAGCCCTCCGCGAGCCGGATAGTGAGGAAGCGGAATACTTCTGGTTCAGAGAATCCGCAGGCGGCCCTCCCAACAACTGGCGCTCCATGTTCGGCGGCTCCGCTTGGGAAAACGTAGGCGGCGACCGTTATTATATGCACTTGTTCTCCAAGAAACAGCCCGACCTGAATTGGGAAAACCCCAAGCTCCGTGCCAAGCTGGTGGAGACCATCCGCTTCTGGCTGGACAAGGGCTTGGGCGGCTTCCGCATCGATGCCATCACCCATATCAAGAAGATGGAGGGCCTGCCCTCCGGCCCCGCAGACGGCCCCGACGGCATGGTGGGTTGCTTTGATTACACCCGCTGTATCGATGGCATCGGGGACTTTTTGACCGAGCTGAGAGAAGCGACCTTCGATCAGTATGAATGCATGACCGTTGCCGAGGCGGCAGGCGTACCCAACCATCAGCTGGTGGATTACATCGGCCCCAAGGGCTATTTCTCCACCATGTTTGACTTCTCCTATTCCGAGCCTTACAGCTACGGCCACGGCTGGCACACCTGCAAGAACCCGGGAGAATGGGATTTCCGCACCTGGAGAAACGCTCTCTACGCCTCCCAGCTGTTTACCCAGAAGATCGGCTACGGCGCTGTGTTCCTTGAGAACCACGATTACCCCCGCGCCTGCCAGAAATTTGTACCGGAGAAGGATCACTCCCCTGCTGCACAGAAAATGCTGGGCAACCTGTTCTTCTTCCTGCGGGGTATTCCTTTTATCTATCAGGGGCAGGAGCTGGGCATGACCAACCCCGGCTTCACCTCCATCGATCCCATCGACGATATTTCCACCAAAAACCACTACCGCGTGGCTTTGGCGGACGGGCTGACTCCCGAGGAGGCAATGCCCTTGGTGGCGCGGTATTCCCGCGATAACGCCCGCATCCCTTTCCCTTGGGATGACAGTGAAAACGGCGGCTTCGCTCCCGCAGGGGTCAAGCCCTGGCTCCCCGTCCACCCCGATTACAAGACGGTGAACGCCAAGGCGGAGACGGCAAACCCCAACGGCGTTTACGCCTTCTACAAGGAAATGATTCGTCTGCGCACTCATTCGGAGTATGCTTCCACCATTCTGGAGGGCAAGTTTGCTCCCATCCTCAAGCAGTACGACAAGCTCATCGCCTACACCCGCACAGGTGAGAAGAAGCTGGCGGTGATCTGCTCCTTGTCCGATAAGACCCGCAAGATCCATTTGCCCTCCTCCGTGAAGAACGTGGTGCTTGCCTCTGCGGAAGGCTACAAGTTAGAGGGCAACATCCTCACCCTGAAGCCTTATCAGTCCGTAACCCTGGAGTTGGAAGCATGAGCTACAAGATCGACAAAGAATATTTTGGGAGCTTTTTCTCCCACATCGTAAACATCCCCAGCCCCACGGGGTATTACAAAAAGTTAAACCCCGCATTGGAGCAGTACGCCGCAGAGCTGGGCTTGGAGATGACCTACGACAACAAGTCCACCGCTTATATCACCATCCCCGGCGAGGACACCGGCAAGACCGTGCAGATTGCCGCCCACGCAGACACCATCGGCTTTATGGTGCGCTCCATTGACGGAGACGGCACCCTGCGGGTGCGGAACGTCGGCGGGGTGAACTACCAATCCACCGAGGGAGAATCTGCCATCGTCATCACCCGGGACGGCAGATATTATACCGGATTGATCGCCATGCAATCCCATTCCGTCCACGTTTTTGACGATGCACGCTCCTCCCCCAGAGACGAGCATACCATGATCGTCCTGTTGGACGAGAAGGTTTCCTCTGCCAAGGAGGTGCGGGAGCTGGGCATCCGCCACGGCGATTACGTAGCGGTGCAACCCCGCTGTACCATTACGGAAAGCGGATTCATCAAATCCCGTTTCATCGATGACAAAGCCGCCGTCGCCATCTGCTTTAGCGCGCTAAAGTATCTGAAGGAGCAGGGACTCAAGCCCAAATACAACACCGTCTTCTCCTTCCCCTACGGAGAGGAGATCGGGCTTGGGGGCAACTACGTCCCCGCAGAGGTCTCGGAATTTATCGCCCTGGACATCGGGCTCATCGGCCCGGGCTTGGAGGGCAACGAATATTCCGTGAGCATCTGCCCCAAGGATGCCACGGTGGTATACGATTTCGACCTGACCTCCCGCCTCATCGACCTTGCGGAAAAGCACGGCTGCAGCTACGCCGTGGATCTGTTCAAGAACTACGGCTCCGACGCAGGGGTTGCGGTAAAATCCGGTAACAACCTCCGCGCCGCCGTGTTCGGTATGGCAGTCCATTGCAGTCACGGCATGGAGCGTACCCACATGGATGGCATCGAGAACACCGCAGGGCTCCTGCTGGCGTATCTGCTGGAGGGCTAAAACCTTTACAAACGAAAAAACCGCCCGAAAAGGACAAGGAACGCGTCTTGTCCTTTTTGCGTTTCTGTTGTTTTTCAATTGTTTCGTAAAACCACCTATCCAAATCCGTTTTCCCGCACTATAAGGGTGTAATCATGATTGCACCCCAAAAGGAAGGAGGAGAAAAGCTTGGACGAAAACAAAATCTTACCGTACGTCGAACCGATCTTTCGCTTTTGCTGTAAGCGGTTGTCCAATCGGTACGATGCCGAGGATCTTGCAAGCGAGATTATATGCCACGTACTCGACGGCATGAAAAAGTACCGCATCGAATCCCTTGACCCTTGGGTTTGGCGGATCGCCCATAACCGATACGCTCGTTTTCTCGACGATCGGAACAAGCAGCAAGCCCTGTTGTCCTATGAGGACGAACTTTTTGAAATCGCCGATTACGCTTGGGGCGACGAGGACGACACCCGTGAGCAATACGAAACGGTCTTTCGGTATCTCCATACGTTATCTTCCGAGTACAGAAACCTCTTCGTGGACTACTATATAGACGATCTGTCTATCCGAGCGCTTGCGAAGAAGTATTCCCTCCCCGAAACCACCGTCAAATGGCGTTTGAACGTAGGACGCCAAAAAATCAGAGATCGGATAGGAGAAAACAAAATGGACAAAGTTTACCGAAGAATCAACTGGAACACCATGACCAGCAACGGTCATGCAAACACGCATCAATATTTGTCCTCGCAAATTGCACGGGCTATCTGCCTTGCGGCTTATGAAAAGCCGGCGACCGTGGAGGAGATCAGCATCAGCACGGGGATTCCCGCCATGTATATCGAGGACGAGCTTCCCCATCTTGAATACGGAGACGCGGTTTACAAGGTGGGCAACAAATACGTCGCCAACTTTATCATTTTCCGCTTGAAAGACAGAAAAAAGACCGAGGAGGTCTCCTCCGCGGTAGTCAATCTGATCGCAGACAAGATGGAGGTTCTGTTAAAAGGCGTGGCAAAGGAAGTCGAACAGATGGATTTCTACGGTCATTCGTTCGGCATGGAACGGCTGGGGTATATCGCAGTTCCCTACCTGCTGAGGAAAACGCTCCGCAACGTAAAAAGCAACCGCTTAAAGCTTGAAAGCGGCCCGTATCCCCCGCGAAAGGATGGCGGCTACGGCTGGTTCATCGTGGAGGAAACCGCAGACGAAACGGAAACTGTCGCAGAGTACAATTGCGGGTGCAACGTGGCGGAGGAGAAGGACAGTGGCGAAGATCAACCTACCTCCCGAATTTATTACTATTGGATCAGCAAGTATTTCGACAGCAACGTATATCATAACAAAGGAACCCGTTGGATGTGCGAAAGCGGAATTCTCCGCAATAGCAAAAGCGGGGAATTCTCCAAGGACGCCCTTTCCCGGGAGGATGCCGCTCATTTGATCGCTTCCAATCTACTGTCAAAGTCCGATAAAGGCTACGCTCTTGAGTTTCCGTGCTTCAAAGAAGAACAGTTTGCGGAATTCGCCTCCCTGTTCGACATGACCGATGAAGCAACCGAGGATCTGCTCGCCGAATGGATCAAAAACGTACGCAAGAGCTTTGAGGAGTTTGTGCCTAAGCATCTGAACGACCAGATCAATCAGTGGGTAAGCTGTTATTTACAGCAAATCACCGGTTACGTCATCGACGAATTGATCCGCCGAGGCGTTTTGTGCAAGCCCGATCCCGAAAAGCCTTTGACAAGCGGCGTGTTCTGCGTCGAAGGAAAAGGGATAAACCCATAAGCATCCAAAAAACCGCCCGAAAAGGCGGTTTTTTCTATCGAAGGGATAAAGAACTTCATCCCAACATCCACCTCGACGTTGCAAAACTAAGCGTAGATCAAAAGCCGTCCGCCGACTTGGTCACCTCTGAGCAACCCAGCCCGTTGGGCTGGCTCGCGCGGAATCGAACTTCAGTGGCTCCAAACACGACTACATCTCCGCGCGCGTCGAAGTTTGGCGAGAAAGCCCACCTCTGTTGTCACCCTGAGCAAGCGCGGATTGTATCCCCTGTGGCTACGCATTACAGTCATCTCCGCGCGCGTCGAAGTTTTGCTTTTTGAAATTGCCCATTGTCTTTGGATACGTAGTTCCTTTTACAGCAATTTCGAAAAGCAAAACCGCAAGGGGTCTCCTCGAAGTCTGATCTACCCTTTGAAAGGTAAACTTACATCCTTTGTGACAAAACAGTTCTTTCATTTCGAAAAAGGAACATCAGACTCTTGTGAGATCCCGCCTACGGCGGTTTTGCTCCGAACGGTGCATTGCGGCCAATACAAATCGAAATGCAGACTACTTTTATGCCGCTGTATGCACCTTGCTTTCTCCGCAAAACTTCGACGTGCGCGGGGATGGCTGTATTGCACAGCCGTAACGACTACGACCCGCGCGTGCTCAGGATGACGAGTGGCCACAACGGTTCGATCTCGCGCTTGCCGCCCCGCAGGGTTGGTATGCTCAGATATGACCAAGTTGGGATGAGGCTCTCATCAACGAAAAAAACCGCCCGAAAAGGCGGTTTTTTCTCTTATTTTCTGCAATCATTATACCATGAAGCAAAAATGCTTGCTCGCAAGGGCATTTTTGCGAAGCCGTCAATGATGCAGCCGCACGAAGGGCGGTTGACCTCGTTCGCGAGGGCAAAAAAACACGGGTTTTCCCGTGTTTTCTGCAATTATTATACCACAAAACGGCAAAAAAGTCAAGACTTGTAATTGAGAACTTTCCTGCTATAATGATTTTCAGACGATGCAAGAAAGGTTCTTCTATGTCAAACAAACTGCAAGCATTCCAAAAGAACGCCGCCGCGCTGACACGGGCAAAGGAGGCGGAAAAGCTACTTTTCTACAACGAAGAGTCCATCAAGTATGGGCTGGTACTCACCAAGGAGCAAGCCGTCCGTCTGCTGGAGATCAAGGACGAGGAGCTGCGCTACCACGGCAGGCTGGAGTTCGGAAACAAGGTCATGGGCAAGCTGATCACAGCCTTTTGCGACTCCCCTTACATGAACAAGCAGAATTACAGTGAGACCCTGGAGAGGCTGTTGGAGATCTTCTATTACTACAAAAACGAAACGGACGAAAAGCTTTCCGACAACGAGCTGATCGACTACATGAAGGCCTTCTTCAACGGCTCCTGCGAAGGCTCTTTGGAGCTGTTGGAATCCCGTGAGTTGGACGGTCTTGCCCGCGCCCTTAGGAGGAAATGATATGAAAGCATTACAAAAAAGAAGCGTCATCACCCCGGAGATGCTAAGCGGCAAGGCCTTTGTGGAGAGTCTTTTGGAGGCGGGGCTGGAAACGGGGTTGCTTCGTGACACGGAACACGCCCGCATTCAATACGATCTTTTGGAGCTGTTGGCGGTGCGGCTGGAAACGCTGTACGGCAAGCGCACCGATTCCGTCCCGGAGGAGATAGCGTCGGAGATGTTTGAATCCCTGCTGTACACCGTGGGGACGTTTCTGAAATCCGCGGAAAGCGGGGACACCGCCTTGAAGCTGCTGACCGAGCTTCCCATGGAATTTCTCTACCAAAAGGGCTTGCGGGCCATCCAAATTCTGGTACGGGACGTGCGGGTGCTGGCGAAGGAAATTTACGCCACGCGGGTGACCTGCGGAAACGGGTTTTACAACACTGCGGTGGGGCAGGAGCTTCCCGCCTTTCTCCGCACCTACCGCCCCCATACCCACGCCCACGAATACGGCAAATTCATCTACTATGCCCCCGCCCTGCCCTGCAAAGATCTGGCCGGTGTGGAATACATCCGCCGTTTTGCCGAGTCCCTCCTGTGGGAAAACCGTTTTTGCGGTCTCTTCCCGCCGGAAGAGGTCACGGATTTGCTGAACTCCCCCGCAGGACGGACGGAGAACGTGTTTTTGTTGGTGTTCAAGCAAGCCTGCGGCAGGGTGCTGGCGGGGTTGTCCCCCACGTCTCTTGCCTTGACGGCAGAGGATGGGGAAGCAATTTTGTTGCTCCACGCAGAAAAAACAGAAAAAGATCTGACCGCATTTTTGAGAGAAGCGCTGCGGATCCCATCGGGAAGTTATTTGGCAGCATGCCTCCCCGCCGTGGCAAAGGAGCTTATTTTCGCTATGAAAAGAGGAAGCTTTCGGAACGTGCTGACGGTGGAGTGAAAGCCTTAGCGGGGTTCCTATTGAGGATCGTCTTCAAACAAAAAAGCTGAGCAGGGGGTACCCACTCAGCTTTTTTAAGTTACGGATTTTTATTTCTCTTCATCTCAATGATAATTAAGACAACCATTGATCCAATAATATTTACTGCAACCAGAACAGCTACCAAAATGGGGAAGGTGGAATCCCCACCTTTTGCAAAAAGAGCGAAAAAATCTGTTGCAATCCCCTCAAGAGAGAGATCGGAAGTTTCTTCGGAGGGTTTTGTCAAAAGAGAAAAAATATCTTCGATAATCCCCCCAATAGTGGGACAAGAAGTCTCTGGATAAGCTTCGGGATCTTCGGACAACACATCTTCGAACACTTCAACTTCTTCGTAAGATTCCTCTGCAGACACCTCTGGCTCTTCACGGGACGTTTCTTTAGAGGCCTCATGATCTTCGTGAACCGCCCTCCTAAAGCTAACAGCAACAGTAGCATTGGCCGCCACGTTCTCCAGCACGTAAGTACCGTTGGTGAGGTTCTGCGCCACGCCGCCTACGGTAAAGGCTTCAACCTGATAGCCTTCCGCAGCGTAAACGCTGATCACCAAGGATTGTCCGGCCTCCACGTTGATGGTGGTGGCATTGCCGGAAATAATGGTGTAGCCGCCTGCAGAAACATAGCCGCCTGCAGCAGAAACATAGCCGCCTGCAGAAACAACGCCGCCTGCAGTGGCGCAGGAAACCACGATCTGATATTTAGGCAGGGTAACGATATCCGGCTCAAAGGTAACCTCCAAAGTGGTAGGCTCGTTGATCGACAGAGAGGAAACGCTATCCTTCTGTCTGCCGTCCAGCTTGATGCCGGTAATCTTATAGCCCACCGCAGGGGTGATCTTAACGGGAACACGTACGTTGTCTTCCAACCAGAGGGACACACTGATTTTGCTATCTCCACCGGAAATCAGGGTATCACCAACTACGACATCACCGGATCCTCGAACGGTGACACGAAGTTCCGATTCTTTCTTAACTACAGGAGGCACTACGCTCCCACCTGTATGCTTCGCCACACCAACTTCGGTAAAGCCGACCCATTCATAAAAGTTGGTATAGTCCTTCCAATAGCTTTTTTCGGAGACTTGCATATAGGTAAAGGTGTAGCGAACGTAACGTGATGTAATCTTTTCGCCAAGGTAAATTGCGCATTCAACGGTCTCGGCTTCTGGGGAATAGTCTTGGTTGTAGTTGTCAACATCAACGCTCATGTAGAACTTACCATCAGTGCCCACAGAAGTCCAAGTTTTTCCGTCTTTGGAAACTTCAACGATAACCTTCTTATCGGGAATAGCGACACAAGCCCCTATCTCGTAATATAACATGAAGTAAGCGGTGTCAAATTCCTTTGCAGAGCCAAAATCCATAGCAAACGCAAAACTGGGAACCAGATCGGGATCTTGCTCAGCGGCTATGCCGTTATAGAGATTGGCGTTTGCGGGAACGAAGCTGTTCTGAATCAGGATCAGGCCCTTGGTAGAGTGAGTCTTAGCTCCACGTACCGGATCTCCATCAATCATGGCATCAATGGTGCAATTACGGAAAACAGTGGCAATATCGTTATCCTTGTCTTTTAACATAGGCACGAGTTCAATGCTCTTAGGCTGGATCACGGTGTACTGAGCGCCATGCAAATCAATATCAAAATTCGCCGAAACCACCGGAGCAACGGAGATGAATACCATCATCACAGCCAGCAAAACCGCAAAAAGCTTTTTCATAAAGTAAAATCCTTTCGAAAAAACAGGAAGGGAGAGGGCTTACCCCTCCCCCTTCGTCATCAAAGAGCGATTATTTCTTTTTCTTGATGATGATTACAACAACTGCTGCGATTACAACAACTGCTGCAACTGCGATGAGCACGATCACCAGAGTGTTGTCGCCGTCCTCAGCGGGAGCCTCGGTGGACTCGGTGGTAGAGGTAGCGGGAGCAGAGGTAGCAGGAGTGGAGGTCTCTTCCTCCTCGGAAGACTCATCTTCGGGAGCAGAGGATTCATCCTCGGAAACCTCGGGAGCCTTGGGAACGTAGGGAGCGAAGGTCAAGGGCAGTTCCTTATCGTCCAGAACCAGATTGTCGCCGTCGTAGGAAACGTACAGCTTCTCGATCTCGCCTTCCATGTCAACTGCGATGTAGTTGTGGCCTGCAGTGTAAGCAAACTCCAAAGCCACGCCTTCGCCGTCCAGACCGTTCTCCTCGAAATCAGCCTCTGCGAAGACGATCATCTTCATCACGTCTGCGGTGGAGAAGTCAACAACGGTAACAACACCCTCGGTTACGTTGAACCAAACGCCGCTCATCTCAACGGGAGCGGGAGCTTCGTAGGGAGTGTAGGTAACAGCGTCAAGGCCGGAGCCAAGGATCAGGTCGCCTTCCTCGTCGATGATTGCGGTCATTCTGTCGATAGAACCATCTTCATAGGTAAGGGTAACTCTGTTGCCAACAACAGAATAGGTAGCGGTGTATTCATCCAGAACGTCAGCATCGATGCCTTTTTCCAGATATGCTTCGGAATCGTAAACGGTAACGTCAACGGTCTTGATACCTGCGTTGTTTACGAAGTTCATGATCTTCACTTCAACGCCGTCGTCGCCGATCCAGGAGCCTTCGGGCTTGGTGGGCTCGGTGTTGGCGATATCGGGGTCAAGAACTTCGGGCTCTTCGCCGTCGGTCCAGAGAGCTACGCCAACCTCGGTGAAGCCGATCCACTCGTGAATGTTGGTGTAGTAATCCCAGTAGCCATCCACGGGAACGGGCATGAAGGTGAAGGTGTAACGCACGTAACGAGCGGAAACCTCTTCGCCCAGATAAACTGCACACTCAACGGTCTCAGCGTCCTCGGGAGCGTCCTGATCGAAGTCGTCAACGTCAACGTTCATGTAGAACTCGCCGTCAATACCAACGGGCAGCCAAGCGTTGCCATCTTCGGAAACTTCAACGATAACCTTCTTATCGCCGGGGATTGCAATACAAGACTTGATCTCATGGTAAACCATGAAATATGCGGTGTCGAACTCCTTCACGGAGCCAAGGTCCAGAGAGAATGCAAAATCGGGGATCAGCTCGGGATCCTGGTTGGCAACAGCGCCGGTGGAAATGTTACCGTTTGCACCGATGTACTCGTTCTTGATCAGAACGATACCCTTGGTAGCGAATTTGGTAGCACCGCGTACCCCGTCGCCATCGATCAGAGCGTCCAAAGTGCAGCCGGCCTGAGGAGCGGTGGAAACGCCGTTAGCCTCATCCTTTGCCATGGGAACGAACTCAATGCTGTTGGGCTGGATAACGGTGTACTTGGTACCGTCCAGCGTGACGTCGAAATCTGCGGAAACTGCAAGAGCCAGCGCAGAGAATGCCATCATCATGGCAAGCAAAATTGCTAATGTCTTCTTCATCGAAACATAGCCTCCTGTTTTTTTGCGCCTATTAGCGCTATTTTTAGTTGTGAACATTATACATGATTTTCGCCAATGTTTCAATGTTACTTTCGCACAAACTCAGTTTGTAATTTTGTGCATTTTGCAAAATTCTCCGTACGGCTTGCATTTTCCTCCCCCGGGGTGTATAATTAAAATATAGGAAAGAAGAGGAGCCGCTCTATGAAAAAACTGCAAAAAGCCCTTTTGAAAAGCCCTTACACCGTCGCTTGTGCGGAATCCTGCACCGGTGGCTTGGTAGCCAAGCTGTTGACCGACCTCCCCGGCTCCAGCCGTGTGTTCGCAGGGGGATTTGTGACCTATTGCAACGAGACGAAGAAATCCTTTGTGGGAGTCAGAGAGGAAACGTTGCAGGCGCATTACGCCGTTTCTCGCGAAACCGCCATGGAAATGGCCTTGGGCGCGTTGGAAAAAGCCGATTCGGACGTGGCTGTTTCCACCACGGGAGTAGCAGGCCCCGGCGGGGACGATTCCGGCAAGCCCGTGGGTACTGTTTTCATCGGCCTCGCCAAAAAGGCGGACGGCGGCGTTCTGGCAAAAGCGACGGAATACCACTTTGACGGCTCTCGTACCGCAGTACGCAACCAAGCCGCAAAGGAAGCTTTGCGCCTTTTGGCGGAGGCTTGCGGTTGTATTTGAAGAAAAGAGTGAAAATTTCCATCTTTTTTGCAAAAAAGTCTTGACATTCCCGAAACTTCGTGATACAATAACTCCTGCTGTCGGGAATACCCGGCGGTGACATTGCGGAATTGTGTAACGGCAGCACGGCAGACTCTGACTCTGTTTGTGAGGGTTCAAATCCTTCTTCCGCAGCCAGAAAAAAGACCAAGTCACTTGGGACTTGGTCTTTTTTCAACTAAATCCGTCCTTGCAGACGGAATAAATCCCACTATCGTGGGATGAAATCACTTCGTGATGAAATCCGACTTCGTCGGGATAAGAGGACGGATTTAATTTCATCTGAGGCGGCACGCCGAAGATTTCATCCGAGCTTGTTCGGATTTCATCGTGCAAAGTACGATTTCATTGACGCCTCGCCCCAATTTCCCGCAAATGCCTTGCAATCTCCACGATTTTATGCTATACTAACATCAGAAAGGCGGCATACGCATGAAAAAAATCCTGTTTCTTTCCTTCTCCTCGGTGGCAAACATCTTTTGCCTGAGCTTGGGATTCAGGTGTCTGCTGAATCTGCTGGCAGTCACCATTGCGGTCTCCCCGGACAGCGAGTACCAAATACGCTTCCCCCGCTACATACCGTTCCTCGTGGTTATGGGGCTCATAGCCTTGGCGGGCTTTATCGCCATGCTGATCTGGAACCTCAACGTCTCCGAAAAATACCGTTTTACCAAGATAGCTTGGATCGCGCAATACGGCTGCTGCGTTGTTGCCGCTCTCCCCATGATCACGTTTTGGGAAATGGTATTTGCGTTTTTACAAAAAACCTTTTAACTGCTCTTGACAAATTCTGTGCTTTATGGTATTCTCTTATGCGATGAGGGAGTAGTAAGCGCGGCAATGCGTAGCAAGTCAACATCCTGGCCTTTCGGTCTGGCTTGCTTTAATTTACGAGACTCATGTATGTATACAAGACGTGCATGGGTTTTTATTTTTTGGGGAAAACCAAGTATGTTTTGCATACTTGGCATTTTTTGTTATTCGGAGGAACAACATGGAATTTTTTGGTTTTACGTTTTTTGGCTCTCTTGAGGGAGGCGCACTGCTGGGAGTTGCCGCGGGAATTTTTCTCGTAGGCCTCTTCCTCACCATCAAAGGCGGCGATTGGTTTGTGGATTCCGCTTCCTGGTTTGCAGAGGTCACCGGTATCCCCAAATTTGTGGTGGGCGCTACCATCGTATCCTTTGCCACCACCCTGCCCGAGCTGTTGGTTTCTGTAAGAGCGGCCATGAACGGCTCCGCGCAGCTTGCCATCGGCAACGCCGTAGGCTCTGTCACCGCCAACACCACCTTGATCATGGGTGTTTCCTTGGTTGCTATGGCGGGTGTGATCAGCAGAAAAGAATTCTCCCTGAAGGGCGGACTGCTGCTGGCGGCTATCATCGGGCTCACCGTTCTCTCCTTGAACGGAATGCTGCCCGTTTGGTCTGCCTACGTTCTCTGGGCAATCTTCCTTATCTTTATGATCAGCAACCTGATCGAGGGCAAGAAGGGCGCGGCGAGTGATACCATCGACGCCTTTGAGAAAAAGGAGCTGCCCGCCAAGATCCTCTTCTTCATTTTGGGAACCGCTTCCATTGTGTTCGGCGCGGAGTTCCTGGTCTCCTCCGGCAAGACCATTGCCGCGGGCATCGGTATCAGCGAGACCATCATCGGCTTTACCGTCATCGCGTTGGGCACTTCCCTGCCCGAGCTGGTAACCACCCTCACCGCCATCCGCAAGAAGGAGAATTCCCTCTCCGTGGGCAACATCGTGGGCGCAAACATCATTGACACCACCCTGATCCTCCCCCTTTGCGCGGTGATCAACGGTGAACCCCTTCCCGTTGAGAACATTAACCTTGTGTTCGACTTCCCCGTTTGCATTGCGGCCTGCGCCATTGCTATCGTTCCCACCATCATTCAGGGCAAGTTCAAGAAATGGCAGGGCTTCGCTCTGCTGGGCGTATACGGCTTGTATATGCTGCTTCTGGTACTGAACGAGACCGGCGTGGTCGCGCTGGGATAACTTAGAAAAGAGGAAACCGCCATGCTGGAAAATTTGACTCTCAAAAAGAACATCAAAACCTTTTCCATCTGCCCCGAGAACCTCACCGGGGAGAAGGGGGGCGGCGGACGCGCCGTGGTGGGCAGTGCCTCCGAAGCATCCCGCGAGCTGGGCGTTGGCTGGAAGGTGAACCCTTACCTGAAGCTTTCCCCCAACAGCACCACCGTTCTTGCAGATTACAAAGGGCAGGGCGCCATCAAGCACATTTGGGTCACAGACGCCGCTTACGCCCCCAGACAGCTGATCTTACGCATTTATTTTGACGGGCAGAGCAAGCCCAACGTGGAAGCGCCCCTCTCCGATTTCTTCTGCAATGCGGATTACAGAGAGTTCCGCCGGCTTTCCAGCCTTGCCATGTGCGTCAACCCCGCCAAGGGGCTGAACTGCTACTTCGAAATGCCCTTCTTCAAGGGCTTCCGCGTGGAGGTGGAGAACACCGGCGGGGAATGCAACATTTATTACCAGATCGACTGCGAGGAAAAGCAGCTTTCTCCCGACACGCTGTACTTCCATGCCCAATTCCGTCGTGTGAACCCCCTGCCCTACATGGAGCCTTACGTGATCTTGGACAACATCAAGGGCAAAGGACATTACGTGGGCACCTACCTCAACTGGGGCGTGAAGAGCAACGGCTGGTGGGGTGAGGGCGAGGTGAAGTTCTACATCGACGGGGACACCGACTTCCCTACCGTCTGCGGTACCGGCACCGAGGATTATTTCTGCGGGGCGTACAACTTTGACGTAAACGGCAAGTACGTGGAATTCTGCACCCCCTATGCGGGAATGCACAAGATCAGCGGTACGGACGATCTCTACCGCTCCCAGAGATACTTCAATCTCTACCGCTGGCACATCGTAGACCCCATCTACTTTGAGTCCGATCTGCGGGTCACCGTCCAAGCCTTGGGCTGGAGAAGCGGCAACCGCTACCTCCCTTTGCAGGACGATATCTCCTCCGTGGCCTATTGGTATTCCGACAATCTGGAGGACGTCTATCCTCCCTTCCCCTCGGTGAACGAGCTGGAGATCATATAAATTCCAAAGCCTCCGCGGAGCTTACACCTCCTCGGAGGCCTTTTTCTTCCCCAAATATCTTGACAATTCGCAGGCGAAATGGTAAAATACCTTGTAATTATCCTTTTTCGTGCTTTTTCGGCAGGATCAATGGATTCGGTGAGAGATGTTTTATGGACAAATTTTGGTTCACTCTTATAGGCTGTGTAATCTTCACGTTGTATACCTGCGGCATTATGTTCCTGGGGATACTGGTGGAGAAAAAAACAAATATCGACAAAACCGTTTGCAGAAAGCTTACCCACATCATTTCCGCCTTCGTTTGGGTGATCTGCTATTTCTTCTTCGGTTGCTCCATCCATTGGGTTCTTTTGAACTTCATCGGGGCGGCCGCCTTGGGATTTGTGACGCTGAACAAGAAATTTTCCGCTTTTGGGCGTGATGATGCGGACAACAGCCCCGGGATGTTCTACTTTGGCCTTTCCACGGCAGTGGTGGCCTTGGTTTGTTATCTGGTGGGCGAGGAATTGTATCTTTACACAGGTATCACCTATTACTGTCTGGCCTTGGGGGATGGCTTTGCGCCCCTGACTGCCAAGCTGTTCGGCAAATACAACAAGGAGATACGTCCCTGCAAGACCCTGGTGGGTACATTCACCGTGTTTGTCGTTTCCTTCCTTTCCACGTGGGTGTTTTCCTTGATCTTCCGCATGGAGCTGGATATCGTGTTCATCCTTTCCGTGGCGGCGCTGACCACCGTAACGGAGTTTTACGGTCATAAGGGCACGGACAACATCTTCATTGAGTTTTTTGTGTTCGGCTATTTGGTGCTGAACCATTTCGGGCTGGTATCCCTCCCCCTGGAGATCGTGCTGATCCTCTCCCCCTTCCTTGCTATGGTAGCGGTGGGATCGAAGGCCATGGCGGCGGATGCCGGCATTGCCGCCTTCTTCCTCTTTGCCTTCGTAGGCTATTTCGGAGACGGCTTTGTGCCGATCCTGTTCATCGGCTTGCTATTTTTGCTTAGCACCGTGGTCTCCACCATCGGCAAGCGAGTCGAGAAAAAGCGAGGCAACTCCCCGGAGGGACATAAGGCCCGCCGTGCCAAGCAGATCATCGCAGTAGGGTTGTTTGCCATCATCGCCTTGGTGCTTCACAACGTAACGGGCAAAAGCGTTTTCTATTACATTTTCTTTCTGGCGTTGACAGAGCAGATCGCGGACTCCATGGCCTCCGACATCGGCAGGCTGACCAAGAAGAAGAATCTGAACATCATCACCTTCCGCCCCATGGAAAAAGGGCTTTCCGGCGGAGTTTCCGCCTTGGGCACCGGCTCTGCGCTGGTGAGCAGCTTTGCTTTGATGAGCATTCCCTTGCTGTTGGGGGCGATTCCCTTCAAGGCATTTTTGTTCATCGGGATTCTGGCCTTCTTGGGCACCCTGGTGGATTCCGTGGCGGGAGCGTTGTTCCAATCCTTGTATCGGTGTGACGCCTGCGGCAATCAGGTGGAAAACGCCATCCACTGCGGTTCTCCCGCAACCCTGATCAAGGGCTTCCGCATGATCGACAACGTAGCAGTGAACTACATCGCCGGGTTCGTGACCTGCGCGATGGGCGTCATTTTGATTTTTGTTTAAGGAGACTTTCCAATGACCCAACCCATTTCCTGCCCCAAAAACATCGGAATCATTATGGACGGAAACGGCAGATGGGCAGAGGAACGCTCCCTGCCCCGCAAGGAAGGTCACACCAAGGGAATTGTCAACATGATCACCCTTGCCTCCCACGCCTTCTCCATGGGTGTGGAAAATTTTGTCTGCTACAGCTTGTCCACCGAGAACTTACAACGGGAAAAGGATGAGCTGGATCATATCCTCAGCTTGGTGCTGAAGTATTTCGACGCCTTTGTGGAGACCTGCAAAAAGCATAGGATCGCCGCAAGATTCCCCGGGAATCTTTCCCTTTTGCCCCCGGAGATCAGAGCCTCCCTTGCCCGCACGGAGGAGATCCTCTCGGAGTTTGCTCACGAAGGCAGAACCATTCACATCGCCATTGCATACGGCAGCCGCGCCGAGATCGTGGAAGCGGTGAACAAAGCCGTGGCCGAGGGAACTCCCGTAACGGAGGAAAGCCTTCTGAATGCCCTTTCCCTGCCCTTAGATCTGGATCTGGTGATCCGCACCGGCGGCGAACAGCGGCTTTCCAACTTCTTTTTGTACCAAGCTTCCTATGCGGAGTTGTATTTCTCCGACAAATATTTCCCGGATTTCTCCCCGGAGGATCTGCAGGAAGCCGTTTCCTGGTTCTCCGCCCGCAAGAGAAGATACGGCCTGCTGTGAAAAATCGCGAGCTTTTATCATAGACAGCAACAAGGAGGTGCTTCCATGGGTTGCTTATTCAGGCTGATCCTGTTTCCCTTCGAATTGATCTTCGATGCCATTTTAGAAGGTTGGTTTGCCTTGATGCAATGGATCGTTCCCGAAGAACGTCTGGGATTTTTCTCCCGTTGGGGATTGAAGATCCTTGTAGGAGTTTTCTCCATCGCCTTGCTTTTGGTATTCCTGTTCGGTGTTCTAGTCGCCGCATTTACCGAGGCAACCGTGACGGACCTTTGGCCGTATATTTTCATCCCTTTGGGAATCAGCGTACTGCAGATCGTTTTTGGAATTGCGGTTCGAATCAAATCTCGCAAGAAGTAAAGCCAAGCACTAAAAATTACGCGAAAAAGCCGAGGCAACCCTCGGCTTTCTTTTTGTTCAAATCTCTGCCACCACGCGGCAGGGCAGGCCGGTAACGCCGGTAAGTGCCATGGGGTAGATACGGACGGTAAAAGTCTCCTTCCCCGCAAGCATGTTCAGCTTCACCAGATTTTCCACCACGAACACGCCTCTGTCGGCGCATTTTTGGTCTGCGGGAATATGCTCGGGAGTTCTGCGGATGCCGCCGAAATCCAGCCCGATGACGGAGATCTGCTTTTCCAGCAACGCTTCTATCAGCTCATAGGACAACACGGGACTCCCGGAGAAATACCCTTTTGCACCGTAGATGACCCTCTCTCCGTAGCCGGAATAAAATCCCACGAACATTCCGGATTCCACTGCGGAAAGATCCACGTCCTCCATACCGATCTCCTCCCCTGCGGCGGAAACGTCAAACACCACGCCTTTTCTGCAAGTGTATTCCAAAGGAAAATCCTTGTCCATCGCGTCGAAGTGCGTGCCAATATGCCCTTCCAAGGCGGGATCCTTCAATTTCTTAGCCTCCTGCCACATGGCGAGCGTGATAGGAAGGGTGAGATCCAACAGCATAAAAAATACCTCCGCAGTCATTTTTCACAGTATAGCATATACGCCTGCAAATGTAAACGAAAAAAGAAAAATTGACAGATGGATTTTTTTGTGTTATACTGCCATCACAGCAAGAAAAAGGAGCCGGCAAAACATGAAAAGCTACGCAGGACAACGATTCACCGCAAACTTCCTTCGAGGAAAAGAAGGCTATGGCGGAATTATGGCATTTTACGACGACCGTATGGAATTCGAGGCGTTTTTTGAGGATCAGCTCCCGGACAAGCAGGTGATCTATTATCGGGATATTGCCTCCGTGAAGACCTCCTTCACCTGCGGCATCATCCCCAACGGACTGACGGTGGAGGATGTGGACGGCAACGTATTCCCCTACGCCATTTGGCACCGCAAAAAGATTGCGATTTTCTTGCGTGAAAAAGCAGGCATCTGAACCCCTCCGCCTTGCGCTTCTCAGCGGAACGTGCCTGCTGCTTTTGTTTGTTTTTGATTACGTCTGTCCTTTCCGCCATCTGCTGGGGATCTCCTGCGTAGGGTGCGGTATGACCAGAAGCTGGATTTCCCTCTTACAGGGAAATTTTGAGCAGGCGTTTGCCTATCATCCCCTGTTCTGGATGGTTCCCGTGGCGGCCGTATTGTTTTGGTTCCGAAAACGTCCCCTTTGCAAAACTCTGCTTTGGGTATGCGTGGGGGTATCCTTTGCCGTGTATCTTCTTCGTCTCTTCCTCCCGGGTGATACAGTGGTCACCTTCGCCCCGGAAAGCGGCGCGATTTACCAAGGGATGAAAAATCTTTGGAAGCTGCTTTTTGAATAAACTATGAAAGAATTTCAATCTTTTTGTTGAAATTCTTTGTTTTTTAGAGCGAAATTCGTTGACAATCGTTTGATTGTGTGGTACAATAGCAAAAACAAAACATAAAGGAGATTTCCCTATGGCACCCATGAAAACCAACAGAAGCTTTGCGGCTTATCTGATCCTCACCTTCTTGACCTGCGGCATCTACGGCCTTTGGTTTATGCACTGCATGGCAAGAGACACCAACATCATCTGCTTTGACGACGGCAAGCACACCCAAAACGTATTCGTTTGCATTCTGCTGACCCTCTGCACCTGCGGTATCTACCAGCTTTTCTGGTGGGCAGGCATTGCCGACCGTACCAAGAATGCGGCTCACAGAATGGGCTACCACGCTCCCAACGAGCCTTCCTCCGTTATGGGCTGGATGATCGGCGGTCTGTTCATCTCCTTCCTGACCTGGGTAGGTATGTACAAGACCATCGAAAACCTGAACTTCGCTTCCAGAGCATATAACAACCTGCCCAATCGTCCTCTGTAAAGAAACCGTTTTTCCTTTCGTGAGGCATTGAAATTCTCCGCAGAATGTGTTACAATGGGTACACCCAAACACATTCCTGCGGAGATTTTTTTATGAAGCCTATTTTTTGCACCGATACTACCCACGATAAGCACAGCACCTCCATTCACGGAGAAGAGTTTGTTTTCTCCACCGTATCCGAAACCACCAAAAAGGAGATCAACGCCTCGGTGAACAAGGCCGCAGAGTCCTTGAAAAAAGCGGAGCTGCCCACCTTTCTCCAAGCGCTTCGTTTTGCGGGACTTTGCGCTGCCGTGGTCTCCCTGATTTCCATGTTTGACGGAGAGCAGCTCCGGATCGCCTATTTGTTGCTTTGCATCGCAAGCGTAGGCGCTTACATTGGAATTTCCTTTTACGAAAACAAACGGAAAAAGGCGTTTTTGCAAAGCGAATCCGCTGACGTGCTGGCAGCCGCCATGGAAGAAGCCACCCGCCGCGTAGATGCAGAATTGGAGATTCCTCCCACCGCAGTGGCCGCAGACGTGATCTGCTTCCGCTACAAGGAAAAGGACGGCAAGCGGGAGGTCGTCAAGGCTATGCAGGGCGCGCAGTATCTCAACGTGGAGATCTGCCTTTACAAAAACGATACCCATTTGTTTATTGCGGACATGGAGCGTGTGTTCGCCTTCCCCTTGCAGGGTATGAAGGGCATCACCGCCGTGCGCGAACCCATCACCCTGTTCCAATGGAACAAGCCCTGTCCTCCCTCCGAGTACGGCTTGACCCATACCAACCGCGGGATCCCCACCGAGGTTCACTATATTTTGGAATTTACCGCCGGAAACGAGGACTACGGCATTTACTTCCCCTGCTACGAGCTGGAGGCTATCAAAAAACTCACCGGACTTTCCGAAACCGTTTGAATTTCATCGGGAGGATTGTATGATCCCCATTTTCTGCACCGACAAAAACCGCATAGATGAAAGCGACGCCATGGGAGGAAGAGAGTTTCTAGCAAAAACCGTCTCTCCCCACTTGCGGAAGGATCTCCGCGACTGCGACGAACGGATCGCAAAGGCGGCGAAAAAGCTCACCCTGCCCACAGGACTGCGTTTGATCGCCTTGTTTTGCCTCGGCATCGGGATCCCCATGGTGTACGCAGCGCTTTTGAGCGTCAAGCACGCAAGAGAAGATCTTTGGATCTTCTCGGGAATAGGGGTTGCATTTCTTGCAACGGCAGGGCTGATCGCCTTTTGGAGCTTCCGCCGAAAGCGCAAGATGCTGAACAGCGGGGATAAGGAAAAGCTGGCCGCAGACACCGAAAAAGCGAGAAGGAACGCATTGGCGGAGCTGGGCGTTCCCGACAACGCCGAGACGGCAGAGGTGCTGACCTTCTTCTACAAGATCAAAAGCGGGAGAGTTGCTCCCGTGTACTACGGCGGCGCCGTGTTCTCCCTCACAGAGATCCGATTTTGGAGGGATGGCCAAAACCTTTACGCCGCCGACCTTGAGCAGGTCTACGCCTTTCCCTTGGCTTCCCTGCGCAGACTTACCGGGGTGGAAAAGACCATCTACATCAACCGCATCCCCTTGCACCGTCATTACGTTTTGGAGATTCGCCACCAAGGGCAGGACTACGGCATCTACTTCCCGTCCTACTACGTGGAGACGGTGGAAAAACTCACGGGGCTGAACACAGGAAACACCCTGCATCTTTAATTCACTTGGAGGAACCCTTTATGACACCCGATTTGAAATGGCTTTCCGACCCCACGGTGGTGGAGGTAGGCAGGCTTTCCCCTTTTTCTTCCCATAAGACCGACGCACCCGTTCTTTCCTTGGACGGGGTTTGGAAATTTGCTTATACGGAGACTCCCTCTTCCCGCCCCGGGGATTTTTACCGCGCAGACTATGCCGATGAAGGCTGGGAGGAGATCAACGTGCCCGGGCATATCCAAATGCAGGGCTACGGCAAGCCCCAATACATCAACATTGCCTACCCTTGGGAGGGTGTGGAGCAGCTTCTTCCCCCGGAGATCCCCACGGAGTACAATCCCGTGGGCAGTTACCGCAGATGGTTTGAACTGCCTGCAGAATTCTTGGGCAAAGAGCTTCGTCTCACCTTCCACGGTGTGGAGACGGCGTTTTATCTTTGGGTCAACGGCAGCTTCGTTGGCTACGCCGAGGACACCTTTACCCCCTCCTCCTTTGATGTGACCCCCTATTTGCAGGCAGGGAAGAATCTGGTGGCGGTGGAGGTCTACCGCTATTCCACCGCAAGCTGGCTGGAGGATCAGGATTTCTGGCGTTTTTCCGGCATTTTCCGCAGTGTGGAGCTGACCGCCCTGCCGAAAACCCATTTGACCGACATAAAGGTGACTGCAGATTTTGATCCGAGCACCAAAGCGGGCATCCTTTCCGCAGAGCCGATTTGGAGCGGTACGCCGGAAAGCGTTACCTACACCCTCTCCGATAAGGAGGGAACTGTCCTCTACCAAAGCGAAAACGCTCCCGCAGGGGAGGTTCTTGCAAGCGTTCTCCCCTGGAGCGCAGAATCCCCCACGCTTTACACCTTGACGGTAAAGACAGAAGAAGAGACCTGCTCCCTTAAGGTGGGCTTCCGTCGCTTTGCGCTGAAGGACGGTCTCATGTGCCTCAACGGCAAGCGCATTGTGTTCAAGGGGGTAAACCGCCACGAATTCTGCGCGGAAAGCGGGCGCTGTCTCTCCGAAAAAGAAATGCTGTGGGATATTCTGTTCATGAAGCGCCACAACATCAACGCAGTGCGTACCAGCCATTACCCCAACCAAAGCCGTTGGTACGAGTTATGCGACGAATACGGCATTTACGTCATCGACGAAACCAATTTGGAGACCCACGGTACTTGGGGGAACCTTGGCAAAGAACACATCGTTCCCGATTCCTACCCCTATTGGAAGGATGCGGTGCTGGACAGAGCAAACTCCATGTATCAGCGGGATAAAAACCACCCCTCCGTGTTGATCTGGTCCTGCGGCAACGAATCCCATTGCGGGGACAACATCGCCGCCATGGCGGAGTTCTTCCACAAGGTGGATCCCACCCGCTTGGTGCATTATGAGGGTGTGTTCGTCAGCCGCGCTTACGATTACATCAACGATATGGAAAGCCGTATGTACGCCAAGCCCCATGAGGTACGGGCGTATTTAGAGCAGAACACCGGAAAGCCCTACATCAGCTGTGAATATATGCACGCCATGGGCAACTCCTTGGGCGGAATGCAGTTGTATACCGACATGGAAGAGGAGTTCCCTGCCTACCAAGGGGGCTTTATCTGGGATTACATCGACCAAGCCCTGTACAACGAGAAGGGTGAGCTTTCCTACGGCGGGGATTTTGACGACAGAGGCAGTGATTACGGCTTCTGCACCAACGGCATTGTGTACGCCGACCGAACCCCCTCCCCCAAAGCTCAGGAGGTCAAGGCGCTTTACGCCAACGTAAAGATGTCCCTGCAAAACGGTATCCTCACGGTGAAGAACCGCAATCTGTTCACCGATACCTCGTATCTCTCCTTTGAGATCTGCTTGGAGAAGGAAGGGCGCATTCTGAGCAAGGAAGCACATAGCCTTACGGTTTTGCCCGGAGCAGAGGCTTCTCTGCAAACCAATCTGCCCTTGCCCCAAGAAGCAGGTGAATATATCCTCACCGCAAGTGGGATTTTGAAAAACCATACCCCCTGGGCGGAAGCGGGACATGAGATCTCCTTCTGCCAGGAGGTGCTTACCGTGGCAGGAGAAGCCGCAAATGCGACTCTCCCTCGCCCTGCTTTGATCCGCGGCAATATGATCTGCGGTGTGAGAGGCAAGGACTTCTCCGTCCAGTTCGACAGACGGGAAGGCGGCATTTCCTCCTTGGTATACCACGGCAAGGAATATATCACCCGCACCCCCCGGGTCAGCTTCTGGCGCGCCCCCACGGATAACGATCACGGCGCGGCTACTCCTATCAATTGCGCCCTTTGGAGCATGGCAAGCCGCTATCCCCGCCTTGATCCCGCAGGCTTCTCCATCGATGAAGGGGAGGATTTCTACCGCTTTACCTTCGCTTATTCCACCGAGAAATTCGCCTACACCGTGGCCTACACCGTGCTCTTTGACGGCAGTGTAAAGGTAACGGCAAGCTATCCCGGTGCAAAGGATCTTCCGGATATGCCCGTGTTCGCCATGGATTTCAAGCTGAAGGAGGGCATGAATGCCTTCACCTACTACGGCAGAGGTCCGGAGGAAAATTATTCCGACCGCAAGCAGGGAGCAAGATTGGGCGTATTTGCCTCTACGGCAGAAGACAATCTTCCCGGTTATCTGAACCCTCAGGAATGCGGCAACCGCACCGACGTGAGATGGTTGGAGGTCGGAAACAAGCTCCGCTTTGAAAAAGCCGCTTCCCCCTTGGAGGTTTCCGTTCTGCCTTACAATGCTTACGAATTGGAAAACGCCCGCCATCTCCACGAGCTGCCCGCTTCCCGCTATACCTGGGTACGTATAGCCGCCAAGCAGATGGGCGTGGGAGGAGACGACTCCTGGGGCGCACCCGTCCACAGAGAGTTCCGCATTCCCGCAGCAGAGCCACTGGTTCTGGAATTTGTGATCAAACCCATATAAAGCGCAAACGCAAAAAACAGACGCAGGCGAAATCCTGCGTCTGTACTTTTTGAGGAAGCTTATTTCTTCTTTTTCAGAACCGCTGCGCCCAACACCGCAACCACTGCGATCGCCACTGCAGCAACAACAATGATCCAGCCCATGGAGGACTCCTCATCCTCGGGCAGAGAGGTTTCTACGGAAGTGATCGGTTCGGTTACGGATTCCTCCGCGGAAGTGATCGGTTCGGTTACGGATTCCTCCACGGGGTAACGGGTGGAAAGCTTGTAGGACAACAGCTCCTGCAGCATACCGGGGTGAGCAAAAGCGGTGTTCCAAATGCCGTGGCCCTGACCTGCATACTCCACGTACTGCACCAATTCACCGCCTGCGTCCCGAATGGCCTGCACCACGT
Organism: Eubacteriales bacterium; assembly: GCA_045612545.1. Lineage (GTDB taxonomy): Bacteria > Bacillota > Clostridia > Oscillospirales > CAG-382 > Coliplasma. The sequence continues at coordinate 65,802 of JAZKZH010000007.1, forward strand.
CCCGGGAGCCGGAAACGGGAACGGTGGGATCCGCATCTCCGTGGAACACGAAGAGGGGGGTGTCCTTCAAGGCCTCTGCCTGAGAAAGGTCACCGCCGCCGCAAACCAAAATACCTGCGGCAAAATAATCGTTGTGGCGCATCATCAAATCCCACGCGCCGAAGCCGCCCATGGAAAGACCGGAAGCGTAGATACGGTCGGAATCCACGTTGAATTCCTCCTGCAGGGTGTCAAGAAGCTCCACAACTGCCTTCAGCTCGTTGGATTCGGGAACTTTGGCAATGGAATACGCGCCTTTGGTCCAAGGAGTATCCACCCACTGGTTGCCCACAGGACACTGGGGGGCTACGATGATACACTCCGGCAGAGTGTCCGCCAGATACTGCACGCAGTGGTACAGCTGCAGCTCGTTATCGCTGCCACGCTCCCCTGCACCATGCAGGAACACCAGCACGGGATAGGACTTATTCTCATCGTAATTTTCGGGCAATACCAAACGGTAGGGCAAAACGGTGTTTCCGTTTTCAAAAACACGCTTTTCGGTTTTGTATACGTCCACCTTCGCAGACACGGAAAGGGCGCAAAGGGAAAGCAGCACAACCGCCAAAAGCAAAGAAATCAACTTTTTCATGGCAAAAACTCCTTGTTTTCCTTTTCTTTTTCATAGCATACCACATTTTTTTGTATTTTGCAAGATGGCAGAAAAATTCTTCAAAAAAATCAAAAAAAGACTTGACAAGCGCATCCTTTTGTGCTATACTTGCTCTTGCCGCTGATGAAGCGAGACTTGCTGGTGTGGCTCAATGGCAGAGCAGCTGATTTGTAATCAGCAGGTTGGGGGTTCGACTCCCTTCACCAGCTCCAGAATATGGGAGAATTCCCGAGTGGCCAAAGGGGACAGACTGTAAATCTGCTGGCATCGCCTTCGGTGGTTCGAATCCACCTTCTCCCACCAAAAACAAAAACGACTCGAAAGAGTCGTCTTTTGTTTTTATCCAAGCCGAAGGCTTGGCATATCATCACCCCACGAAGTGTAGTGCATATCTCATCACGCGGATAGCGTGTATTTCCTCGCAGTTTTAACCTAATTTGGAACAGTATCCCCTTTTCCCTTGACACCGCTCTCTACCGTATGCTATAATGATCCATCCTTATCCTATAAAAGGAGTGCGGTTATGAATAAGATCCTTATCCTTTCCCATACCAAAAACGATTTGGTCACCACCATTTTAAGCACCTGCAAGGATGCCTATTGGAGTGCGCCCCAAGAGATCCAAATTACCGAAGTAGTGCAGTACGACGCGCTGTGCCTGCTGGCAGGCGACGGGGACAAGCCTTACATCCTTCCTGCGGCGTTGCGGGAAGCGGTGGAATCCATGCGGGAGGCGGGCAAGCCCGTTTTCTGCGAATTCGTGGCTTCCATCGGCCCGGTGTACTCCGCTTCTCCCACTCCCACCTCCCATCACCGTATGATCTATTCCGATCAATACGTCCCGGTGAAGGGGCTGACCAAGGGAGACGTGCTGGACGGACACGGAAACGAGGTGATTCCCTATTACTTCGTGCCGGAAACCGCCCTGCCCATTCTGACCTATCACGATTATATCTGCGCCCACGATCATTTCGACATGGAGGACGACACCTTCCACAGGGGCAAGCTTGCCCTTTGGAAACTGGATGGCAACACGCTGGTCTCCTCTGTCCGTCTGTGCAACTTCAATATCGCCCGCCTTGCGCCACGGGATTTCTGGGAGAAGGTACTGACCTATATCCTCTCCTTCTTGGCGGGAGAGGAGGTTGCTCCCCGCTTCTCGAAGGCTGTTTGCAGCCACGGGGTGGAAACCGATGCCGACAATACGGTAAAACGGGGCTTAGCTTGGATCAAAGACAGCCAAATCCTCCTTGACCGAGGCAAAAACGGCGTGTTGGAGGGCTTCTCTCACCTCATCATGGCAAAAGACGGCAAGCAATTGGTTGCCGATACCGTAAGAGCCGACTGCACCGGAGAGGTGGGCGGGGCGTTCCTGCTGGATTACCTCTGCACCGGAAGCAAGGAAAGTCTGGAGATCTTCAAGAACACCGCTTCCTTCTGCTTTGACCAAATGCAGGTGAAAAGCGGACTTCACAAGGGAATGCTCCGCTGGACGGAAATGGCGTGGCAGGTGTGCTATCAGGACGACGTTGCCAGAGCCATCCTCCCCACCATTTTGTACGAAAACTTCGGGGAGGGCGGTGAATATTTCGAGAACGCGGTGGAGGCGCTGGAATATCTGGTGAAAACCACGGGAACGGACGGTTTGCGTCCCTTCCGCACCGACTGTCCCCAGCTCACCGAGGAAGGGATGGAAGCGTTACGAACGGGAAAAGACGGCATTCCCTGCGCCCATTACAACGCATGGTACCACGCCGCGCTGTTGCTTGCCGCAAGGGCAGGCGCTCCCGCGCACTTCGCCGAGGTTGCGGAAAAGGGATTGTCCTCTATCATGGCGCTTTACCCCGAAACCCAGAGAGAAACCAGCGAGACGGAGGAGCTTTGCCGTTTGGTGTTCCCCTTGGCGGCGCTGTATGAATACACCCGCAAGGAAGAGCATTACCGCTGGCTTTTGCAGGTGGTATCCGACTTGGAAAAGGTACAGCACCCCTCCGGAGGCTATGCGGAGTGGGACACCGGCTACAAAGCCACCTGCGCCCGCAACCACACCGGGGAATGTGCTTTGCTTGCCAACAACGGCGACCCGGTAGCAGACCTTTTGTATTCCAACAACTGGTTGCCCTTGGGTTTTGCTTACGCCTATCTTGCTACGGGAGAGGATATTTTCCGCCGGAAATGGCAGGAGATCTGCACCTTCTTGAGCCGATGCCAGATCCATAGCGACGACCCCAAGCTGGACGGCGGATGGACCCGCGCCATGGACATGAACCGTTTGGAGGCCTACGGTGTTCCCCACGACGTGGGTTGGGCGCCCTGCTGTATAGAAAGCGGCTGGACGGTGGGCGAGATCCTCATGGGAATTCAGTTTATGAAGGTAGCAGAGAAAGTCCGTTCCTAAGCATGCTGCAAAAAAGGGGCTAAGTCATTCAGATGCAAAGAGCCGTGATTTGGTTCTCATCGGCGTATAAACATACGTCAGAGAGCCAAATCACGGCTAAAAAACGCTCAAAATTGGCAAAACTTTATGCCTTGTTTGATCTTGCGTTTTTGTTCTGCGCTGAATGAATCAGCCGCTTTCCTGTTTACTTCTTACAAAGCTCGTCCTTCAGCTGAGCGCAATCTGCGGAGTCTGTTTTGCCGTCTCCGTTCAGGTCGCCGCGGGCGGCTTTCTCCTCGGTAAGGATCTGCTCCCCTGCCGCATGGCGGGCAAGCACCATATAATCTACAGGATCGGTTCTTCCGTCCCCGTTCACGTCCCCGTGGAAGTAAGGCAGCTCGGGCAGCTCATCAGTATATCGGGTGATCAAGGAAGCAACCTCTTCCCCGGTGCGTGCTTCGTCGTCCCCGTAAATAGCGGCAAGCTGTGTGCGATAGTTGGTTCTGTCCACGATCACAAGGCCGTGGTCGATGCCGGAGGTACACTTGGCATTGCGCGCGTTATCCACATTCAAAACAGCCTTGATGAAAGCATTGTACTCCGCATAATTATCGCTGACACGTCCCACGATAAAGCACCCCGCGGAGCTGTAGGAGGTGGGGGTGATGCCGTCGGTAGGCGCATTGCGGAACTGACTGCGGGCATGAATGTTGATGGCAGAGGAGGTAGAGGTATAGCTATCCGTCCGGGTACAACGTACTGCGGCGGCCTTACCGGAATTATCCTCCAAATGCAAAGCGGCGTAGCCACCCCCATGGTTGATGGAAATGATGTTGTATACGCCGTCTCTTACGGTGGGCACGGGTGTTCCTTCGTTGGTATCGGGATTACGGGGGTTATCCGGCAGAGTGGAACAGTTTTCCGATTCAAACACAACCACAGGCTTGCCGTCCACCTCCTGCACCACAGCGCAATAAGCGCCCAAGCGGTATTTGGTGTAGTCACCGTAAGTAGCATCCGTCACCAGATCGCTGCAGCCCTCGAAGAAAAAGACAATGCTATCCCCGTTTTTTAGATTTCTTGCCACACGATAATTGTTGGTTTCGGAAAGGATGTGGAATTTCATCATCCGATTCACGTAGGAGATCTTTGCAGGATCGGAAAGGATGGTACAACGCACCCCGTTCAAATCCGCCTCGGTGTAATAAGTGGTTTCTGCCGCCGCTGTCCCCATGGGGATCGCGGTAAACAACAGACTTGCGGTGAGAAAAATATGAAGCCATTTCTTTTTCATGTAAATACACTCCTTTCCTTTTTTACAGTATACCTCTTGCGCGAAAAAATGTCAAGAAAAGAAAAAGTTTTTTTACAGAATCCCTTGTGAAAACGAAAAATTGCAGTACAATAACTAAAATCGAGTAGAAGGAGTATGACGCTTGCAGGAAAAGCCGTTTTTCGGCTACCGAAGGAATAACACTCTCAGGTTCTGCATTTTCGCAGATGAAGACTGTAAGCTGACGTCACCCCTCCCCAACACACCGCTGTCGGGGAGGTTCTTTTGCGATGGCGGCATCCAAAAAAAGTCTTGACACCCATTCTTCCTTTTGATACAATAAGGTGACCTGTCACGTCACCAAGGAGGGCTTTTTATGAACCTGAATCAAATGCGTCGCCAATCTTTGCAAAACCACTTGACGGTGCTTTATTCCCAAGCGCGGAGCAATCTGCTTTTGATGCTGGGGCTTACCGTGTTCAATCTGGTTCTTTTGTTCTCGGGGGCGGGATTTATGCTTCTGTTCTCCGCCACCATGCCTTATTTCGCCGTGATCTTCGGGGTTTTCGAAGAAACGGGGACGCTTCTGATCCCCTGCTTCCTTTTTGCGGCGGGACTTTTGATAGGCTATTTCCTTTGCTGGCTTTTCAGCAAAAAGAACTACCGCTGGATATTAGCCGCCCTGGTGATGTTTGCCTTAGATACGGTATGCTTGGTGGTGTATTACGTTTGGGCAAGAGATTTTACGGGAGTATGGGATGCGTTGATCCACGCGTGGGTGCTGTACCACCTGATCAACGGCGTCCGCGCAGGCAGAAAACTGGAGCAGCTTCCTCCGGAGGAGCTTTCCTACGGAAACGATTTCCGCTTGGAGGACGATCTCGGTGCGGGGAACGAAGCCGTGTCACTTGTACCCAAGGCCAAGGGTAGCCGCAGTACCGATTGGAAGTTTGATTTCACCACCCTTCCCCATTGGAAGACGCGGCTGGAAATCCCCTATCTTTACGATCTGTTCCTGCCCTTTGAAAAGGCGGAGCTGTTGTTCTGCGTACACTCCGTGACAGAGGTCACCATGATGAATTACAGAGGCTTCTTTACTATTTTGGAAAACAAGGAGTCTCCTCGGGTGGTGTTCACCTCCCGCAAAGGGATCTTTGGCCCCAATCTGTATGCAGACGATCAAGAAAAGCACCTTTGCTTTGAAGCGTATTGCGAGGGGAAGGGCTCCGTTATGCTGCTGTACAGCATCGACCGCAAGGCCTTTGCTATTTTGAAGCGAAATTCCGGAAACCTGGCGGGAGCCTGCTTCTCCAAGGACGGCAAGACGGTCATCCTGGTGGAGCAAAACCGCCCGCCTTTGCAGTTTGCCATGGACGCTCTTCTGTGGCTGCCCGTGGAACGGCTGGAAAAAGTTCTTGAAGAAAACTCGAAAATTTAAGTTTTTCCAAAAAATGTGAAACCATCGGCATTTTTTCACGAGTATATAAGTAGAGAGAACCACAAAAGGAGGTACCCCCTATGCACGGAAAGAAAAAGTGCAAGATCTTAAAAGAGATCAGAAAGCAGATCGCAAAGGACAACGATATCACCTATATCACCACGGAATGCAAACACCAAGGCAACTGCAAGGGCACCTGTCCCAAGTGTGAAGCGGAGGTGCGCTATCTGGAAGCGGAGCTGGAAAAGCGCCGCATGGCAGGCAAGCAGGTGGTTGTTGCGGGCATTGCCGCCACCATGCTGCTCACCGCCTCCTGCACACCCGAACCCCAAGATATATCCTCTGCCTCTTCCCAAGCGGAAAGCGCGGAAAGCGTTTATAGCGAGACGGTGGACGGCTTGATGGAGCCGCCATCGGAAGAAGTGACAGCTACCATGGGAGAGCTCGCACCGGAAAGCAGCGAGGAAGAATTCTGGGAGGGGGAGGTCCCCGAGGAAAGCAGCGAAGAAGAGCTTGTTCCGGGCGGCGTTCCCGGGCCGGAGGAAAGCAGCGACGAGGTAGAGCTGGGGGGAGATCCCCTGCCTTGGCCGGAGGAAAACTGACGTGGCCGTTACCGCCCCCGTCATCACCTATTCCCGCCTGCGGATGACCACCGACGGGGAAGGAGTCACCACTCTGGTGATCTTCCATGATTGCCCGTTGCGGTGTAAGTATTGCTTGAACCCCTATTCCTTTGCCACTGACACCAAGCGGGAGGAGCTGACCCCCGAGCAGCTTTATGACAAAGTGAAGATCGACGACCTGTACTTCGTGGCCACGGGAGGCGGTGTCACCTTCGGCGGCGGAGAACCGCTGTTGCGGGCGAACTTTTTGAAGGAATTCCGCGCCCTTTGTGGGGACAGATGGCATCTCTGCGCCGAGACCTCCTTGAACGTCCCATGGGAGGCGGTGCTGACCGCGGCGAACTGTATGGATATGTTCTACGTGGATTGCAAGGATACCAACCCTGCCATCTACCGAGCCTACACGGGGAAGGACAATGGGGAAATGCTGGAGAATCTACGCACCCTGATCTCCCTTGTGGGGGCAGAACGGGTGATGGTGCGGGTCCCTTTGATCCCCGGCTACAACACGGAATCAGATCGAGAAAAATCCCGCGCCCTGCTGGAATCCATGGGCGTGACGCAGTTTGACTTTTTTACCTACAAAACGGAAAGGAGAACCCTATGAAACGGATTTTTGCTTATCTTTTGACAGTATCCATCCTTTTGCTCTCCCTTGCGGGATGCCAAGCCACCCCGCCTAAGGAAGAAGGTTCTTCCTTGCCTGCCGAAAGCACAAGCTCTACGGATGATGCCGAAGACACGAGCTCTGTGGGAGATACCACCTCCTGCCCCTCGGAAACCATCAGCTCCACCCATTGGAGCGAGGTGTATTACGCTTCCGAAGAGGACATTGTCGCCCCGCTGGAGGGCTTTGTGTGGTCGGAAACCCTTTGGATGGATGAAGACGGAATTGAACACAGCGTGAGTGCAGACGGAATGGGCATCTACAGATTTTTGCCCGCAGAGGACGAGTTGGCTACGGTAGCCATTCCCATTCTCTATTCCGAAAGCGGAAAGGTCACGCCCCTCCTCCCGAAAGACGCAGAGCTGATCAGCGTTGCCCTGCTGGAACAGCCCCGCAAAGGGTATGAACCCGTGCCTTCCTCTTGGGAAGAGATCGAGGCTCTGCCTCCCGGCAGATATCACGTGGTGACCTGGGTGAAATACACCTACGACGTGAATACCTGCGCCTGCTACGAGTATTTGTTTACCTTAGCCATCGGAGAGACTCCCGCAGAACGGGAAGAAAAGGTAACCCTCCAGCGGTATGCCCCCGACGGCTGGGGGATCTCCTCCAAAGAGATCGGGGACTACGCCGTGGCGACCCCGTTTTTGGAAGCTCTCCGCGCCCTGCAACCCACGGGAGAGGTTGAGCCTGCCTTGCCCCACGAGGAGATGGATTCCTACGATGAGATTCCCGCCGAACCCGGCACGTTCTGGGTGGTAGCCGAGGGCAAGCTGTATCGGGTAAGCAGAGATTACGACAGCGTTTGCCTTGTAGACACCCGTTACGGCGAAGGACAGATCTTGAAAATGACGGACGCCTTTGCCTCCCTGCTGTTTAATGCATGGTATTACGCCCCGAAGGACGTTTGGAAAGGCTCTTACAAGCAAGGCGACGAAAAGATAGAGCTGACAAACGTATTCTCCGCCCCCTCTACGGTACGTATCACCGTGAAGGAGATCCGCATCGGAGAATCGGGGGATCGCTACAACAGAATCGACGGCATCACCGTGGAATTGGTCTCCGCAGCGGATCAAACGGTGGAGCTCTCCTTGCGCAGTCAGCAAAGCGAAGACAATCTGGGCAGCGATGACTATAAAGCGGTGGAGCTAAAGGCAGGTGTCCCCGTTACGGTGGAAATGTCCTTCTACGGCTTCCCCTACGGATATTGGGTAACCCTTTGGACGGACAATACCCGTGTAGAGATACAGATCGATCCGTAAAAGCAAGAAAGAAGCGGTTTTTGCCGCTTCTTTTTTTCGTAAATGCAGAACCGTTGACAGCCTTGCCCTTTTATGGTATACTCAAAGCAAGAGGTGATCTGTATGAAAACAGTTTTACGCAAGATCGGGGAGTTCTTTTCCCTTCTTTTGGCCTTGCCCCTGATTTTACTTTTTTTGCTGTTCATTTTATGCAAAGCTCCCGTAGAATATATCCGCTACCGCCGTTCCATATACCGTAAGGAAACGGGAGAAAAAGCCCATTGGTGGCCGTATAACGATTACATCCGTATCTACGACACGGTAAGGGCCAACGACCTCCCTCTGACATTTCTGAGGAACACAGCGGCTGACATCACCGGACACGGCTATTGGATCACAGGAAACGCCGCCATTACCCCGGATTGTGGGCTGGCGTACGACGGAGACAAAGGGGAGTGGACGGCAGAGGAAGAGGACGATGAAGGCAATCCCGTTGACTGCGAGATCGTAGCCTGCCATCTGGAAGCCTGCCACGCCCTGCCGGGAGGAGAGCATTGCAATTTTGTGTACCTTTTGGTGGATAAAGCCGATGTTCCCGAAAGCGCTGTGTTATCCTTTGATACCTACCGTATTGTTCCCTATAGCCCCAAAGATCCCCTGCCCGCCTTGGAGGAGATCTTAAAGGCGGAGAAGATCAGCCGTTCATAACCACAAGAAGCGGTTTTTGCCGCTTCTTTTTTGGGGTTATGCTTTTTGAACGACGAGCTTAACATCCCGGCCCGGCAAAACGGCAAGTTGGTTTTAGAACCGCAACGGCTACATGTCATCCTGAGGGAGCCGCGAATGCGGCGAGTCGAAGTTTTGCTTTTTGAAATTGCCCGTTGTCTTTGGATACATAGTTTCTTTTGCAGCAATTTCTAAAAAGCAAAACCGTAAGGGATCTCCTACGAGTCTGATCTACCCCTACAAAGGCAAACTTACATTTTTTGTGATAAAACAGTTCTTTAGCTTTGGAAAGGTACATCAGACTCTCAGTAGATCCCGCCTGCGGCGGGTTTGCTTCGTTCGCTACGCTCACCTACGCAAAACTTCGACGTGCGCGGAGATGACTGCAATACGTAGCCACAGGGAATACAATCCGCGCGTGCTCAGGATGACCAAGTCGGCGAAACAAAACTACGCATAAGACAAAAGCCCTGCGCCGACTTGGGATGAGGTTCCTCTTGACAGGAACATCCCTCTTTGCTATACTGGACACACAACCACCCCGTAAGAAAGGAGACTCCCATGAAAAACGCATTGCGCTCTGTGCGGGACGTGATCCTGTTGGTTTTGCTCTTGCCCTTGCTCTTGCTGGTTTTCGCCTGTTACCTTCTCACCTTCCCCATCACGTTTTTCCGCTACCGCCGTTCCCCGTATTACAAGGACACGGGAGAGAAGTGCAAGCTGTGGGGACTTACCGATTACGTCCGCTTGTATAACGTCATCAAGAAAAACGGCCTTCCCATGACCTACCTGCGGGCAAAGGAAGTCCCTCTCACGGGTTACGGCTATTGGATCTTGGGCAACGCCGCCGTGACCTTCGGCTACGAGCCGGAATACGACGAGCAAACGGAAGCCTGGCTGTCCAAACAAGAGGATGAGGAGGGAGAACCCTCTGCACCTCGCCCTTTATGGGAAGCTTATCTGGAGGAGTGCAATTCCCTCCCCGGGGGAGAAGGGTGCGGCTTTGTGTACCTTTTGGTGGATAAAGCCGATGTTCCCGAAAGCGCTGTGTTATCCTTTGATACCTACCGCATTGTTCCCTATAGCCCCAAAGATCCCCTGCCCGCCTTGGAGGAGATCTTAAAGGCGGAAAATATCCCCTCGGAGGTATAACAATGGCAAAAGACCTTTATAAATACGATGACCCGGAAGACGAACGGTTGCTTCTCACCCCGGAGATGATCTTCTCCCACCAAAAGAAGAAGGCAGTAGAAGACCTGCTGATGTCCTTGGGGGCGTTGGTATTTTTCGTTCTCTTCTGGATCGCCGACATCGTGGCCATCTCCGAAGTCCTTGGCGCAGAGGAAGCCACCTTCTCTCCTTTGCTCGCCATCGCTCCCATCCTGGCCGGCGGCTTGTTTACCAGCTGTTTCTGCATCCATCAATGGATCCAAACCGCGTCTTCCGTCTCCTGCGCCTGGGGCAGAAGGTACCGCATGGATGTGGACACCCTGGAACGGGTCTCCGAGGGAGAATACGAAAAGCTCCCCTTCTTCTCCTTCAAGCGTTTTTGGGGACGGGGAAGAGGGAACTTGGCATACAGAGAACGGCAAACCACCGTCACTGCCTACTACTTTGCAAAGAACGGCAGAGCCATCTCCCGCCATATCACTACCCACGACGGGGATTTTGACGGCGACACCTTCTATTTGATCATCCGCGAGAAGGACGGTGTGATCATCGGGGCTTACAACACCAAGAAATACCGTTTGGAGACGGAAAATGGAACAACGTAAATTTATTGAATTTTTATCCTTGGCAGAAAAGCTGAAATGCAACACCCGCCATTCCTTCACCACCTCCGGCAGAAAGGAATCCGTGGCGGAGCATTCCTGGCGGCTGGCCTTGATGGCCATGCTGTGCGCCGATGAATACCCCCATTTGGACATGAACAAGGTGATCAAAATGTGCCTCATCCACGATCTGGGGGAGGCAGTGACGGGGGACGTTCCCGCCTTTTACAAGACGGAAGCCCACCGCAGAACGGAGGACAAGGCGGTGGAGACCCTGCTGGCATCTCTCCCCTCTCCCCACAGGGAAGAATTCGCCGCCCTTTTTGCAGAAATGGAAGCAAGAGAAACGGAAGAAGCCAAGCTTTGGAAGGCGCTGGACAACATAGAGGCGGTAATTTCCCACAACGAGGCGGCTCTTTCCACCTGGATTCCCTTGGAATACACCGAGAATTTGGTGTACGGCGAGGCGAACTGCGCCTTCTCCCCTTGGACGGCGGCTCTGCGGGAGATGCTGAAGCAGGACTCCATAGAGAAGATGGAAAAGGAGAACCAACCGTGAGCAAAAGCTTCGTCTCCAACACCACCGCCGCAGGGGCGAACCAATTCTTTTTTGAAAGCGCCCCCGAGGAAAAGCACACCTGCCGTGTGTTTTATCGGGTCACCGTGGCGGGAACGCACCCCTATTCCTTGACCTTTACCAATGTTTTGGACAGCACCTATGCCGATGGCAGTGTGGGAAGAGCCAACATGGCATGCCTCCCTTGGCAGATCCAAAGCTTGAAAATAGCCCCCTGTAAGGGTATCACCGAAGAAGCCCTTCCCTTCGTCACCTTGGCGGAAGAGGTCACCGTCACGGCGGAAAAGCCTTACACCACTCCTGCGTTGGAGCTGACGGTGGAAAGCTACCTCTGTATTGAAATGACCTTTTCCGGCTCCATGCTCCCCTACCACGAGGAGACCCTGCTCCCCATTCTGAAAAAGACGGAAGCAGGCTGGCAACCCACCAAGAAAATGCCCCTGCCCTGGTTGGTGGGCATTCAGCGGGAGGTCAAGGGGAAAATAGGCTTTGTGGGGGATTCCATCACCCAGGGCATCGGCACCCCCGTGGATTCCTATACCCATTGGAACGCCCTCCTCACCGAGAAGCTGAAAGAAAACTACGCCTGCCACAATCTGGGCATCGGCTACGCCCGCGCCCACGATCTTGCCACCATGGGTGCGTGGATGGAAAAGGTGACGGAGCAGGACGTGATCTTTTTGTGCCTTGGGGCAAACGACATTCTGCAAGGCTATCCCGAACAGCAGATCAAAAAAGATCTGGCAGATATTCTTGCCGCATTGAAAACCGCAGGGAAAACCGTCGTCCTCCAGGCCGTCCCGCCCTTTGAATACGGAGAAGAAAAGCTTGCCGTTTGGGAGCGGGTGAACCACTACGTGAAAGAAACCCTCGCTCCAAAAGCAGATCTGTACTTCGACCCCGCCACCGTGCTGACTTCCGACGGCAAAACGCCCCTTTACGGCGGCCACCCGAGCGCAAATGGCTGTGCCTTGTGGGCGAAAGCGCTGTACCAAGCGGTGCGCCATTTATTTTAAGGAAAGGAGCACTTTATGTTCCGCATCATTTTTGGATTGGTATTCCTTTTGGGGATCGCGGGGATCTTCTATTTAGGCAACCGCCTTTGCAAATATCCCCCTTTTCGGGGCAGAAAGCTGCCCATTCGGTTGCTTGCCTACCCGGTGCTTCCTTTGCTTTGCTATTTAGCCGTGAAGCTGTTGGGGATCTCCAACTTCAATATCATCGTATTACTTCTGCACTTGGTGATCTTTTGGCTGTTTTGCGACCTTGGCTTTTGGTTGGCAGAAAAGATCAGAAAAAAGAAGCCCCGCCGTTACTACGCGGGGGTCACCGCCATTCTGTTGACGGTGGTGTATTTGGGGCTTGGATGGTTTTTTGCCCACCACGTGTTCGTCACGGAATATGATCTCACCACGGAAAAAGACACCCCTCCCCTCACCATCGTGCAGATCACGGACGCCCACATCGGCGTCACCTTGGACGGGGAGTCCTTTGCCCGCGAGATGGAAAAAGTGCAATCCCAACACCCCGATGTCGTGGTGATCACCGGAGATTTTGTGGACGATGATTCTTCAAAAGAGGATATGCTCGCCGCCTGCGAGGCCTTGGGGGAGCTAAAAACTCCCTACGGCGTGTTTTTCGTCTACGGCAACCACGACAAGGGCTACTTCCGCGACGGCACCTTCACGGGGGAAGAGCTGCGGGAGGCTTTGACGGCCAACGGCGTGAAGATCTTGGAGGATGAAGCCGTACTGCTGGCCAACTCCACCCAAGGCAACGTGTGCTACCTGGTGGGCAGAAAGGACGCTTCCGTAAGAGACCGCCTCTCTATGGAAGAGCTGATGGCGGATCTTGACCCATCCGTCTACACCGTGGTGTTGGATCACCAGCCCACGGATTTTGACGCCGAGGCGCAGGCAAAGGTTGACCTGGTGCTGTGCGGACATACCCACGGCGGACACCTCTTCCCCACGGGACTTGTGGGCGTGTGGTTCGGGGGCAACGACCTCTGCTACGGCAAAGAGGTGCGGGAAGGCTCCACCTTTATCGTGTCCTCCGGCATCTCCGGCTGGGCAATGCCCTTTAAGACCGGGTGTATCTCCGAGATCGTGACTGTTCGCGTGGCGGAGGGATAAAAAAGCGAATGATTTTTACCACCGTTGGCATTTCGACGAGGCAAAAAGCCTCCCCTTAGTATAGGGGAAGAAGGGATTGTCCCACAGGTAAAACTTGCTTCCCGCTCTTTCACAAAAAGTATCTTTCAGAACGGTCAACCCCCTCAGTCGCGGTGCAAGCACCTTGACAGCTCCCGCCTTCCAGGGGGAGCCTTTCTCCGGCATCTCCGGCTGGGCAATGCCCTTTAAGACCGGCTGTATCTCCGAGATCGCGGTGATTCGCGTAGCGGGAGAATAAAGATGGAATGGGACGCCGTGGACGTCGTCCCCTACAAACCCGCACATAGCTTGGTGAACAAAGATATACGCAATAAGATGGGCAAAAAACGATTTCCTACCGTTTTTATTGCGAGAGGTAATTCCATGTTTTCCCTCCTTCCCGATTCGGGCTCGTAGGGGACGACGTCCTTCGGCGTCCCGCTTGCGTTTTGCTGCGAAACGGCTTTACACTATCTTTGATGCGTGAACTTTGTTTCAGTACCGAGAAACACACCGGCACTCGCTAAGGGGAGTCTTTCTCCGGGTGTATCTCCGAGATCGTGGTGATTCGCGTGGCGGGAGAAAAATAAACGCTCATAAATACCACAGCTCCCCTTGCTTAGGGGAGCCTTTGTTTTCTTGCTTTGGCGGGGCGCCGTGGGCGTCGCCCCCTACAGACCCGAAACAAGATCGCGTTGAAAGATGACCTCCCCCCTCCCGCGCCAACGGCTTTTCACCCAACGCATTGCGTGCGTCTTTGTTTGCGCCGCCCCGGTTGCGGTTTCGTAGGGGATGACGCCCTCGGCATCCCGTCGCATCCCCAAAAACAAAAAGGCTAAGCTATCAAAGCTCAGCCTTTTTTCGTTGTGATCAAGAAGCGTTGCCCCAGTAGAACTCCCACAGGGTCACAATTCCGGTTTCGGAATCATACAGGAAGCAATCGAAGGAACACCGCCACTCCTCCGTGGGCAAGCAGTTGTATTCTTCTGTATGCCAATTGTACAGCAGGATGTAATCATACCCGCCCTCAAAAGGCAGGATAGCTTTTACCTCCTCCGGCAGATCCGGAAGCCAGTTTGCTTCCTCCGTCAAGCCTGCCTCAAAGGCTCCTCTCTCATCGGCGGAAATCACCGCAATGCAGACAGCGGTAATTTCGTAGGAGTCGTCCTCCAAAATGGCCTCCTCATAGAAGGTGGTGGTCATAAAATCCGTTTCCGGCAAGATCACTCCTGCATACTCCGCCAAAGAAAACGTTACCTGAGCATATTCTTCGTCGGTGTAATCCAGGTCGAATTCTGTATTTGCGATGGAGAACAAAAGCAATCCGCAAAGGATTCCCACCACGATGTTTTTCGTGGCTTTTTTCTTCTTGCTCCGCAGATATATACCCACCGCAAGGGAAGCAAGGGGCAGGATCATCATCAAGTAATATACCCAATAATAATCAAACAAAAGGAACGCGTCCCCCCCGGCCAAAAGACCCACGCCCGCCGCCGCAATGACGCCCAAAAAAGGCGATAAGAGGCACAGATAAACCAAGCCGATGGAGATCCACCGCCAAAGTCCTTTGGTGACAGACAGCTTATTCTTTGGCAAATTGCTCTTCAAAAGAAGCTCCAGGCGGGAATCCGGCTCTAACGCTCCCTTTTGGAACAGACTTACGGGGAACAGATACAGCGTGCTTCCGTGATACAGATGGTAGAAGAAGTTATCCACCGACACGGTATTGATCTGATCGTAGGGAATGCAATGAACGATGGGCGTTCCCTCGTCGCCGTTGGTGGCAAACACCAGCTCGCCGTCATACAAGGAGACTTCCACCGTCTTCCCGGGGAAGCTCTTCATGGCGTAATTGCGTTCCTTGCGGTTGTTCCACCACAGAAATACCATGATTCCCGTTGCCGCCGTGCAAAGTCCTGCGTAAAACGCGGCCTCCACCCAAAAGCCGGCAACCGTCACCACCGCAAAAAGAACGATCATCGATATAAAAACAGAACTCTGCCCTTTGTACATCTTCTTCAAGAGCTCTTCTTCGTAGGTAAAGGTATGCTTTTCCAACGCCTTCGGTTCTTTTTCCTCCAAAGCTTGGGGCTCCTCTTCCTTCCCCAAAAGCTCGTCCACGGAGATGCCGAAGATGTCCTTCAACAAAAGCAGGTTATCCACCGTGGGCAGGGTCTGATCCTTCTCCCAAAGGCTCACCGTCTGGCGGCTCACCAAAAGCCGTTGCCCAAGCTCCTCTTGGGAAAGCCCGTTTTTCTTACGGTGCTCTTGAATACGTTGACCAACCGTCATGCTATCGCCTCCATTTCTTTGCACTCAGTATACACCAAACCCAAGAAAAAAGCAAGCACCAATGGCTTGCTTTTGTCAAGTTGCGCTTGCATTTTGTTGTTACGACACAAAACAGCGCGGCATTTGTGGCATGGAAAGAATTTCGCTTGGCCACGTCTGTTCTCCCTTCCCGCCCATGGCCGTAAGGACTCATACGCCCCTTTGCGCGAGCAAACGTTTTTCCCATGGCGGGTCGTCGTACTGCAAAAACGCCGCCGGATCGGCGACGTTTTTCGTTATTCCCCCTCGTTCGCCGTATATTCGATGGCGTACTCATCCAGAACGCCTATACCCGCTTTATACGCCACCCGCAGGAATTGATACGTTCCGCTCTCTGCGGGAAGCTTGTTAAACTCCCCTGTGGTTATGTTGTAAATGGAAAGATAATCGAACTCCATGGTCCCCACGGAAATAGGGATCAGCTCGGCAGGAAGCTCCTTCATCCAAGCGGGATCATCTGCGATACCCAACTCAAAGTCTATACTTTCCTTCGTCTTAAATTGCGCGCGCCGGGTGGAAAAATGGGCAACCCCATCCACAAAGCCGCCGCCCTCGTAGGTTTGAACGATGGACAACACGGGAGGAAGCTCCACTCCAAGGTTTACGATCTCCTCCTCTGCCGTCTTTTGCAGCTTTTCATGCCACTCGATGGTGCCGGGCATATATACCCCAAACCGCAAAGCGACGGACAGCACGATCACGCCTACGATCAGGTTGTGCAGCCCCTTTTTGTTCTTGAAAAGCAGGAAGAGTCCCGCCGCAACACATCCCACGGGGATGGCCATCGCAGGGATCATAGTCCAGATAAGCGCGGCGCGGGGATCCTCTGCCATCAAAATGAAGTCACTGGCAGGAATGAGCAAAAAATATTCCAAATACGCCAGCACGCAAAGGCTCAAGGAAATAACCCGGGGGAGCCCCTTCGCTTTTTTCCGCCTGCTTTGCTCCTCCTGTCTTTTCAACAAGACCTCCAAACGGGACTCGGGGTCGTATTCTCCTTTTTCAAGCAAGGCGTGGGGGATCAGATACTCCTTCCCTTGATGATACATCATATAGTAGGTCAGATCTTTATGTACCTTTTCGATCTCGCCATAAGGAACACGGGCTTCCCACTGTATCTTCCCATCCCGCGAAAAGGTTGCCAGCAGTTCCCCTTCGTAAAGGAGCAGCTCCAAGCTGCCGCCCGGCAAGGAATGCAGATATCTTCTTCTGCGTCTCAAAACAAAAGCAAGATCAACGAACAGCGCACAGCTCACAAGGAGAACGAAGGAGCCGTAAAGGCGATCCAAGAAGGCGTAGCCGTCCCACAGAATGGAGATCCCCCAAAAAGCAAGAAGCGCACCCAGAATCACCCGAACCCAAATATACCGGTGAAACAGCTTGGCGAGAGGATCCCGTTCGTAAGGGATCTCCCATTTCTCCAACGGCGGGTTTTCTTCGCCCTTCTTCTCCACCCCCAAAAGCTCGTCCACGGAGATGCCGAAGATGTCCTTCAACAAAAGCAGGTTATCCACTGTGGGCAGGGTCTGATCCTTCTCCCAAAGGCTGATGGTCTGGCGGCTCACCAAAAGCCGTTGCCCAAGCTCCTCTTGGGAAAGCCCGTTTTTCTTACGGTGCTCTTGAATACGTTGACCAACCGTCATGCTATCGCCTCCATTTCTTTGCACTCAGTATACATCATCCCAAAGGAAAAAGCAAGCACCAATGGCTTGCTTTTGTCAAGTTATACTTGCACTGTCAATTTAATGCCCAAAGTCAACGCTAAGCGCCCAATAACGCAATGTCATCTCTTTGCGGAAGGCTTTCTTTTTCCCTTTGCGGCGTGTTGCTCCAAAAGAGTCTCCAGCCGTGACCGGGGATCGTTTTCTCCCTTTTGAAATGCGGTCAGCGGGATGAGATAGGTTTTCCCGCCGTAATACAGATGGTAATAGGAGCTGTCCTTCTTTATCTTTTCCATCCCGTCAAGGGGGATGTGCCGTTCCCACTTAGGTATACCGCGGCAAACCGAGCGAAGAACCAGCCGATCCTCATACAAAGACGCCGTTACCGTGGTATCCGGGTAATCCTTCAGCATTCGCTTCCGCAAAGAAATCAACCGCAAAAGGATACGCCCTGCGGAATACGCCGCCGACAGCAAAATGCCGCACAAAACACCCGCAAAAAGAGTACCCACTGCCAAGCAGAGGGCGACAGCCGCCCCCAAAAGCGCCGCCAAGCAACCTGCAAGCAGACCCATCTGCCCGGCAAAATACCTCTGCAAAGGCGCTTTTTCATATGTGATGGTATGCACTTCCATCTCCATGGTCACTGCCTCCTTTCCTCGGGGAGGAAATCAAGCTTTTGCATTCCGCATCATCCGCTTCTTCAGCACCAAGAAGCCGATCAGCAATGCGGCAAAGGTAAGCACCCAAGAGATGGGGTAGGAAACATAGAGCCATTCCAGCGTATGGAATCGATCCACGCGGAAGATGGTGTAGATCCAGCCCAAGCGCAATCCGCAAACACCCAGCACCGTCACCGCCATGGGAACCAGAGAGGAGCCCATGCCACGCAGCATACCGGACATCACGTCCATGAGACCGCAAATAAAGTAGATCACGCAGACGAAGCTCATACGGGTCACGCCGTAGGCGATGGCCTCGGGACTGCCGGTGATGTAAATAGAAAGCAGATTTTCCGCAAACAGATAACATCCGCCGCCCAAAACCAAGCCTACACACCCCACGGAAAGCAGGCAGACCCGCAGGATCTTGCCGTAATTTTCATATTTCCGCGCCCCGGTGTTTTGCCCCATAAAGTTCATGGCAGTCTGGTGGAAGGCGTTCATGGCCACGTAAACGAAGCCCTCGATATTCCCCGCCGCAGTATTCCCCGCCAAAGCGATCTTGCCAAAGCTGTTGATAGAGGATTGGATCATGACGTTGGAGATGGAGAACAAGGAGCCTTGAATCCCCGCAGGCAACCCAATACGGGCGATCTTCCATAGGTCATAGGGATAGATCTTCAGCTTCCGCCATTCCAAACGGCAGGCGTCCTCCCTGCGGGTGAGCTTGATCAGCACCAGCACGCAGGCCAGAAGCTGGGAGGAAATGGTGGCCAAAGCGACTCCCGCCACGCTCATGTGGAACACGATGACGAACAACAGATTCAAAAGCACGTTCACCACTCCCGCCAAGGAGAGGTAGATCAAAGGGCTTTTGGTATCCCCCGCCGCGCGGAGGATGGAAGCGCCGAAGTTGTAAAGCAAGTTTGGAACCATGCCCGCGAAATAGATCCGCATATACAAGGCGGAAAGATCGATGATCTCATCGGGGGTGTCCATCCAGTCCAAAAAGGTGGGAGAAAAAGCGATCCCCACGAAGGTCAGGAATACGCCGCCAAACAGTGCCGCAGGAATGGCGGTATGCACCGTACGGTGGACGATGCCCTCATCCTTCGCCCCGATTCCCTGGGCAACCATAACCCCCGCGCCCACGGAAAGCCCCATGAACAGATTGACGATCAGGTTGATCAAAGCCCCGGTGGCACCTACGGCGCCCAAGGCCTCTTCCCCTGCGTACCGCCCTACCACCACCAAGTCGGCGGCGTTGAACAGCAACTGCAAAAGACCCGTCGCTATGATGGGCAGGGTATAGAGCAATATCTTCTTAAAAAACGGCCCGGTGCAAAGATCCATCGATCGGTTTTTTGTGGCAGATTGCGCTCCCATAAGGCATTTTCTCCATCAGAATTGATTCCGCTTTTACTGTACTCCTTTTTGGAAGAAAATGCAACCCCGTTTGATGAAAAATGCGTGTAGAATTGCAATTTCTTTTTGTACCAAAAATTGACGCCGAAAAACGGATGCATTTCTACCTGCGCATCCGAAAAATATAAAAAAATCCCGTTTTCCCTCTTGAAAAATAACAAAAGGAGTGCTATAATGTCCAATATCGACGAAATTTAGTTGCCTAAGGAGCCATCTATGGAAACCCCTTTGTATACCTATCATCTTCCCCCGGAGCTGCAGCCCGTCTCCCGTGCCGTATGGTATTTGTTGGAGCATAAGCTCATCGCGGTGGAAGGAATCGAAGCACTCCCTTCTATGCCCGCGCCCTTCGAAGAGGAGCCGCCGCTGAAGAAAATTTATATAGGCAATCGCCGTTATCTGGGCAACAAATACAAGCTGTTGGAGTTCATCTCCGGCGTGGTGGAGAAGGAATGCAAGGATATCAACACCGTGGTGGATATTTTTGCCGGCACCGGCGCGGTAGCCTCCGCCTTCACCCACAAGAAGCTGATCACCAACGATTTTCTGTATTCCAACTATCTCTGCAACTTGGCTTGGTTCGGGGCGGAGCATTTTGACGAGGTCAAGGTGGAAAGCCTGCTTCGCTACTACAACGCCGTGATTCCCACAGAGGAAAACTATATGTCCCGCACCTTTGGGGACACCTTCTTTTCCCATGCCGATTGTCTTAAGATCGGCTTTGTGAGAGAGCATATCGAAGCCCTTCGCAAGGAAAACAAGCTCAACGGCAGGGAACGGGCGATCCTCATCTCCTCCCTGCTGTACGCCATGGATAAAATCGCCAACACCTGCGGTCATTACGACGCTTTTATTCAAAACGGAAAATTCGAAAAGCATTTGGAGCTTTGTCTCCCCGCTGTCAGCAACCAAAACAACCCCAACAACCAATGCTTCTGCAAGGATTCCAACCTGCTGGCGGAAAACATCCGCGGAGATTTGATCTATATCGACCCGCCCTACAACTCCCGCCAATACTGCGACGCCTACCATCTTTTGGAAAACGTGGCAAGATGGGAGCAACCCGCCGTGGCAGGGGTGGCGCGGAAGATGGACAGATCCCACCTGAAAAGCGATTACTGCACGGTAAACGCCGCGAGGGCTTTTGAGGATCTGGTGGAAAAGCTTCAAGCCAAGTACATCCTGCTTTCCTATAATAATATGGCCTCCAAGGGCAACCAACGCTCCAACGCCAAGATCAGTGACGAGGACATTATGCGCATTCTCTCCCGCAAGGGCAAGGTGACGGTGTTCTCCGAAAGTTACAAGGCCTTTTCTGCAGGAAAATCCGACATCAAGGACAACGAAGAGCGTCTGTTCCTTTGCGAATGCTACGGCAACAGCTACAAGGAGCCGGTGCAATCCCCCTTGAACTACATGGGGGGCAAGTTCAAACTGCTGCCCCAGATCCTGCCCCACTTCCCCACCGACATCACCCTGTTCGTGGATCTTTTCTGCGGCGGCGCCAACGTGGGGATCAACGTGCCCTGCAACAAGGTGATCTTCAACGATAACAACGACCTGCTGCGCCGTATGTTCACCCGCTTCCAGGCAATGGAAAAGCAGGACACCTTTGAGATGATCGGCAGTATCATCGAGGCTTACCGTCTTTCCGACTCCGAAACCCACGGCTACGAATTTTACGGCTGTCACAGCGGAGACGGCTTGGCCAAATACAACACCGAGGGCTATCTCCGTCTGCGTAGGGATTACAACCAAAAATGCTTTGGGGATTACGATCCCTATATCATGCTGTACGTTCTCATCGTCTACGCCTTCAATAACCAGATCCGCTTTAACAAGAAGGGCGAGTTCAACCTCCCTGTGGGCAAGCGGGATTTCAACAAGAAAATGCGGGAGAAGCTTTCCGTGTTCATCGACCGCCTGAAAAGCGGGGACTATCAGTTCGAGAGCCTGGATTTCCGCAAGCTGCCCAACGAGACTTGGGACGAAAAGACCTTCGTCTACGCAGACCCGCCCTACCTCATCGCAAACGCCACCTACAACGAGCAGGACGGCTGGAACGAAGCTCTGGAGCGTGACCTCCACGCCTATCTGGACGGCCTCCACGAAAGAGGCATCCGCTTTGCCCTCTCCAACGTGCTGCAAACCAAGGGCAAGCAGAACAAGATCCTCTTGGAATGGCTGGGCAGAAACATGGACAAATACCGCGTGATCTATTTAGACCACAGCTATTCCAACTCCAATTACCAGATCAAGAACAGAACCTTCAAAACCGATGAGGTTTTGATTGTGAATTATTAAAAGGAGTTTTTCATGCCGGCATACAAAAGCTTTTGTTGGGCGTTGGGCACTACCAGCTTCCGCATGGTGGAGTTCAATCGCAAGATCGAGCAACAGTTAGGCCTCCTCCAAGAGTTTTGGGCAGAACCACAGCACGCCGAACAGTCTTGGAGCTCCAATTCCCCTTTGCAAACGGAGTATTATAACCATCTTAAAGCCCGGGGATTTATCGAAGACCGTAACGCACCCCGCAAGGATAAGGACGCCCGGGAAAAGACATCCGGCTTAGTCGACCTGGGGCTGATCAACGACGAACGTCGGCTCACAGCGGCAGGAGAAGCCTTACTCCAAATGGCAAACGAGGGGAATTTCCACGGGGACAATCTCCTCCAGATCCCCGCAGACAGCTTCCTCTATTTCAAGCAATTGCTAAAGGTCTCCTACGATTTTGACGGAGAAGCGGTACGCCCCTATTTGGTGTTGGCCTACCTTCTCTCGCAATTGGGAGAACTGAGCAAAGAAGAGTTCACCTATTTACTGCCCCTTGCAACCAACCCCGAAAGAACCGAGCTGGTTCTTCGCTATATCCGGGAGATCCGCGCTTGCCGGGCAACCATGGACGAAGCCATCCTTTCCGCACTGCTGCAAATGGAAAACTACAGAGAAGCACAGCATCTTTTCCTGACGGCAGAAGAAGTGAACGACGCCTTGATGCAAGAGATCGGCATGAACCGCAAAAGCCGTGTTTACGATCGCCCCTATACGGTGCTGTATCACAGCTTGTTGACCTTTGCCCAAGCTCCCGACCGTGAAGCCGCAACAACACTTCTGAAAGCGGTAAACGGGATCAGCGGAAACGCCAAATCTTTTTGGAAGCCCTATCTGTTCAACACCCCTTTGACCTCCGTTATCCGTCGCGAGGGCGTCGCAGCAGTCAACGACGTCGACCTATTCCACACGCAAAGCGAAAGGGAGTTCCGCACAATCTTTTTCCGCCTGTTGCACCTGTTCAAAGCCAAAAGCCTGCTTTCCGATTACTTCGACCTGAACAGGCGCTACTTCAAAACCACGGATACACTTCTGTTCCGGGACGGGCAGGTGCAGTTTGACGTGATCCCCCGTTGCTTTTTTGCCGTTATCGGGGAGGATCTGCCCGCAGTGGCCTTCACAAGGGACCCCGCTCCCGAAGCAGACGGAACACTGTCCGAGATCAACCCCTTGTTTGACGTTTCCGCCCCTCAGCTTTTCGCCAAAGCGGAAGAACTGTACGGCACTCACGTAGAGGATCTGCCTGGTATGCGAGCGTTGGTGCAACACGATCGATACCTCCGTTTCCATCAAATGATCGATACAAGATTTTCGGACGAACAGTTGGTGCGCCTCATGGATCTGTTTGAACGAAGAGAAGACGGAGAGGTCCGTGAATTGGTGACCAACAACGCCGACCTTCCCACCATTTTTGAATACGTAGTTGCCATTGCATGGTACAAGATCTCCGGCAGGCACGGCGATGTTCTCAGCTATATGAACTTATCTCTAGATGCAGACCTGTTACCCATCTCCCACGCAGGAGGCGGCCGCGAGGACATCACCTATCATTACCAAGCCACGGAGGACTACCCTGCCCACACCCTCCTCATTGAGGTCACCCTGGCAAACGGCACGGCACAGCGCCGTATGGAAATGGAACCCGTTTCCCGTCATTTGGGAGAATATCTCCTTGCCCACACGGAGGAAACGTATTGTGTATTCATCACGCCGTTTCTCCATTGCAACGTGACGTCGGACTTCCGTGGCAGAAAACAAACGCCTTATTACACCTCCGACGGAACGCGGGGTATTGACGGCATGAAAATCATCCCCTGCCAAACGGCTGAGATCAAGCGGATCCTCCAAAGAGGTATTTCCTACGGACAGCTGTATCAGCTCTTCGAGACCGCATATCACTCCCAAGTCCCTCCCAACCTGTGGTACAACAACGAAATTGCAAACGCTCTGTAAAAACATCCAACACCCCACTGCCCCCCGAATTGTTTTGACTTTTTTCCGTTTTGCTATTGACATTCGAAAGAAAGTCGTGTATAATACCCTACGTTCGTGGGTGTAGCTCAGTTGGTTAGAGCACTTGCTTGACATGCAAGGGGTCGTTGGTTCAAGTCCATTCATCCACACCAAAAAAACCGTGAAGATGATCTTCACGGTTTTTTGTTGTTATTTTACGTGAATGGTGATCTTGCATTCCTCGGACCAGGACAGGTACTCGTTATAGACGAAGGTGAAGGTCACCTCTCCTGTGAAGTCCTTTTCGGGGAAATAGTAGAAGCTTCCGTCGTCGCAGAAGGCCACCGTTCCGTGCTCGGGAAGGGCGGAGATCTTAAATTCCCGCAAGACCCGACCGTCGAGCCCAAGTTCACCCTTAAAGATCTTGTTCTTTTCGGCTTCGAAGGTGTGGGGCTCCAACGTATCGGGAACGTTTTTCAGATCCCCTTTGATGTAATGATAGGTGACGTCATAAACAGACCGCGCCATGTAGGAGGCAGATCTTGCCGCCTCACCGAAGATGCCCATGCCCTGGTAATACATATTGACGGTATCGGTCATATAGCCCGTCTCTGCGCCCAAGGTGATGTACTCCATGTACTTCTTATAGAACAGCCGATCGCTCAGGCAGGCGGAATCGATCTCCATTTCCACGCCCATGCCGTAGAGCTTGGTAAACTTCTCGTTGTTGATCAAATTGGCATAGGGAGTCGCACTCTTGAACACGTAGTTGGGCTGCATACACGCGATGTCGAAGCCGTAGGACTCCCACGCGCTGAAGCCGGAGGCACAGTGGTAAGGGATCCAGAAGAAATCTCTGTCAATGGCGTGGAGATAATCCGAGATCTCGTTCAAAAGAACCTTGATGTCGTCGGTGTTCTGCTCGATGGATTCGTGCCACCAATAGTAGCCCACCAGACGGATATTTTGGTAGTTCTTGACCGCAAACCGCGCCTCGACCTCCTCTACGTACAGCCGAATGGCCTTCATGCGGTTCTCATAGACGGTAAAATCCTCGGAAATGCCGTCGCCGTCCACGTCGCCGAAGTCCTTCATGTCGCCGCCGGGATAGTAAATGGTCATGGTCACGTTGTAACGGAAATCCTCGTCCAGACCGAGGGTCTCCTTCACCAGCCCTGCCGCCGCCTCCAAGGCATCCAAATTCACGCCGTCGCGGAACAGATCCTCGATGCACCAATCCCAGTCACTCTTGGTGGAGTTCCCAAAGGCAGAGCCGCCGCTGGGCATGGTTCCCGTGGTATACAGGAACAGGAAGCTATCGAACATGGTATCCGTGATGACCTGTTCCTTGTTCAAGTATGCCACGTAGGGCAGGAGGTCTGCCACCGTGTAGGCGTTATGATCCTTGGAATGGTACAAAAGACAGAGATGCTCCGCACCGCCCAGCAGATCCTCCGAGGGCTCCTTGCGCTTGTTGGCGGTGGATTCCTCGTAGACGGAGGGATAGGAGGTGGGAGAAGCGGTGTTTTTATCGCTTCGTCTGCCGAACACCTGAATTTCGTCCACGCCCGCCCAAACGGCGGTGGGGAAGGACAACGCTACGTAGCGAGCCTTGAGGGAAGTCTCCAAGGTCAGTTCCCCGCGGCTGATATTTTTTAGCTCGGAGGCAGAGATGGGGATCGTCCCCACGCGATGCCAATGAACGCCGTCCTCCGAAAGGATCACGCCCACGCTGGGAGGCGCGTATACCGCCCAATCCTCTACGGCGCAGAAGCTGACGGTCAGCTTTTCCACCGCAGAAAGATGCTCCAGGTCGAAAATGATCCTACGCTGGTCGCCTTGGCAGAATTTGAAGAATTTGCCGTTGTGAATGTTGTACTCCTGGGAGAAAACGCCGTCCGTCATCACCAAGGAGGTAACGGGGGTGTTGTTGGCGTAGTTTTCCTTGGAGACCGCGCCCACCATATCGATCTGGCAGGGCTTCCCTGCCACAA
Organism: Eubacteriales bacterium; assembly: GCA_045612545.1. Taxonomy (GTDB): domain Bacteria; phylum Bacillota; class Clostridia; order Oscillospirales; family CAG-382; genus Coliplasma. The sequence continues at coordinate 91,658 of JAZKZH010000007.1, forward strand.
GGTTCACGTATTCCTCCGAGGGGGACTCCCAAGGAGTGCCCTCGGCCTCGATCTCTACCGGAGGGTAAACCCCGTCCGCCACCTCTTCTCTGTGGGAATACACCGAGATCTCACCCAGGAAATGCAACGCATCCTCCACGGTGTGGAGGGTGATCTCCAGATAGCGGACGCTGAAGGTCTTACCCCCCGAGAAGATAAAGCTCTTGTACCCCTCTTCATGCCGAGGTGCGCTGTAAATTCTTCCCAAATCGGTTTTCTTCCCCTTCTCATCCACTGCCGCAAAATCAAAGGCCACGGGATGGTAGATCCCCATGCTCTTTTTTGCCAGAGATACGATTTCGATGGAAGAGATATCGCCTGCGTGTTCCCCCAGATCCAGCTTGACGGTAACGTCATTGCCCCCTTCAAAGCCTACCCAACAACCATGCTCCAAAAGGGTCTGAAAAGTTCCGTTGGTCAGCAGCTTCCCATCCGTGTCGGGATATTTGGCGCTGACGGCACCGTCAATGGTGTAGCTCGCGCCCTTGGAAATGCAAACCTTTGGCAGATCGGTATTGATAACGCCCTCTCCCTTGATGGGAGTGACCGTTCCCAATTGTCGGTATGCCTCTTCCACGGCCTCTTCGTACTGCACCGCCTCCTCCATCTCGGTAAAGGCGACAGCGGTCAATTCCTCTAAGAAGATCCAGGCGGCATTCCCGGTCACCGTAAAGCGGATATAGCGGGCGGAGATCTCTTCCTTAAGCTTCAGCTCTGCATAGCTGAGGGAGTTCATCAGGCTTTCGTTGACGGAGGTCAGCTGCCCAAGCTCCGTCCACGCGGAGTTATCGGAGGAGCAAGCCACGGTGAAGCCAAGAGAAGAGCTGATCCCCGCGGTGTTTGCCAGATAGTAGCTGGCGGAAAAGGTATGGATCCCGCTTTGAAGCTTCTTCAGGTCAATAACGATCTCCAGCTTTCTCGTAGCGAAGCCCACCAGCTCGGAATTGCTGTAGGAATGTACCTCCCCGGAGGTTCCGTTGGTCAGCTCGGCATGATAAGCATCGGAATACTGCTCCGCCGCCTCCACGCTGACGGTATAGGACTTGCCCAAAGAGACGGCATAGTCCCCCATCACGGGAACGTACTCCTCGGAGGTCTCGGAGGATTCCTCGGCGGAACTCTCGTCGGGCCGGTCGGGAAGGCTTTCCGTGCTTGGAACGCTTTCCCCGCCTTGGGGTCCGGAAGGGGCGCACCCTGCCGCCAAAAGAGCGGTCATCAGCAATAGCATTGCCACCAGCAAAGAAACGGTTCTTTTCATACTCTTCCTCCCAATGAATCAAACTAACTTAATATGATACCACTATTATACCACGATATATTTTTTTGTCAAATAAGAATTCTGCGAACCGGAACACAATTTTAAAATAAATCCCCTCGTTCCAGGCTCTTGGCCTGAAAAATGCAAGAGACGTCAAACAAAACTGCTTCAATTCAACAAGCAACAAAAAGAACTCCGTGCACAGCGAAAAGCGCCGCTGATGGGACGTGCCTCGCAAGGTGTCGACGCTTCACACCCTTTCATCCACACCGGAAAAGTCTTGAGATCGTTCTGTTTTCAAGACTTTTTGTTTTTTTTCTTGACAGGAACGCCGTTCTATGGTAAACTACGTAAAAAGATCCCCCCCTTTTTCGGAGGCTAATTATGAAAAAGATATTGTTCACGTTTCTTTTGCTTTTGTGCTTTGCTTTGATCTGCGGCTGCGCTGACAGCGCACTCAATGAATCTTCCGCGGAAGGCTCCAAGGAAGGAGAAAGCTCCCTGCCCATCTTGATCAGCCGGGCGGAAAGCTCCGCCCCCGAGGAAATCTCCCTGCCTATAGAAGACCCTTCCACGGAGGAATCCGACCCGGAGGAGATCTCCCTGCCCGAGGACGAAAGTCCCGCAGAAAGCAGTGAAGAAGTTTCCGAAGAAGTCTCCGAAGAAAGCGAGGAAGAGCCTGTGTACGACATCGGCGACGCAGAATTTATCCCCAGCGGCTACCTGCTTTACAACGGCGCGGCATACCACCAAGTCCGTTATAACGCTTCCTCCGCCCAGAAATATGCGGATATGTACGCCACTTATGTAAAAACCTTCCCCGGAGTGGGAGTCCACGTGATCAATATGCCCGCCTCGGCGATCAGCATCACCAACCCTGCGGTGCGGGACCTGACCACAGACCAGCGAGAGGTGCTGGATCAAATGGAATCCCACATTTACGGAGGCGTGAACTTTATCAATTTGGGAGAAACCTTTGAAGCCCACCGCGGGGAGTATCTCTTCTTCAAGAGCGATTTCCACTGGACACAGCTCGGCGCTTACTACGCCTATCAAGAGTTTGCAAAGTCCGTAGGGCTGACTCCTACGCCCCTTTCCGCGTTCGAGACGGAGGTCACCACCGAGACCTTCATCGGCCTTACCAACAGCGTCGCCCACGATGATCGCATCAACTCCTTCTTTGACACCATCCACGTATATTGGCCCCGCAAGGAGCACACCATGGCGGTATATCTGAAAGATATGAGCCTGTACCGCACTTATAAGAACTGTATTCAGACCTCTATCAAGACCTATTCCTGCTATCTCACCGGTGACCAGGCTTACAGCGTGATCAACGTTCCCGAAAACGATCAGGACAAGGTGGTGCTGGTGATCAAGGAATCCTCCGCCAACGCTTTCGTGCCCTTCTTGACGGAGCATTACGGCAACATCATCGTTATCGACCCCCGCCATATTATGCTGGACGTAAACAAGATCGTAAAAGAAAACGGCGTAGACGACATCATCTTCTTTGCCACCGCCTCTACCTGCAGCAAAGAGGGATATTACAATTACTACAAGCAGCTGATCGGAAAATAATCCTTTAGGAGGAATTCTTTTGGCTAAAAAATGCATCTATTGCGGCATGGTCTTAACAGATGATCCGGAGGTTTGTCCCATCTGCGGCACGCCGGTGGGCGCAAAGGCCAAAGATCTTTCCCCTGCTTTTGCGGAGCTGAACGGCGAAAAACGGCTTAAACTGCTATGGACGCTGATCATTTGCGGATTTTTGATTCTGGTTGCGGGAGTTTTTCTGTGGAGCAAGCTATCCGCCTCGGAGGAGACAACCGTCTCCCCGGAGGAAAAATATGCCGATCATTTGTTTTTGGACACCCGCGGCGTGGGGGTTTGCAAAAAGCTGATCGGTAAGGTGGAGCTGTTCTTCGTGTTTGTGGACGACCCGCAAAGCGACTGGACTCCCGAGGAGAAGACCTCCGCCACAGAGCAGTTGAACGCCGAAATTGCCGCCTTGGAAAAGGAAGCGCTGAATTTCGGGGTGACCTTGGAGATCCATCCCTATTATACAAGCTTAAAGCTGGCATCCTCCGCCGACCACGGGGAGATCCACGTTTGGGAGCATCTGTATGCCCGACAAAATGGGTACGATTCCCTTGCTATCATGCAACGGGATCGGGCGCTTTCTTCCTCCCCCTCCTCTGCACCGGTGGTGTTCCTGTTCAACTACACCGGAAGATCCTACGCTTACTCGGATACTCGACCCGACCAGCCGGAGGTAGCGGTGCTGTTTGAGATGGAGGCGTTCCGTCATGAATTGTTCCATTTATATGGCGCAAAGGATTTCTACTACCACCAACTGACGGAAAGCTCCGCAAAGAAGTATCTTCCCGGCAGTATTATGAATGACGGAAACGGTATCGACGATCTCACCGCCTACACCATCGGCTGGATGGAAACCCTGACGGAAAACGCCGCCGCATTCTTGGAGGCCACCGCCAAGATCACCTACGAAGATCTGATCCTGGCCCAAACAGGCGACCAATTCACCGGAGTGGGTTCCTTTGAGTACGGTGACGGCAGTCTATACGTGGGAGATCTGGTCTTCGGCGTGCCTCACGGGGAGGGAAAGGTTACGTCTCCCGACGGCTCGGTATACGAGGGCAGTATGGAAGGCGGCTATCCCCACGGAGAAGGCAAGTTCACCGATGTCACCAACGGTTATTGCTACGAGGGCGAATTCAACTACGGCGCACTCCACGGAGAAGGTACTCTGACCTACGACGACGGCACGGTATATATCGGAAGCTTCAAAGACAGCTCCTTCCACGGCTACGGGGAATACACCAATACGTTGGAGGGCTTTCACTACAAAGGATACTTCTCGGAAGGCTTATTCCACGGGGAAGGCACCTTGACCTACAACAACGGAGATCAATACGTTGGCGAATTCCGGGACGGAAAGCCCCATGGGCAGGGTACTTACACCTACGCAGACGGTGGAAAATACGAGGGCGGGTTCATAAACGGCAAGTTCGACGGCCAAGGGACCTACACCTACGCAGACGGAAGTATCTACACAGGCCAGTTCAAAAACGGAAAATTCGACGGAAAAGGTACGATCACCCATCCCGACGGCACCGTGGAAAGCGGCACTTGGTCAGAGGGCGAATTTGTAGGATAAAAAAGGATAAAAGGACTCCCGGTGGTTAAACCATCGGGAGTTTTGCTTTTGTTTCGTTCAATCCACGCGGTTGCGTTTTTCTCCTGCGGAGAAGGCGCGGATATTTTCCGCCACCTCGATAAGAAGTCTGGCGCGGGCTTCCTCTGCCGCCCAGCCGATGTGGGGAGTGACGAGACAATTCTTGGCGGTACGGTAGGGGCACTCAAGGGACATAGGCTCTGCCTCCAGCACGTCGATGCCCGCCCCTGCAATCACACCGCTGTTCAATGCGTCTGCCAAAGCCTGCTCCTCCACCACGGCACCGCGGGAGGTGTTCACAAGGAAGGCAGTGGGCTTCATCATGGCCAGCTCTTCCCTGCCGATGAGCCCCTTGGTCTGCTCGGTCAAAGGACAATGGAGGGTGAGGAAATCACAGCGGCGAAGCACCTCCTCAAGGGAAGCAAATTCCGCCACGCCGTCCTCCTTCGGGGTGCGGGTATGCACCAACAGCTTCATGCCGAAGGCGTGGCCGATCTGCGCCACCTTTTTGCCGATTCCGCCGTAGCCCACGATCCCCAGAGTCTTCCCCGCCAGCTCATGAATGGGCCAGGAAAGGTAGGTATAGCGGGTGGAGGCGCACCAGACCCCGTCACGGACGGAGGCTTGGTATTTGTTCAAGGAGACGGCAAACTGCAAGAAGAATCCAAACACCAGCTGTGCCACCGCATCCGTGGAATATCCCGGCACGTTGCAAACCGCCACGCCCCGCTCCCTTGCGGTGACCAGATCGATGTTGTTGTACCCCGTAGCAAGGAGACAGATGCACTTCAGCTTGGGGCAGGCATCGAAAAACGCCTTGTCCACCACGGTTTTATTGAGGATCAATACCTCCGCGTCCTTTGCGGCGGCACGCATTTCCGATTTGTCGTAGGATTCGCAGTATACCACCTCACCCAAGGCGTTAAAGGGGGTGAGATCCATATCTCCCACCGTCACGGTGGTGCGTTCTAAAAATACGATGTTCATAAATCAATCCAATCCCCGAAAACGACAGTTTTCGGCAAAATAAGTTTCTTTGGAGATTGTTAAGAACCTTTCTTTTTCGAAAGAAAGGTTCTTAACATATTATTCGCCTAAAGACTTTTTAGCGCTGGAAACCACCTTTTCATCGTAGCAGGAGAACATTTCCTCCACGCCGGTGGGGCAGGACTTGCGGGTCAGCAGGCTCACCAAGGGAACCAAAACCAAGCCCAACAGCATAGCGAACACACCGGAATGCAAGGAGGTCTTGAACAGGAATCCATCCAACAGCTCCACACCGAAGGAGAAGCCGGTCAAGGACTTTACAAGCTGTACCAAGCTGATAACCACACCGCAGACAAAGCTGACGTAAACGGAGGCGCGGGTAACCTTCTTGTGGAACAAGCCGTACAGGAAGGGCGCCAGGAAAGCGCCTGCCAATGCACCCCAGGAAACGCCCATGAGCTGCGCGATGAACACCACCTTGGATTTTGCCTGCACGATGGCGATCACGGCAGAGATCAGGATGAACAGCGCGATCATCACACGCATCACGTTCATCTTGCCCTTTTCCGTCATCTTGCCCTTCATGGCGGGATTGATCAGATCCAGCGTAATGGTGGAGCCGCTGGTCAGCACCAAGGAAGACAGGGTGGACATGGAAGCGGAAAGCACCAGAACCAAAACCACAGCGATGAGAAGGTCGGGCATTCCCTCCAGCATGGCGGGAATGATGGCGTCGAAGCCTTTTTCCGCTACCGCCTCGGGAGTGAGGAACAGTCGACCAAAGCCGCCAATGAAGTAACAGCCCCCTGCCACCACGATGGCAAAGGCGGTGGAGATAATAGTTCCCTTTCGCACGGCGGCCTCGTCACGGATGGCGTAGAATTTACCCACCATCTGAGGCAAGCCCCAAGTGCCGAGAGAGGTCAGCAGTACCACCACCAGCAGGAACAAGGGATCCGGCCCTAAGAAGGAAGCGAATCCGCCAAGGAAGCTTTCCCCTGCGGGAGTCACAGCTTCCTTTTCCGCCAGAGCGATCAAGGAGCCGGTCAAACCGCCGTTTTGGGAAAGCACCGCCGCGATCACCGCCACGATACCGCCCAGCATGATGAGACCTTGAATAAAATCGTTCACCGCGGTGGCAACGTAGCCGCCGATGATGACGTAAATACCGGTGAGAATGGCCATCACGATCACACAGACCGCATAGTCCACACCGGGGAAGGCCATCTCAAAGAGACGGGAAAGTCCGTTGAACAAGGATGCGGTGTAGGGGATCAGGAACACGAACACGATCACGGAGGCAAAGAGCTTTAAGCCCTTGCTTTGATATCGAAGCTCAAAAAAGTCCGGCATGGTGCGGGAATCCAGCTTTTGGGTCATCAAGCGGGTACGTCTGCCCAAAATCACCCAAGCCATCAAGGAGCCGATGAAGGCGTTGCCCAAGCCGATCCAAGTGGAGGCCACGCCGAAATTCCAGCCGAACTGCCCTGCGTAACCCACGAAGATCACCGCGGAAAAGTAGCTGGTACCGAAGGCGAAGGCTGTCAGCCACGGGCCAACCGCACGTCCGCCCAAAACAAAGCCGTTGACATCCGTAGCCTTAGCGCGGCAGTAAATGCCCACCCCAACGGTCACGGCAAAAAAGATCACCAGCAAAGCAATTTTCAAGATCATAAAATTTCTCCAAAAAAAGAAAGGTTGAAACATTTGCGAATCATTCGGGTTTTCCGTAAATCTCGCGGAAATACCATCGAGCCGGGTTATAAACCATATAATGCTCCACGGCCTCTCTGTCGTGAAAATTGCGGATCACATGGTCATATGCTCCCCGCTGGAAAACGGCTCTGCCGATCGCTTTGTTACACTGCCTTTTAAACATGGACACAAAGCAAGCGATCACTTCTGAAGCGGGTTCTTTCCTCTCCTGCCAGTCATCTTCAAGAACGGTTGCAATAAGATGAATGTGGTTTGGCATGATCACATAACGTTCCACACGCAGGTTTTTAGAGCGATTCGTCATCAAAAGATATTTCTCCGCGATTTTGCCGTAGTCCGACAAAACCACACGAACATAAGCTCCATCCCCATTATAAGGATAATCTCCCTCCGTCCCGGGTTCAATGCGAGAGAGAATGCAAGCTTTGTCCTTCACACAAATCGTCAGAAAATACGAGCCACCGTTGCTGTAACTATAACCTGCTAAACGGGTGTTTTTCCTTTTGGGAAGAGACATGGCAAACTCCTTCGTTCAAGCAATTTGCGGAGCGTCTTACGGAGGTAACCCTCCTAAAGCCGCTCCCTACGGTCACAAACCCTGTTAGAGAGAAAAATATTCCGCTCATTTCATCGCAATAAGCGGCATTTTTTGCAAATGCTTCAAAAAATGTAGGGGGCGGCTTAAAACGCCGTTTCCGGCGGATAGACGCCCCGCATATCTTATACCGTAATTACAGCTTCTGAATATCGGATTCCTGCACCAATTTGAATCCGGCGGCAACAAGAGCTTGTCCTGCAGCGACGTCATCTTTCACACGAAGAACCACGTAAGCGTGCTTCTCGGTGCGGGTCAAAAAGGCGTACAGATATTCAATATTGATCTTTGCCTCGTCCAACACGTTGAGGGCCTGGGCCAATCTGCCGGGGGCGTCGGAGATCTTCACCGCAATAACGGGGGTTATATTGACAATGTGTCCACCCTCCCGCAAAACGGCAAGAGCATGGTCTACGTCCTTCACTATCAACCGCAACACGCCGAATTCCTGCGTATCCGCCATGGAAAGAGCACGAAGATCCACGTCATGGGCCGCAAGCTCTCGGGTAATCTCTGCCATTGCGCCCTGTCTGTTTTCTACAAAAACGGTTAACTGTCTGATAAGCATACCTTTCTTCCTCCTTTAATGTAACTTACGTTTATCGATGACACGAACGGCCTTGCCCTCACTGCGGGCAATGGCCTTGGGGTTCACCAAATGCACCTTGGGCTTCACACCCACCATGGTCTTGATGGCTTCCGCCAAAGCGTTCTCTCTGGCAGAGAACTTGCCAACGGTATCCTCAAACTGCTCTGCGGTGAGCTCCACGAACACGTCCAGGGTGTCGGAGTTGTTCACACGGTCTACCTCGATGTAGTAGTTTGGAGGATAGCCCTCCTTGAGCAGAACAGCCTCGATCTGGCTGGGGAACACGTTGACACCGCGGATGATCATCATATCGTCGCTTCTGCCCATGGGCTTGGACATCTTCACGTGGGTTCTGCCGCAGGAGCACTTCTTGCGGGACAGCACGCAGATATCCTTGGTACGGTAACGGAGCAAGGGGAAGGCCTCTTTGTCCAAGGCGGTGAACACCAATTCACCCTTGCTACCCTCGGGAAGCACCTCGCCGGTGTCGGGATCGATGATCTCCGCCAGAAAGTGATCCTCGTTGATATGCATACCCGTCTGCTCTTCACATTCAAAAGCAACGCCGGGGCCGGAGGTCTCGGTGAGACCGTAAATATCGTAGGCCTTGATGCCCAGAGAAGCCTCGATATCCCGACGCATCTCCTCCGTCCAGGGCTCGGCACCGAAGATGCCCGCCTTCAGACGGTTGTCCTCGGGCTTGTAGCCCGCTTCCTTCAGGGATTCCCCCAGGTAAGCGGCATAGGAAGGAGTACAGCAAAGGATGGTGGCGTTCAGATCCATCATAAACTGGATCTGGCGCTCGGTATTGCCGGAGGACATGGGCAGGGTGAGACAGCCCACCTTATGGGAGCCGCCGTGCAACCCAGAGCCGCCGGTAAACAGACCGTAGCCGTAGCAAACCTGGCAGACGTCCTCCTTGCTGCCGCCAACGGCAACGATGGCTCTTGCACAGCAATCCTCCCACAGATCCACATCCTTCTGGGTATAGAAGGCAACCACACGCTTGCCGGTGGTGCCGGAGGTGGAATGGATACGCACGCACTCGGAAAGAGGCATCCCCAAAAGTCCGTAGGGGTACGCATCGCGAAGATCCGTCTTGGAAAGGAAGGGAAGCTTGGAGATATCCTCCAACTCCTTGATGTCGTCGGGGGTCACGCCCTGTTCTTCCATCTTTGCACGGTAATAGGGCACGTTTTCATATACGTGTCGAACCTGCTTCAGCAGCTTCTCCTTCTGCAATGCCCGAAGCTGCTCCAGAGGCATTGTTTCGATCTCTTCTTGATAATAACGCTTTGCTTCCATGATCTTATTCTCCTCTGCCCAATGCAAAGGCCTTTTTGTTCATTTCTACGAATTTGGGGGCAACGGTGCTTTCAATGGCGGCGTACCACTTCTCTGCGGGGATGGGCAGCAGCTTGGACAGCACACCCATCAGCACGATGTTCACCGCCTTGGCACTGCCCGCCTCCTTGGCAAGGGACAGAGCATCCACCGCCGTAACCTTCACGCCCTTGGCAGTCAGCTCCTCCAGAACGGATTCGGGATAAACCGCCGCGCCGGTGATGACCGGCATGGGGTCGATCTGCTGGGTATTGGTGATCACGGTGCCGCCTTCCTTCAGGCAAGCGGTATAGCGCGCCGCCTCGATCTTCTCAAAGGAGATGATAAAATCCGCTTCTCCCTCTCCGATCACCGGGGAATATACCTTTTCGCCGTAGCGCACGTAGGTGACAACACTGCCGCCGCGCTGGCTCATACCGTGAACCTCGGATACCTTTACGTCGTATCCCTCTTCGGTGAGCAATCTGCCCAACAGCTTGGAGGCCAGCAGGCTTCCCTGCCCGCCCACACCTACGATCATAAGACTAGTTGTGTTCATATATATTTTTTCCTTTCGTAGCCCGCCAAGGCGGGCGGTTGCTATGGCTTTTGCGGTGAAGCCTCAAAAGCCGGGTCTGAAAACGATCTGTTTTCAGACGTCGCCTCCTTCCAAAGCGTCAAAGGCACAGAGCTGCTTGCAAACGCCGCAGCCTACGCAAAGGGTGGCGTCTACCACTGCCTTACCGTTTTTGAAGCTGATGGCGGGGCAACCCATGGTCATACAGCGGCGGCAGGAGCGGCATTTATCGTTGTTCACCGTCAAGGCGGGCTTCGCCTTCACGGATTTCAGCAATACGCAGGGTCTGCGGGAGATGATCACAGAGGGCTCGTTTGCCGCAAGCTCCTCCTTCAGCGCCGTATCGCAGGCCTTCAGGTCATAGGGGTCAACCACACGGACACGGTTAATACCCACGGAACGGCAAAGGGCTTCCAGATCCACCTTCAAGGCAGGATCTCCCTTGATGTTGAAGCCGGTGGTGGGGTTCTGTTGGTGACCGGTCATACCGGTGATGGAGTTATCCAGAATGATCACGGTGGAGTTGGAGCCGTTGTAGGCTACGTTGATCAACCCTGTGACACCGGAATGCATAAAGGTGGAGTCGCCGATGACAGCCACGGTCTTTCCCTCGGAAGCCCCCTCCAGCACACGGTTGAAGCCGTGAACGCCGGAAACGGAAGCACCCATGCAAAGGGTGGTATCCACCGCGCAAAGGGGAGCAACCGCACCCAGAGTGTAACAACCGATATCACCCAAAACGGTGACCTTGTTCTTGGCAAGGGTGTAATACATTCCTCTGTGAGGACAGCCCGCGCACATCATGGGAGGACGGGGCGGGATCACGCTGTCTGCGGTGACACCGGGGGTCACTGCCTTGCCGAAGGCGGCGGCGATGGTGTTCTGAGAAAATTCCCCGATAATGGAGAACTTCTCCTTGCCGATGACGGGAATGCCCATGGCCTTCACCGTCGTCTCGATAACGGGGTCAAGCTCCTCGATAACGTAGAGGGTCTCCACCTTGGAAGCAAATTCTGCGATCAGCTTCTTGGGCAGAGGATGGGGCATCCCGATCTTCAATACGGCAACGGAGTCGCCCAGGGCTTCTCTTACGTACTGATAGCAGGTGCCGGAGGTGATGATGCCCACCTTGCCGTCGCCGGTGTATTCCGCGCGGTTGAAGGGGCAGGTCTCGGCGTATTCTGCCAAGGCCTCCATGCGTGCTTCCACAACGGGATGGCGCTTCTTGGCGTTGCCGGGCATCATAACATATTTTTCCGCCTGCTTCACGTAGGGCTTCTTTTCTCTCTGTACTCTCTCCCCCACCTCGGTGATGGACTGGGAGTGAGCGATACGGGTGCACATTCTAAACAGCACGGGGGTATCGAACTGCTCGGAAAGCGCAAAGGCCGCCTTGGCAAACTGCAAAGATTCTTCGGAATCCGCAGGCTCCAGCATGGGGAGCTTGGCGGCAATGGCGTAATGACGGCTATCCTGCTCATTCTGAGAGGAGTGCATAGCGGGGTCGTCTGCCACGCAGATCACCAAACCGCCGCCTACACCGGTGTAGGACAGGGTGAACAGCGGGTCTGCCGCCACGTTCAGACCCACGTGCTTCATACAGCACACGGCTCTGCCCCCTGCAAGGGAAGCACCGAAGGCAACCTCCAAGGCAACCTTCTCGTTGGGCGCCCATTCGCTCTTTACTTCGCTGTCATCGTATTTTGCAAGAAATTCCGTAATTTCCGTGGAGGGAGTGCCGGGATAGCTGGAGACCAGATCCGCGCCCCCCTCATAAAGACCTCTGGCAACCGCTTCGTTGCCGATGAGAAGTTTTTTCATACCGTATATTTTTCTCCTTATATCATCTGCTCTGCAACAAGACCCTCTGCGCCGTACTTTTTGCGCAACGCGGGCTTTTCGATCTTGCCGGTGGCGTTGCGAGGAACGGAAGCAAAAATGATCTTGCGGGGACGCTTGTAACGGGGCATACCCTTGCAGAATTCTTCGATCTCCGCCTCGGTGCATTCCACACCCGGCAAAAGCTCCACGATGGCCGCGGCGATCTCGCCCAAACGGGGATCGGGAAGGCCTATCACCGCCACGTCCTTGATCTTGGGGAAGGCGGCCAAGTAATCTTCGATCTGCACCGGGTACAGGTTTTCACCGCCGGTGATGATCACGTCCTTCTTACGGTCTACCAGATAGATAAAACCGTCCTCGTCCTGCATGGCCATATCTCCGGTGAACAGCCAGCCATCCTTGATGGTGTCTGCGGTAGCCTTTTCGTCACGGTAGTAGCAGACCATCACGCCGGGGCCCTTGAGACACAGCTCGCCAACGTCGCCCTGCTGCACTTCCTTGCCGTCGGGAGTGGCGATCTTCACCTCCCAGCCGTAGCCGGGCACGCCGATAGCGCCCACCTTGTGGATGTTCTCCACGCCCAAGTGAACTGCGCCGGGGCCAATGGATTCGGAAAGGCCGTAGTTGGTATCGTAATCGTGATCCGGGAAGTATTCCTTCCACCGACGGATCAGGCTTTGGGGAACGGGCTGCGCACCGATGTGCATAACCCGCCACTGGGAAAGATCAAAACCCTCTTTTTTCAATTCGCCGCTGTCCAAGGCCGCCAGAATGTCCTGCGCCCACGGCACCAACAACCAGACGATGGTGCATTTCTCGCCGCTGACCGCATCCAACACGAACTTGGGCTTGGTGCCCTTCAGGATCACCGCCTTGGAGCCGGAAAGGAAGGAGCCAAACCAATGCATTTTTGCGCCGGTGTGGTACAAGGGCGGAATGCAAAGGAACACGTCGTCCTTAGTCTGGCTATGGTGCTTCTGCTCCACAATGCAGGCGTGCATAAGACTGCGGTGCTTGTGAAGAATGGCCTTGGGGAAGCCGGTGGTTCCCGAAGAGAAGTAAATAGCGGCATCGTCCTCCTCCGTCAGCCCGATATCGCAGAAGCTGCTGGCACAGTTTTGCGCCAAGTCGTTGTAATCGTCCGCAAAGGTGGGACAGTTTGCGCCGCAGTAGATCAGCAATCTCCCCACGGAGACCTCCTCTGCAATCTCCTCCATACGGCCGATGAATTCGGGGCCGAACACCAATGCATCCACTTCCGCCAGATCCAAGCAATACTTGATCTCGTCGGAGGAGTAACGGAAGTTCAAGGGCACTGCCAAAGCACCCGTCTTAAGAATGCCGAAGTAGATGGGAAGCCACTCCAAGCAGTTCATCATCAAAATGGCCACCTTGTCCCCCTTCTGGATCCCGCGGGACACCAAAGCGTTGGCAAAGCGGTTGGCTTTTTCCTCAAAAACGCCCCAGGTGATCTCCCTGCGGTAACAGCGGGGCTTGTGGGTAGGCTCTACCAAATCGTACTCACGCCATGTGAGTCTGCGATTTTCCTGCTGCTCGGGGTTTAACTCCACCAAAGCAACGTCCCCCGTATATAATTTTGCGTTTTTCGCAAGCACGTCAACGATTGTCATGAAAACCTCAAAATCAGTAAAAAGTTTTTGCTCGATAATGCAAAGATTATACCACAAACCCCGGCTCTTGTCAATAGGTTTTTGCAATTCTCTTGACATCCAAGCGCAAAATGTGGTATACTTCTGGGGTAGAAATCCTTTGCAAGGAAGAAGGTGTTCCCTCACATGGAACAACAGAAGAAAAAAGAAGCGGCCAAGCCCACGTTTATGGGGAAGATCCCCCAAGCGGTATGGGCGTATTTTGCCGTTCACGGCGTAAAGCGAGAGGAAGTCCTGTTGGCCATGAGCAGTGATCTTTCCGCCGAGGGAACGTATTTGGACGCCTATATCCTACTGACGAAGGATACTCTTTTCGTGGCGGAGGGCGGTTTGACCTTCTCCAGAGACACAAATTCCCGCCGCCGCGTGGAGCTTTACGATGCTCCCGCCCCCAAAAGCTACGCCCTTTCCCGCATAACGGAGCCGAAGGCGGAGATCATGCTTTCCACCGGGCGGGCAGTTTGCAAATTAGAGGGTGAGGATTACCCGTTATTCGGCTTTTCCTCCACCTACAAGCACGATGCCACGGTGCTATGCCGTGCCATTGAGGAAATGCAGGAGCAGGGCTTTATCTCCAATCGTCTTTTGCAGGAGGAAGGCGAGGATTGCAAAATCTGCTCCAAATGCGGCAGACGGTTCCCCGACAAGGGCAGACGGTATTGTCCCGCCTGCTTGGAGACCGCAGGACTTGCCTTGCGGTTGGGGAAGATGTTCTTAAAATACAAGTGGTTTATGCTGATGATCTTTGCCACTCTGGGGTTGAGCGCAGCCCTGGGGCTGATCATGCCCTATATCAGCAACAGCGTTCTGTATGCCGACGTGCTGACGAAAGGGGGCAAGCTGTTCGGCAAGATCGGCGCATTGGTGCTGGTGCTGGCGGCGGTGCGATTGCTTTCCTTGGTGGTGAATCTGATCACCGGCGTGGTCAATGCCAAGGTGGCAGCGGAGGTTACCTGCGATTTGAAGAAGGATATTTTCTCCTCCTTGGGCAGGCTTTCCCTCTCCTTCTTCACCAACCGACAGACCGGCTCCTTGATGACCCAGATCAACTCCGACTCCACCACCATTTATTGGTTCTTCTGCGATGGATTCCCCGCTCTTTGTTCCCAAGTGATCCAGCTTTCCGTTCTGCTGGTGGTAATGTTCACCCTGAACGTGGAGCTGACGTTGTATACCTTCATCACCATTCCCCTGTTTTTTGTCAGCTTCCGGGTCATCGGACGGTTGTTTGAAAAGCTGTACGCAAGGTCATGGTCTCGCCGTGCTTCCTATAACTCCTTGATCTCCGACGTGATCAACGGCATCCGCGTGGTAAAGGCCTTCTCCCGCGAGGAGGCGGAAAAGCAACGCTTTGCCGCGCGAAGCCAAGGGGCGGCGGATGCGGACAGAGAGCTGGAATACACCTCCTCCCGCATTTATCCCTTCCTGCAGTTCGCCCTGAAGATCGGCGCCTACGTGGTGTGGATCATCGGCGGTATGCGAGTCATGGGCGGCGAAATGGAATTTGCCACCTTGATGACCTTTGCGGCGTATTTCTCCTTGGTGTACGCCCCCATTGAAATGCTTTCCGACATCACCAACTGGTGGAGCGACTGTCTCAACGCCTTGAAGCGTTTGTTCGATATCAAGGACGCCAAGGTAGAGGTTGTGGAAGCGAAAAATCCCAAAACTCCCGAGATCAAGGGAGATCTCGCCTTTGAAAACGTTTCCTTCTCTTACGTGGAAAACCGCAAGGTGATCAAAAACGTGTCCTTCCACGTTCCCGCAGGGAAAACTCTGGGCATCGTAGGCCAGACCGGCGCGGGAAAATCCACCCTTGCCAACCTGATCACCCGTCTTTACGACCCCGACGAGGGCAAAGTCACCATCGACGGCATTGACGTAAAGGAGCTTTCCTTTGCTTGTCTGCGGGAAAGCATTGCCATCGTTTCCCAGGAGACCTATCTGTTTAACGGCACTATTCTGGAAAACATCCGCTACGCCAAGCCGGACGCCACCTACGGGGAGGTTCTGGCGGCGGCCAAGGCGGCTCACGCCCACGATTTTATCATCAAATTCCCCGATGGGTACAACACCCGTATCGGGCTGGGAGGGAGACAGCTTTCCGGCGGTGAACGCCAGCGTGTCTCCATCGCCAGAGCACTACTGAAGGATCCCAAGATCTTAATTTTGGACGAGGCCACCTCCGCCATGGATACCCAAACGGAGAGGGACATTCAAAACGCTCTCACCGTGCTTTCCCGTTCCCGCACCACGGTGATGATCGCCCACCGCCTTTCCACATTGCGAGATGCGGACTTCCTCATTGCCATCGAGGACGGCAAGCTGATGGAATCCGGCACCGCCGCAGAGCTGATGGAAAAGAAGGGTGTGTATTACAAGCTCTATACTCTCCAGGCGGAAGCGTTGAAAAACGTGGGCATTCCGCAGGAATGAGATATTTTCCGCAAAACAAAGAGCCGATGGTTTTCGGCTCTTTGTTCTTTGCAATCGGAAACATCCACCGAAAAGCGTAAAACTCCACCCACGGTGGTGCCGCCTGCAAAAACGCGGTTATTGACCCGCGCCGGAAATCGTGATACAATCATACTCGTGACAGGGCCCGTCGCATGAAGTAGATCACGACCGTTTACAGAAAGGAGTACGTTATGGATTTATTGATTGGAGAAAAGATCAAAAAATACCGCAAAGAAAAAGAAATGACCCAAGAATCCTTGGCGCAAGCCATAGGCGTTTCCCCGCAGTCCGTTTCCAAATGGGAATGCGGAGACGGCTACCCGGACATTACCCTTCTCCCCACGATTGCCAATTTCTTCGAAATAACCGTTGATGAGCTCATCGGCAACGACGAGATCAGCGCCAAGGACGACGTGGAAAAGAACTATTTCGGCGTCATACGGAGTCTTCCTCCTGCCGAGCAATTGGAATTGGCAATGAAATACCACAAAAAATATCCCCGCCATTGGCACATCGCAACCTCTCTTATGCATTGCATCGTCCGCAACTGCCGGGACAACATCGGCGAATACAAAAAGCTTCTCAATGATGTATGCGAGAGACTTTTGAAGGACTGCGCGGACAGCGCCATGCGCAGAAGCGCTGTAAAAGCCATGTGCATGGTCTGTGACGAAGAAGAGATCGAGGAATGGCTGAATCGGGATACATCCTATTGGTACGAAACCAGGCATGAAATTTATGAGAAACGATACAAGCTGTCCGGGGAAGAAGAAAAATACTGGATGATGCGATATGCGGGAAACGTCGTTAGGACCTCCGCCATGCTCGGAAGATTGAGCGAGCATAAAAGCTATATCGGAAAACCGGAAGATTCCGTGGCCTGGAACACTATGTATCTCAGCATCCTTGACGGCATCACGCAAAACACGGTCCCCGACGGCTGGATCTCCGAATATACCCTGCACTACACCCGCTTGTCGGCGGCGTATTTCGGTTTGGGCGACAAGGAGAACGGCTATGCCTATTTGGAAAAAGCCCTGGCGCTGCACAAAAAGTGGCAGGAGCTCCCGGAAAAAGCCCTGCTTGACTTAGGAAATCCCCTGTTCTTTGGCGAAACGAAGCGCGTTAAAGGCCATTTGCATATCCAACTGCCCAACGGCAAGTTGCTTTATCTGCTGGGAGGAGTATACGGAGTAAGCCTTATAAGCATACTGGAAGCGGAAAGCGGCTGGGAATGGTTCGACGGTTTCCGAAACGAACCCCGTTGGAAGGAGATCCTTTCCGCCGCAAAGGATCCCACCGTTTGATAAGAAAACCGAAGCCTGCTTTAGCGGGCTGAGGGGTATAGCACAAGTCTGATGTATCTTTCCGTAACGAAAGAACTGTTTTGTTAGTAACGGAATGGAAATGCTGTATCGAAAGGGATGGCTATACCCTTTTGACATCGTCGGGGTCGGAGTACCATTCCTCTAAATAAGTACTGTTCTCCCTGCCTGCCAACCCGCAGGGTTGGTATGCTCAGAGGTGACAACCCAATCCATGCTGTCACCCTGAGCGGAAAAGGCGTGGTATGCAAAAGCGTCTTGCTCTGCAAAACGAAAAGCCTTTGGAGTCGAAGTTTTGCGGAAGTAGTCGTCGCAACGCGACGAAGGATGGAGCAAAACCAAGGGATGCCTGCATCCCGCAGGGGTATAAGACGAGTCTGATGTATCTTTCCGTAACGAAAGAACTGTTTTTGAAGCGACCCGGAACCGAAGGCAACGGTTTTTGGCGCGGCAAGGATGGTTTCGCCGTTGCAAGGCCTTCTCTCAAAACCAAAAGCCGCCACGGTTGTGACGGCTTTTCTTCATGCTATTTACAGCGCGAAAAAGGTCTTTCCGGAGGGAAGGGTAACGGTTTTGCTGCCCTGCAAGTCGGAAATCACGAAGCCTTCCTCCGCTTCGGGGCGGAGTGTGGGCAGGGGCTTACGGCACAGCACCTCCAAAATATCGCAGGCAACAGCGGATGCGGTAGGCAAAGAGCCTGCGCCTTGACCGTAGAATACCGTCTCGCCCACAGCCTGACCGGTAACGGAAACGGCGTTGAACACGGCACTGACAGCAGAAAGAAGACTTTGAGCAGGCACCAAGTGGGGCGCTACCAAAATACGCACCTTGCCGTCGATCAGCTCTGCAGAGCCCAACAGCTTGATGGTGTAGCCCAGTTCACGAGCTTCCTGGATATCCCTGTCGGTAACGGAGGTAATGCCCTCCAGGTGGGGAATTGCGGTGTAAGGAATGTACTTGCCGAAGGCGAGACCTGCCAGAATACAGATCTTACGGGCGGTGTCGTAGCCCTCCACGTCTGCGGTGGGATCCTGCTCTGCATATCCCAGCGCCTGGGCTTCCTTCAAGGCCGCCTCCATGGTGCATCCCGTCTCTCCCATGCGGGTGAGGATGTAGTTGGTGGTCCCGTTGAGGATGCCGCTGATCTTGACGATCTTATCCGCGTTAAAGCAATCTCGCAAAGGACGGATGATGGGAATACCGCCGCCCACGCTGGCCTCGTAGAGATAAGAAACGCCCTGCGCGTAAGCGATCTCCTCCAGCTCCTTGCCGTGAGCGTCCACCACCGCCTTATTGGAGGTGACCACGCTCTTGCCCGCAAGCAAGGCCGCCTTGCTGAACTTATAGGCGATGTCGACGCCACCCATGGTCTCCACAACCACCTCTACGGCGGGATCTGCAAGGATCATATCCAGATCGGTGGTAACACGATCCTCCAGCGGATGACCGGGGAATTTGCGCAGGTCAAGGATGTATTTGATATCTACCTCGGAATTGTGGCGAAGCACCTCGTAAACGCCGCCGCCAACCACGCCGAAGCCAAGAATTGCAATAGATCTCATAAACAAAAACGCCTTTCTGTCTCAAAGGTATTGTCTTATTATATGCGGTTTTTTTCTTTTTGTCAAGGGGAAATATTTACGCAAAGCTTTTTCCGTCCATACTCTGTTTAAAAAAGGAGCGAGGATATGAAATTAACCTACCAAGAAACCGTTGACAAGCTGAAAAACCAGTTCAAGGATTGCGCCGATTTCCAGCTTGGCGAGATCACGGCGGGAGAAAACCGCTTTGTGTTGGCCTATTTTCGGGGGCTTTGCGACCGCACGGCGGTTTCGGATTCCCTCTTGCGCCCCATGCTGGAGTGCTTGCGGCAGAACGACTTCCAAGGGAATTTCGGCGAGGTGATCCGAAACGGAAGCATGACGACCCCCAAGGATTACGGAGAGATCTCCGCAGGAATTTTGCGAGGAGACGCTTTTTTGGGGGTAGAGAATAAAAACGGCGTGTTTTTCTGCATGGCGCCGGTGTACGCCGGGGTGTCCCGCGCCGTGGATCAGCCCGACACGGACGTGACCATGCGGGGCCCTCGGTTGGGCTTTGTGGAGGACACGGACAAAAGCATGGTGCTGCTGCGGCAGTATCTCCGCACCGGCGACTTGAAATTTACCTCCCTGTATCTGGGATCGGTCACCCACACCCGCATCACCATCGCCTATCTGGAAAGCCGCGCCGATATGGGTTTCGTGGAGGAGCTGAAAAACCGCATTTCCGCCCTGGAGGCCTCCACGGTGATGGATTCGGGGTATTTGGAATTGCTTTTGCAGGGAAAAAAGAACACCATTTTCCCCTTGATGGGAAGCACGGAAAAGGTGGACAAGGCCGCCGCCAAGCTGTTGGCGGGGAGGGTGGCTTTGTTGGTAGACGGCTCCCCCTTCGTATTGACGGCACCTTACGTATTTACGGAGAGCCTGCAATCCCCGGAGGATTATCTCCGCACCCCCTATTACGCCACCGCCATTCGCTGTTTGCGGTTGCTTGCCTTGGTGGCTTCCGTCTTGTTACCCGCCTTGTTCGTGGCGGTAGGAGAATTTCACCCGGAGCTTTTGCCGAAAGCCCTGGCAGAAACCCTGGCTTCCTCCCGAGAGGGGTTGCCCTTTTCCCTGTTTTGGGAATGCTTTCTGTCTCTCGTGGTTTTTGAGCTGGTGCGAGAGGTGGGAGTGCGAATGCCCCGCACCGTGGGAGACGCGGTGGGCTTGGTGGCCTCCATCATTTTGGGGGATGCGGCGGTGCAAGCGGGGCTTGCCTCCACGCTGGTGATCATGGCAGTAGCCCTCTCTGCGGTGTGCGCCTTTATCGTGCCCGCCATGATGTACGCCACGGTGCTTTTGCGGTTTTCCTTTTTGTTTTTGGGCGGATTCTTCGGATTGCCGGGGATGTGCGTGGGGCTTGGCGTTTTGCTATTCTCCCTTTCTTGCTTGGAAAGCTTCGGTGTGCCGTATCTGTCGCCCTTATCCCCTTTCAAGCCCAAGGGGCTGGAGGATATGCTACTGACGATTCCAAAGAAAACGCTGGGAAGAAGGGAGGATCTGTAAAATGGCTTTTTTTGCCCCCTTTGCGGTAACCTTTGCCACCCTGCTTGTCACGGAAGATCTCCTCTCCCGCCTTGTGGGAGGGATGATCTGCCTTCTGTTTTGCTTTCTCGGAAGATTCCGCGGCGGCAGACCCTCCCCGTGGCTTGCTCCGCTGTTTTTGATTTCCTGCTTGTTTCGGCTGTATCCGCTGTGGAGCTTTTACGGAGAGACTTTGGGGGAAATGCGGGGCGGAATTTTGTTTTTCCTTACCTTGGCGGCGGTATTTTTCATGGTAGCAAGGCAGAAGGATCCCGTTTTGGCATTATCCCGCAGCAGCGTTCCCTTTGCGCTTACAGCCATAGGATTCGGACTTTGGGCAGCGGCAAAAGGGATCCCGTGGGGAATCGTTGCTCCCCCATATACCTCCCTGCTCATGATCTTGCTTTGCGCATTGTCGGGAATGCTGATCCTCCCCACAGAGGGAAGCCTTCTGCTGACCTACGCCGGAGTGGGGGCGGGGATCCTCCTTGGATCGTTTCCCTACGGGTGGGAGCAGGGGCTGTTTTTGGGGTTTCTTTCCCCTATGGTGGCGGCGACGGAGCTGGGCATTGTTTGCGGAAAAAAAGCATATACTTTACAAAAAAGAAAAAAGCCCCGAAAGGAATGACCCCCATGACCTTACAGCAGGAAACGCTGCGGGAGACCTTGCAGGACGAAAACGGGCAGGTCACGGTGATCGTGAATCTGTCCTTCCCCGCCCTTCACAAAAAGAAAGACAAATCCGCCCTTTGCAAGCCCTTCTGCGATTTTTACCGCAAGGCAGCAGAGGGCTTCCGCGCCTTTGCGGGGTCAGAGCTTCACCGCAAGGCACAATCCAACCCGCCGGGAACTCCGCCCTGCGGAGCGGTTTTGCGGTATCGGCACAAGGAGACGGAGGACGCCTTTGTCATCACACTCTCCGGCTCTGTGTTCGACGGCTTTACCGCCCACCCCATTCGGGAAGACGTGCGTGTGTGGGAGAAGAAAACGGGGCTGTTGAGAGGATTTTAGGAACCTCATCCACGCGCTTGCGCCTTCCCCCATTCCCCAAAAGGGAAGGTGAAGCTCGCTACGCTCGCGGTAAAATAGATTCGTACAGTCTCTCGCCATAGCTTTGGCTACAAACGATTGAAAGCATTTGCCCGCACACCGCAGGTGTGCTCTTGCCTTCCCCACATTGTGGGGAAGGGGGACCGGCGCGGGGAGATCAAAGCAAAAAAACAGTTCTCGCTATTCCCCCGCGATGGTGGATGAGGTTCCTACTGATGAAAAACAGCCGTCGGCGCGGTCGCCCGCAAAAAACTCCCGCTTTTGCAAGCGGGAGCACGATTCTTATACGCAAACAGTCTTTCGCAGTTTTCTGAACAGCGCGACCAAAAGATCCAACCCGATCAGACAGGCGTAAAACACAAAAACGAACAGCAGGGCCCAATACAGCATGGCGGAGGTCCGAATCGTATCCAAAAGGGCGGCCATCCCCCACAACGCCCCGCTGAAAACCAAATGGGCGCAGGCGGTGACAAGGTCGGACACCCACGGAGCCCCTTCCCGGGGTTTCATCCAAAAGAAGGCAGGGGCGCCTACCGCCAAAACGGCAAGCAAAAGCACCAAGGACGCAACGTCGCCGATCGCCTTCCCGTGATAGAGAAGAATCAATACAGCAACCGCGGCATGAACCGCCAGGGGATGCACTGCGGGAAGCAACCATTTTTGAAAGCTTTTGGTCTTTTTCATTCTCGTCGTCTCCTTTCCTCGGCTT
The DNA here is from genome assembly GCA_045612545.1 of Eubacteriales bacterium. Lineage (GTDB taxonomy): Bacteria > Bacillota > Clostridia > Oscillospirales > CAG-382 > Coliplasma. The sequence continues at coordinate 114,104 of JAZKZH010000007.1, forward strand.
CATGATACCAAAAAAAGGCAGGAAAGTCAACCTTGTTCCCAAAAAACTTTACAAACGGTTTGCACCAAAGCAAAAAGATCCTCCTCCCGGTTGGGGGAGGAGGACGGAATGCGATTGAATTAGTCCTTCTGGGGAGCGATGACGATCTTACGGTCTGCGCCCTCGCCTACGGAGTAGGTGGTAACGCCCTCGATCTTCTGGCATTCTGCGTGAACGATACGACGCTCGTAAGCAGACATGGGATCCAGTGCAAAAGCACGGTGGTACTTCAGCACCTTCTCCGCCATACGGCGAGCCATACCGCAAAGGGTATCTGCACGCTTTGCGCGGTAGCCCTGTGCATCCACGGAAACACGGTAGTAGCCGGGTCTGCCAAGGTTTGCAGAAAGGGTTGCCAGATACTGAACGGAGTCCAGCACGTCCCCTCTTCTGCCGATCAAGGCACCCAAGCCCTGACCAACCACGTTCAAGGAAACCTCCTCATCCGTCTCGGAAACCACCTCAACGGAAGCGTTCAGTCTCATATTTTCAATCAACTTCTCCAAGAATTCCACGGCACGGATGGCGGGAGTTTCGGGGATGAATACGCGCACCTTTGCCTCAGTGGCGCCGATGCCGAACAAGCCCTTCTTGCCCTCCTCCAGTACCTCATGCTGAACCTGATCGGGGGTGCGACCCAGCTCAGCCGCGCCGTTTTCCAGCGCGATGGCAACCGTCTTACCGGTTGCAATTACTTCTCTTATCATAAATAAACCTTCTTAACTTATTCGTCGTCTTCCGCAGAGAGCATCTCAATGGAAGTGGGCTTGCGATAAGGCAGATCCGCCTTCTTTTCCGAGGGCTTGGGACGTGCAGTCTCAACATGAGATGCCGCAGTACCGCTGCTGACCTCGAGATCTGCGTAGCTGTCGTCGTCCTCGTCTACCTCAATGGTAATAACCTTCTTCTTTTTGCCCTTGCTCTTAGCTACAAGCTCCTTAGCCGCCGCCTCCAGCTCCTCTTGGGTAAAGCGGGGGATGGGGTAGAACTTGTTCATCAGGGGCATCTTCACCATGTTCAGCAGAGTACGCCATACCCAGTAGCAACCGATTGCCGCCGGCACCATCAAAGAAAATACGGTGGAGATCAGAGGCATACCCACGGTCATAAACAAACCGGGCTTGGCGGGCTGGCCGTCCATACCCGTCTGGGCAGGCTGGGTCTTCATGGTGATCTTGTGGCTCAGGAAAGAGGTCAGGAATACCAGAATGGGGATGAGAAGCAACGCCCAGTCGTGCCAGGTGTCGTTTTCGTCGAAATCAAAGGAGGGCTGGTTCAAAAGATTGATGCCAAACAGAGTAAAGTCGGGCATCATATCGGTGAAGTAAGCCTTCTCCCCGTTTTCATCCTCCACGTAGAGGAGATAGGGGTTCTCGTAGCTTGCGGGCAATGCGCCTGCTTCCTTCAGGGTGGCTACGTACTCCTCGCCGAAATTGGCAAAGACGGCGGCCACTGCGGTCTCACGGTAGCCTGCGCTGCCGTTCGACTTAATGGCGTACTTGTCAAAACCGTTTTCCAGCTTCAAGCTCTCTTTGTTTTCCGCTTCGGGATCCTTGTACTGCAACTCGGCGCCCAGCTTCACCTGCTCCTTCCAAAGAAGAGCGTCGGCCTCCTTAGCGGCGGCGTTGTCCTTCACCAGATTCTCACGAATGTGATCCAGATAGTCAAAGGAATACTGGGTGACGATGGAAGCAAAGTCCTTGCCCTCGTAATCGGAATGCTCTTCCGTTACAACCGTCTGAATCTCCGTTACCGCTTGATCGGTAAAATTGGAGGAATAGGTGATAGGCTCACGGACGATGGCAAATACAATGAAGATGACGGGGAGCATGATCAAAAGAGGCAGACAGCCGGAAAGAGGACTTACCCCCTCCTGCTGGTGCATTTCGTTCAGCTCAAGCTGCATCTTCTGCTGAGTAGCACGGTCGTTACGACCTGCATACTTCTTGCGGATGGCGTATTCCTTGGGGCGAACTCTCGCCATAGCGATCTGGGATTTCTGCTGCTTAATGGCCAAGGGAAGCAGAATGATCTCGAAAGCCAAAGCAAAGAAGAACAAGCCGAAGAAATAGGAATTCTGCGAGATCCACACGCAGGCCTTCATAACGTAACTAAAGGGAACGTAAATGAAATCCATAACTTGTTTTCAAACCTTTCGATTGTTCGGGGGAATCTTTTTTCTCCGACGCTCGGGAACGGGATCAAACCCGCTTCCCCCCCAGGGATTACAACGTAAAAGTCTCTTGACAGCCAAAAAAATGCCGACGAACACCCCACGCTTTTCGATTGCCTCGATAGCATATTGGGAACACGTCGGCATATAACGACAGCAAGACGGTAATGCCGGAGAAATATGCTTTTGGTAGAACCGTATCAACGCAATGCAGATACGCTTCATAACGAATCCTCAAGAAGGGTTGCCTTGCCCAATAAATCTCCCATCTCGTCGCGGATCACGGTAAACTCCGCAGTACAAGCGGGCTGCTTTGCAACAATAACGATCAAATATCCATTCTTAAGATTCGGCAAGTGGTAGCGGTATGCTTCCCGCAGGAGACGCTTGACCCGGTTGCGCACCACGGCCTTCCCCCGCTTTTTGGAAACAGTAAGTCCGAGCAAGGTACGGTCCTTCTCACGGCTTTTCAGGACGTAAAGCACCATTGTGGAAGAAGCCACACTCTTCCCCTTGCGGTAAGCACGGGAAAACAAGTGATTCTTCTTCAACGGGTGGAGCTTATACTTCCGTCTTTCCATAAGTTTCATCAAACCGCCTTGCTCGGTAAATCATAGCAGATTAATAAGTGAGCTTATATCTGCCCTTAGCGCGTCTTCTCTTGAGAACGTTTCTTCCGTCAGCTGTAGCCATTCTCTTGCGGAAACCGTGCTCCATCATTCTGTGTCTCTTCTTGGGCTGGTAAGTACGCTTCATATTTCTTTACACCTCCGTGTCGGTTTTTTATGCCTCGTCTTACCGTGAAGACGGGTTGGCAATTTTGGGATAGGAAAAAAGGCATATTCGCACATCGTAGTATGCCAATCATTATTATTATCATATTTTCTCCCTTTTGTCAAGCGTTTTTTCAAAAAAAGAAGGGATTCTCCCCGGTTTCTCCGCCTCTGGCAGGGGAAATTCACACAAAAGTCGCAAATCCTTCTTGACATTTCACGGAAAACAAGCTATCATAGATAATAGGATATCTCTGTCTATAAGGGGTACTCTTGCCAAAATCAAAATCCTTTCCGGGAGGATATCTATGGAAAAATTATATATCAAAGGCGGAAAGCCCCTGCAGGGCGTGATCGAAACGGGAGGCATGAAGAATGCCGCTGACCCCATCTTTTTTGCCACTCTTTTGGTGGGAGACGTGTGCGTGATCGAGAACGTTCCCGATGCGGCGGATATCCGCCACGCCTCCGAGATCCTCACCGAGCTGGGTGCCGTGATCGCTTACATGGGAGATCATACTTATCAGATCGATACCCGTTACGTAAACCGTTCCAGCATCCCCAACGCATTGGCAGCCAAGCTTCGTTCCTCTTACTATCTGTTGGGAGCAGGCCTTGGCAGATTCGGCGTGGTAGAGACGGGTTATCCCGGCGGCTGTGACTTCGGCTCCCGCCCTATTGACCAGCACGTGAAGGGCTTCCGCGCCCTGGGCGCCTCCGTGGAGGAGGACGGAACGGAGTGCCGTATCCGTTGTCGTGCAGAAGAGGGCTTGAAGGGCAATTCCGTATATCTGGACGTTCCCTCCGTGGGTGCTACCATCAACATCATGCTGGCCGCTTGCAAAGCGGAGGGCACTACCGTTATCGACAACGCCGCAAGAGAGCCTCACATTGTTGACGTGGCTTCCTTCTTAAACAGCTGCGGCGCAAACATCATGGGCGCAGGTACCCCCACCATCAAGATCGTTGGCGTGAAGGAGCTGTTCGGCAGCCGTTACGCCGTAGTGCCGGATATGATCGAAGCCGGCACCTACATCATGGCGGCCGCGGCCACCAAGGGTGAGGTCACCGTTACCGGCGTGATCCCCCGCCATTTGGAATCCTTGACCGCAAAGCTTTTGGAAATGGGCGTGAACATTGAGGAGGGAGACGACTCCATCACCGTCCATGCACCCACACCGGATGCACCTCCCATGCAGGCCGTCCGTGTGAAGACAGCCTTCTATCCCGGCTTCCCCACGGATATGCACCCCCAGATCGCCGCCCTGCTTTGTCTTGCAGGGGGAGAAAGCAGATTGACGGAATCCGTTTGGGCCAACCGTTTCCAATACGTTCCCGAGCTGCAGCGTATGGGTGCAAAGCTTTCCGTTTCCGGCAGTGACTTGATCATCACCGGTGTTCCCCGGCTCAACGCCGCCAACGTCCGTGCCGTTGACCTGCGAGCAGGAGCAGCCATGGTGATCGCCGCCCTGGCAACAGAGGGTACCACCATCGTGGACGATATCCATCATATCCTGAGAGGATACGAGAGAATCGTGGAAAAGCTCAACGCCGTAGGCGCAGACGTGCGCTTGGTGAAGCTGCCCGATCCCATTACTTAACCAAGTAAATCTACTATTTGGAGTTTTATGAAGAAGAAAAACAACATCGAAGAAATTATTGAACGCAAAAAAGCAAAAAAAGAAAAGAACGCGGCCAAAAGCGGGGAGCATTTGGTGGAAAAAATCGCCCCCAAGCCCCAGAAGGCCGAAAAAAAGAAGCCGAACACCGTGAAGATCATCCCCTTGGGCGGGGTGGACGGTATTGGCATGAACATGACTGCCTTTGAATACGGCGAGGATATCCTCATTGTGGATTGCGGCATCGCCTTCCCCGGGGAGGATATGCCCGGCGTTGACGTTGTGATCCCGGATTTCACCTATCTGGTGAAAAACGCCGATAAGGTAAAAGGTCTGGTATTGACCCACGGTCACGAGGATCACATCGGCGCAGTGCCTTATTTATTAAAGAAGCTTCCCTGCGAGGTTTACGGCACCCGCTTGACTCTGGAGATTCTGGACGGCAAGCTGCAGGAGCATAACATCCGCACCGAGGATCTTTTTGAGATCCGTGCGGGAGAAATGATCACCATCGGGGAGTTTGACGTGGAGTTTATCCACGTGAACCACTCCATGCCCGATGCGGTTGCGCTTTGCATCACCACCCCCTGCGGACGGATCGTCCACACCGGGGACTTTAAGATCGACTTTACCCCCATCGGAACCACCCCAATCGATCTGGCGCGGTTTGCCGAGCTGGGCAGAAAAGGAGTCAAGGTGCTGATGTGCGATTCCACCAATGCGGAACGCCCCGGATACACCCCCTCGGAAAGCACGTTGAACGCTTCCTTTGAACGTATTCTCCATGACGATACCCGCCGTGTGGTGATCGCTACCTTCTCCTCCAACGTATACCGCGTTCAGCAGATTCTGGACGCCTGCGCCAAGGCGGACCGCAAGGTGGCTCTCACCGGCAGAAGCCTGCAGAACGTGGTGCGCGCCGCCCGTCATTTGGGATATATCAACATCCCCGAGGGGCTGATGATCGATATTTCCGAGTGCAAGTACTTCCCTCCGGAAAAGCTTGCCATCATCACCACCGGCAGTCAGGGCGAGCCTATGAGCGCTCTCTACCGCATGGCCTTCGGGGCACATCCCATGGTGGCCTTGTCCTCCACGGATCTGGTGGTGCTTTCCGCCTCCTGCATTCCCGGCAACGAAAAGCTGGTGACCAAGATCATCAACGAGCTTTACAAGCTGGGGGTAGAGGTGATCACCGACCGTACCGATGACGTACACGTTTCCGGCCACGCCTGCAGAGAGGAGCTGAAGGTGCTTCACAGCTTGGTGAAGGCGGACAGCTTTGTTCCGCTCCACGGAGAATACAAGCATTTGGTGGCCCACGCCAATCTGGCCAAGTCTCTTGGTACCAAGCCCCAGAACATCCTGCTTCCCGAGGCGGGGCGGATCATTGAAATGGATCGCCGCGGCATCCATTGGGGCGACACCGTGGAGTGCGGCAGAGTGATGATCGACGGCGCAGGCGGCGCAGGATTGGAAACCGCCGTCCTCCGCGATCGTATCAATCTGGCAGAATCCGGAATTCTGTTTATTTCCGCAGGCGTTACCTCCGAAGGGGAGCTTGCCATCCTGCCGGAGATCGTCTCCCGCGGGTTTGTCTACGTGAAGGAGAACGAGGAGCTTTTGCAGTATCTGGAGGATATGGCAAAGAAGTTCCTGCAGAAATCTCTGGACAGAGGTCTTACCGATCCTGCCGCCTTGGGCGCACGGCTGAAGGACGATATGTCCAACACCGTCTACCAAAAAACCAAGCGCAAGCCCGTGATCGTCACCTTGATCACCGAAGTGAATATGTAAGGATACGAGATAAGGGGACTTTCTTTCGGAAAAGAAAGTCCCCTTTGACCCCCAAAGAAACCGTATTGCCGAAAACTGCCGTTTTCGTGAGAGAGGGAAGGAATGGATGCAGGCAAAAGATGCACCTCAGTTCCAAAAACGGGCAAGCTGTTTTTGGCAAGAGGAACCTCATCCACGCGCTTGCGCCTTCCCCCATTCCCCAGAGGGGAAGGCAAGAAACTCCCTCCGGGAGTTGAGAATTGTCGTATGCCCCTGCGGGGCGGAATAGGATCTGCTGATTCTCCCGCATGACCGATATCAGCGAACGATTGAAAGACTTTGCCCGCACACCGCAGGTGTGCTGACCTTCCCCTCTGGGGAAGGAGGACCGCCTTCGGCGGTGGATGAGGTTCCTTTTTTACACAAAAAAACCGCCCGCAGGCGGTTTTTCTTCATTATATCACACCGTTTCCGCGTACCGCACGGCGGCCATGGCATCCTTGCCGTAGGCGTCTGCGCCGATATTTTTTGCAAAGTCCTCGGTCAGCACCGCGCCGCCCACCACGATCTTACACCAAGGTGCCTTCTCCCGCAGGAGCTTTACCGTCTCCTCCATGGCGGGGACGGTGGTGGTCATCAAGGCGGAAAGCCCTGCCAAGGGGGCGTGATTCTCCAAAACCGCCTGCAAAACCGTCTCAGGAGGCACGTCCTTCCCAAGGTCGATAACGATATATCCGTAATTTTCCAACAAAAGCCCCACGATGTTCTTACCGATGTCGTGGATATCCCCCTGCACCGTAGCCAGCACGAAGGGTCCCTTCCCGCCGGAGCCGGGGGGGAGCTTCTCCTTGATCTTACCGAAGGCCGCCTTTGCCGCCTCGGCGGACATGAGCAGTTGGGGGAGGAACAAAGTCCCTTTTTCAAAGCCCTTCCCCACCTTATCCAGGGCGGGAAGAAGCTCGTTTTCCACCAAGTCCAAAGGCTCGCGGGATTCCAAAAGGGAGGCTGTCAATACCTCTGCCTTGGCAGACAATCCTTTTTCCACCGCTTTTTGCAGCTCGGAGCCTGCGGGCTCTGTTTTTTCCGCCGCAGAAGCGGAGACGGCCGCCGTGGCAAAGCTATCCGCCTTCGCCACGTATTCCATGCAATTTTCGTCCATGCCCCGCAGCATTAAGAAGGTATAGTAAGCCTTCCGCATTTCCGCAGACAAGGGGTTGATGATGGCGGCGGAAAGTCCGTTTTCCAAGGCCAGGGTGAAGAACACCCCGTTGACCCCTTCCCTGTTGGGCAGACCGAAGGAAACGTTGGAAACCCCCAAGGAGGTGTGGCAGCCCAGCTCGGTTTTGATCCGCTTCATGGCCTCCAGTGTCACGGCGGGGGCGTTTTGGTCGGCGCTCACCGTCATGGCAAGGGTGTCGAAGATCAGATCCTTCTTCCCAATGCCGTATTTTGCCGCTTCCGCAATGATCTTCCTTGCAATGGCGACTCTCCCCTCTGCGGTGGAAGGAATGCCGTTTTCATCCAAGGTCAGGGCAATCACCGTACCGCCGTACTTTTTCACCAAGGGGAACACAAGGTCCATGCTTTCCTGCTTGCCGCAAACGGAATTCACCAAGGCTTTGCCGTTGTAAAGTCGCAAAGCTTTTTCCATGGCGGCGGGGGAAGCTGTGTCGATCTGCAAGGGTAGGTCGGTGACCCCCTGCAAAGCGGCGACGGCAGAAGCCAAAACCTCTCCCTCGTCAATTCCCGGCAGACCTACGTTCACATCCAAAAGGTGTACGCCCGCCTCCGCCTGAGCAAGTCCCTGCTCCAAGAGATAGTTCATATCCCCCTCTAAGATGGCTTGCTTCAGCCGCTTCTTCCCCGTGGGGTTGATCCGTTCGCCAATCAGAAGAGGCTTCTCCCCAAAGGTCACGGCGTGGGTATAGGAAGAGACCAGAGTGATCTCTTTTTCCGCCACGGGCACGGGAGAAATACCCTCCACGGCCGCCTTCAAGTCTTCAATATGCTTCGGCGTGGTGCCACAGCAGCCGCCCGCCAAGCGAACCCCCTCTTTTACCAGCTCTGCAAGCTGCAAGGCGAATTCCTTTGGGGTCACGTCATATTCCGTTTTGCCCTCCCGTACCACGGGAAGTCCCGCATTGGGCTTTAAGATCACGGGGACGGAGGCGTATTCCAGCAATTCTCTTGCCACTCCCGCAAGCTGCTTGGGACCGAGAGAGCAGTTTGCACCCAAGGCGCACACACCCATGCCCTCCAGCATGGCCACCATGGCGGCGGGGGTAGCTCCCGTCATCAGCTTGCCGTCGCTTCCATAGGCGTTGGTGACCAAAACAGGCAGATCGCTGTTCTCCTTGGCGGCAAGAAGGGCCGCCTTGGTCTCGTAGCTGTCCGTCATGGTCTCGATAAGGATGGCGTCCACCCCTGCTTCTACGCCCAAGCGTACGGTGGAAGCAAAGATCTCCACCGCCTTTTCAAAGGGCAGATCCCCCACGGGAGCAAGGAGCTTCCCCGTCGGACCCATATCCAGCGCCACAAAGCGGTCTTCCTTGCCTTCTGCGGCCTTGCGGGCGCAGTTCACCCCTGCGAGGATGATCTCCCGCAGGTGGGATTCTTCAAATTTCAATATGTTTGCCCCGAAGGTGTTGGTGCAAACCAGATTGCTCCCCGCCTCATAATAGGCGCGGTGGATCTCCGTGATCACCTCGGGGTGGGTCAGACACCAAAGCTCGGGATGCTCCCCGGGCTGTAAGCCTGCCTGCTGGAGCAGCGTTCCCATGCCTCCGTCCAGAATCACGGGGTTATCTTTTAAGAACTCAATAAACCTCATAGTCTCAGCTTCCTAAAATGTTCGAAAGGTTTGCCATGATCTTTGCCGCCACGTCGGGATTGTTCATGGTGTAAACGTGAACGTTGGTCAATCCGTTGGCGTAAAGGTCAATGATCTGATCTGTTGCGTATGCGATGCCCGCCTGCTTCATGGCCTCCGGGTCGTTCCCGAACCGATCCACCAGGGAGACAAACCGTCTGGGCATAAAGGAGCCGGAAAGCTTGATGGCGCGATCCACCTGATTCGCCTTGGTGATGGGCATGATTCCCGGCACCACGGGCACGGTGATCCCCGCTTCGCGGATCTTATACAGGAAGTTATACAGCAGATTGTTGTCGAAGAACATTTGGGTGGTCAAGAAGTCACAGCCGGCGTCCACCTTCTCCTTGAGATAGCAGATGTCCTCCTTGCCGTTTTTGCTTTCGGGATGGATCTCGGGGTAGCACGCCCCGCCGATGCAAAGCTCGGGGGCCGCCGCCTTCAATTCCCGCACCAGCTCCACCGCATGGCGATACGCCCAACCGCTGCGGTCGGCGTTCTCCAGCTCCTTGGGGATATCCCCTCTCAGCGCCATGACGTTTTCGATCCCGGCTTTCTTGATGTCCTCGATACGCTCCTTCACCGTCTCACGGGTGGAGGAAACGCAAGTCAAATGCGCCAAGGACGGAACGCCGTAAGAAGCCTTGATGTTCCGCGCAATGTCCAAGGTATACTTGCTGGTGCCGCCTCCCGCGCCATAGGTGACGCTCATAAAAGCGGGCTGTAAGCGGGCAATCTCCTCCGTGGCCGCCTTCACACTTTCGAAGCTGCTTTCCGTTTTCGGCGGGAACACCTCGAAGGACAAGGAAAGGGTTTCTCTTTTTAGCAATTGGCTGATCTTCATAAACAAATCCTCCGTCTGCGTTTTCATACATGAAGTATAGCACCCTCCCCCCAAAAATGCAAGACACAAATAGATTTTTCTCTGCCCTTTGTGGAAACCGCCAAAAAAATCCAAAAAAATTTATGAAAAATTAGGTAGCAAAATCCTCTTTTTTGTGGTATAATAGAGAAACTCCAAATTGACACGACTTTTGCGGTGGGAGAACGCCTTAAGCAGGCGTTGCCGCAGAAGACCTTTTTTTCACTACCACTTTTGAATTATAGAAGGAGTCCTTTCCATGGCAAGAGTAAAGATCGACAGAAGAATTATCAAAACAAAAAGAGCTATTGCCGTCTCTTTATTGCAGCTCCTCTCCGAGAAACCCTTGGAGGAGATCACCATTACCGAGCTGACCCTGAAGGCAGATATCAACCGCAAAACCTTCTATCTCCACTACAGCGGTATTGAGGATGTGGCAACCGAGCTGCTCGCCAAGATCGAGGCATTGTTTAACGAAGCTCTGGAATATTCTCTTGCCGAGGGCAACGTGTATATTCCCGCCAAGTTCTTGGAGCATATCCACGGAAAGATCACCGAAGAAAACGAGATTTTCCGCGCCTTCTGCCTGGAAAACACCTGCGCCTTCTTCCTCCGCGCGCTGAGCGAAAAGTGCCTGAACGCATTGATGACCGTTTACCGCAATTACACCGATATCAACGATGCTTCTCTCCGCCTGTGCCTTGCGTATATGTTCCACGGCGCGTTGAATCTGTACGTAGATTGGGTACGCAACCCCTCTCCCCTGCCCCTGAGCGAGGTTACCGCTTTGGCAGTACGCCTGGTAGAGAGAGATACCGCCCTGCTGGTTAACAAAAACTAATCCTTTCACATAAGTCTCGGGGCATGAGCCGCCGAGGAAAGAGGACGTGCCGTATGAAGAGATCTTACGGAGTGATTCTGGTCGGCTGCGGCCACATTGGCGAGCAGCATATTCAAGAAATCTACAACAAGCACGAAGCGAATATCATTGCTACCATCGATACCAACTTGGAGACCGCCAAGGAATTTGCCCGCCGCTTTGAGGCAGAGCATTACGGAACGGATTACCGTCCCTTTTTGGCGCTTCCCGAGGTTGAGATCGTCATCATCGCTACCTATACAGATACGCATTTCCCCATTTTGAAGGATTGCTTGCGCTATGGGAAGCACGTGATCTGTGAAAAGCCCATCGCCACCAATCTGGAGGATGCAAGAGAGTTTGTTCGTTTGGTAAAGAGAAGCAACAGCAAGGTCTCCGTGTCTCACGTGTTGCGCTACAACCGTTCCTACCGCAAGATCAAGGAATTGATCGATGAGGGAGAGATCGGGGAGCTGCGCATGGTACGTATGAACCAAAGCCACCGTGCAGGCGAGCCGGGCCATCCTTGGGACAGATTCATCCGTCTCATGCAGGATTGCCCGCCCCTCATTGACTGCGGTGTGCATTACGCCGACGTGATCCAATGGTTTGCGGATTCCTCCATCGTAGCTGTCAGCGGTATTTCCGCAAAGCTGGATGAGGATGCCCCTGTGGATAACTACCAGATGATGGCTATGGAGCTGGCAAACGGCTGTAAGGGCTACTACGAGGTAGGCTGGAGCAACAACATCTCCTCCTGCAACGATAAGGACTTTATCGGCACCAAGGGACATATCACCCTGACCATGGCCATGAACCGTACCGACGGCGTTACCGATAAGGACCGTATCTGCATCTACTACGGAGATGAAAACAAGCCTGACGTGGTGCTGGATTACGATTCCGTCTACAAGGATATGTACGGCCAGTATCTGAATCTCATCGATATGATCGAAAACGATACCAAGGGCGCAGTTCCCATCGACGCGGTGTATTCCGCCTTCCGTGCCGTAGCCATGGCAGACCAAGCCATCAACGAAGGCAGACGGATCCTAAGTCGGAGGCCA
>JAZKZH010000008.1:0-1528 GCA_045612545.1 Eubacteriales bacterium
GAGCTTGAATACAACGGTCGCAAGTCGATCTCTACTAAGCGTATTGATTTGGAATCGCGCCACGCCTCCGCGCCTGTCCTCGGTTACGTTCGTTGCGGCGAGGGTGAGGAAGAAACAGAGGAAGTGATTGAGTACATCCGCCTTCCCGAAAGTTTAGTCGGAACGGGAGAGTTTTTCGTGCTGATTGCAAAGGGCGACTCGATGATCGATGCCGGAGTAAACGAAGGCGACTACGTTGTTATTCGAAAGCAAAACATCGCAAGCGACGGAGATTACGTTGTGGCTCTCTATGAAGGTCTTAACAATCTCAAGGAGCTTGTTTGTGACAACGGCAGATACATTCTTCGCTCCTGCAACGAGGATAAGGAAACTTATCCCGACATCTATCCGCGAGATCTGAAGATACAAGGAGTTGCGGTCTGCGTAATGCACCGCTTGAAGAAAAGGAGGTAGTTGATGCCCCAAAAGAAATACGACCTTACCTCCGAGCGCGGCAATTTGGAAAAGGATTTTAAGACGGAGGCAGATCGACAGAAACGATTAAACGAGATCGTAAGTGCCGATCACAAACAAAAAACGCTGCCGAAAAAGTATAAGCTCCCGACCTTCGATTGTCCCGCTTGTCGCGCAAAAAACATTATGTTTGCCGGTGACACGGTGGCAAAGAACGAAACGGTTTTGTCTTTGCTTGAAGAAAACGGCATAGCAGATTACGTTATCATCTGCCCCAAGTGTAAGCAATACATCGGTGTTCGTCGCCACGTTGGTACAGAACTTATCCACCGTCAGTTCCGTTCTCTTGCTCCGTATGTGAGGTTCGAATACATTCACGTGTTCAATCACAGAGTGACGGAAGTCTATCAAGAAAATCTTCTTCCGCAAGGTGTACTTGTGTTTGAAGGTGTCATCAACGACGAGATCGGTGAGCAACAAGAGGAAACGCAAACCATTCATTGTGTGCTGTCTCCGAAGAAAGAACGCCCCCGTTCTCGTTACGAATACGCGCCGAGCTATTACAATCATAAAATTAAATAACACATATTTTTAGTGATCCATCCTCCCATCTGTGAATATGGGATCTTAAGGGTAGGTATCAGTTACATATCATCACACGCATAATCAGAAAGCAAATTCTATTATGTTTTGTTGTGGCGGTTGTAAGTGATACCTGCCCTTTTTTTGCGCTTTCAATGTCGAAATTTATCGAAGAAATGGAGAACGAAAATGAAATTTACTTCAAAATGATACGGACTTGTAGTCCGTCTACTTTTCTTGACAAGCACTGCATTTGTGGACACAAAATGCGAAGGTAGGGAGAACCCCATACCCCCATACTGAAAAAATCATAATAAAAATTTATAGCAAAGGAGTAAAAGAAAAATGAAACAGACAGAGGAAAAAGTAAAAGGCGGGCGCAAACGCACCCACCTCGTCAAGGTCTATTTGAGTGATGAAGAATACGAAAAGCTGTGCAGAGATGCGGAGATGTTCAAGCGGGACAAGAGCAAATATCTGCGGCTGCTCATTG
>JAZKZH010000009.1:0-41907 GCA_045612545.1 Eubacteriales bacterium
CGATAGAACAAGCCACGTTCTGCGGGTATATGCCCAGCGGGCATGTGCCCGGAGGACACTAACCATTATTTTTTCAGGAGGTAAGACCATGAAAAAAAGATTTTTGGCAATTCTTCTTTGCCTTTCCGTTCTTTTGATGGCCTGCGCCTGCGCAGCCGAAACCATGGAGCCGCCTGTTGCCGACCCGGTCAGCGAGGATCCTACATCCCAATTTACCCTTTCCGAAGTGAACGCGGAAAGCTCCAAGACCGAGGAGCCTGTCCCTTCCGAAACCGCTCCCGCAGAATCCGAGCCCGAAGAAACCATCTCCATGGAGGAATCGGACATCGAATTAGAGCCTGTTCAGCCCATTGAGCCTATTCAACCCGAGGAAAAAGAAACTACCTTGGAAAAGGTACTGTCCTTTGATATTGGTATTGACGGATTGTTTTCCTATGAATTTCTTTATCCGAACGATGGACCGGCTACCGATCCCGTAGAAATTGTATTTCCACCTGTTCGCGCGGTGGACGAGAACGGGAATCTATACTTGCAGTACTTTATCGACTGGGATCCGTATGTTTTTTGTGTCAACACGGGAGAAAAGGTTGCCATCAAACGCAAGGAAAATTGGGGTATGTACGTTAAGGACGGCAGGATTTTCCTGACGTCAAACGCGATGGATGCAAAGGGACTTTTGGAATATACCCTTGAGGGACTCCAGAAAGAATATATATCCGAAGCGTACGTTTACGGCACCAAGCTGCGCTTTGACGTTCTGGGAGAACCTTACGTGGTGATCCCGGATAACGGCTTACAAACATTGGACGGCGAGGTCCTGCAGATGGAGACATATCCTAAGATCACCGCCGATGAAGATGGCGTGCAGAGCCTCACCTACGGCAATTACCGGGAAATTTTGCCCTCCGATGAACGCAATCATAGCTTTAGTATGTACGGAGATCGCATAATCAGCGCATCGGACGGCACTTGGACCGTATACGACCTTTCGGAAAATACTCTGTACCGTTTCACCTATGACATCGCCGGCAATAAGAAAAACCAAGCCGAATGCTATATCTCTGACGGAGAAGGGGCGATCACGTCCTATACCCGAAGATTCTTTACCTTGGGCGATACCGTTATAGAAGCGATGGAATTCGAACTCATTACCTCTTGGAACGGAGATCTTTATTTGCTGGCTTATTATCCCGACCATGGCGATCTTTACCGTTTCGAGCTTGGATATACGGAATGATATATTGAAATTGTAAAGGGATAGCAAAAAACGGAAAGGAAGTGAGTCCGATGGGCAGTACCGAAATAGAGACGATAGAACAAGCCACGTTCTGCGGGCATGTGCCCGCAGGACACTAACCATTATTTTTCCAGGAGGTAAGACCATGAAAAAAAGATTTTTGGCAATTCTTCTTTGCCTTTCCGTTCTTTTGATGGCTTGCGCCTGCGCAGCCGAAACCATGGAGCCGCCTGTTGCCGACCCGGTCAGCGAGGATTCTACGCCCCAGGTTACCCTTTCCGAAGTGAACGCGGAAAGCTCCAAGACCGAGGAGCCTGTCCCTTCCGAGAACGCTCCCGTAGAGTCCGAACCCGAAGAGACCATCTCCATGGAGGAATCGGACATCGAGCTGGAACCGATTCAACCTGTAGAACCTATCAAACCGGAAGAGAAAGAAACCACGCTGGAATTTCTGCGGAGCTATTCTACGGGAGCCGAGGGAATATATTTAGATACCATGAACGATGGCGAAAAAGAAACCGGATTAACGGCACCATACTTCTATTGCATGGATGAGAATGGTGAATTGTATTATTTTTACGATTTTTCCGGTGGCGTTTTTTATCGTGCATGCACAGGTGAATCGATAGAAGTCCCTCGCACGGAAATAACGCAACGATCGGGGACTGTAGTGGACGTTGCCGTTCGCAATGGCAGCTACTATCAGTTGTCATACAAGTCGATATCTGCTACAGAAGCTGTTTATGAGATTTATCTGCATCAATATACTAGTGAAAACGGTTTGATTGCTACCGTACAATTACCCAACAGCAACGGAGCAAGTTTGTATACGTTGAAGGATGGCACTGTATTAGTGTCCGCGAATGGAAAACTTTACGATACAGACGGAAAACTTACCTCTTTTGCGTTACCCCAATTCGAAACTACCGAAAGCGGCGATCAATTTATGATTTTGCCCGACAAAAAGATTTTGCTACCGCAGGAATTTTCCTCTGTGAAAGGTGGTTTGGAAGCATATACGTTGCATCGTAATCAAATCATTGATACCAACGGGATTTGGGCAGAAGATTGGTATAGTCAATTCAGTTCCGCCGGAGAGTACCTCTCTGCTTTCCGAATCATCTCCGCATCCTCGAAATACGCGAAGTGCCATTACGTTACTGCATCGGGTGGCGTGTGCGAAGGATATTTCTCAAGCGATATTTTAGTGGACAGCATTCTTTTGAAAGGTACGTTGCATCATACTGTAATTCAGGATGCAAACAGTGTTTTGTATCTTTTGGCGGTTTATCCCGACCGTGCCGACTTATATCGCATTGATCAAGGCTATACCGACATCGTTTTCGGCGAGTTGGAAACCGAGATATTCGACGATCTTACGGATCCGATGGAGTAGCTTCCATCGGATCCTCTTTGTTTTCCGCAAACAACGAGGCAAGAGCTTCTGACCCGTCCCCGAGGATCAAAAGGCAACTTTTTAACGCTATACAGCTATACAGCAAAACGAGGCCGGGTCAAGAGACGCGGCCTCGTTCTTTTCGTTTTATTCCACGCATTGGGTGACGGTAACGGTGTCCCCCTCACGGGTGGCGATGTAGTCCCCGTCCAGCCCTATGGAGGTGTTGTAGATCACCTCGTGGCGTTTGGTAATGGCATCATAAAGCTGTTTCGCTTTGTAGTCGTTTGCGGTGAACGCCAGGACGAAGCCGCCCTCGGGGATGATCACCGTTTCGTTGACCCCATTGATGGAGCCGTCGTCCAGGTTGTTGCCGTATTCGCTGATATAATACCCCGTATCCGTAGGGGTGAACACCAGGAAATAGGCGTAGCGGAGCTTATATCCCTTGGAGTCGATGAAATCCATTCCTTCATAGAGCCGCAGGTCGTCCCTCACCTTAAAGGAGTAGGTCTTGCCGCCCTCAAAGGAGTATTCCGGCAGGTCGGTACAAAGACCCCAGATGTTGTCATCGCAGATAAAATTCTCGCCGTAAAGCTGGCGGTAGGGGTAACGCATTTCGGGATAGATCACGATGTTGCGGGTAAAGCGGGAGTATTCCTCCGGCACGCCCCTCTTTTTGTAGGGGATCTTATCGGAAAGGAATACGTTGTTGTACATATCTATTCTCTCGCAGGCGATCTGTGTGCCGTCCCCTCGGTCTGCCCCTCCGTGGGCGTCGAAAATGTGGTAGATGGCGGTGCCCAGATGGGCGTTGTCGTGGGCGGAGTATCCGCTGCCCGACGTACCGTCCGCCGCGATAGCGTGGCGGTCAAAATTGAATAAGTTGCGGTAGATCTCCCCGTAGGACTTGCCGGAGATCACCACGCCGTAGCCGAAGCCGTTCCGCTGGTTGTGGTGGATCCAGCTATGGTGGACGGTGACTCCCGTGCAATCGCCAATGTAAACTCCCGCCTCGGAAAAGCCTGCGATCTCGCAGTTGTCTATCTCCGCATTGTTGCCCGTTACGGAAACACCGCGGGTGAGAGGGAGCTTGTAATAATAGTCGGTGTATTTGTTCCCCGTGTCGTTCAGCCCTCGTTGCAGATGGCTCATGTGCCGTTCCGTATCAGGCCCTGCCAGAGTGATGCCGCATAACCGCGCATTGCGGGAAAGGAAAACGGTTCCCTTTTGTCGTACCGTGGTCAGCAGCATAGCTCCGGTGGAAACACTGCCGTCTGCCAGCAACGCTCCGCGGTTGGAAGCAAGGGTGACTCCCTCGGGAACGGTAATGGTTTGCCCCGTCAGGTCAAGCTGCACGCTCTCGGGAATGAACACGGTTTGCCCCGGTGAGGCCTGCTTCAAGGCGGCCTGCAGCTCCTTCACGGTGCAAGCGGTGAAGTCGCCTTCTGTTACAATGCTGCCGTAGCCGTTTCCGCCGCCCGGAGAGGAGCCGTCGGGGGTGATGCCGTAGGTCTTGCCGTCTTGTTGGATGGTGAACCGATCTCGATAGCGGTAGTATTCCGTGGTGCCGGAGTGGATCGCCAGGGCGTCCGTGAGCTTGGAAAGATCTCCCTTTGCCACTTCTCCCAGGAGGGTATACACCTCGTAAGTGTCCGCCGGGAACACCGCCGTAGTCACGTCAGGGGAGACGCGCTCCACTTGCAAGGAAGGTACCTCCGCCGGGGAAAGAACGCCGTTGCTTTCTCCTATGGCAAGGGATTCTTCCTCGCCCATGCGGTGGGCTTGGTTGGCGTAGAAGGCGCATTTTTCCACTGAGAGGGGGCTTTGGGGTTCTCGGATACCGATCTCGCAATGATGGATATAACAATGCTCCACCTTGCCGCTTCCCCGTGAGGAAAGGTTGATTCCGTATTCGCTGAAGGAAGCGATCTCGCAGTTGGAGATGGTGACGTTTTCACCATTGATGAAAATGCCAGTGTCCTGCTTTTTCGCGAGATTTCCTTGGTAAGCTGTGACCACCCCGGAAAGGTTCAACCCGGTGATGGTGGCGTTGTCCGCGCAATACACCATGGTGCCGGAGGGGTGGGAAAACCGCAGGACACCGCCCTCGCCGATTCCTCTGTCGGAGGCGAGGATCACGCCTGCTTTTAAGGAAATGCGGAAGTTTTCCGCGGCGGCAAGGTCTGCAAGGTCAATGGTGACCCCGGAGGGGATGAAGATGACCTCTCCCTCCTTGGCTCTTTTTAAGGCGGCCTTCAGCTGGTCGTCGGTGGTGACCACATAGTCCCCGGTGGTGTAGATCTTGCCTTGATATTCCGCGCCGCCGAGGGGGGTCTGATAGGGAAGGACTCCCATAAGCATGGCTTGGAGAGCTTTTGCCTCCTCACCGAGAAGCGCGGCATCTCCTTGGGAAACGAACATGGAATACAGCCGTGTGTAAAGCTCCTTACCGTCTGCAAGCATGAACCGTTGGGGAATTTGGAGCGAGGCGTTGGTCCCCTCCTCGGGAACGTGGGCAGGCTCTTGAGTGGTGCAGGCGCTCAGCAGAGAAACCAGCATTACAAGCAGGAGCAAAAGGGAAAGCAGGCGTTTTGTCATGGCAAAGTCCTTCCGGGGTTTACAGAGTTTTGGAGAATGCCGTCACTTCCTCCATGGTGGGGATGGAAGCGCAGGCGCCGGGCTTGGTGACAGATAATGCGGCCGCAAGAGAGGCGGTGTACATGGCCTCTGCGGGAAGCACTCCTGCGGAGAGGGAGGCCAGCAGATAGCCGGTGAATACGTCTCCTGCACCGGTGGTATCCACGGCGGTGGCGGGGAGCGCCTCCTGATAGATGGCATGGTGGCTGTCGGCGTAGTAGGCTCCGTCACTGCCCAGAGTAAGGACAATGGCGGCGCGGGGGTATTTTTCCTGCAGGATCTTTAACATCACGTCGGGACGGGAAGAGCCGGAAAGGGCGGCGCCCTCCACCTCGTTTACCAGCAGGCAGGAAACCGTTTCCAAGGGCATGGAATACAGCTCCTTGTTAATGGGAGAGGGGTTGAAGGCTACGTGCATCCCCCGTTCTGCGGCAAGCTCCAGAATGGTGCCCACTCCGGAGATCTCGTTTTGCAGCAGGATCCAATCGCTGGGGCCGAAGCAGGAGATCACCTTGCGGATGTAGGAAACGTCCACGCATTGATTGGCGCCGGGGAAGTACAGGATGGCGTTTTGTCCGCCGTCATCCACTTGGATCACGGCTCTGCCGGAGGGGGAATCTACGGTATGGAGGTAGGAAATGTCTACCCCTGCGGAGATCAGCGTTTCCCGCAGGAAATTTCCGTCCTCACCCACGCAACCGGCATGAACCACCGAAGCTCCCGCCCGCGCCAGAGCGATGGATTGGTTCAAGCCCTTGCCGCCGGGCTGTATCCGGCGTTGAGAGCAGGAGAGGGTTTCTCCGGGGGTTACCAGATGGGGGACGCGGTAGATTTCGTCGATGTTCAGGGAACCAAAGTTGAGAATGCGCATTGAGAGGTCTCCTTTTCGAGGAAAGGATTTTTCTTGTTTTGAGAACAGTATACCATTTTTTTTGCATTTTCGCAATAGGCTGGTCGCTAAAAGTTTACATTTGGCGTGCCTTCCTGCGTTGACAATCCCTGCGGTTATATGGTAAAATAACCTCGTGATTTTTTTCGGAATGCGAGGTGAACTGCCGTGAAAAAATGGATTCTTTCCATGCTGTGTCTTGCGGCCTGCGGGCTCTGGGCTTGCGGTATGCCGTCTTACGGAAGCGGCTCTGCCGTGTCCTCCGTGGGCGTGGTTTCCGGCGTTATCTCCGTTCCTGCGAAGGAAAGCGCGGATAATTGCTCCCTGCCGGGAGAATATCTTTCCGTGGAGGGAGACGGCGAGGTTCTCTGTCTGCGGGAGGATGGCACCTTCCATTCCTATACTGTCAGCAATCGCTCTGTGGAAAACGACAAGGGCGTTTCCGTTCCTTACGTGCTGACGGAGCAGATCAGCGGCACATATTCCTGCAACGAAGACGGTACGGTGAATCTCTCCTTGGAGACCTTGACCCTGACGGTAAGCGGCTTGGAGAAGGAAGCGGGGCTGGCGCAGGAGCTTGCTCACGTATTTGCCGGGGAGGATACGTCTCTTCACGAATTGTACGTGCAGTTGTTTGGCGGAAAAGAGATCACGGGGGAAGAGCTTTTGGGCGAGGAGGCCTTTGCGGAGCTGAAGGCTACGGCCATTTGCGTCAATCCGGATACGGAAAACGCCACTTTTAACTATGTGAAAGCTCAGAAAAATTAAGCCTTTTCTCAAAAAAACGGGGAATGGCTTTTTCTTTTTGGAAGACGGGGAAGCAATCTTCTCTTGACATTTGCCCTGATTTGGGGTAAGATAAGAAGAACGAAAAAGGGAAATGAAAAAGAAAGGACGGTAGCAGATATGTCGGAAAACGTGGCTGTTCGCCGAGGGCGGCTTATGCTCGCGGAGGAAAGCAAATATTACTATTATTGCAAGACCTTTTGGTATTCACTGGCAGTGGCCTGCCTGATCACCATCCCCTTTATTGTCTGGGAATGGATTCAGACGGGTCATGGGATCTTCTTGTATTACGGAGATTACAACGCTCAGCAGATCGCTTTCTATAAGCAGTGTGTGGAAATGGTCCGTAGCGGAGATTTCGGCTGGGATTGGTATACGGACATGGGCTCCAATTTTGTGGGAAGTTATTCCTACTATATGCTGGGAAGCCCCTTCTTCTGGCTGATGTGTCTGTTCCCCTCCTCCTGGGCGCCTTATCTTATGGGCCCCATGTATATCATCAAATACGTAGTTGCGGCTTTGATCGCCTACGCTTATCTCCAAAGATGGGTGAAGAATAAGAACTATGCCGTGCTGGGTTCGTTGCTGTACGCCTTTTGCGGCTTCCAGATCTACAACACCTTCTTCAACCAGTTCCACGAGGTAGTGGCGTTGTTCCCCCTGCTTCTCATCGGCATGGAGGAATACATTCAAAACAACCGTAAGGGTATATTTGCCATTGCGGTGTGCTTGAATGCCATGGTAAACTACTTCATGTTTGCCGGACAGGTGGTTTTCTGCGTGATCTACTTCCTGTTCCGCTTCTCCGACCGCACCTTCCGCGTGACCGTGAAGAATTTCTTGGGGTTGGCGCTGGAGGCGGTGCTGGGCTTCGCCATGAGCATGATCCTGTTCTTACCCGGCGCGTTGGCACTGTTGGGCAACGACAGAACCTCCCGTTCCTTTTCGGAGCTTAAGAACATTCTGGCTTGGTGGAAGAACGGCGGCTTGTATTGGCAGCGGTACGGGCAGATTCTGGAATCTTATTTCTTCCCGCCGGACATTCCCTCCCGCGTGAACTTCTTCTATGGGCATACCGAGCGCTGGGCTTCCATTTCCGCATACCTGCCCTTGTTCGGCATGACCGGTGTGTTTGCTTTCTTTACCACGAAAAAGCGGGGCTGGCTGAAGGCCTTGATCCCCTTTTTGATCGTTTGCTCCTTTGTCCCCGGGCTCAACAGCTTGTTCTTCCTGACCAACTCCTCTTATTACGCCAGATGGATGTATCTCATGGTGATGATGATGGTGGTGGCTACCATCATTGCTTTGGACAGCAAGGAGACTCGCTGGAAGGGAGCGTTGACAGCCGGCATGGTGGCAATTGCTGCTATTGCCGTGCCCTTGGGGCTGCTGTGGTATGACGATCCTTCCACCGATGCCACCGACGTGCAGTTGGGCAGAGCTCCCTTCCCGGTGCGGTTCTGGATCTATACCGCCATTGCTGTGGCGGGGATTCTGTTGCTTTGGTATGTGATCAAGCATTACAAGGGAACCAAGCTGTTCTCCGGTGCGTTGATTGGTGTTACCTGCCTGTGTATTGTGGTGTACAGCTGCGTACATATCACCAACGGCAAGCAGCATTCACATACCAGCGAATTCATGGTGGACCAGGTCATCAACGGCGAGGACGTGATCTTGCCGGATGCCCATGAGGAGTTCTACCGAATCGACTTCTACCGCACCTCCAGCATCTCCACCATTGACAATCTGAATATGTATTGGGGTTATCCCTCTATCGAGTGCTTCCATACCGTGGTGCCTCCTTCCTTGATGACCTTCTACGATCTGCTGGGCTATAACCGTTCCGTTGGTTCACGCACCTACAGCTCTTGGTACGGTCTGCGCGCTATGACCTCCACAGAATACTCCTTCATCCTGTCTTCCCGCAATAAGCGCGAGGAGAAGACCATTTGGGAGGGAACTCTGGCAGGGCTGGAGGAGATCGTTACCATAGAAGGAAAGAGCGATTGGACCTTGGTGAAGCAGGAGGATAGCGTTCGCATTTTCAAAAATGGCGATGAAACCAAGGAGATCCGTCTTTACGACCCCGAAGCACTTTCCTCCTACGAAAAGAACTCCCTTTGGGAGCGTTTGGAATCTATCGAGGGATATCGTTTGTTCCGCGCCGAGGAGCTGGATGTGGACGGTGAGGAAACCACCGTTTACCACTTGGTGGATGTGACGGATACCCAAACCGTCTCCCGCTTGGAAAATGACCCCAACGCCAAGGAGATCATTCTTTCCGACTACACCCGCCTTTACCAAAAGGCCAAGGCAAACGGCGTCAAGGTGACCTACGAGCAGGTGGATCTTGCTTTGCTTCCCGAGATCAAGGAGTATCTGGAAGATAGCTCCTGGGCAAAATGGGAAAAGCCGCAAGGCTTTAAGCTGCTTTACAACTTGGAAACCGGAGAATTCCGCTTGCTTTCCGAGGAATCCGACGCAGACCAACTGAACACCTTGCTTGCCACCGACGAGTGGGAGGAGCAGATCCCCTCCGAGGATTTGCTGATTTTCAGCAGAGAGACTGCAGAGGGCGCGGAATACGCTCGGGTATATCTTCCCGAGTTGGAATCTCTGGCTTCTTATGAAAAGAATGCAGGCTACGTGCGTGTGGGCATATCTGCCAATTACCGCGTTTTCGCTTCCAATACCGAAACCCAGACCTATCGCCTTGTGGCCAAGGATGACACATACAATTTGGCGTACTATACGGGCAACTCCGATTGGACGGAGCTGGCAAACGACGAGACGCACCGACTCTACAGACGTACCCGCAATGCTTCCGCAAACGGAGAAATGCTCTACGCAGTAGGCTCTCTCTACAATTTGAAGGAGCTGGAAATCTACGAAAACGATCCCGCATGGACTGCCGTTGGGGATAAGGAGGGCTACCGCACCTACTCCAAGGAAGAGTTCAAGCTGGATAAGGGTTGGTCTTATTACGACACCCAGAACGGATTTGACATCTATCACAACGATAACTACCTGACCATGGGCTTCAGCTACAAGGGCTTTATGACGGAAACGGAGTTCAAGAAGATCTCCAGTGGCTTCCAGCGCTCCGTGTTGCTTTGCACCTATCTGGTAGTTCCCGACGACATGGCGGATTACTATGCGCAGTTCATGGATGAATACGTGGACGATCCCGGCGACGAGGGTTGCGAGGGCAAGCTGAAGCGCAAGGCGGCCAACTACAACACCTTCCAAAACTCCGTAGAGGAACGCAAGACCATGTCCTGCACCGATTTCGAATGGAGCTCCGACGGCTTCTCCGCCAAGTACAGCTCAAACGAAACGGATATCGTATTCTTCTCCGTTCCCGCCGAGGGCGGCTGGTACGGGGAATCCGGCGAGGGATTGACAGGCCTGCTGACCGGCACCGGCGGCTGGACTGCTACCGTAAATGGCAAGGAAGCGGAGATCCTTACCGTGTTCGGCGGCTTTATGGCGGTGGAGGTTCCCGCAGGGGAAAATAACGAGATCGAGTTCACCTACGTCACCTTCGGCTCCGGCTTGGGCACATGGATCACTGTGATAGCGATCCTGGCTTTTGCGGCATATCTTTTCGTTCTTTACAAGAAAAAGAGCCTGAAGGCGGATTACCCCTTCTTCGACGGCACCTACTACGAAGCAGGGGACACCGCTGAGGAAGCTCCCGAGGCCTCTTCTCAAAAGAAGGGCTCTAACAAGAAGAGCTCTGTTCCTGCCAAAAAATAATCTGCAAACGAAAGCATCCGCACCGTAAAGCGGGTGCTTTTTCGTTGGATTTTTGCGGGATTTTCGCGGGATTTTTGCGAGATGACAAATCGGCGGGATTCTGCTATGCTACGTTTGCTCCTCCAATTTTACACGAAAGGAGAAAACGGCTATGAAACTGCTCTTTCATATTCAAATCAAGGGCGAAAAGGCGGTGGCAACAAGCTTGCCCGTGGTGTCGGAGGGCTCTCGGGGCGTGGTTTACCTTGCACCTACCTTCGACAAAACCTGGGCGGATTTCTCGGTGAGGAAGCTGACCCTTTGGCGGGAAGGGGAGATCATGCTTCAGTTTCTGCTGGAGGACGGCATTGCAGTGCCGCTTCCATCGGACTTTACGTTGTCGGAAAAGCCCTTTTATCTGCGGTTTACCGGAGAGGCGGGGGATACTTGCATCCAAACTAACCCGCTGTGCGCTTCCTTTGGCGATCTGCGGCTC
The DNA here is from genome assembly GCA_045612545.1 of Eubacteriales bacterium. GTDB lineage: Bacteria > Bacillota > Clostridia > Oscillospirales > CAG-382 > Coliplasma. The sequence goes on from JAZKZH010000009.1 coordinate 11,183, forward strand.
GAGGAAGGAAAAACGCCTGCATTTTCCGTATACGAAGGGCCTTACCGCATTACGGGAAACGGGGTATACCCTTTGGAAAGCAGGGTGCTTTCTCAAGATTTGACGGTGGACGTTCCATCGGTGGATACCTCCGGGGATACGGTGACCCCCGAGACCCTGCATAAAGGGATCACCGCTCACAATGCGGCGGGGAAGCCTATCGTGGGCATTTTTGTGAACCCCTATAACGCCGATACCTCCGGGGATACGGTGACTCCGGAAACGCTGTGCCGAGGTGTTACCGCCCATAATGCGGAGGGTGAGGCCATCCTGGGCGTTTACGTTCCCGGCGGAGGAAACACTGCGACGTCCTTTGCCAAAGCGGTGGTTTACAGAGCGCTTGGTGCAACGGGTGCGCCCCGATCTGCGTTTACTTTGAAAGTATAAGGAGGGCTTGCTTTGAGTTGTGCTTGCGTGGCCTTGGCTGCTCGGCGAGAAGCGCTGCTTTTGCTTTCTTTGCCGTATTTGACACCGGAGACGGAGGAGGTTGTCCTGCAGGTGGATCTTTCTCCGGAATGGGCTGCTTTTTCAGAGAAATACGCCCTGCTGAGACGGGAGGGGGAATCTCCCTTGCAGATCCCTCTCGCGGCGGGGATGGGGACGATCCCGAAAGCTTTTTTTGAAAACCCCGCTCCGTTTTATCTGGAGATCATGGGGAAGAAGGGGAAGGATCACATGTCCACCAACCAGGTGTGCGGTGTGTTTGCCGTAAAGCCCTAAAAAAGGAAATCCGTTCGGTGTTCAAATCCCGGGCGGATTTTCATTTTCCTGCGTTTTCCGATTGACAATCGGCAATGGGTGTGGTATACTTTTACGAGAGAGTTTTGACATTTGGAGGTATCCGCCATGGAAAAGCCTTACAAGAAATATGGAAACGGCGAAAGATCTCGCGGCGCAGAGCAGCAATCGGAGCCTGTGGAAGGTCTGTTCATCGGCAGAAATGCGGTGATCGAGCTGCTTCGCAGTGACAGAGCTGTGGACCGCGTATTTATCCGCAAGGGAGAGCGTGACGGTTCTTTGTCCGTGGTGTGTGCCTTAGCCTTGGAAAAGGGTGTTCCGCTTTTGGAAACGGACGTGCGCAAGCTGGATTCCTTGGCGGGCGGCGGCGTTCATCAGGGCGTGGCCGCCATTGCCGCAGAGACGGCGTATCTCTCCGTGCAGGAGCTTTTGGCTCGCACGGAAGCGGCAGGGGAGCTTCCATTTTATCTTATTTGCGATAACGTCAACGATCCCCACAATTTGGGTGCGATGATCCGTTCCGCGGAGTGCGCGGGAGCGAATGGGGTGATCATTCCCAAGCGTCACGCTGTCGGCGTGAACGGAACCGTTGCAAAATCCAGCGCAGGCGCCGTGTTCCACGTGCCTGTGGCACGGGTGTCCAATCTGGCCTCCGCTCTTCGCACGCTCAAGGAAAACGGTGTGTGGATCTGGGCAGTGGAAGCAGGGGGCAAGCCCTATTACGAGCAAGATTTCCGCGGGAAGATTGCTTTGGTTTTGGGTAGCGAGGGGGAAGGTGTTTCCCGCTTGCTGAAGGAAGAAAGCGACTTTATGGCAGGGATCCCCATGTACGGGAAGATCAATTCCCTGAACGTTTCCAATGCGGCGGCTATTTTGATGTTTGAGGCCGCCAGACAGCGAGCAAAGTAATCCGAAGGGAGACTGTGGGCGTTTTGAAAGAAGAAAAGAACGACTTTGACATATCCGCCCTGTTGGCGGAAGCAGCTGAAGAAAACGACCGTGCCCGTGCGTTGCAGGAAAAGCGTGCAGCCGAGGAAGAAAGACTGACCAAGACCATCGTAGTGCCTTCCGAGGGATGTGCTTCTCCCGGAGGGGAGCTTTCGGAAAAGCCTCGCCGTAATCTGGATGCGGAAACCATCGAGCTGATTGATCGTTACAGCACCAGAGAGCTTCCCGATCGCCGCAGTGATACCTTGGAGCTGAAAAACACGCTGGCGCGGCGGTTGCAGGGAGATAAGCTTTTAGGATATTTGGAAAACCAGCCTGACAAGGCGGATAACCTGCGCACCATCATTCGGGAATCCGGTCAGATCAGCGCCGAGGAAATGGAAAAGCGCATGGCGGATGCCGCGGATCGCTTTTCCGATGAGGAGGATCTTCCTCCCAAGGAGTCTTATGAGCAAGCAGAAATGTTTCCTTTGGGGGACGGCTTGACGCTGAAGGAAAAGAAAAAGACTCCCGGCCCTGCCGGATTTGACAAGGATTACGAAAATTTGGGAAGCAGAGTGGTTGAACACGGCTTTGAGGATGGCGAGGACGATGATGACGGACAGCTTGCCTTTCTGCCCGAGGAGACCGACGTGGAGCCCATGTCTGCCGAAATGGACGAAAAGGAGATCAACCTTCGTTTGGCATTCGATATGATGCAAGAGGACGAGGTGGAGAACGAAGCCGTCCGCGCGGGGCTTTCCAAAAAGAAAAAGAAAACCAAGCGGAAGGCGGAAACGCCGATCCTGCGATATACCGACCGTTCTCAAAATGCGGAGATCGATACAAAGCTCAGAAAGGCACAGCGAAATGCTTTCTTCCGCGTGATCGCTTCGGTGATCCTGCTTCTGTTCCTTTGGCGGTTTGAAACCTCCGGGGCGGATGGTATGTTCGGCTTCCTTTTGAAGGAGGGGCTGACGGGGATTCGCTTGTACGTCATGATCGATCTGCAGATTTTGTGCTTCTGCGGATTGACGGTATTGCCTGCTTTGGTGCGGGGCGGAAGAGGATTGTTCTCCTCGAAGCCCGTGCCGGAAAGTGTTTTGGCCTTTGGCTTCCTGTTTGTGGCGTTGTATTCCTTTGTGACGGCCGCGCTTTGCCCGGCGGCAGCAGGGGAGTTGAGGCTGTACGGTCTGCCCTTGGCGGTAACTGTGGTGTGTGCCGCGGTTTCCGAGCTGCAGATCGCGGCAAGGAACCGTCACGCCTTCCGTATGATCGCTACCAAACGTCCCAAATACGTTGCTCAGCAATTGCAGAATGCGGTGAAGGAATCCGAGGAATTCGGCAGATATCTCTATGAAGACAGTGAGCTTTACACCGTTTGCCGCGCAAACTTTGTGGAAGGATTTTCCGAGAGAGCTGTGAAGCGCCCCAAGTACGACGATCTTTATCGCTTCCTGCTGCCCCTATTGTTCGTTTTGGCGGGAGGGTTGTTTGCGGCCATGATCGTGCTGGGCAACCCCGTAACCGAGGCGTTCAACGCCTTTACGGCCTTGGTGGTTTTCGCCTTGCCCTCTTCCGCCTTCTTTGTGATCAATCTTCCTTTGGTGGTAGCCAACCGCAAGGGAAGAAAATGCTCCGGCGCTTTTATCGGCAACTGTATTGCCGAGGAATATTCCATGGCTTCTGCCCTTTCCTTTGCAGATACCGAGGTGTATCCCGCTTCCTTGGTGAACATCACCAGCGTAAAGACCTACGGCGATTACCGTATCGATAAGGTCATCCCCGACGTGGCAAAGGTGTTTACCTTCCTGGGCGGGCCTCTTGCCAAGGTTACTGAGCGTATGGTGGACGGAGAGGTGGAAAAGCCTGCTACCGCCCGTGTGATCGAAAACGCTAAGGACGGCGTTTGCGTGGCTGTTGACGGACGTCATATCTTCCTGGGAAAGCGGAGCTACCTCCGCCGCTACCGCTTCGACGCCCCCGTTGATCAAGGGGACGAGGGGTACGAAAAGGGCGTTGGCTCTGTGATGTACGTGGTGATCGACGAGCAGCTGGCTGCTAAATTTTACGTACGTTACCGCATCAACCCTCGCTTCGAGCAGCTTTTGCAGGATATGTATCGAGCGGGGCTTTGTCTCGGCGTGAAGACCATGGACCCCAACATCACAAACGAGATGATCCAAGGCGCTATCAAATTCCGCAAGTGTCCCGTGGCGGTGCTGAAGCAGGATTCTCCCGAGGAGATTTCCGGCGATATTCCCTCTGCCTCCGGCGGCGTTGTGTGCAATTCCTCTTTGCATAATTTCCTGCGGATGTTCTCCTTGTGCGATAAGGTTCGCCACGTGACCAAGTGCAATGCCATTATTATGACGGTTGCCACCGTTCTTTCCGCTTTGGCGGTGGGCTTTTTGGCCATTACCGGCGATCTTGGAACCTTTGGCGCGGTGCAGGCGGCGACCTTCCAACTTTGTTGGCTGATCCCCGTTTGGCTTTTGTCCTTCCTTGCGGTGTAGTTTGTGGAAAAGCACCAAAAACCGAAGCGATAATTCTCTGTATCGGCAACAAAGAAAATCGGTTTTGCTCTTGCATATTTTGACGGAATCCTTTATAATAACGATATATGGATACTTTGGGGTTTTGCCCGCACATGGCGGCCACACCCCGAAAAGAGAGGTTCTTTATGAAGTTTGAAAGAAAAAGAATTGCACTTCTGACAATTGCTTTGCTGGCGTGCACGGCAATGCTGTTTGGTGCGTGTGTGCCCAACGAGGCACCGGATGACCGTAAGCTGGTTTCCTTGAATCCCGGCGACGATGACGGTCCTATTGCGGAAAGTGATTTCCTTGCTGAGAACGAATATCTGACCATCAACGACGTGGTCAGCGTTACTCCTACCAACGTGGCTGTGTTCGGTCAGCTTACCGAGAAGGCAATCGCCGAGGGCGTTGATTCCGTTCGCATCAGCGGCGGTGTGGACATTTCCGTTCAGGAAAAGTGCGCAGGCGACTATTTCATCATTGCTGTGGATCTGCCTTCTGCAACCGCTACCACCTTCGCGGCTACTGCCATGAAGGGCGAGGAGGAGCTTGGCGAACCGCTGACCTTCTCTGCTCCCTACGACGCTACTGCAGAGGAGCGTTTGGATGGCAACTCCGTTTCTGTTGGCAGAGATTCCAGACTGTTCTTTACCGCTTACCTCAACGACTATCTGGGCAAGGAGCTTTACACCGCTTCTCAGGTAGGGGAGATCAAGGCTACCGTAGCTTCTACCTACAAAGCCTTCCTGTCCCGTGCAAAGGGTAATCAGATTGGTTTGATCTACGTGTTCATTCCCGACCTGACCACCATGGATCCCTCCATCCTTCACGAAGATGATCTGGCACAGAAGGACTATGACCTGCTGACTCGTTACCAGCAGATCGTTACCGCAGTTAGCGGCACCATGGCCAGCGTTGTGGATATGCAGACCGTTCTGCAGGCAGAGCTGGATGCAGGCAAGGATATCTATGACCTGTACCGTCAGACCGATAGCCACCCCACCGAGTACACCTCCTTCTTGATGTACCGTGAGGTTATGAAGTATATCGCCGCTTTGGATTCCGATGCTTCCGCTTACGCTCTGGAAGATTTCGACATGGTTTCCAAGGATGCCAAGGGTGGTAATCTGGTTTCCTACCGTGAGCTGGATGCAGACGTTATCAGAGAGACCATCACTCTGCTGAAGCCCAAGTTCTCCTACAACGAGGCTGTTGCAAACGTTCGTCTTTACATGGATACCGAGAATGATGACTATTCTTACTACACCACCATCAACTCCTCCGACGCTTACACGGGCGGCGCAGAGCGTAACGTGATCAAGACCAATCGTACCGAGCTTCCCAATGCTCTGATTTACCGTGATGAGAACGCTATCGGCGCTTCTCTCCTGCTGGCTGATTCTCTTGACCAGACCGTTTTGGCAAGATGCGGCGACTTCAACATCAGCTTGACCGACGCAGGTCAGTACCGCGACAAGGAAGAGGGCAAGTCCATCGTTGACTTCATCATCGTCTTTATCTCCGAGTCCAGCATGGGCGATGCCTTCATCGTATCCGACTAAATAAAAGCAATCTACAAAAGCTCCTTCCCTTGCGGGGAGGAGCTTTTTGCAATGGGGCGTTTGAAAAGGCATACGGAAACCGCAATATTTTTTTGAAGCATTATAACCGCAACAAAAACCACCGAGGTTGCCCTCGGTGGTTTTACTTTGTGCTATTATGCCTTGCGGCGGATAAAATGGGCGGCCAGCATACAAATGCCGTAGATTGCCAGATATACCAACACGGCAAAGAAGTAGTACGCCACGAAGGCCTGGGTGTCCAAATTGGCATCGTTTACCAGGGACTGGGAGACCATCACCACGGGGATGAAGGCTACCACCATGTGGAGGAAGCGCTTTACCGCAGAGGGAATGCCCTTCCAATGGAATACGATGAAGGAGAATCCGAACAGGAAGGAGGCCGCCAGAAGCACGGTCATTTTGGACAGCAGATCCTCAGCCAGCCCAACCAGGACTTGGGTCTCCGGGGAGGTGCGCACCGTCATCAGCGCGATCTCCAGCCAACTGCACAGGGTGTAGCAGATGAGAGAGCGCAACAGCGCGGCCCGGGAGAATTGCTTGAGCCAGCCTTTGCCTGCAGGCTTGGAATCTGTTGTAGAATGAGCCGCCATTATACCATGTAAGCGCGTGCCTTTTCGGAAAGGAGCGCGGGATCAACGGAAGCGGTAACCAAGCATTCCACGTTATTCTTGGAAGTGATGGCCTCAGCCTTCACCAAGAAAGCCTCCAGCTCTTCGGGCTTGCCGCCGCAGATAGCGAATGCATTATCGATAAAGATCTCGGTAATATCATAGTTCTGGGAAAGGATGCCGCACAGGAAACCATACAGCATATCTGCACCAAGAATGCCGTAATCCTCGGTATCTACCAGACGTGCTTGGTAGCTAACGTCGAAGGTGAGTTTTTTGCCTTTTTCTACGCAAACGATGGAGCCGTGAGATTCACCGCAAACCTTGTTGACCTCCTGGATCAGGGCTTTGGTCTTACCAGTACCTTTTACACCGGCTAACAGTTTCATAAGTAGTATCTCCTTTAAGTTTTATTTATGCGGAGTCAGTGCCGCGTTTTTTGATCAGATTTTTTTGATCTGCTCTTCCAGAGCAGCCTTTTGTTCTTCGTAGCCGGGCTTGCCCAACAACGCAAACATATTTTTCTTGTAAGCTTCCACGCCGGGCTGATCGAAGGGATTGACCTCCAACAGATAACCGCTGGCAGCGCAAGCCATTTCAAAGAAGTAGATCATCTCGCCCAAGGTATAGGCATCCTTGCGGTCGTATTTGATCATCAGGGTTTCCGTACCGCCCTGCTCGTGGGCAAGAATCGTTCCCTGCATGGCCTTCTTGTTGATCTTGTAGAGAGAGTTACCTGCAAGGAAGTTCAAACCATCGGCATTTTCTTCCTCGTAGGGAACGTTCATGTCCCGTTCCTCGGGGGTGGAACGAGTGCAAAGTGTCTGGAACAGAATGGGGGAGCCGTCCTGAACGTACTGCCCCAAGGAGTGCAGATCGGAGGAATACACCGCAGAAGCGGGGAAGATGCCCTTCTTATCCTTGCCTTCGCTTTCGCCGAACAACTGCTTGAACCATTCGCCCATGAAGCGGAAAGCGGGATCGTAGCTGGTCAACAGCTCCACCTTAAGTCCGCGCTCCAGATAAATGTTTCTCAACACCGCATAGCGGTAAGCGTCGTTGGAAAGACCTGCTTCGAACAGTGTGGCCCGTTCTTTGGCTGCACCTTCCATCAAAGCGTCGATGTCGATGCCGGCGCAGGCAATGGGGAGCAGACCCACGGGAGTCAGCACGGAGAATCTGCCGCCAACGTCATCGGGGATCACGAAGGTTTCGTAGCCGTTTTTATCTGCCAGACCCTTCAGTGCGCCTCTGGCGCGGTCGGTGGTGGCGTAGATACGGGCGTTCATTTCTTTTTCGCCGTATCTCTTGGCCATGTATTCACGAACGATGCGGAAGGCGATGGCGCTTTCCGTGGTGGTGCCGGACTTGGAGATCACGTTAACGCTGACGTCCTTGCCCTCGCAAAGCTCCAGAACGTCCTTCAGCTCCTCACCGTTGAAGGAGTTACCGATAAAGTAAATATCGGGGGTGTTCTTGCGCTGCTGGTTGTAATAAGAACCGTGGAGGAACTCGATCACGGCACGGGCGCCCAGATAGGAGCCTCCGATACCGATGACCAACAAAATATCGCTGTCGCGGCGGATCTTTTGGGCTGCGGCCTTGATCCGTGCGAATTCTTCGCGGTCGTAGTTTACGGGCAGGTCGATCCAGCCCAGGAAGTCATTGCCTTTGCCGTTTTTGTTTTGGATCATAGAATCCACAGCGGCAAGGCGGCTGTCAAAAGCCGCAATGTCGGCATCACTTACCGACTTGATGTGGGAATGCTGAAAAGTAATCATTGGGTTTTCCGTTTCGTTTTTCGCTTAATGTATTTGCATGATATTCTTACGCATCTACATTATACACGATTCCTTGCCACTTGTCAATCATAAAAAGCTGAATATGTTGGTTAAAATTCTGTTTAATAGGGTCAGAAAGTCCATTCTTTTCACATCTTCTGCCGCATAAACGGGAATCACCGCCAAGGACGCCCCGTTTTGGACAAATTCCACCGTCCCCAATTGCTGTCCCTTTGCTACCGGCGCTTCTGCGGTTTCCGGCAGGGTGAGGGTTTGGGTAAGCTGTCCGGTCGCCCCTTTTTCCAAAAGCAAGGAGGGGGAAGCGGCGGCGAGCTTCACCGTTTCCGTAACGCCGCAGGTGACGGGCAAGGTTTCAGGCAAGTGAATCTCGGGAGTGAAAATACGGTAGTTTGCAAAGCCGAAGTCCAAAAGCTGCTTTGCCAGCGCAAAGCGATCCTCGCTGGTGGTAGCTCCAAGCACCACGGCGATGAGCTGCATTCCGTCTCGCAGTGCGGTGCCGGAAAGGCAATACCCCGCCTCAGAGGTAAATCCGGTTTTCATACCGTTGGCGCCCTTGTAAAACCTAACCAGCTTGTTGGTGTTGGCAAGGCCAAAGGCGCCGTCGCGGATGGTGTCCATCCAGATGTTGGTGTAATTCAGCACCGTGGGATGCTTCAAAAGTTCCCTTGTGGTGATGGCAACGTCCAGGGCGGAGGAATAGTGCCCCTCGGCGGGCAGTCCGTTGGTGTTGACGAAATGGGTGTTTTCCAGCCCCAAATCCGTGGCTTTTTGGTTCATGGCGGAAATAAAAGCTTCTTCACTGCCGTAGATGGCCTCCGCCAAGGCAACCGTGGCGTCGTTGGCGGACACCACGATGATGGATTTCAGAAGATCGTCCACGGACATCTGCTCCCCCGGCTCCAGGAACACCTGGGAGCCGCCCATGGAGGCCGCACGTTCACTGACGGAGACGGTGTCTTGCAAGGAGATTCTTTCGCTGTCTAAGGCCTCCATGATCAAAAGCGTGGCCATCACCTTGGTAACGCTGGCAATGGGAAGGCGCGCGTTTTCGTTATCGGCGTAGAGGATCTTCCCGGTGGAGGCTTCCATCAGCAGACAGCTTTTTCGCGGGAGACTGCTTTCGAAGGTAGCTGCGGGGGCAGCTTCCTCGTACCAAAAGGCCTCGAAAGCAAATTCGTACGGGTACAGCTTGGCCTCCTCAGTGGCAAGGGCAGGGAGGACGCCCTGCACCAAAAGCAGGCAGATCGTGAGCAGCACGCAACAGCATTTTTTCATAAACAAATTCATTCCTTTCGTTTTTTCTATTTGTATGAAGCGGAAACACAAAAATTGAACGAGAGAAAACTTGAATTTTGTGAAAATTTTTTTGAAAAAATACTTTACGAACGGGAAAGTTTGCTGTATAATGTAGGGCATAAAGATGATTTACTCTGGAGGAATCACTATGCAAAGCAATATCCGTCCCGAAACCATGGAGCGTATTACCACTCCTGCTTTGGCGAACGCCTTTATCGAAGAGCAGATTGCTCAGGTGCGCGCTCAGGTAGGCGATAAAAAAGTTCTTCTTGCCCTGTCCGGCGGTGTAGACTCTTCCGTTGTTGCCGCTTTGCTGATCAAGGCCATTGGCAAGCAGTTGGTCTGTGTTCACGTGAACCACGGCCTTATGCGTAAGGATGAGTCCGAGGGCGTTATCAAAATGTTCAAGGACGGCATGGATGCCAACCTGATCTACGTGGATGCCACCGATCATTTCCTGAACCTTTTGGCAGGTGTTTCCGACCCCGAATCCAAGCGTAAGATCATCGGCAAGGAGTTTATCACTGTCTTCGCCGAAGAGGCTCGCAAGCAGGAGGGCATTTCCTTCCTGGCACAGGGTACCATCTACCCCGATATTCTGGAGTCCTTTAAGCAGGCGGAAGGCAAAAAAGCCGTCAAATCCCACCACAACGTGGGCGGTCTGCCTGAGGATCTGCAGTTTGAGCTGGTAGAGCCCTTGAAGCTGCTCTTCAAGGACGAGGTTCGCGTTGTGGGCGAGGCCTTGGGTCTTCCTCACGCCATGGTTTACCGTCAGCCCTTCCCCGGCCCCGGTCTGGGTGTTCGTTGCCTGGGTGCCATCACCCGCGACCGTCTGAACGCGCTTCGCGAGGCAGACGCCATTCTCCGTGAGGAGTTCGACAAGGGCGGCTTGGCAGAGAAGGTATGGCAGTACTTTATCGCAGTGCCGGACGTGAAGAGCGTTGGCGTGAAGGACGAGAGCCGCTATGAGGGTTGGCCCGCAATCATCCGCGCCGTAAACACCTCCGACGCTATGTCCGCTACCATCGAGGAGATCCCCTACGCGCTGTTGCACCGCATCACCTACCGTATCACCCACGAGGTAGAAGGCATCAACCGCGTTCTTTACGACCTCACACCCAAGCCCATCGGCACCATCGAGTGGGAATAAGGGAATAATTCCAATCGGCTTACAAGTGCCCGAAAACCCTTGCAAATTAAGGGCTTTCGGGCACTTTCTGCTTTTATAGAAAAGGAACAAGATGTACAACAAGGTTTACGTAGAGATCACCAACCGATGCAATATGAACTGCTCCTTTTGCCACGGACACAGCCGTCCGCTTCGGCAGATGAGCATGGAGGAATTCACCCTGGTATTGGATCGGCTGGCGGGGCATACCCAATACATATACTACCACTTGATGGGGGAGCCGTTGACCCATCCGCTGTTGCCCGCGTTTATCAAGCTGGCGGGGGAGCGGGGATATAAGTCCATCCTCACTACCAACGGAACCCTTTTGCACCGTCGCCGGGAGGAGCTGTTGGAAGCAGGCCTGCACAAGGTCAATCTTTCCATGCACAGCTTTGAAGAGGGAAGCGACGAGGCATTTGCAGACTATTTGGAACAGCTGGCGGTGTTTGCCGATGCCGCGGCGGAGGCGGGGGTGATCGTGGTGTTCCGCCTCTGGAACAAGGGATACGACAACGGCAGGAACGAGTTCGCTTTGTCCGTTCTGCGTGACAAGCTTTCGGGGGAGTGGGTGGAGAACACCCGCGGGCTTCGTATTCGGGAGAAGCTGTTTGTGGAAGCGGGGGATCGGTTTGCCTGGCCGGACAGCAACGCCCCTTTGCAGGGGGAGGAGGTTCGCTGTTACGGGCTGAAGGATCAGTTTGGCGTTTTGGCGGACGGCACGGTGGTGCCCTGTTGCTTGGACAGCGACGGGATCATCTCCCTGGGCAACCTTTTTGAAGAGGATGTAGCTGCCATCCTGTCCGCGCCTCGGGCGGTGGAGATGGCGGAGGGCTTTCGCTGCGGAAGAGCAACGGAGGAGCTTTGCAAGCGGTGCGGCTATGCACAGCGGTTTGTGCGGTAAAGAGCGGATAAGAAACAAGGCCATCAGCAAACCGATGGCCTTTTTTGTATTTACTTCTCGATCGTTCCGTTGGTGCAATGAACGGTGTAAGCGCCCGTTGACATATTCCAATAATCCCCGAATTGGATGGAAGTCCAATCTGCCATGGTTCCTCCGAACACGATGGTAGATAAGCTTTCGCACCCTCTGAGGGAGTTGACACCAATGTAATTCACGTCGCCGGAAAGGGTGATCTTTTCGAGTCTGCCGCAGTACACGAAGGTCCAATCCCCAATGCTGGTTACGGCATTGGAAACGATCACTTCCTTGAGGTTGCTGCAATCTCTGAATGCCGCGGTTCCGATTTGGGTGACGCTGTTGGGAATCTCTACGCGGATCAAGGCCCTGCAATAGGCAAAGGCGTCTGCTTTGATTTCGGTAATGCCGTCGTGGAGAATCACCTCGGACAGGTAAGAGCAGCTGTTAAACAGACCTTCATTCAACACCGTTGTGCCGCGGGGGATGGTCACCGTTTGGAGGTCGCAAAATGCAAATGCCTCCTGTCCGATTTCGGTGACGCTGTGGGGGATGGAAATGGTGGTGAAGGAGCAATTCCTGAATGCCCGTTCACCGATACGCTGCAGGGTGGAGGGCAACCGCACCTCGGTCATGTTGGAGAAGCCGTTGAATGCGTTGTCGCGGATCTCCTGCACGCCCTCGGGAATGGTGATGGAGATCATGGGAGGAGACATCCAGTTGGTCTGCAGGGCGGAGTTGCCGTCTCCCAAGCGAGTAACACGGTAGCCGTCGATGGATTCGGGGATGGTGGAATGCTCCAGCTTATGGAGGATTTTCGTGATGGTGCAGGTGACGCCGTCCTCGTTGACCTCGTATTCGTATCCCCAGATGATCTTGCCGTCGGCGCATTGGAGGTATTCTACCAGCGTTTCGCCGAAGAAGGATTCCACCTCCACGTTCATCGCTTTCCACTGCTCGAGAGTGCCTTCGAAGGTGGCGTTTTTCAACATCTCACAGCCTTCGAAAATCTCTGCGCCCAAAGAGATAACGCTATCGGGGATCACAATGGATTCAAGGTAAATGCAATTGCTGAATGCGCGATCCCCGATGGTCTTCACACTGTCGGGAATACGGATTTCCGCAATGTTGGAACCGGAGAACGCTCCTTCGCCGATCGCGGTCACGCTGTCGGGGATGAGGATTTCCGATAAGCCGCTTCCGGCAAACGCTTGGTTGCCAATGGTGATGAGGCTGTCGGGCAGATGAACTGTTTTCAATTCCCAAAAATCCCCAAGCGCCATGTCGCGGATCTCCACCACGCCTTCCGGAATGGTGATCTCTTCCGTGTAGTTGTTGGCGTAGCCGTCTTGAATGTTTTCGTCACCCGTGCCGATGTGTGTAACGCGGTAGCCGTCTAAATAGGTGGGAATCACCAGATGGGTAGAGTAGTAAGGAGCAGATGTCAAGGTGCAGGTTTTTCCGTCTTCGTTCACTTCAAAGAAAAATCCAATGTGACGAACCACGTCGGAGCATTTGATCTGCTCTACGTTTGTCGACAAGAACGTGCAGAAGTTATCCTTGTCCAGGGCATCCCATTCCGCAAGCGTGCCTTGGTAGGTGAAATCGGAGAGGCCGGTACATCCGGTGAATACGAAATCTTCAAGGGTGGTAACGGAGGCCGGAATGACTATCTTGTTCAAGCTTTCACAATCTTCAAATGCGCGTTTTTGGATGGTGGTCACGCTGTTGGGAATGACCACCGTTTCCAGCTCGTCACAACTTTCAAAAGCGAATTTGCCGATGGTTTCAATTCCCTCGGGCAGGTAAACCTCCTTGAGGCCGTCGGTATCACCGGCCGCTTCGCTGAATGCGTAGTCCCTGATGGAGGTTACGCGGCAATCGTCGATCATGGCGGGGATTGCAATGACTTCATGGCTTTCCATGACTCCGTTGATGCTGCAGGTGCCCTTTTCCGAGTCGATAGAATAGTAGAAATAATTTTCGTTGTTGCAAACAGCGCATTTGTCCTCTTTGTAGGTGTGAAGCTGCTTCTGCTTCTCACCGCAGGGGCAAACCACCTCGTGGTAGTTGTGGTCGCTTTCTCCGGTGAACGCAAACAAGTGATTATGGGAGCTGTTCCCAGAATTGTTCCCGGAATTGTTCCCGGAGGTGTCGCCCAAGCCGATTTCGGTGGATTCTTCAACGATGGGGGAGGATTCTGCGGGTTCTTTTTCTTCCTCGTTGGTGAGCAAAACTCCGCCTACCACAGAGCCTACGGTCACTGCCACTGCCGCCGCACCGATGAGGAGCTTGGTGAGCAGGGCGCTTCCGATTCCTTTGGCGGCCGCTGTGCCGGCTGCGGTGGCTGTGCCGGCTGCGGTGGCCGCGCCGCTTGTTGCACCCGTAGCGGAAGCGGTTGCGGCTGCAGAGGTTGCTGTTGCCGCCGAACTGCCTGCCATAGCTTCCGCAAGCATGGCGGAGAGAGCAGGGCTGACAGAAACCGTAGTCTCCATTGCGCTGTAACGGAACAGATGGAACAAGAGCATGGACAGCGGCAGGATGCCGTGGAACTTGACGCCGTTGCGCTTTTCGTAGTCCTCGACTCGGTTTTTCATTTCTTTTCTGCCGTAATACAAACGGCTCTTGACAGTACCCTCCGTGGTGTTTTGGATCTCTGCAATCTCCTTCACCGATCTGTTTTCAAAATAATGCAGTACCAAAGCGGAGCGTTGCTCGTCGGGGAGGGCGTTGAGCATCTCCATCATTTCCTCGCGGAACATCTTATCTTCATAGACCTGCTCGGGGAGAGATTCCGAATAATCGGCGGGAACGCAATCGAAAATGGTCAGCTCCTCGTCGTTTACCTGCGCCAGCACCTCCTTTTTATTTTTGTTGGTGTGGCGGAGGCAGTGGTGGTAGATGATTTGGTGCGCCCAATTGAGAAAGGCTTCGGGAGCTTTCAGTTTGCGGATGGTTTTTACGATCTCGAGACAGCTGTCCTGGGTGACCTCCTCGGCCTTTTGCTTGTTGCCGCAGGTCTTCAAGGCGAAGAAGTAAAACCCTTGGTAGCATTCGTTCATCAGCTCGTTAAATGCGCGGGTATCGCCCTGCTGTGCTTTTTTGACAAGGGAGACCAGTTTTTCGTTATCTTTCATTTTTCTATATTCTCTTTCTGTTGTATTTTAGTGTTGGAGACGCGCGCGCGGCGCTTCTTTTTAAGGAGACGTTTGATCTTCCGGAACATTTTTGCGGCTTTTCTGGGGGACATGGGGTTGCGTTTTTGATCTTCCGCGAAAATATATTTCAAAATGGCCCCCATTGTATCTTTTGTAGTCTGCATATTCCACCTCGCTTTTGGCGGAGGGATTACGCCTGCTCTGCTTCGCAGGGCTTTATCGCTCGGAGCAGCTCTTTCAGGGTGCAGTTCTTTACCTTGGCTACGTCCAATGCTACCAAGAAGGCAAGCAGACCGCCGAAAAGCAGGAAGAATACGCCTGCGGTGGCAATGTTCAGATTGCCCAGCAACATGGAACAAGCCGTGATGAAGGGGGTGGTGATCAAGCCGGACAATGCGGTGGGCAGGAACAAAATGTAGATCCAGAGCATGACCTTGACGATCCAACCAAAGGGGGTGAAGGGGTGCCAAGCTCTCCACATACCGTTCGCCCAGGAAAGGGTCTTGGGGAAGAGGAATACACACCATTTGATCAGACACCAAAGCATACAAGCCAGCAGGAAAATGGCACCCTCCGAAGCGATTGCGTCGGCGAGGGGGGAGCTTGCGTTGCTTCCGCCGGAAAAGAGGGTGATCAGAAGCGCCACGGTGCCGATGACCACGGTGAGGGCCGCGACGACCAGACGGACGATTGCGCTGACTTTACCGGTTCTGCGGGAGGCAGGGGCAGTGACCTCGTCGATACGAGGCATAGAGCTTTCGTTCTCAAAAGAAGGGATCTGGTTGTCGGCTGCGGCCGAATAGCTAAAAGTGCGAGTTTTCATTTTTTTCTCCTTGTGTGTTGATATTCGGGTTTCAACCCGTTCTGCTATATAAGGGCAAAAAAATGAAAATCGGTTTTATAAAAAACGAAAAATTTTTTATTTTTTTTTGCATTGTACTATTTTTCTGCCGAAAAGTCAAGAAAAATGACGCAAAATCCAGCTGCTCCCATCGCCGCCAAATGCCGCGAAATTGCCGGGGAGGCAATTGTGTAATTCTCGGCATAGCTTGAAAAAAAGATAAAATTGCACGAAACGCCTTGTCGGTGCACGAAATGATTATTATAATAGAAACCACAGAAGAGCGTAGGTGTGCCTTGCGTTCTTTTGCAGTCAAAAAAGAAAAATAAAACATACAAAAGGAGTACATTCCCATGAACAAAGGTTTCTCTCTCGTTGAATTGATCGTTGTTATCGCGATCATGGCAATCCTCGTAGGTGTTGCAGTTCCTGTTTACACCAACTACATCTCCGATGCTAAAGATTCTGTCCAGGAGCAGTACATCGCAAGCATGGAGTCTGCGCTGAACACCGCTTGGGTTGACGTTCAGGCAGGTCTGACCGACACTACTAGCAAGGTTTCTGTTGACGCTACCAAGGCGATTACCGTTGAGGTTGTGGGCAACGGTACTGCTGTAACTGTTACCGTTAAAGAAGCCGGTACCGCAAAGGATAATACCGCATTGGCAGAGCTCTTTGCAAAGCTGATCGATCTGGACAAGAATGACAAGAACACCTATAAGTTCACTCTTTCCGGCAGCACCTTCTCTCACACCGAAACCGTTAAGCCCGCTGCCTAATTCATTATTAAGCATGCCCTCAAGCCCTCCCGTTTTGGGAGGGCTTTTTCTTGCCCTTTTTGGATTTTCGTGGGATTTTCGTGGGATTTTTGCGGGATGACAAACAGGACGTTTTGTGGTATGCTATCACTGCCTCCGGTTAAGACAGAAAGGAGATCATGGATGCTCACAAGAAATTTTTGGGTGCTTTTTGCAGCGCTTGGCGGACAAGTGACAACCACTGCGAAAACCGTTGAGCTTAGGAAGATCGACGGCACCATTTATTCCTGCTCATTCTCTTCCAGTTCAAGAATCCCCTATGCCTTTTTAGGGGGGGTATGCATGCCTCAGGGATTAAGCTCCAACTACGGGAGCTGGAACGGAACTTGGTACGGCAGAGGGCGCACCCCCGCCACCGTGGACGATTATACTCTGGAAGATCCTATTTTCGACAATGCCATCACAGGCGCTTCCGGACTGACTGCGTTGGTAGCCACGGTGGGGGATGGATATGCGCAGATTTCCGCAACCCAATCCTTGACCAACAACACGGACGAGGAGATCGCCGTGGGGGAAGTGGGTTGTTTTGGTCAGGTCACCAGCAGCGGCAGCGGTATTCTGATGGACAGAACGGTGCTGGAAGAACCCATCGTTATCCCTCCCAAAGGCACCGTCGCCTTTGAATACGTGATCAAGTTCCCCTTCGGCACGTAAAAAAGGCAAAGAAAAACGGCAGGTGAAAACCTGTCGTTTTTTGTTATAGGAAGGGGAGGTTATCATCCTTTCCCCAACAGCATTTTCAGTACGGTCATAATCTGATCGTATTCAATGTCTGCTGCGTATGCGAATTGTTTGCGGTACTTATCCCACATGGTTTTAAGTTCGGGGCTTTCTTCGATGTTGCGCAGAATTGCGGGAACGTCTGCGATCTGCCGTGCAGTGCCGCGGTGGGCTGCTGTTGCGCTCAGTGCATCTACGAACACTGCTTTATCAAACTTCTGTGTTGTGCTCAATATATAGGCATCGTAAAAGTCTCTGGGACGGGTGTTAAACACGCCGCGACGCAGGATGGTTTCTACTTTTTCCGCCATAACAGTTTCAACGTTATATGCCCACAATTCATAAGATTTTTCGTCGTCAAAGATTTCGGAGAAGTTATACTGCACTGCGTGGGGCGTGATGGCGTCGCCGGTGGACACATCGATGCTGAGCGGAGTGATCATCGTATCAAATCTGGCGTTCATCATAACACGATAGCCACCGTAAATATCATCATCGCGAATGGGAGAAATCGTGCCGATTTCAAAGGACACTCCGTCATCGTAGGTGATGCCGCAGACGGTCTCCAGCGCGCTGCGGATGGCTTCCGGTGTGAGGGGCAGGTTTTTGAGCGTGGTATCCATGTCCATGGTTGCGCGGTTATCCAGACCAACGATAGCTGCTACCAGCATACCGCCCTTCAACACAAACTTCTCTTTATATTCGGAAGAGGAGAGGCGGACCAGAAGACGTTCGAACATGTAGTTCTGCAAAATGACCTGTGCCGGAATGTTTTTCTGTTTTGCGATGTTTCTAATCTTTGCCTTCAGGCTCATTGCTTTGCTCACAGAAGCACCTCCAGATATTGACGCAAAACGTTTGACACGCGCATCTTCTTTGCATAAGCGTTTAATTTGTTCAAATCCTTTTTCGGATTGGCTGCGTACATTTTGAGTGCTGCCAAAAATGTTTCTGTTCCAAGTTTGTTGCGGCTGCGGATCACATCACAAATCGTGCGCTCCAGATCGTATGCAACGACATCATTTCCGGCCGGACTTTTCAGCGATGTCTTTCCCAACTCGAACAGTTCGGGCTTGATGTAATACACTTTACATTCGGTCTTAATCGCCATGGATGGAATGCAGCCGGACGGAGCAGTGATTGTATGCTCGAATGGTGTCCGATCCGAAATGCCGTGTAAATACAGTGCGGTCTCATGTGAGAATATTACTTTGCCGGAACGCTTGCTGATTGACAGCAGCTCATCCTGCATATCATCAGGAAGAACGTATTGTCCTTTAACGATGCGATGTATTTTATCTTGCTTGCACAACTTATAGAGCATAGCATTTGAGATGCCTCTCTGTGCAGCTATTTTTGCTTCAATAATTCCGCCATGTGCTTTTGCGATGGCAGCGAGTTCAGCCATGTAATCCATACACTTCACCTCGATTATAATAACTCAACAATATTATACACCATATTATGATTAAAATCAATAGGCGACCGTGATTTTTATCGTAATTTTTAAAATAATATTATGACGATAATTAATATATCTATTTAAGCAGGTGCAAATCCCTAAGTCTGACAGATTTGCTCCTTCTTTGCAGAGCAAAGAAATGCGAAAAGCAGAACGCGTTTTTGCTACCGTCAAACGAAAAACAGGGGCTGGTGCAGTCTGATCGACCGTTCCAGCCCCTGTTTTGAGTCTATTTCACTTGTTTTGGCTGTATTTTGCCCGTAAAAGCAAGAAAAAACCTCTCTTGTCTTGGTAGACAAAAGAGGTTTCTTTCGTGGCGGACAGATAGGGATTCGAACCCTAGAACGGGGTTAACCGTTACACGATTTCCAGTCGTGCGCCTTAGACCAACTCGGCCATCTGTCCATATTCAATTATGTCGCTCGTTCGCAACGGAGGTATTATAGCACAGAAATTCTCACTTGTCAACTGCTTTTTACTTATTTTTTAGATTTATTTTTGAAAAAGCGGCGTATACTCTTTTTGAAAGAAACAACCCGCCCAACCGAAGCTGAGCGGGTTTGGTGACCACTAGGAGAATCGAACTCCTATCTTCGCCGTGAGAGGGCGACGTCTTAACCGTTTGACTAAGCGGCCACGTCCATTCGCGAGTTATACTATACCACAAGAAAATGCATTTGTCAAGTGTTTTTTTGAAAAAAACGGAGGAGATTTTTTGTTTTCTCAGGAATCTACCCGCAAGCTGTTGCAGGGTGTTCTTTGGACGCTGGTGATCGGGGCGGGAATCTTTTTGTTCTTTCGCTATTTGTTCGGCGCTGTTCTTCCTTTTTTGCTGGCGTACCTTATTGCGTTTTGCCTGCAGCCTCTTTGCCGCGCCATGGAAAAGCGGGCGGGGATCTCCCGCAAGGTAACGGTTTTGGTGGCGGTGTGTGCCACCATGGCACTTTTGCTGTTTTTGTGCTGGCTGTTGTTTCGGCGGCTTTTGGGAGAGCTTTCCAACTTGGCCGCCGGCTTGGGGGATTTTATGACCCGCCTGCGAGAGGATGAGGGCTTTCGGGGCGAGTGGGTGGAACGCTTGGGGCAATATCTGCCCTTCCCGGGGGCGAAGGAGGAGCTTGCCGCTTTTTTTGCCAATCTGGAAAGCAGGCTGATGGCCTTTTTGGGGAATGCGGCGGAACAGCTTTCCGGTTCGGTATTGCCCTTTTTGACCTCCTTGGCGGTGTTTTTGCCGGGATTTTTGCTTTCCGTGCTGGTGGTTCTGATCGCGGCCTATTATTTTGCCATCGATTTCAAAAGAATCAACGGCGGCGTGATGGAGATCTTGCCGGATACCTGGCAGGCCACCTTGCGAAAGGGAAAGGCGATCTTGACGGAAACCGGGGGGAACTTCCTCAAAGCCTACGGCTTTTTGCTGCTGGTCACCTTTTTTGAGCTGTTTGCCGCTTTTTTGATTTTGGGATTCCGTTACGCCTTTCTTTTGGCGGCGGTGATCGCCCTCATCGATATTCTGCCCGTTTTGGGTACGGGAACAGTGCTGATTCCTTGGGGGATTATCTGTCTGCTGACGGGGGATATTTACCATGGCGTGGGGCTTTTGATCGTCTACGCTCTGATCACCGTGATCCGCCAGGTAATCGAGCCGAAGGTGGTGGGGAAGTATATCGGTCTGCCGCCCTTGGCCTCCTTGGCCTCCATGTATATCGGGCTGAAGCTCTTGGGATTTTGGGGGCTGTTTCTCCTTCCCTTGGGTACGACCTTTGCCTTTCGGCTGTTTAGCAAGAAGAAAGAAGAGTGATTTCTGTGACGAAATTGTAAAATGCCCTTCGGGCAGTTCAAAAAACTCTTGCATTTTGGCGGGATATGGGGTATAATGAATCCGTCTGCGGAGATCTTTCCCGCGGGAAATGCTAAAAACGGAAAGGGAAACCCTTATGGAACGTAAAAGCAAGATCAATTATTATTTGGATATCGCTCAGACCGTCAGCTCCAGAGGAACCTGCTTGCGGAAGAATTTCGGCGCCATCATCGTGCGCAACGACGTGATCGTTTCCACGGGGTATAACGGCGCTCCCAGAGGCAGACAGAACTGCTGTGATATGGGGCATTGCCTGCGGGATCAGCTGAAGATTCCTCGCGGAGAGCGTTACGAGCTTTGCCGTTCCGTCCATGCCGAGGCCAACGCCATCATTGCCGCCCCCAGAGAGCAGATGCTGGGTGCGGATCTTTACCTTTGCTGTGTGGATCCTGCCAGCGGTGAGCTGGTTGGGGGCACCACCAGCTGTCAGATGTGCAAGCGTTTGGTGATCAATGCGGGGATTCAGCGCGTTATCGTTCGCGAGAATGGGCAGGAGTTCTCTATCTATAACGTAGAGGATTGGATCACCAACGACGACAGCCTTGGTCAGATGGGATATTGAGAGGATTTTACATGAAGAAGTTGTTTTGCCTTTGTCTCTGCCTTGCGGTTTTGCTGTGCGGTTGCGATTCCGTACACAGCGGCGCGCATCTGCAGGAGGAATTTGGCTTTGTGGATGAGGACACGGGGATCGAATACGTGGCGTGCAGTATTTTGTCTGTGAAGCCTGTGGATATCGGCGAGGTGTATTGCGAGGCGGATGGGCTGCCGTATTATCAGATCGCTTTTGAAGATCCTTCCCGATTTTTGTGCGACTACGATGCGGGAAGCGGCAGTAGCTACGTATACCGTAACAAACAACTGCCGGACATCACCGTGGGTAGCTTTGAGGCCGTTGCCGCTTGGCTGTATGCCGACGGTACCTCTCCTTTGCGGTTGGGGCAGTTGTATGCCGATGACGAGTACTTAGCTGAGGAATTGCGGGGAAAGAACCCCTCTCAGGATACCGATAAGGTGCGAATGATCACCGATGCCTTGGTCAACGGGGAAAGCTTGGCGGTCACTCTTTCCGATGAAAGCCGTGGGGATTCCTTTGAGTTCCGTCTGTTGAGTGTGAAGTATCCGGGGCTGTATTATTCCGTTTGGTTCTTCACCGATGCCTTCGGGAAGTGCTATCTCCACGATTATGCCACCGATAAGACGGTGGAGGCGCCTTCTGCCATTGCCGTTTGGGTGATCGGCGGAGGAAGCGAGGTTTAAGTTTTTATGAAAAAAGGTTTTTTGCTTGTATGCCTTTGCCTGTGCCTTGTGCTTTTGGCAGGGTGTAACGGTTCATATTATTATGTTTCCGATCATTCTTCCGTGGGGGACACCTCTTCCAAAGAGGTGTCCGACCCTGTTCCTCCCTGTGTTTTTGGGGAAAAGGGCTTTTACGATACGGCAAACGACGCGGAGTACTATCTTGCGGAGGGCATTTTTGCCGTTGAGATCGGGGACGTGGTTTTTGAAGGGGACGGCGTAACCATTCACCGCATTGGCGGAACGCAACCGGAGTACGCCACCTATCTCCTTTGCGACGGAGAGGGCAGGGTGTATAAGAACCGTGACCTTCCCTGGACGGTCGCTCCCGGCGAAGAGGGCTTTGCAGAAGCATATCCTGCATTGAAAATCAGAAATGAAAACAATTGAGATCCGTCCTCCTGCAGAGGAGGAATGCGCCCTTGCGGCGGAGATCGAAAGGGCTTGCCTTTCCACCGCATGGTCGGAATGTCAGATCCGTGATCGCTCTCCCGAAACGGTTTACCTCATGGCATTTGCGGATGGGGAAGCGGCGGGGATCTTAAGCGCTTCTTTGTCCCTGTATGATGGGGAGCTTTTGAACCTTGCGGTATTGCCCGCTTACCGTGGGAACGGGGCGGCGCAATTCCTTTTGGATGCGCTGTATGCCCGCATGGAGGGCTTGGAGAGCTTGTTTTTGGAGGTTGCGGAAAGCAATCTGCCTGCAAGAAAATTATACGAAAAGAACGGATTTGCCGTGGTTGGCCGCAGAAAAGGCTTTTACGGCGGGGAAGATGCTCTTTTAATGAAGAAGGAATGGTGGTAATATGTTGATTTTAGGGATCGAATCCTCCTGCGATGAAACCGCGGCGGCGGTGGTGGAGGATGGCAGGATCTTACGCTCCAATATTGTTGCCACCCAGACGGATATCCACGCCCTTTACGGCGGTGTTGTGCCGGAGATCGCTTCCCGCGCTCATACGGAGGCTATCCATGGGGTGACGGAGGAGGCGCTTTCCGCTGCAGGGGTTACCATGGAGGATATTGACGCAATTGCCGTTACCAACGCTCCCGGCTTGATCGGTGCGTTGCTGACGGGCTTATCCTTTGCCAAAGGCTTGGCTTATGCTTCCGGAAAGCCCTTGGTGCCGGTGCATCATTTGCGGGGGCATATCGCGGCAGTGTATCTGGTAGAGCCGGAGCTGAAGCCTCCCTTTGCAGCGTTGTGCGTTTCCGGCGGTAATACGGAATTGATGATTGCAGAGGATTATACCAAGTTCCGCTTCGTGGGGACCACCCGCGACGATGCGGCGGGAGAAGCCTTTGATAAATGTGCCCGCGTGCTGGGGTTGCCCTATCCCGGCGGTGCGGCTATGGATAAGCTGGCTTCTGTGGGCAACAGCGATGCCTTCCCCTTCCACGAGGGAAGCGTGGATGGCGCACCCTATGATTTCTCCTTCTCCGGGCTGAAGACCTCGGTGATCAATATGGTACATACCGAGCAGCAGCGGGGCAGAGTGATGGACGATGCCTTCCGTGCGGACATTGCCGCTTCCTTTACCAAGGCGGTGGTGAAGACGGTGACGGGACGGCTTGAAATGTTGCTGCAAAACAGTGATCCCAACTTGAACGTGGTGCTTTCCGGTGGCGTGGCGGCAAATTCCCATTTGCGCAAGGCCGTGGGAGAGCTGGCGGAAAAATACGGCAGAAAGCTGTACCTTCCCCCTCTTAAGCTGTGCGGGGACAATGCGGCTATGATTGCCGCGCAGGGGTATTACGAATATATGGCAGGGGTGCGCGGAGAGCTTTCTCTCAATGCCTACGCCACCAAACGGGTATAAAAAGCAAGCCTCGGAGCAGATCAGCTTCGAGGCATTCTTTTACTTTTTAGTCTTCTCCCCGCAGGCGTGGTGGCCGTGGGCAATCCCTGCCGTGCGATGCGTCCCATTGGGGAAAAGGATTTGGAGTATTATTTTAAGGACAAAAAGATCAAGGTGTAAAAGCCTAAAATGATCGGCACTTGCCGGTCTTTTTTGCGTGATGTCTCTTGACAAAGGGTATTTTGTATAATACAATAATATTGAAAAGCGGGCAAACGACCGTGAAGAAATGATGAAAGGAAGGTTACCATGGCAATGATTTGGAAATTCAAGGCTTTTTATTCCCATGAAAGGGAATTGGCGTTCCTTGAAGAGATGAACAAAAAGGGGTATCGATTGGACAAGGTTGTCGGCGGGAATCTTTATCGATTTGAACGAGTGGAAGAGGAGCATTTTACGATCTCCCGTATCGTTCCCGGAAAAAATGCCCGCGATTTGATTGCCATGGCCAAGGAAAAGGGCTATTCCTGTTGCTTACAGAAGCCCCCGCTGGGGTTAAGCATCCTTTACCTGGACGGCGTACGGGGAGTTTCCGACGAGACGTTCCTTTCGGGGGAAGAAGACTTGAACTTTCACCGTCTGGGATTGCGTAAATGCTACGGGGGTGGCTTTGCGTACCATGCGGTGCTGTTGGGATTGCTTTTGGTTGCATTGACTGCTATGCAGGTTGCGGCGGTGATCAAATTCATCCTGCCTTGGGCGGAGCACGGCGTTCTTTCCGTGAATAGCATGGATGTGTTCTGGGAATACGGCTGTGTCTCTGTGTTTGGAATGCTGATTACCATTGGATTTTTGCCGCCGATGATGACATTCTTCCGCCTGTGGCGAGGGCGGGAAAAGCCCAAAAATTGGAAAGGCCGTGTGCTTTTGGCCCAGGGGCTTTGCTGGTTGCTGTTGGTGCCTGTGATCTTGGTGGCTTGTATTCCCAAGGAAGTGACAGATGAAGACGAGCCCACCATTGAAGATCTGCGGGAGCAGGTCGTGCTGTTTGAGGATTACGTCTATTCCACGGAGAAGCTGGGGGAATGCTACTACTTCTACGGTGAATACGAAAGCGATCTCCTGTTTGAAGACGTGAAGCCCCTTTTGGAAGAAAAGGGCTACCGCCTGGAGAACTTTGGGAGTCTTCTGGAGGAAGGGGACGACAACCTCTATTATTGGGCGCACAACGACGAGACGAGGGCAACGCTTTCCTTGGTGGAATGTACCACGGAAGAGGAAGCGAAAAAGGTGTATGCCGCCGCTATGGCGGGCTCCTGGGCGTACGATTATAGGATCGAGCCCGGTTATAGCTACACCATCACCAGAATGGGCAGAATGGTATACGGCACGGTCCACAGCGACGACGCCTTTTCCGATCTGATGGGCATTTACGATCTTCCCCTGCCGGAGCCTACGCCCCTTTATAAGGGCGGCAAGTATACCTATTGGGGATTCGTCGGCTTTGAACAGGCTGTGACAACTGCTCGGCGGTTGCGGTATACCTCTTTCGGATACAACGAGCTGTTGGACGAGGCACCCATTGTCGATTGCCGCAATTATCTGACTCCGGACGGGCGGGGGTATCTCAGCATCGTGAAGCTGACGACCTTGGAGGAAGGCTTCGAAGGGGAGCTTCCCGAGGATGATCCCGTGGTGCTTTATGCATATCAAACGGTGGCAAAGGTACTCTTTGAGCTGTTTGGCCATAGCCCCGAGTCAGAGTCCGCAAAATACGTGATGCTCTCCGAGGATACTTTCATCGCGGGAACGAGCTATTACGTAGACGATTATATTGCAGAGCTTGAGAGATCCACAACCTTTGAAGCGTACGCTCCTTCTGCGGAAAAGATCGGAGAACAGTATTGTCTTTACGAGGAGTATGAAAGTGACCTTCTCTTGGAGGATGTGAAGCCGTTTTTTGAGGAAAGAGGGTATGACATCCGAGACCTCTCGAAACGGTTGGATCACCGGGAAGATACCTGCTATTATTCGGCGAAAAACGAAGAAACCGGGGTACACGTTGTGATGATGGAGTGCAAAACGGAGGAGCGTGCAAAGAAGGTTTTCGAGCAGATCATGGCACGTGATCGTTCGCACGTTTTTCTTGCGGAACCCTGGGACAGTTCCGTCGTTGTGAGAGTAGGCAGAACGATATTCGGTACTTTATACGGCGATCAAGGCGTACAAGACATTTTTGAAGCCTGCAATCTGACTTTGCCGGCACCCGTTCCCCTTTACAAGGGCGGCCTGTATACGTACGGAGAGACCGTTACCTTTGAAAGGGCGTTAGAGGAGGCCAAGAAAGAAAAGTATGAGCTTGGTGGTAGAGGAGCCAAATTCTTTGAATCCACCGAAAACCTCCCGTTTGAACGTGTTCGCTATATAGTGACACCTGATCATAAGGGTTTCCTTTGCATTGGACAATTGGCGCGGCTATGGGCAGAAAAGCTGCCGGAAAAACTTTACGTATCGCTGGATGAGCAGGGAAAAGAAGCTATGAAGTACGTCATGCTTTCGGGCGGAACCTTCATCGCGGGAACAAGCTATTACGTAGACGCCTTTATTGCAGAGCTTGAAGAATAAGGAAGTTTTATGAAAACCATCAAGACAATTGACCGCTGGGTCACGGCGCCGCTGTTGTATATTTTGATGTCTCAGCTTTTGTGCTTCTCTTATCAAGCGTGGGGGATTGTTATGGGCACTTTGGAAGAGGGGCAAGAGGTTGTGATCCCGACCATCTGCTACTTCTTCGCCGTGGCGGTGGCGCTTTGGGCGTTTTACAGCCTGTGCCGTTTGGAGACCATTTACCATGAGGAGGCCATGCTGCGGTATGCTGAAACGCCCTCTCAGAATGCCCTTGGCAGGCTTGTATGCTTGGCAAAAGAGAAGGATTTCTGGATCCCCTTGGGGCTGATCGCCCTGCTTTACGCTGCACTTCCCATGAAGTGGACCTTCGCCGCCTTCCATGCTTGGCTGATGGGCGGAGAGGAGACCTTGGCAAGCAAATGGCAAGCTATGCTTTTGCTGTTGCCCTTGGTGGTGGCAGTGTCCTTCTTGGGCAGACTTGCAGGGGTGAAGCAATGGCACCGCTTGAAGTTTGAACTCACCCCGTTTCGGGAAAAGGTGCGAAACAGAGCCATTTCCCGTTGGATGGTAGCGTATTTGCTTGGCGGCGCGGTGCTTTTGAACTTTGTGATCCCCTTCCTGGCTTCCTATATTTTGGGATTCCTTTCCATTTTGTCCTCCTACGCCATCACTTGGGTGGTGATCCTGATCGTAGGCTTTTACGCCTGCCGCTGGTTGCGGGTATTCCTTGCCCGCAGACGGCTGTTGAAGCGGCTTTTGAAACTGACCCGCATGGATATTAAGGATGTGAAGAACCCCTACCGTTCCCTTTTGTACTTTAAGGAAGGGGAGGCGGATTTCACCGTGGAAAGCAAGGGGAAGACCTATTCCTGCAAGCTTCTCTGCGCTCACAAGCCCCTGGCGCCCTTGTATATCGAGTCGGAGGGCACGTATCGCTTTGTCCATCGGATACGCTTGGCGCAATTGGAGTTATTCCGCTACGAAACGGAAGGGAATTTCACCTTTGAGGCAGAGGGTGAAAAGGTGTTGATCGTCAACCCCGTACCCCGCAAGGTCTTTGGCAGACACTTGGAAAAAGAGTGGCTTTTGGACAACGGAGACAAAGTTGGAAGCTACCGTGTCTTCACCGCAGGGGCGTTCTTGAACGCCTTGGAGCGAGATTGCTTGGATCGCATAGGGTAAAACTCCGCAAAATGCACAAAAAAGAAAATGCCTTTCCGTCGAATTTTTCTGCGAAAAAAGGCATTTTTTTGTGCCGTCCTATTGAAATTTGCAGAGAAATGTGGTATCATAAAGCATAAAAATTTCCCATCCGCCCAAGCGGAAAAGGAGACGTTATGAAGACTTTGTATACCGGCAAAACCAAGGACGTCCTTCTGGACGAGGAAAACAACATTGTTCACCTGCTGTTTAAGGATAGCATGACCGGCGAGAACGGCGTGTTTGATCCCGGCTCCAACACCGTTGGCGGCAGTGTGGAGGGCAAGGGCAAGATTGGCCTTGCTATCTCTAAGTATTTCTTTGAGCTGATGGAAAAGAACGGCATCCCCACCCACTACCTGGGCGCAGACGTGGAGAAGGGTCTGATGAAAGTTCGCAACCTCACCGTTCCCAAGCTGGAGTTCGTTCTTCGTTACTTCACCGCAGGCAGTATGTGCCGCCGCTTTACTCTGGAGGAGGGCATTCCCTTTGATCCTCCCTACGCAGAGGTGACCTTGAAGGATGACATCCAGGGCGACCCCTTGATCAGCGAGAGAATCTGCCTGATGAAGGGTCTGTTGAAGGAAGGTCAGTACGATGAGGCTCAGGCTATCGTTTTGAAGGTTGGCGAGGTTTTGAGAACTGAGCTGGCTTCTCTGGGCTGGACCCTGATCGACTTTAAGATCGAGGTAGGTTATGATGAAAACGGCAAGATCTACGTTGCCGATGAAATCACCCCCGACATCTGGCGTATCCGCGACGAAAACGGTACCATTCCCAACCAGTTGGATTGCTCCAAGGCTCTGTTGGGTAAGATCGGTCTTTGATAATTCGAGTGCCTGCGTAAGCGTGGGCACTCTTTGTTTTAGGGGGCTTTATGGAAAAGATCAATAAAATCATCTGGGGTATTCTGTTGGTGGTGGCAGGCGTGCTGTTCGCCTTGAACACCTTGGAGATCACAGACATTGACCTGTTTTTCGACGGATGGTGGACGTTATTCCTCATCGTTCCCTGCGGCATCAGCTTGTTCACCAAGCGTGAAAAGATGGGAAGCCTCACCGGCTTGCTGTTGGGTGTGCTGTTGCTGCTGCACTGCCGGGACATTTTGGATTTCGGCATGGTGGTTCGGCTGTTCATTCCCGGCATGATCGTGTTCATCGGCATAAAGCTGCTGTGGGGCGGCCTGTTTGGCGGCAAGGCTAAAAAGGTGCTGTCGGAGAAGCGTTCCAAGGGAGCGCATATTCCGGAGAACGCTGCCATCTTCAACACTGTTCGTGCGGATTACAGCGGGCGAGAATTTGATGGCGCGGAGCTTACCGCAGTATTTGGAAGCCTGTATTGCGATCTGCGGAACGCTACCATTCGGGAGGATTGTGTGCTGAAGGTTTCTTGCGTTTTTGGCGGGATGACCATCTTGGTGCCCTCCGACGTGAACGTGAAGGTGGAAACCACCTCGCTGTTTGGCGGGGTTTCCGACCGAAAGGTGCGGGGCCGTAACCATTCCGTGACCTTGTACGTCACCGGAGAGTGTATGTTTGGCGGGGTAGATCTGGCATGACGGCTTGGGAAAAGGGTGTCAAATATGCCGCCATGGGCTTTGCTATTTTTCTGGCGGTGGCCATCATTGGCAGTATTGTTACCGCTGTGGGCTTTATCGTGGGGCTTTCGGGCATTGACGGCGTGGAGGACGAGATCACCGTTTACCAAGTGTCCGAGGCGGTAAGCTCCTTGGAGCTGGAGGTAAAAGCCGCCTCGGTGGAGATCAAGGTGGGGGAGAGCTTCTCTGTGGAAAGCAACCTTAAGCACCTTCGGGTGAAGGTGAAGGACGGTTGTCTTTTGGTGGAGGAGACGGAAAGTTTTGGCGCCATTTATCACGGCGCAAAGCTGGTATTGTACGTTCCCGCAGACGCGGTTTTGGAAAGAGCAGAGATCTCCACGGGAGCGGGAAGGCTTACGGTGGAGAAGATTACCGCCGAAAAGCTGGAGCTGGATCTGGGTGCGGGAGAGGTGATCTTGGAGCGCGTGAAAGCCACCAAGTCCTGCGAGATCGACGGCGGCGCCGGGGCAGTGACGGTGAAGGACAGCGCTTTTCACGATCTTACCATGGATATGGGTGTGGGGCAGTTGGTGATGACTGCCGTCTTGACGGGGGATTGTGACATGGATATGGGCGTGGGAGAGACCCGCCTGACCCTGCAGGGGGACAAGGAATCCTACCGCGTTAAGATCAACAAGGGCGTAGGCAGCGCCAAGGTGGACGGGCAGTCCGCTTCCGACGGGGAGACCTTTGGAGACGGCGAAAACTGCGTTACCATCAACGGCGGCGTAGGCGCTATTGACGTGGAGTTTGAATAAAGAAAAGTGCCTCGGGCGGAAAGCCCGGGGCATTGTTTTGCTTTTACAAATTCACTTCCATGCCGTCGTTTGCCATGGTGATCTTCATGGCGGGGAGGGTCTTGGCAAGCTCCATGATATGAGGTACGTTCCAAGGAGCGTAGTGGTTCACGATGACCCGCTTGGGAGATGCGGCTTCCAAGTAGGGTTTGTATTCCGTGGCAGGGAAATGAGCGCCCTCGCAGATGATGAGATCGGCGCCCTCCGCAAGGGAAGCGGGGAAATCCACGTGGGGTCTTTGCATATCTCCGGTGAACAGCACCGCTTTTCCCTCCGCCTCCAAGCGGTAGGAGAAGGAGCTTTTGGTGTGCTGTGTACGCAGGGCGGTGACCTTCAAAACCCCGTCGTCAAAGACCGCACCTTCCGCAACCTGCTTGTACCGCAGGTCACGGGTGGCGTGGCAGGAAAGGGCGATCCATTCCGTGATGATATCCTTCCCCTCAAGCAAAGGGAGGCAGATTTCCGGGTCAGCTCCGGTGTAATACCAGCTGATCAGATCCGCAAAATGGATCAGCCCGTTGGTGTGGTCACCATGCATATGGGTGATGAAGACGCCCTTCACCGCCTCCACGGGAATGCCTCGATCCACAAGGTCGCAGATGGCCATCACGCCCATATCCACGAAGTAGATCCGATCACCCACGGTGATCATGGCGCAGGAGCATCTTCTATGGGGCTCTGGAATGCCGTGGCTGGCACCCAAAAAGGTTATTTTCATGCCTTCTTCTTGCGTGCGAAGAGAATGGCAATACCGGCAACGATAGCGGCGGCTACAACGCCCAGAATGATCCAGAGGGTTGCATTGCCATCGTCGGTAGCGGCAGGAGTGCTTTCCTGAGAGGTTGCGGCAGGGGTGGATTCCTCGGTAGAGGTTTCTTCCTCGGTGGGAGTCTCTTCCTCGGAGGGCTCTGCCTCACTGCTCTCCTCGGTG